>MHAR01000011.1 GCA_001803045.1 Ignavibacteria bacterium RIFOXYB12_FULL_35_14 | reverse complement strand
TCCCCTTATCTCCTCATATGTTATGACGTTTCTTGTTATCATTTTTACCCACTTACTTCCACGATGAGCGAAAATATAAAAGCCGTCCCATGGAACGGCTTTGGAGTATTCCAACTTTTCATCCTAGCTGCATCCAGTAGTTGAACCGCAGCTTAAACATTTCAAGCAGGTTCCGTTTCTAACCATCATTGTGCTTTGGCATTCGGGACAAATATCTCCTGTGTATCCGGATTGAATTGCACTTTTAACTTTTGATGCGATTGAATCTGAAGGTAAGCTATCCAGGCTTGGAGAATACTTTGTTTCATTGGTCGATAGAGAATATTCATAGGAATCATTCTTATCTAGCTCAACCAGGCGTTCGCTTATTAGCTCCTCACTTTCAAATTCTGGCTCGATGAATTTTTTAATTATTCCTTTAGAAGCTTTACCATTAAGCTCAGTTGGTTCTACATGAGCAAGATCGTACCTGCCAAGATATGATACAGCCAGCTCCCTGAAAATATAATCGATCACAGACGTGGCCATTTTTATTTTTTCATTTCCGGTTACGATTCCGCTAGGATCAAATTTAGTGAACACAAAGGCATCAATAAATTCTTCCAGTGGAACGCCATGCTGAAGACCGAGCGACACGGAAATAGCAAAACAGTTTAATAAACTTCTAACAGCGGCACCCTCACGGTGCATGTCTATAAATATTTCACCAATTTGTCCATTTTCATACTCGCCGGTTCTGATGTAAACAGATTGCCCGTTTATTTTTGCTTTCTGAGTATAACCGGTTCTTCTATATGGTAGTCTTCTTCTCTTAGCGATGTATCTATGAATTATTCGCTCGGCTATTTTAACTATGTCGTTCTTCTCTTTTTCTTCAATTATGGCTTCCAATTCATCTTCGCTCAGCGTATTTAGCGGCTGGGATAATTTTGAACCATCTCTGTAAATAGCATTGGCTTTAACTCCCAGCTTCCAGGACTGCATGTAGGAATCTTTAATGTCGTCTACTGATGATTGATTCGGGAGATTGATAGTTTTGGAAATAGCCCCTGAAATAAATGGCTGTGCTGCTGCCATCATTTTGATGTGAGCAATGGAGCGAATAAATCTCGTACCCTTTTTGCCGCATTTATTTGCACAATCAAACACGGGATAATGTTCATGTTTCAAAAATGGTGCACCTTCTATGGTCATTGTTCCGCAGACGTAATCATTTGCTGACGCTATTTCTTGCTTGGAATATCCTAACTTCTCAAGCATGTTAAAATCATAATCATTAATTTCTTCTTCCGTAAAGTTGAGTTTTTTAATTAAGAAATCGGAACCAATGATGAATTTGTTAAATGTAAAACTGAGATCGAATACAGATGGAAGGGCTTTATCGATTTTAGTGAGAACTTCTTCTGTAAAACCTTTTGCTTTAAGCGATTCCGGATTTATGTAAGGGCAACCAACCAAAGTACCTGAACCTTTTGCATACTTTACAATTTCGTTTATCTGATCTTTATTGTATCCAAGTCTTTCCAAGGCAAGAGGAGTCGACTGGTTGATTATTTTGAAGTATCCGCCGCCGGCAAGTTTTTTAAACTTCACTAAAGCAAAATCCGGTTCCACACCAGTAGTGTCGCAGTCCATTACCATACCAATTGTACCCGTTGGAGCAATAACTGTTACTTGAGCATTCCTAAATCCATTTTCAGTTCCAAGTTCAAGAGCTTTGTCCGCATCTTCTCTTGCTGCTTTCAGTAAATCAGAAGGACAGTATTTGGGATTTATTCCCATCGGATAGATCGTTAATCCTTCATACTCATCGTTAGGTACATTGTAAGCTGCTCTTCGATGATTCCTAATTACTTTCAGCATGTGATTTTTGTTTATATCGTAGTGCGTGAAAGTGCCAAGCTCTTTAGCCATTTCTGCTGAAGCTGCATACGCAGACATATGCATTATAGAAGTTATTGCACCGCAAATTGCAAAAGCTTCGTTACTGTCGTAGGGAATGCCCTGAAGCATCAGCAAAGAACCTAAGTTTGCATAACCTAATCCTAAAGTTCTAAAGTCGTAGCTATTTTGTGCAATTGCTTTACTTGGAAATTGAGCCATCAAAACACTTATTTCTAAAACGATTGTCCAAATTCTTGTTGCATGACGCAAAGAATCAACTTTAAACCCTTTAGTCTGATTATCATAAAATTTTACAAGATTAAGTGATGTAAGGTTGCAAGCGGTATCATCTAAAAACATATACTCGCTGCAGGGGTTAGAAGCTCTGATCTCACCGTTCTCAAGGCATGTGTGCCATTCATTTATTGTTGTGTGAAATTGAATTCCAGGATCTGCACAAGACCATGCTGCAAAAGCAACTTCATCCCAAAGGGCATTTGCTTTAAGTGTCTTGTAAGGTTTGGGTTCTCTATTTTCTTTAGTAGCTTTTTTCTTTTCAATTCTCCAATAAAGATTCCAATCACCATCATTTAATATGGCATTCATAAATTCGTTTGTAACTCTAATCGAGTTATTTGAATTTTGACCAGATACAGTAGAATAAGTATCTGAGTTCCAATCTGTAGAGTAAGTAGGAAATTCAATCGATTTAAATCCAAGCTTTGCGAGATGGATCACTCTTTCGATATAATTATTTGAAATATTTACTTTTCGCGCTTCGATAACAGCATTTCTTAATTTTTTATTTAATGATTTACTGAAACGGTCATTCTCCGGGTGTTCATCATAACAGGCTTTCATTATTGCATTAAGATGATAATTACATAGTTTAGAACCGGCAACTAATGAAGCAACTTTTTGTTCTTCAATTACTTTCCAATTAATAAATTCCTCAATGTCCGGATGATCTATATCGATAGTGACCATTTTAGCAGCGCGTCTTGTTGTTCCACCAGATTTGATTGCGCCGGCAGCCCTATCACCAATTTTCAAAAATGACATTAAACCCGAAGATCTACCGCCCCCGCTCAATGGTTCACTTGATCCGCGAACATCAGAAAAGTTTGAACCTGTTCCTGAACCATATTTAAATAAACGTGCCTCACGAACCCAAAGATCCATGATTCCGCCTTCGTTAACCAAATCATCACTTACAGATTGAATGAAACATGCATGCGGTTGCGGATGAGTATAGGCGTCTGATGAAGCAGTGAGTTCGCCGGTTTTATGATCAACATAATAATGACCTTGTGATGGACCACTGATTCCATAAGCCCAATTCAAACCCGTATTGAACCATTGCGGACTGTTTGGTGCTGACATCTGATTTGCGAGCATATAAACAAGCTCATCATAAAAGACTTTTGCATCTTCCTCGGAACCAAAGTACTTACCTTGCCAGCCCCAGTAAGTCCAGCATCCGGCTAAACGATGAAATACCTGTCTTGAATCTACTTCAGAAGAATAACGTTCCTTTTCTGGAAGCAGTTCTAATTTTTCGACATCAGCTCTGGATGATTGTAACCAGGAAGGAACTCCTTTTTCACGAATCCTTTTCAAAAGCTTAGGAACCCCCGCTTTTCTAAAATATTTTTGAGCGATTATATCTGTGGCAACTTGTGACCACTGTGAGGGAACAACAATGTCTTCCATTCTGAAGACAATTGATCCATCAGGATTTCGTATTTCTGAAGTTCGTTTTTCAAATTTGAACGATGATAGCGGATCTTTCCCGCTTTCTGTATAAAATCTCTTTATTTGCATTGATGCACTCCCTCGTACGCAAATTTAGTTTTGTTCATAGATAGGTTGCTTAGCTTTTTAAAATAATTTTTTTACGAATTGTTGTTTGTAATAATTTCATTATTGAATTTTGTAAGAGTTGATGAACAAGACTGCAACCGCAGGCAAACTAAATAAAAAAGTTTTAAAAGAAAATAGTTTTAAGAAATTAATTTTTGCCGAAAAAAATATTTTTTTGCTTGCAGGAACTTCTGATAGTAAGTTTACTATAATTTTAGATAAAACCAAATTAATTCTTTCAAGTTCAATAAATTAATTTTCTCAAAAGTCAATCAGAAGCATAATTTTTTTTATAGATGTGTTGAGTAAATAATTTTTTATCTTTCAAAAGCAAATTACTGGACAAAAAATCGCTTACAAAAATAATTAATCGTTAAAATTGAATTAAATCCAACTCTAAAACCGGAAATGTCCGACGATAATAAAATCATAGAAGTGAAGAATCTCTCAAAACAGTTCAAAGAACTAAAGGCTGTTAACGATCTGAGCATTAATGTTTACACAGGCGATGTGTTTGGTTTTTTAGGCCCTAATGGAGCGGGCAAAAGCACAACGATAAGAATGCTGCTTACTCTAATTTCACCTACAAAAGGAGAAATTAAAATATTTGGAAAGTCATTAAGAGAATCCCGCATAGAAATCTTACGAAAGATTGGTGCAATCGTTGAGAAGCCCGATTTTTACGGCTTTCTATCGGCATATAAAAATCTGGAAATACTCGCAAAACTTTCCGGGATTGAGTCACCCAATATACGAATTATGGAAGTTTTAGAGCTGGTTGGACTTGACAAAAGATTTAAAAGTAAGGTTAAAACTTTTTCACATGGGATGAAGCAGCGATTAGGCATTGCTCAAGCTCTTTTACATGATCCGGAATTAATTATTCTTGATGAACCAACCACCGGCTTGGACCCTCAAGGAATGAAGGAGATTAGGGATTTAATTATTCATCTCAGCAAGGATCAGAGGAAAACAATTTTTCTTTCTTCTCATATTCTTTACGAAGTTGAAATGGTTGCCGATAGAATGATAATAATAAATAAAGGTTCAACTCAAGTTGAAGGTAACGTTGAAGAGTTACTTAACCGGAATGACCTTAAAGTAAGTTTCGAAGTTGACGATACGCATAAAGTTCTCCAATTATTGCAAGAGACATCATGGATTAAAAAGTTGAATTCCAAAACAAAGAACCAAGTAATTTTTTCGCTCAAGAATACAGAAATTGCCCAGCTGAATAAATATTTGGTTGATAATAAAATTTCTGTTAGCGCTGTGGTTCCCACAAGGTCTCTCGAGGAATATTTCCTGCAAATAACCGAGAAATCCTTATGATTTTTTCTTTAATAAGCATTGAGCTTTCGAAAATTTTCAGGAAGTGGAGAACATATATTGGTTTTCTTGCAATAGCTATTCTAGTTCCAATAATTCAAATTGCAATGCTCGTTGAAGGGGAAAAGAGTATAAATTTTATGACTCGCAATTTACAGCAGTCATTTATTTTTGTAGGAAATCTTCTCAACGGCTATTTAATTTCTTACGCAATTTTAAACGCATTAGTTGTTCATATTCCTTTCTTAATCACTCTTGTTGCAGGTGATTTATTAGCCGGAGAAGCAACTGCCGGCACGTATAGAATTTTAGTAACGCGACCTGTTTCCCGATTCAAAATTGTTTTCTCAAAGTTTCTTGGTGGATTTATTTACACCAACTTATTGGTACTTTTTCTTGCAGTAATGAGCTTAGGAATTGGGCTTTTAGTTTTTGGAGTGGGGGAATTAATCGTTATTAAAAATGTGAACATCCTAATATTATCCCGCACTGATGTTTTTTGGCGCTTCATTTTGGCCTATGGGTTTGCGACTCTTAGCATGACTGTTGTTCTAGCGTTGGCTTTTTTATTTTCCTCACTGGTTGAAAATGCAATTGGTCCAATTGTTTCAACGATGGCAATAATAATTGTGTTTGTGATTATTTCAGCATTGGACATCGAGTTTTTTCAATCTATTCGTCCGTATTTATTTACAAATTACATGCAATCCTGGCGCTCATTATTTGATGATCCAATAGACATTCAGGATATTATAAAATCAGCGTTGGTTTTAATCAGTCACGTAATTTTCTTTTTCGGAGCAACTGTTTTTATCTTCAACAAAAAAGATATTCTGAGCTAAGGAATTAATCAGAAGAAACAAATTTTTAATATCATAGTTTAATTGATGCAATGAAAAATCTTAATGAAATAATAATCTTAGTTATCACACTTACGACCATTACATTTCCTCAGACAAACGATCCGGACGCAATCCTTAAAAAAGTGCTTGATTCATTCAATAAAGTTCAAGATTATGAAGTGAACGTAAATATTAAAGTCGATGTGGATTTCTTAAAAGTGCCGGATACAGAAGCAAAAATTTATTTTAAACAGCCTGACAAAGTACATTTTGAATCTGAAACTTTTGCATTGCTTCCACGAGAAGGATTTGATTTTTCTCCAAGTGCTTTGCTAAAGAAAAAGTATACCGCTTTTTATGTTAGACAAGATACATTAGATAACATTATAACTTCAGTAGTGAAAGTAATTCCGCTTGGTGAAACTGATGAGGTGATTTTGTCAACTCTTTGGATTGACAAATCCCAAAATGTTATTAGAAAAATGGAAAGCACAACAAAAACAAACGGCACTTTTGCAATAGAGCTTAAGTACGATCTTACCAATTTAAATTATCCTTTACCAAGCATGATGATCTTTTCTTTCAATATTGATAAGACGAATATTCCAATGGGATTCAGCGGAGATTTAAGCACGAGATCTGGGAAAAAGAAAAAGGATAACAAACCTACAACTGCGGGGAAGGTTTATGTTTCTTATTCCAACTATAAAGTAAATATTGGAATTCCCGATATTTTTTTTGAGAGTAAGAAAAAGTAGTTCTTAACTCGTAAAAAATTTAGATTCCAATTCCGAGCATAAGCTATCTAAAATATTATTTTGTCATAGGAAGAACACCCGCCAAATCACCGATTACATTTACTAACTCAGCATTCCCTGGAACAACTACTTTTGTATTATTCTGCAAAGAATTCTGCACTGTCTCAAGTTTCTTTAAAAGCTGTGCATTCCCAATGAAATATTTGTTGGCTGCATCGTTCACCAATCTAATTGCTTCTGCTTCTCCCTCAGCTTTTAGAATATTTGCTTGCTTTATTCCCTCGGCTTTTTTAATAGCTGCTCTTTTTTCACCATCTGCGACTGTTTCTACTGCGGTTGCATAATCAATAGCTGCAATTTTTTCGTTTTCGGCTTTTACAATTTTATTCATTGTGTCTTGAACATCTTTTGGAGGATCAATTTGTTTAAGTTCAGTTCGCACAATGTCAATTCCTCAAGTAGTTGTTTCCTCGATTAGAATTTTATGAAGTTCAGTATTTATTCTTCCTCTTTCGCTATTGGCAGATTTTAGGGTTAACGTACCAATAATATTTCTGAGTGTTGTACGGGCAAGATTCACAATCTGAAAATTTACATTATTAACATTGTACTGTGAGTTCTTAACATTCAATTCATCGTCTTTAACTTTGAAATAAACTTGGGCATCAACGACTGCATTTAGGTTATCATTGGTTATTATTTCCTGGGGTTCGGCATCAACCATTTGTTCGGTAATGTTAACCTGGTACATTCTGTCGATTACCGGAATAATCCAATTGAATCCGGAATTAGCAAATCTATTATACTTGCCAAGTCTTTCAATCAAACCTCTGTGAGTAGGACGAACGATTCTTATTCCTAAGAAAAAAATAAACAGTACAATTGCAACGATAATCAACCACATTTTGCTCTCCTTTTAACTTTATTTTTCTAATAGCTTTTGATTTTTTCTAATAAAATTTTCTGCTTTCTTTCGCGTAGCAGGTCTTTTATTTTTTAGTTGTCGTTTTACAAATGCGAATACCGGTTCTTTGGTTTTTAGTTTCGGAAACAATTCATCCAAGGACTTGATAGCTTGACCTATCACTATATTATTGCATTCTGGTGTTTCATAATCTGCTGCTTCAACTTTTAATATTTCCTCAGAGATCTTCTCGGTTAAATTGTGTTTGAAGGAAGCAACTTTTGCTGCGGCTTTTATTGTGTTTGCGGCAGTTATCATTTGATGAGCGTGAATTGGGAAAAAATATTTTGAAAAGATATTTTCAAAATGATGTACTGAATCAACCTGGCATAAGTTTGCAATAATTTCAATTGCACCCCATTTGAGGAAATTGTTTTCGCTGTCTAACTGCGCGACGAAAAAATCTAATTTGGGATAAAGCATTGCCGGATTTTTTTCACTGATGATCACTAAAACTTTATTTGAGCCATATTTGATTCGTGCTTCAGGAGCTTGCAAACCGGCGAAAAGTTCTTGGAGCAATTCTGAATTTTTAATTACTCTTTCTGCGAGCTTCTCTTTGTTAGAATCTTTGCGGGCAATTTGTTGAAGGAGTTTTGAGTTATTCATATAGATACCCTAGATTTTAAGCAGGTAAAAACTGAGGTTTCCTCAGGTTAACTTTTTAACACACAGGTAACTTAGTTTTATCCTGGTAATTATTCAAGAATTCAAACAACATTGTTAGGCACTGCTGTCCAAAATAAATAAGCAATAAGATGAAAGTTTTTCTAATTCTCTGCAATGACTGGATTTTGATTATATATGAATTCAACCCCCTCTCATTTAATTCTTCTCTCTTGATTCAAAAGATAAGGCTCTTTGATTTCAGAAATGATTTTCTAACAGCAAACTTAGTCTCAATCTATGAAGATAAAGTGATAAGGTTGAAGAGACTTAGCTTACCATGTGTTACTAAGGTTAAAATATTCAGACATGCAATCGGTATTTGGATAAATATTTTTTCTAAACCTTAGTAAAACCAATAACCTAATGAAATAAAACCGTATCACCTTCTTTTTTTGGATATAGTTTGCAGCACAACATTAAAATTAAACCAATCTGAAATTTATTTGGGACGGGTATGTTATAAGGAAGTAAATCTTAAAAAAAGATTACTGACCGATTTGTAAATAATCAGTTAGTTTCGTTTTCGTTACGCCGTATACAAAACTGGTTATCGTGAAGATTTCAAATGAAAATGGAATGTAACCAACGTAACCGGGAAAAGGCATTTCGAATAATTTAGGCGTATTAACGTGAGGAAGGTTGTAAATCCATTTTGGATATGAATATACATTCCACATCTCCCAAAAGAATGCACAAATAAGACAGCCAACTGAGAGAGAAATTACCGGCTGCCAATTTCCTTCCTTTGCGAAGTTTAATAATGAGGAAAATCCTCGCTTAATGTTAAAAGGCTCAATCAACAGAAAAATTGTTATCCAAACGAATGGATAAAAAACATCTGGCCATTTTAGAATCGAGATAAGTAGAAAAATTCCCAACGTAAAAAAAACTAGTAATGTGGTTGAGCTGTTTTTAAGCCTAAACGGAATTCTAATTTTCTTAATCCAATTAAAGGAGGATGCTAATTCCGCTGAACCAAAAACAGCGGGAATCACTGTGGAAAAACTAAGCGATGCAAGCAAAGCATATTCAAAATTCGTGAAATTTTCTTTTCCTATGTATTGCCAATTCTTAAGATGGGAATTAAACAACTCAAACAACCACCAGCTTGGAGCTGAGACAAGAAATAAACCGATATATTTTTTGGGTGAACGGGTGAGAAGGGAAGTACCTCGTCTTTTAAGAACCAAGGCATCAATCGTTAAACAATACCCTAACCAAAGAGGGAAAAATCCCCACTGAGTTCGAAGTCCATCAAGAAACCAGTTTAGAAACCAAAAAATGATGATGAGAAATATTCCAATCCATCCATGCAAGGCAAAATATCTCATTGAAGAAAGGAATTCCATGATATTTGATTAACGTGTCAATTTATCTTTCCATTTTGAGAACGGGTTTGCCACAAGATTTGCATTCCTGAATCGCCGATCTCGTGTTACTTCTTTTCCTAACCAGGCTGGCATTTTAAATTTTTGTTCAGCGTTCTTCAATTCTACTTCAGCAATAACTAAACCTTTATTCTCGCCTTCAAAAACATCAACTTCCCAAACCAGCCCTCCATGGGGCACCTTATATCTTTTCTTACTTATGATTGGTTGCTTGCAAATTTTTTTTAGCAGATACTTCGTATCATTTAGAGGAATATCATATTCAAACTCATCCCCCGCTATACCGATTTTCTTTCCCTTAATCGTTAGCTTCCCAAATTTTCCTTCTAATCTAACTCTAACAGTTCTTGATGAATCGGTTGATAAATATCCTTGCTGATAAATAACTCCTTTTGCTCCTTTTCTCCAAGCGTTATTCTTTACAAGAAATTTCCGTTCGATCTCTAGTCTTTTCGAGCTGCTATTTTTTATTTTGTTGGACATACTAATCTGAGTGTTAATTAAACTTTTAATTCTTCTTCCACATATGCTTTTCGCAGCTCAACCGGTTTTGAAAGTCTGCTTCGTAATTTTAAATTTAGCATCTCCACAAAAACCGAGAATGCCATTGCAAAATAAATGTAACCTTTAGGAATATGTTGATCAAAACCTTCGGTAATTAATGTAACTCCAATTAAAAGGAGAAAGCTTAGGGCTAACATTTTAATTGTGGGATGATCTTCAACAAAATCACTAATCTTTCCCGAAAACCACATCATAAAAATTACAGCAATAACCACAGCTATGACCATAACCATAAGCTTATCAACCATTCCAACGGCCGTGATAACTGAGTCGAGTGAAAATATAATATCAAGCAATATAATCTGAATAATCACTGCGTTGAATGATGGGATTATTTTGATAGATGCTTTTCCTTCTTCACCTTCCAACTTGTCATGAATTTCGTGCGTGCTTTTAGCAAGCAGAAATAAACCACCAAAGATAAGAATTAAATCTCTCCACGAAATTTCTTGACTAAGAATATTAAATAGAGGATTTGTTAACCGCATAATCCATGTGAGTGAAAAGAGCAAAGCTATTCTGGTAATCATTGCAAGAGCAAGACCAATAATCCTTGCCTTTTTTCTTTTTACAACAGGAAGCTTACCTGCGAGGATAGAAATGAATATTATATTATCTATGCCTAAAACAATTTCCAGAACTGTTAAAGTTAGCAGCGCAATTAGGTACTGAGGTTCGAAAATCCACTCCAATTTATTTCTCCGATCAGGTTAAAAATGTTTTTTGTGCGATGAATAGCTTAATTCAATTAATAGTTACTAAAGTATAAACTCACTCGATTTAGAAAATGATTTCTGTGCTTTTATTTTTTAAATACGTTAAAGAATTTATTTAAAGCCGATTTTTCCATTTCAGTTACTATCTCAAATTCTCCCGCATCAAGCCATATGCCTTCGCATGATGAACATTTATCAATCTTCAGATTTTTATACGACATTTCGATGAGTTCCATCCCGCATTTTGGACAGCGCATGTAGTGAATTTCTTTAAGTTTTTTCTTTTCATCTGCCACCATTTTTTTATGGCGTTCCTCTTCCCGTTTTTTCTTCTCTTCAAATTCGAGCCGGGCAATATATTCTTCTTCTTTTGAGCTTGGTTTAACTAGCATTATTAAACTCCTATTTTTTGTAAAATTTTTATTGATGAATTATCGGTGAAAAAACTTACTAAAAAGTATTGATGTGTTATGACCGCCAAAACCGAACGCATTGCTAAGAGCAACATTCACTTCTCTTTTTTGCGGTTTGTTGAAAGTATAATTTAAGTCACATTCCGGATCCGCATTGGCAAAGTTGATTGTCGGAGGAACAATTCCATTTTTAATTGCTAAAATTGATGCAACTGCTTCAACCGCTCCCGCGGCACCAAGTAAATGTCCAGTCATACTTTTAGTAGATGAAAGATTCATCTTCTTAGCGTGTTCACCAAAAACCTTTTTAATTGCGATGGTTTCACCAATATCCCCTAAAGGAGTGGATGTTCCGTGCATATTTACATAGTCGACATCAACTGCATCAATATCCGAATTACCTATTGCCATTTCCATTGCAAGCACTGCACCGGCACCATCAGGATGCGGAGCTGTGATGTGATGAGCATCTGCCGAAAGACCAACTCCAATTATCTCAGCATAGATTTTTGCATTTCTATTTAGTGCATGTTCTAAATCTTCCAAAATTAATGCACCGCCTCCTTCGCCCATTACGAATCCATCGCGGGTCAAGTCAAAAGGCCTGCTTGCCGTTTCGGGCGAGTCATTTCTTACAGACAGCGCACGTGAAGCATTAAATCCGCCGACACCAATTTCATTTATTGACGCTTCACTTCCCCCTGTTACTATTATGTTAGCTAGCCCTTGCTTAATCATGAAGTAAGAATCAATCATATTATTGTTTGCGGTGGCACATGCAGATACGATACAATAATTTGGTCCTCTAAATCCGTACTGAATGGAAATGTAACCTGCGGCGAGATCAGGAATCATCATAGGAATAAAAAACGGTGAAACACGACCTGGACCTTGCGTGTGATTGATAATGGATTGCTGATAAAACGTTTGTATTCCACCGATACCGCTTCCGAAGATCACACCAATTTTTGCTTTTTCCGACTCGGATAAATTTGCAACATCAATTCCGCTATCAACAATAGCTTGAGACGAAGCCGATAAGGCATACTGAGCATATGGGTCTAAACGTTTAACAGTTTTTTTATCTATGTAAAGTAATGGATCAAACCCTTTGAGTTCACATGCAAATTTTGTATCAACTCTTGAAGTATCGAAGCTGATAATATTTGCTGCACCACTTTTAGAGTTCATCATTGCATCCCAAAATTCTTGAACGGTAAGCCCAATTGGTGTTAGAACTCCCATTCCGGTTACAACTACTCTGCGGTTTTTATTTGATGTCATCAAATTATCCTTAATTGTATTTTATAAATAAAATTTAGAGTTTCTAATGTGTAATTCTCGATAGTTTTATTTAGGAATCGTTTCTTAGTGAAGCCAACTCATCTATTTTGTTAGCAGTTAGACGATAGACTGTCCATTCATCCATAGGAATTGCCTGCATGCTTTTGTAGAAATCAATTGCGGATTTGTTCCAGTTTAAAACGCTCCATTCTACTCGCCCACAGTTTCTGTCCTTTGCGATTTTAACGATTTCCAGAAATAATTTTTTACCAATTCCTTTACCCCGCATTTTGGGCTGAACAAAAAGGTCCTCTAAGTAAATTCCGGGTTTTCCCACAAATGTAGAATAATTATGAAAGAACAAAGCGAATCCAACTGGATGATCATCAAATTCAGCAATTAGCACCTCCGCAAATTTTTGTTCGCCAAATAAATATTTCTTTACTAATTCTTCATTATTGTTGAATTGACGAGAAAGTTTTTCATAGATGGAAAGATCTTTAATTAATTTCAAAATGATAGGGGTATCATTTATATCTGCCGATCGAATCCTGAGGTTTTCTTTCATTTAAACTTCGAGTTGTTTTGATTTTCTTGACTGCAAGTACCCTTCTATTTTTAATGAGGCGATTGAAAATATATAACCAAATGCTGATCCAATCATTGCACCACCAATAATATCACTCGGATAATGAAGTCCTAAATAAACTCGTGAAAGACTGACTAAAAAAGCTGCAATAAATAAAATCCATTTTAACTTTGGAAACAACCGATAGAAGAAAGTCGCAGCAGCAAAATTATTAAGTGCATGATTGGACGGAAAAGAATATGTACCATTACAACCGAGAGGAGTAAAAACATCCGCCAACGTATTACATGGTCTAATTCGCTGAAAGATTTCCTTAATAACTTTATGACCCAACTGATCCGTTACAATGATAAGTAAAATAATCATTGCAACAGCAATTTTTCCCTTAGCCCCGCCTTTTGTAAAAGTAATGCCCAATAAAACAATATAAGCTATATACCAGTTATTTACGTCCGTAATTATTGAGAAGAATTTATCAAAAAAACCGATTGATAAGCTATGGTTAAAAAAGTAAAAAATCGCCAGGTCAATTGAGTAAAAAAAATCTAACATATTCGGAAATTATTTCTTAGCGAGGGGAAATCTAAGAAAAACACGTCTTTATTCATAAAATTTTGACGCTGAATTAGGCTCATTCTGGTATATTATTTGAATGATGAGAATCAGAAATTGAAATTAAGTATAAAAAATAGTAAAAATTATGGCTTTCGATTTGTTTTCAAATGATGGTACCCTTCTATCCAGAAAATCTTACAATAGACTAAAAAGAAAAACCGAAGATTTTCTGATCACTCCAATTAAGGTAATGTCCTTATTGATTGCAGTATCAGGCCTGTTTGCCATGATGTTTGAGGTTCGATATTTTGAGCAATTCTCGCTTCAAGTTTACATCACAAGGCTGATGGCAACGATCATTGCGTTTTCAATACTTGTTATCACCAATACACCATTTGGTAAGAAAAAACCAGTATTACTCGTTCACATTTTACTTATTACAATTATAGTATCCTCTGGATACATGATCTACCTTATTCCCTCAACCTTAATTACAAATTCTCAAATAGTAGGATTAATGATATTCACCTCCGCACTTTTTTTGAGCTGGGAGGTTAAAAATCAAATAATTGTTGCCATTTATTACAATCTTGTATTTTCTTTTGCTATCATAGTTAACGATGGCAGCATTTATTTTCTGCCGAATATGTATGAATCGGTAGTCTTTGTTCTGTTCTTGAGTATTCTCTCAGTAATTGGAAGTGCGGTTAATTTTAAATTGAGGCTTCAAGCAGCAAAGAATGCTGCAAAAGTAGTTGCATCGGAAAGAAGATTCAGATCAATTTTCAACAATTCTGCTGAGGGAATATTTCAATCAACATTGGATGGAAAATTCATTATTGCAAATCCATCGATGGCAAAAATATTGGGATATTCTGATCCATCAGACCTATTACAAGTGAATATAGCAACAGAAATTTTTAAATCTCAAGAAGACAGAGAAAAACTTATTAATTTAATAATGAAGAGAGGTTCAGTAGAAGATTATCAGATAACGCTTAAAAAGAGAAATGGGGAGGATATAATTGTTAAATTAAATGATAGAATCTTCTATGATGAAGAAGATAATAGTGGATATCTTGAAGGAAGTATTAGGGATATTACTCAGCAAGTGATTACGGAAGAAAAAAAGAAAGTTGCTGAAAAAGAATTAAGGGAAGAAAAGAAAAGAGCCGATATGCTTGCTGATGAAGCTATGCAGCTTAGTTTGGCTAAGAGTCAATTTTTAGCTTTTCTGGGACATGAAATCCGCACACCAATCAACGGAATAATTGGTTACTTATCATTAATCCAAAGTGATTATTATGACAATAAAGATGAACTAAATCAATTTATTGGAAATGCTAAGAACTCGGCAGAATCATTACTAGAATTATTAAATTCAATTCTCGATTTGACTAAGATTGAGTCTGGTAGAATGGAGCTATATGAGGTCGACTTTCACCTAGATGATATAATTGATCAGGCAATATCAATTAACCTTGGCAAAATACGGGAAAAAGGTCTTTATGTTTCAAAGGAAGTTGATTCAAAAATCCCTCATACGCTTCGTGGTGATGCGACGCGAATCAAACAAATTTTCGTAAATCTTATACATAATGCAATCAAGTTCACTGAGAAAGGTAAGATTGAAATATATTCGCGATTAGAAACCATTTCTGATAATTCTTTAGTGATAATGTCTTCAGTTCGAGATACGGGAATCGGCATTCCTGAGGAAAAACTCGATTCACTGTTTAAGCCTTTTAGTCAGCTTGACGCTTCACACTCATCCAAATATGGCGGAACCGGCCTAGGACTAATGATTTGTAAAGAATTTGTGAACATGATGGGTGGAAAAATAGGAGTTAATAGCACCGTAAATACAGGATCCACCTTTCATTTTACAATCAAATTAGAACCCCAAAAAACCGAGGCTGTTGTTTATAGTCCCACATCTTTCGAGGATCAATTTGACCTAAATAATTATGAAACGGAAGTCAGATCTCCATATGATGATAATCTAAAGGAAAGAAGAAATAATTATAAGATATTACTTGCGGAAGATAACGTTGTGAACCAAAAAGTTGTGCTAAGAATGTTAACTGAATTAGGATTTGATGTTGAGGCGGTTTGTAACGGAAAAGACGCTGTAGAGAAAATCCAGAATAACCATTTTGATGCTGTATTAATGGATGTCCAAATGCCGGAAATGGATGGATTTGCCGCTACTAGAATAATACGTAACATGGAAGACTTAAGAAAAAATATTCCGGTCATAGCTATTACTGCTCATGCACTCAAGGGTGATAAGGAAAAATGTCTCGAAGCCGGGATGAATGATTACATTACTAAACCAATTAATGCTAAGCAGTTATCTAAAGTCTTAGACTCATGGATTAACCTGCAAGTTGGGTTAAAAGTAAAGAAACAAATTGAAATTAAACCACAAGACGGGGTATTCGATTTACAGCGCTTCACTGAAATGAGTCTCGGTGATGTTAATTTTCAAAGAGAGCTTCTAATGGATTACTTTGAAGATTTGGATCAAAGATTAAGTAAACTTGATGAGCTAGTAGTAAAGAAAGAATTGGAAGATGTTATCAAAGAAGTGCATACTATTAAGGGATCAAGCTTTTCTTTAGGTGCCGTGAGGATTGGTGAAGAAGCATTGGGAATTGAATTATCGGGTAAAAACAATGATTGGGAATCTGTTTCAAAAAGACTTCAAACCCTTAAAACTGCGTTTGGACAAACAAAAGAAATAGTAAAACATCTCCTTTAATATTCTTCTTCAATATTATAAACAATAAAGCCCTCGTTTGAGGGTTTCGTTTTTCGTAGGGAACAATCTCCTGATTGTTCCGTAGTTAGCGTGGAATTACGGAACGACCGGGAGGTCGTTCCCTACGTTTTTATTAATCTCTCCTGCATCCTTACCTTTTCAAAGAATAGGAAATAGGTGGGTTCACTTAAAGTTCATTATTACTTTTATAATTGTGTCAACCGCAAATTTCAATTCCTCTCCATTTATTACTAATGGTGGTGCAAATCTAATAATATCTCCATGGGTCGGTTTAGCAAGCAAACCGTTTTCTTTTAAAGCTAAGCAAACATCCCAAGCTGTTTTGCCGCTTTCCGTTCGCCTAATTACTATTGCATTCAATAAACCTTTACCACGGACTTTTGTGATCAGGTCAGTTTTTTGCATTAGACTTGTCATCTCTTCCCGGAAGATCTTTCCTAAATGTTCTGCATTATCTGCAAGCTTTTCATCTACTAAAACTTGAAGAGAAGCTATTGCAACTTTGCATGCAAGAGGATTTCCCCCAAATGTAGAACCATGTTCACCGGGTTTTATCGAAAGCATAATTTCGTCTCTTGCAAGCACTGCCGAGATAGGCATAACTCCTCCGGAGAGAGCTTTACCGAGGATTAAAATATCGGGCTTAACATTTTCATGATCCGATGCGAGCATTTTGCCTGTGCGTCCTAATCCCGTTTGTACTTCATCACAGATTAACAGTACATTTTTAGATTTGCAGAGATCAAAGGCTTTTTTGAGATAACCTTCATCGGGAACAATAACACCGGCTTCACCCTGAACCGGTTCAACCATGAAAGCTGCAACGTTTGGATCCTCTAATGCTTTCTCGAGTGCTTGAATATTATTATAGGGAATGAGTACATAACCCGGCATGAAGGGTCCAAATCCTTCTTTACAATCGGGATCTGTAGATGAGGAAATCGCAGCTAAAGTTCGGCCCCAAAAATTTCCTTCGGCAAAAATTATTTTTGCTTCATACTGAGGAATTCCTTTGACCGTGTACGCCCATTTCCTTGCGAGCTTAACAGCAGTTTCTCCGCCTTCTACACCGGTGTTCATAGGAAGTACTTTATCAAAACCTAAAAGTGTGGTTATGTATTTTTCATATTCACCAAGACAATCATTATAAAAGGCACGTGATGTAAGAGTTAAAGCATTAGCTTGATCCGTTAATGCTTTAATTATTTTTGGATGGCAATGCCCTTGATTAACAGCCGAGTAGGCAGATAGAAAATCTAAATATTTTTTTCCATCAACATCCCATACCCATACTCCTCTTCCCCTTGCAATTACAACATCAATCGGGTGATAATTATGCGCACCGTATCGTTCTTCTAATTCAATATAGTCTTTTGACTGCATAAGGATCCTTTCTTATAAAGATATTTAAAATTACACCATAAATTTATCGAATTTAATCCAGAAGCCGAAAATGAAAAGTGGAAATGAATTGTATAAAAAAGCCAATACTCTTAAGTTGCAGTAAGTGAAATATTATTTTTAATTCTTATGTACACAGTTAAAACTCTTTCGTTCAACATAAAAACAAAAGGAAACGCTTCAATTAATAATATTACAGGTGACATTCAATCATTGCTCACCTCAGCAGGATTTGAGGAAGGAAGTGCACTGATTTTTGTTGTTGGTTCAACTGCTGGAGTTACAACTATTGAATATGAACCGGGCTTACTGAAAGATTATCCTTCTTTCTTCGAAAAAATTATCCCATCGAATCAAAGATACCATCATGACGATACCTGGCATGATGGGAACGGACATTCACATGTTAGAGCTTCCTTACAAGGCGCTTCATTTACTGTCCCGTTTTCTAAGAGAAGATTACTGCTTGGTACGTGGCAACAAATCATCCTTGTAGATTTTGATATTCATCCCAGAAACAGAGAAATAATTGTACAACTATCCGGAAATAAAAAGAATGAAAATTAGACTTATTATTCTATTGACATTATTTTTTCTTCTCGTTCATATAAATGTTACATTGGCTTGGGGGAGAGAAGCTCATAAGCTTATAAATTCTAAAGCTGTTGCTTTACTGCCTGATGAAATGAACGCAATGAAAAAGTGGAGTGATTACATTGGTGAACATGCGTCCGATGCAGATGTCAGACGTGACACTAAAGTTGATACATCTGAATGGCCAAGGCATTACATTGATTTAGATTATTATACGGAGTTTCTTAACGGAATGATGATTCAAGATAAAAATCAGTTGATTGCAATTTATGGAGAAGAAACCGTAACAAAAATGGGTCTGCTGCCATGGGCTACTTTTGAAGTATATAATAATCTTGTACAATCATTTATGGAAAAGAACCGGGATAAAGTTTTGATTTTTGTTTCTGATCTTGGGCATTATGTTGGCGATGGCCACCAGCCGTTTCATACAATGTTAAATTATGACGGTCAGTTAACCGATCAAAAAGGAATTCATGGGCGATATGAATCTGAAATGGTTAATAAATATATTGATCAAATTTCCGGAGCAATAAAAACTCTGAATGTTGAATACGTTGCCGATCCTTTAAATTATATCTTCGATTATTTATCGATATCAAACTCAACCGCACCAATAATTTTTAATGCAGATAAACTTGCATACAAGCAAGCTGAATCGCATGGAAGCAGCGATTACTATCGTTTAATGTGGTTCAGAACGAAGTACACCACGATAGACCTGATATCGAATGCTTCCGGGGTTTTAGCTTCCCTTATTTATTCCGCATGGGTAGATGCAGACAAACCACATTTAACCGAGTTAAATTAAGGAATGACCATGAAAAGGCTTTTGACATTTTTTTTTATTTATAGTTGTTCAATTTTTGTTTTCCCGCAGGTAGTTACAACATCTCCTGCATTTCCGACTGAGAATGATTCAATTGTTATTTACCTTGATGCAACACAACCCGGAGCAGAGGAATTACTTAATTATACTGGAACCCTTTACGCCCACACTGGAGTAAACACAAACATAGGATATTGGCGGCAGGTAATTGGGAGTTGGGGAAATAACTCTAACCAACCAGCTTTGACAAGACTTGGCACAAATTCGTATCAACTTAAAATTGGTTATCCAAGATCATTTTACAGTGTAACTGATCCTACAGAAAAAATTCTTGCTTTGGCTTTAGTTTTTAGATCAGCGGATGGAACGAGACAAACTAGACCGGATATTTTTACAAATCTGTATGAACCAGGAATTACCGTTATCTTTAATAATCCTGTAATTTCATTACAATTAGGCGATCCACTTCGCGCACCCGCATTTGCCTTTCAAGACGATACCGTAAATATTGATCTCACTACGGTTGAAATTGGAACTGTCGTCTCAAATTTTACCCTTTATGTAAATGACATACAGGTTGCACAGACAAATTCAAATCATTTGAATTATCAGTTTATGGGTGCGGATAATCTTTTGGGAGCGAACAAATTATCAGCAGTTGCTGTAGATACTTCCGGATTAGTTGATTCGACTGATTATGTAATATTTATCAATTCTCCAGTAGAGGATGCAAAGTTACCAGCAGGAAAAGTATATGGAATTAACTATGATAATGCAACCACTGTAACGCTTGCACTTTTTGCTCCCAATAAAGAATTTATTTATGTGCTCGGCGATTTTAGCGACTGGAAGGTAAATAATAATTTCTACATGAAACGCGATGTAATAGATTCGGCTAATGTTGTTTGGTGGACTACGATTAGTGGATTAAGCCCGGGTGTTGAATATTCTTTCCAGTATTTAGTTGATGGCGAGATAAGAATTGGAGATCCTTATGCCGATAAAGTTCTTGATCCAGAGCACGATGAATATATTTCGAGCACAACATATCCAAATTTAAAACCTTATCCTTCGGGAAAAACCACCGATATAGTTTCTGTTTTGCAGACGGCGCAAACACCATACGACTGGCAGGTTATGGATTTTCAAAAGCCAGCTAAGACCGATTTAGTTATCTATGAATTACTAATCCGAGACTTTATATCTTCACATAATTATCAGACTTTAATTGATACTTTAAATTATCTTAAAAACTTAGGTGTGAATGCAATTGAGCTTATGCCTGTAAGTGAGTTTGAAGGAAACATAAGCTGGGGTTATAATGTAAGTTTCCATTTGGCAGTTGATAAGTATTATGGTCCAAAAAACGAACTTAAAAAATTCATTGATCAAGCTCATGAATTGGGATTTGCCGTGATATTTGATGTCGTTCTAAATCATGCTTTTGGGCAATCACCTTTAGCCCGGCTTTATTGGGATGCAGTAAACAAAAGACCTGCGACAAACTCTCCATGGTTTAATCCCACGCCTAAACACGATTTCAATGTCGGCAGTGATTTTAACCATGAAAGCCCGGCTACAAAAAATTACGTTGATAGGGTAACTGAATTTTGGATCAAAGAATATAAAGTCGATGGATTCAGATTTGATCTATCAAAAGGGTTTACACAAAAAAATACTTTGGGAAATGTTGGACTTTGGGGTCAGTATGATCAAACAAGAATTGATATTTGGAAGCATATTGCAGATAAAATTTGGGCAATTGATTCTACATTTTATGTGATACTCGAACACTTTGCGGACAACAGCGAGGAAGTTGTCCTTTCAAATTATGGAATGATGCTGTGGGGAAATATGAATTATCAATATAATGAAGCAACGATGGGGTATGCATCGGACTTGAGTGGTGGATATTATAAAAACAAGGGTTGGCAAAATCCTCATCTAGTTACCTACATGGAAAGCCACGATGAAGAACGGCTGATGTTCAAGAATATAAGTTATGGTAACTCGAGCGGCAGCTACAATATAAAAAATATAGAAACAGGTATTGACAGGATAAAGCTTGCTGCAGCATTTTTCTTTACAATCCCAGGTCCAAAAATGATTTGGCAGTTTGGCGAACTTGGTTATGATTATTCCATTAATTGGCCATCTAACACTTCAAGTGATCGGCTGACACCAAAACCAATTCGATGGGATTATTTTTCGGATGATAAGAGATTAAAACTTTATAAAGTATTCACCGAACTAATTAATCTTAAAAAGAACTATGAAGCATTTCGAGGCGGAACATACACAACGGTTCTTTCTGGTTTCGCCAAGAGATTAAATATTGCTCACCCCGCTATGGATGTTTCGATAGTTGGAAATTTCCATGTTATTCCCATCAGTTCCCAACCCTCATTCATCAGAACAGGGAAGTGGTATGACTTCTTCAGCGGTGACAGCATTGATGTAACTGATGTGAACATGCTTGTAACTTTGCAGCCCGGGGAATTTAAAATTTATACTACAGTCAAATTACCAACACCCGAACCAGGTTTAGTTACTGAGGTTGAGAGTGATTTTGCTGAATCAATTCCAACTGAATTTAAGGTTTACCAAAATTATCCGAATCCATTTAATCCAAGTACTAAAATAAGTTGGCAGTCGCCAGTCGGCAGTTGGCAAACGTTGAAAGTTTATGATGTTCTTGGCAATGAAGTTGCAACATTAGTGAATGAAGAGAAAGACATTGGAATTTATGAAGTAGAGTTTAATGCAAGCCATCTTTCAAGCGGAATATATTTCTATAAACTTAGAGCAGGAAGTTTTGTAGAGACGAAAAAGATGCTTTTGTTAAGGTGAAATTGCCTGCTCCGTCCGCTTTTGGTGGTTTATTTCTGAGTCAAACGTCAAATGTGAAATATAAAACGTATGGAATGACCACCTCCAAAGGCGGTCAAGTCCCGGTCGTTCCGAAAAAATCTTTTTTGTCAAGCTGAACCTGCCTGCCGTCAGGCAGGCTCGTTTCAGCATCTAAATTTAGTGTAATCTCTAGGCATCAGATTCCGAAACAAGTTCGCAATGACACGGGTAACAGTTTCACCTATTAACAACTTAGAAAAAAATCATTTTCTTCTTGACAATAACCTTTTCCATTCGCTAATTTCCAACACATAATATTATCTACTCCGATAGAGTTAAACGCAGAGATAGGTTACAGAACATCCCAGAGACAACACACGGAACACTCTCCCGAAGGATGCATTGTATTAGTTGAATTCTATCGTACTTTTGCATTGGCTGTATTAATTATTCATCAAAGGGGTAATTTAGTAGTGCAAACTGTCACCAACATAAAAGTTTTGCTGAATTTTTTACTTCGCTTTTGCATAACATTATATATTACCATTCCTGGTAAACTTTTAGGTAAAACAGCTTTTGTTCTTCTAGCAGAGCTAATTTACTCACAAAATTCAGATTTCGTATTTGAACATTTTTCAGTCGAGCATGGTTTATCATCTGCGAATGTGGGAGCTATTTACCAGGATCGTACCGGATATATTTGGTTTGGTGCATATAATGGTGTGGATAGATATGATGGTTACGGATTTACATCTTACAAATATCCGGGAGATTCAGTTATACTGCGTAACGAGTTTCCCGGTTCAATTTGTGAGGATGATGAAGGAAATATTTGGATTGCTTCACACAGCGGCGGAATAGAAAAACTCAATCCGAAAACCAATACATTTACCAACTACTTGCCTGAACCTCAACAACCGAAAAATGATTGGAGTAACTTCGTTCTATCGATTTATGCTGATAAAAATAATGTAATGTGGGTTGGCACCGGCAATGGATTCTATAGATTTAATAAAAACGATCAGAACTTTACTGCTTTTAAACCTTATGAGAATGACCCTTACAGTCTTGGTCATCATTCAGTAAATGCAATTTATGAAGATAGATCGGGGACACTATGGTTAGCAACAGGCGGTGGATTAGATCGATTCGACAGAGAAGCCAATAAATTCTATCACTATTGGCATTACCCAAATAATGGATGGGGCGAGAGAGAAACTGCTATGTTTTGGGTTCTCTCAATTCTCGAGGATAATTCGGAAATAATTTGGCTTGGTACAGATGAAGGTCTGGTAGAATTTGATAGAAAGACAGAGAAATTTGTTAGACATGTTTACCGACATAACAATTCTATAATTCGCCCAAACAATATCATTCTTTCAATTTGTGAAGTCGGTTCAAGTAACCTTTGGCTTGCCACTCAAGGTGGGCTTGCTGTATTCAATAAAAGCTCTAAAAAATTCAGTTATCAAGTTTACGATGAAAAAAACATTAATGGATTAAGCGGCAATTTACTTAAATCAATCCTCAAGGATAAATCTGGCTCAGTATGGATTTCGACAACACTGGGAGGTGTGAATAAGATAGATTTACCTGATACATTTTTTGAAAAATATCTCTTTGATCCCTTGAAAGATGAAAGCATTGCATCAGATAATATACTCAGTCTCTATGAAAGCGATGATAGAAAGATTTGGATTGCGACCACAAAAGGTCTGGATAGATTTGATATAAAAACTAGAAAGTTTACAGGTAAACCACTCTATTCAGAATTCTCAGCGGTTTTTCAGGATTGTGAAGGAAATATTCTAGTTTCGCCCAACATCGGCGGATTGTATAAGTTAACTGACAAAAATAAATGGTTAAGTTATATCGATTCCACAGATGGCTCATATTCAGATCGTTTTGTTTCTTTTCACCAAACAAAAAGAGATCACTTCTGGATAGGAAACCTAACCGGTAATTTATATTTGTTTGATGAGTTAACTCATCAGAGAAAGCGAGTTGCAAATATCAACAATGCAGTAAATGTTATTTGTGAAGATTCATTCGGATTAGTTTGGTTTGGTGGAATTGCTACAGGTTTATTTTGTTTTAACACAAAGCAAGATACTGTTTTTCAATTCAGTTCAAAGCTAAATGAAAAATCATCCCTAAACGACAACTCAATCATAGCAATTTTTGAAGATCACTCTGCTAATCTTTGGGTTGGTACTAATAAAGGTTTAAATCTTTACAATAGTGAAGCGAACACATTTACTCGCTTCAGTGGAAAAGATGACTTTTTTGCTGATGATGTAAGACAAATTCTTGAAGATGATGCTGGTAACTTGTGGATTAGTACTAGAGATGGAATGGCCAAATTCAATCCTATCACTAAGCAATCAGCAAACTACTATTCGTCCAGTCAATTTTCGGGTATAGAATTTCTCTCACAGGTTGGGTATCGAACGAAAGATGGTTATTTGTATTTTGGAGGAAGAAAAGGTTTTATTCGATTCAATCCGGATAGCGTAAAGGAAAATCCCTTTGTACCGCCTATCGTAATAACTTCATTTAGAAAATTTGAAAGACCGTTTCCTTTTGGCAGTGGAGTAGAACTATCTCATAAAGATAATTTCATCTCATTTGAATTTGCTGCATTAAGTTATGTGAATAGCAAAGAAAACCAATATGCCTACATGATGGAAGGAGTAGATAATGATTGGATTTATTGTGGAACAAGGCGATATGCATCCTATCCAAATATAGAACCAGGTGAATATATATTCAGGGTAAAAGGTTCAACCAGTAACCGCATATGGAATGAAGCTGGAACTACACTAAGAATTAAGATAAATCCACCTTGGTGGAACACGAATTGGGCATACTTTCTGTTTTTCCTTCTGATTCTAACTATAATTTATTTTACTTGGAAAATGCAAGTAAATAAAATAAAAATGAAACATGTATACGAAATGAGCCGGTTTGAAGCACAAAAGCTGCATGAGGTTGATGAAATAAAATCCCGCTTCTTCACAAATATTTCACACGAATTCCGTACACCTATAACTTTAATCATGGGTCCGTCAAAACAAATATTACAAAAATCCAATGATGAAAAAATAAAAACTGAAGCCGATCTTATTCATAGAAGTGCAATAAAGCTGAACAGGCTTGTAGATGAGCTTCTGGATATTTCAAAAATTGAGTCAGGAGAAATGAAGCTTAAAGCTTGCCCGGTAAATTTGGTTTCAGTTGTCAAGGGCACAGCTCTTTCGTTTCAATCACTTGCCGAAAGAAAAAAGATAAAATTTAAATTAAGCACAGATGAAGAAGAAATAATCACTTACATCGACAGAGATAAATTCGACAAAATTTTAAATAACGTCCTATCAAACGCATTCAAGTTCACTCCCGAAGGCGGGAAAGTAGAAGTGATAATCAGTTGTCAAGCTGAACTTGTTTCAGCTTCTCTGGCAAATTCTAAGATTCCGAAACAAGTTCGGAATGAAGGTTACGGTTTTGCTGAAATCACCATCCGCGATACGGGCATCGGCATTCCCAAAAACCAACTTGATAAGATATTCGACCGCTTCTATCAAGTTGATGGAAGCCACACAAGAATGTATGGAGGATCAGGTATTGGTTTATCTCTTACAAAAGAATTGATTGCTCTGCATAAAGGCAGAATTGAAGTTGAAAGCGAGGAGGGAAAGGGAACAACATTTAGATTATTGTTTCCACTTGGTAAATCTCACTTGAGTAAGGAAGAAATTTGTGAGGAGGAGAAATGTGGGAAAGTAGATCAGGATAAAGATGAAGATAAGGATAAAGATGAACTGAGTCTTTTGTTGGAGCAGAGGATTCGAAGTAAAAATTTTGCTTCTGAAAATTATGAAATTGAAGCTGTTCCAACTCTTTTAATTGTTGAGGATAATCCAGATGTACGAAAATACATAAGCATGATTCTTGAAAACCAGTATAGCATAATCGAAGCGGCAGATGGTGAAGAGGGACTCAATAAATCATTTGAGTGCATTCCGAATATTATCATTAGCGATATTATGATGCCGAAGATGGATGGATTTGTGATGTGCTATAAATTGAAAACTGATTCACGAACCAGTCATATACCAATTATTATGCTTACTGCTAAAGCAACAATAGAGAATAAAATCAGCGGTTTGGAAATTGGGGCAGACGATTACATCATAAAACCCTTTGAAGCAGATGAACTGAAAGCACGTATAAAAAATCTTCTTGAGCAGAGGAAAAGACTGCATGAACATTTTCGACAGCATGGTTTGCTTGAACTTGATGAAAAAAATATTACCCCCATTGATAAAAAGTTTTTGGAGAAATGTATTGAAGTTATTAACAAACACATCGCCGATACATCTTTCGGAGTAGAAGTACTTGCAGAAAATATGCTTGTAAGCAGATCAGTACTTCTCAAAAAGATTGAAGCCCTCATTGGGGAATCTCCAATTGAACTGATAAAGCGTATTAGATTACATAGTGCAGCAAAACTTATTGAAAAGAATTTCGGGAATGTTTCGCAGATTGCACTTGAAGTTGGATTCAACAATCCATCCTACTTTGCTGAGTGCTTTAAGAAGCAGTTCGGTGTTTCTCCCTCACAATTTCATTCCTCTAATAAAAAATACAGATAAAATTAAGACCGATTAACTTCATTAAAAAAACCAATTTTGAATAATTACCAGATAGAATGCTGTCCTGTTTTTCACTTCAAATCGTCAACAGCTGAAATTTTATGATATTCGGCGATCGTAATCGAAAAATATTATAAAGATTTGCGATTATAATCGAAAAATCTTATGTTTGTTCCAAAATCAGAGCAAAATTATGATTAAAAGAGAAATTCAAAAATCCATCGAAGCTAAACTCTTCACCGGAAAGCTTGTAGTAATATATGGTGCAAGGCAGGTCGGCAAAACCACGCTGATAAAGGAAATTGGAAATAAATTTGTCAATGAGCAAATCTATCTTAATTGTGATGAGCCGGATGTGAGAGAATTATTAACTGATGCAACCTCCACTAAGTTAAAAAACATTGTTGGGCAAAAAAAAATTGTTCTGATTGATGAAGCACAGCGGGTAAAAAATATCGGTATCACCTTAAAGCTTTTTGCAGATCAAATCAAGGATGTCCAGGTTATTGCTACCGGCTCCTCTGCTTTTGAACTATCAAATGAAATAAATGAGCCATTAACAGGCAGAAAATATGAATTCACCCTTTATCCTTTTTCAATGAGAGAGCTAAGTAGTGAGTTTGGGTGGTTGGAAGCTAACAGATTAGTGGAGGAAAGAATTTTATTTGGAATGTATCCGGAAGTGGTTCTTAATCCTGATGACAAAAAAAATCTGCTTAAATCAATTACCCGAAGCTATTTATTCAAAGATGTTTTAAGCTATGAAGGGATTCGGAAACTGGAAGTATTGGAAAAACTTTTAATGGCTCTTGCAGCACAAATTGGCAGTGAGGTTTCGTACAATGAACTTGCTGGAACTGTAGGAATTGATAAAGACACCACCAATAAATACCTCGACATTCTTGAAAAGGCATTTGTAATATTCCGGCTGCATCCGTTTAGCCGGAATATCAGAACAGAGTTAACCAAAATGCGAAAAATTTATTTTTACGATACCGGTGTACGAAATGCGCTGATCTCTAATTTTAATTCTCTAGCTTCGAGAACTGACAAAGGTGCTTTATGGGAAAATTTTCTTATCGCCGAAAAATTAAAAATGAACTCCGCATTAAACATTGACGCCAGAACATTTTTTTGGAGAACTTCTCAGCAGCAGGAAATAGATTACATCGAGGAAACAGAAGGTGATCTATACGTTTACGAGTTCTCATTGAATAAAAATAATAAGAAAAAAATACCATTGACGTTTTCCAGAACTTATCAAATTAAAAACTCTGATGTTATTAATGTAGAAAACTACGGCAGCTTTTTGGGGATTGTCTGAGAAGTGAGTGTAAGTCATGATAGTTGGTAACTGGCCTTACACAATGTCAGCATTACAAACCCAGTTTCTCAGTTTCGTGTTCTTACCTCGTCAAGAAACGGGTTTGATTATAATAGCTCACCGAACTTTAAAACTTTGAACTCTTCCCCTTTCAGGGGTAATTCTTAAAAAATATTACTGTATAGTCAGTATATGTTTTGTGTGTTTTGACGTCTCACGATTTTTTCTTGAAAATATTACCCATATTCAAATTTTGCGAAATTCGCAACCTTCGGCGCAAAAGTGATAGTTTTTGACGCAAAATTGGTAGATTAATTCCTTCCTAATCCTTACCATACCATTGTAAAATTTTTTCTTTTATCATAGTTAAATGAGCCTGTCACACAGAGTGGCATTGCCATCGAAGTGTGATAGTTACCGAATAAATAAGTCTTCGACTTACCCTCGTCATGCGACGAGGGTAGCTCAGACTGACAATTTTGAATAATTAAATGGAAAGCAGAACGAAATGCTAAACAACAATTCAATTGCTGAAGAAGTTACCCCGCTCGAATTTTACCTTAGCCAAAATTACCCTAATCCATTTAAAGATAAGACAACAATAAAATATTGTGTTTCATACAAAACTCATGTTAACCTAACTGTATTGGATGCTGAAAGAAATGAAATTGAAAAACTTGTTGATGAAGAGAAGAAGCCCGGCACGTATGAGGTCGAATTCCAGTCGGCAATAGGCAGTAGGCAGTTGGCAATTGGAGATTACTTTTACCGACTTCAAGCCGGAGATTATTCAATTGAAAAAAGAATGCAATTAATTAAATAAAACCCCATCCCGAAATAAATCCGGGACAAGCGCTCGTTCCTCCCCTTTGCTAAAGGGGAGGATGAAGGAGGGGTTCGGTAAAATAATTTATAAAAGGAGAAATGATATGTTGAGTCTTACGAAATCCCGCAAAGCGGGAAAAACCTTATTACAAACTTTGTTTTTCTTTTTGCTGATAACGCAAATGTGTTTTGCGCAGTGGTATGAGCAAAACAGCGGTACAATAAAAAATCTCTATGCGGTAACTTTCACAGATTCCAATAATGGTTTTGCTGTGGGTGATAGTGAAATAATTATCAAGACAACTGATGGTGGGACAAATTGGATAACACAATCAAGTGGTTCAGTGTTTCCCTTAAATGATGTAACCTTTGTCAATTCCAGCACTGGCTGGGTAGTAGGAGGTGATGATTGGTATTCAACTTATGATCGCAAGCAGATTATTCTGGCAACTACCAATGGTGGCGTGACATGGCAACTACAATTCAATGATTCTATTGGTCCACTCGGCCAATTATCATCCGTGCATTTCATAAATGAAAATAATGGATGGGCTGTTGGGGGAGGCACAGACGGTGAAGAAAAACCTCATTTTTATAGAGCTTTTTTGAGAACAACAAATAGTGGAATAAGTTGGACGTCTCAAACTGAATGGATAGATACTACAGGAAAGAATGGTATCTTAAATGCAGTCCAATTTTCCGACCAACAAATAGGATGGGCAGTAGGGAACCACGGTACAATCATGAAAACAACTAATGGAGGAGTTAATTGGGCACCGCAAATTCAAAATCCAGAAATTGTATTAAATGATGTACATTTTATTGATATAAATAATGGTTGGGCTGTCGGTGGTAATCATTTTTTCATCACAACGAATGGGGGCTCAATCTGGGAAAATCAATTATTCTATGATAGTAGTATGATAGGTGGTTTATTAAATTGTTATGACGTTCATTTTGTAAACCCCACGACAGGTTATGTTGTTGGGGGATGGGACGAGTCTCGAGTATATGGTAATCGACTTATAATTTTCAAAACAATCGATGGAGGATTAACTTGGACAGAACAAGTCTGTCAGGATACTTTACCTTTATTCGCTGTCAATTTTATTGATTTTTTGACTGGTTGGGCTGTCGGTGCGAATGGCATTATCCTTCACACAACCAATGGAGGAGTTGTTCCAGTAGAGCTAACTTCATTCACAGCATCGGCGAATGGTAAAGATGTAACACTTAGCTGGTCAACTGTAACGGAGCTTAACAACCAAGGATTTGAAGTTCAGAGAAAATTTGGTTCAAATGATTTTGTAACAGTTGGTTCAGTGAAAGGACACGGTACAGCTACTTCTCCGAATAATTATACTTATGTTGATAAACTAATGAATGCTGGAAAATATTTTTACCGCCTCAAACAGATAGACTACGGTGGAAAGTATGAGTACTCACAGACTGTAGAAGTAAATTGGAGTCCACTCACCACTTACAAACTTGAGCAGAACTATCCTAACCCATTTAATCCAACAACTAGGATACATTACAGTATTCCGTCAAACGTGAAAAGTGAAATGTCAAACGTAACTTTAAAAGTTTATGACGTACTTGGGAATGAGATGGCAACATTAGTAAATGAAGAGAAAGACGCGGGAAATTATGAGGTTGAATGGAACGCAGAAAAACTTTCGAGTGGGGTGTACTTCTATCAATTGAAAGCAGGAAGTTTCATAGATACGAGGAAGATGATTTTGCTTCGTTAATTTTTAATAGCCCCGACCTTTAGGTCAGGGAAAAATATGAAAGGTATAATTGGCTTCAGCCAAAAATATTTTGGGCTAAAGCCCATTTATTTGGTTTTTATTAAACCCCGCCATGAATGGCGGGGCTAGAAAAAAAATAGGGAGTTCAGCGAAACCTCCGAGGTTTGCAAACCCTGGCGATAGGTAACCTTGGAGGTGGGCGTGAAGCATAAAAATTTAATCATTTATAAAAAGGAAGTGTTATGAAAACAAAACTAGTTTTATCCCTTTCGATCGGTTTACTTCTTTTCACAAGTCTTAATTTGATGGCACAAAAAGATAGCACAAAGAAACCTGATTACTATAAAGTCAGTAAGGTGAGAATTTTTATCAATGACCAATCGGATGTATTCGAATTAAGGAAACAAGGTCTTGGATTTGAGCACATCAAATTACACGATAATTATTTTGATGCCATACTTGACAGTTTTCAAATAGAAAAGCTGAGAAAGTCAGGCTACCTTTATGAAATAATTATAGATGATGTAACCAAAGACTATCTTGAGCGAACGAAGGATTCCCGGGAAAAGATCAAACTAAATAAACCTTGTAAAGGTTTGGGATTTGGATTCGGAAGTATGGGTGGATTTTATACTTTTAATGAAGTAGTTGCACAACTAGACACTATGCGATTGCTATACCCAAATTTAATAACGGTGAAAGATTCTACTGGTTCTTCAATAGAAGGAAGAACTATTTGGGCAGTAAAGATTTCAGATAATCCGGATGTGAATGAAAATGAACCGCAAGTTTTTTATAACGCTTTAACTCATGCTCGTGAGCCAGGTGGTATGATGGCCATAATGTACTTTATGTATTATTTACTGGAAAACTATGGAGTATTGCCTGAAGTAACATATTTAGTGGATAATAGAGAACTATATTTTATGCCGGTGATTAATCCAGATGGATATATATATAATGAAACAATCAGTCCTAATGGTGGTGGAATGTGGTATAAAAACAGACGAGATAATGGGGATGGAAGTATTGGTGTTAATCTCAACTCTAATTTTGGATATCAATGGGGGTATGATGACATTGGATCAAGTCCAGTCACAACCAGCAACTTTTATCGTGGCACTGGACCTTTTTCAGAACCGGAAACACAAGTAGTTCGAGATTACTGTATTAACCACAATTTTTTAATTGGTGTAAATTATCATACTACATCAGGAATGGCTTATTGGAGAGTTGTATTTCCACCTTGGGGTTATAATCTGGAGCAAACCTCTGACTCAACTATTTATAATCAATTAATAAGACTTGTAATTGCTCTCAACAACTATTCTAATGGAGCGGGTATTGGGCGCAATAATGGAGACGTTGCGGATTGGATGTATGGCGAAACCAATGAAAAAAATAAAATTTTTGGAATTATACCAGAAATTGGAGAAAAAAATGGCACCAATTGGCCAAGTCTAGAACGAATACTTTTAAATTGTGAAGAAAATCTTTATCCAAATTTAGTTTACGCTTGGGCGCCAGGGATAATTGAAAACCCACCTTACATTTCTAATGCATCAATAAATCCAAGTTATTGTCGTCCACTTCTCGATACAGTTAAAATATTTGCAATCGAAACTAATCCTGATAATCATTCAAGTTATGTTATCGCTAAAGTTCTCAACTTAAATGATAGTCTGATTAGTGAGTTTCAACTAAATCAAAATGATTCTTCTTTTATTGGTTCCTTATTCTTGAATTCAGCAAATGAAGAGTTTTACAAAATACTATTGCAGCAAAATGGAATTGATATTCCTTCGAAGTTAATTTATAACAACTTAAAATTTACAACAGCAGGTCCGGTTGTGTTGGATAGTATTTCATATAGAAAGGGTTTATTATCAAACCACTATCTACGACCATACGTACACAATTGGAGTAATGTTACAACAATAACAAATGCTAAACTTAGATTCATCTGCAATGATCCATGGATAGCATCAATAGGCCAAAGTGATTTATCGCTTCCGAATATTTCTACTAATTCAACAGTTGGAATTTCCACATGGCTTGCAGTAAAAGTGATTGACTCATTATTTCCTGGTTATTTCAACTTAAGGGCAGAAATAAAAGTTGATGGCTGGACATACTGGGAAGATTCAACGCAAGTAATAGTAACCGGAGTAGAAGAAGCATTACAGCAACCGTTAACATTTAAGCTAGAGCAGAACTATCCTAACCCATTTAATCCAACAACGAAAATAACATACAACATACCTTCGGTCACTCTTCGACAAGCTCAGAGTGACATGTATGTTACACTCAAAGTTTATGGTGTGCTTGGAAATGAAATCGCAACACTTGTTGATGAAGAGAAAGAAGCTGGAAGGTATGAAGTTGAATTTAATGCAGAGAATCTTACAAGTGGAGTTTCCACCAGAGGCGGATATGCCTCCGGCATATATTTCTATCAATTGAAAGCTGGAGAGTTTGTTAGTACGAAGAAGATGATATTGCTGCGATAATTTTTAATAGCCGCGACCTTCAGGTCGGGGGAATAAAAAGAAAAAAATGAATTGGCTTCAGCCAAAAATATTTTGGGCTAAAGCCCAGGTGTTTTGGTTTTCATTTTAACCCGCCATGAATGGCGGGACTAGTAAAAAAAATAGTGCGTTCGGCGAAACCTCCGAGGTTTGTGAACCTCTTACGAAATGAAACCTCGGAGGTTAGTGTAAGCGACGGAAAATACTGTTAATTAATTATCATTAATAATTTTAATAGGAGGAGTTATGAAAAAAAATATTCTTTTTTTAGGAATGTTTATAATCCTTTCCTCAATAATAATGGGACAGGATAAGTATCCCCGTCTGTTGGAGAAAGTTGATGTTGCAAAAATTTGGCATTCTACTCCAGGGACAATTCCTGAAAACACTGTTGGCTATGATCCGATTGTAGCAGATATCATCAATCAAACGAACCTGGATTCCCTAATTTCTTATGTCCGTATTCTCACGGGAGAAGATTCTGTCTGGATTGGTAGTACCAAAGTATTACTACAGAATCGTGGAAGCAGCGGAAGTGATCTAGCGGCTGATTATCTTATTCAAAAATTAGGGTCATATAATCTCAATGTTGAGGATCAAACTTATAGTAATACCGGAAGGAATATATATGCTGTACAGCAAGGTTATCTGTATCCTGAAAAACAATTTATCATTTGTGCACATTATGATGCCGTGGATGTCTATTGTGCCGATGATAATGCTAGCGGTGCAGCTGCAGTCATAGAAGCTGCTAGGATTCTGTCGAAATATGATTTTAAGTACACACTTATTTATGCTTTATGGGATGAAGAGGAAATAGGTTTAGTTGGAAGTAACTATTATGCGTCGCAGGCGGCATCGAAGCATGATCAGATTCAAGGTGTATTGAATATGGATATGCTTGCCTGGGATGGAAACAATGATAATCTTCTTGACATTCATACACAGAATACAGCCAACTCAAACGATATCGCCAACCTGATGGTAATTGTGAATTGGTTGTACGAATTACAACTGAATCCTATTATATATAATCCCGGAACCTGGCAAAGTGATCATTCATCTTTCTGGAATTATGGCTTTGGTGCAGTTTTACTGATTGAAGCTTATTATGGAGGTGATTTAAATCCTTGTTATCACGGTATTGAAGATCGGATAGATAAATTCAACCTTCCTTATTTTCATAAATTGAGCAAGCTCTCGATGGGCACGATTTCAACACTGCTCGAAGCTACCCAAGATACACTTCTTGCTTCCATTACACCTGATATAGGATATCAAACATATCCATCAAATGTTAAGATCAAGGGAGTTAACACTCACTTCCTGGAAGGTTCAGGTACACAGCAAGTCTGGTTATCGAAAGCTCAGGAAACAATCGTAGCAGATAGCTTTATTGTAAATAGTAACACAATATTAAATGCCTATTTTCAAATTCCAGCATTAGCACCCTTAGGTCCATGGAATGTAAATGTAGAATGTTCCATCGATGGAATTGTTACTAAAGTGGATTGCTTTAACATTCTTCCGCCACCGGCAATTATAGTTGTCAATCCTGATTCAATTGTTGTTGGCGTCTTGCCCGGTTCAACAATAACAAAAACTCTTACTATAAATAATCAAGGCCCAAGCAATCTTTACTTTGATATACGTGGTGGATTTAGCTCAACGAACTATGCACTTCAATTTGATGGCATTAATGACTACGTAGAAGTACCAGATAATCCAGAATTAAGCGCAATGGGTTCGGAGTTTACTTTGGAATTTTGGATAAAAGTTGAAGAGTATCCAAACACCACACAGGAAGTTTTAGGTAAATGGGGCGTTGGATGGACTGAAGATGACGAGTACTGTATTAATATACATCCATCAGGAATTTTTGAAGTTGGAATCTCTGGAGTTTCAGGCGAAACCATTCGTGCTAATGTTCTGAGTAATCCCATTCAAACTCAAATTTGGACTCATATTGCAACGGTATTCGATGGAAATACTCACTCACTTAAAATATATACTAATGGAGTTTTAATCGCTACTGAAAATACTAACATAATTTTAATGGATAGAGATACTGGTCAACCATTTCGAATGGGGACGTATGATTTTGATTATTATCCCTACTTTAAAGGTCAGTTAGATGAAGTAAGAATTTGGAATGTGGCACGCACTCAGGACGAGATTCAAACATTTATGAATGAGCAACTAACAGGAACAAAAACGGGCTTATTAGGTTACTGGTGCTTTGACGAAGGAATAGGTAGTAATTCGTTTGATAAAACCATAAATGCTAATCATGGTTCTCTTCACAATGGTGTGAATTGGGTAAATTCACTAACGCCGATGAAACCAGGGTGGTTTTTTATAAACGTGGATTCTGGTGTATGCTTACCAAATACATCAATTGATATTGAACTTCTTTTTGATGCCACAGAAGTTGATACGGGTGATTATTATGCTTCAATAATTATAAATAACAGCGATCCGTTTTCTCCTTCAGTGATAGTGCCAATTCAAATGATAGTATCCACATTGGTTGGAGTAGAAGATCGGCCAGAAATTCCTATCGCATTTAAGCTAGAGCAGAACTATCCAAACCCATTCAACCCAAGTACTAAAATAAATTGGCAGTTGCCAGTGAGCAGTTGGCAAACATTGAAGGTGTATGATATTCTTGGCAATGAAGTTGCAACTTTAGTGAACGAAGAAAAGCCAGCGGGAAGATATGAAGTGGAATTTGAAACTTCATCCAGTATCCAGCATCTAGCATCAGGAATCTATTTCTATCAATTGAAAGCTGGGAGTTTTGTGGAAACGAAGAAAATGATTCTTCTCCGATAAAAAAGTAAAATGAAAACAGTAATAATAATTGGTGCTACAGGTTTAGTTGGGAGCCAGCTAACTATAAAACTATTGAACGATAATCGTTACAAGCTTGTAAAAATATTTGTTCGTAAATCTAGCAGCATAACCTATCCGAAGCTTGAAGAACATGTAGTTGATTTTGATAAGCTTGAAACCTGGAAGCATGAAATTTCCGGTGATGAACTTTATTCTACAATGGGAACAACGATAAAGAAAGCTGGAAGTAAGGAAGCACAATACAAAATCGATTTTACTTATCAATATGAATGTGCTAAAGCAGCGTCTGAAAATGGAGTAGGGAAATATTTGCTGGTTTCATCCGCCGGAGCCAATATTAAATCGGGGAATTTTTATCTTAGAATGAAAGGGGAACTCGATGAAAAAATATCTGTACTTCCTTTCAGACAACTTTACATTTTCAGACCGTCAATTCTTGCTGGAGAAAGAAAAGAAAGAAGAAGAGGGGAAGAGATTGGTATTAGTGTCATTAAGTTTGTAGCTGATATAATTCCACTGCTAAGAAAGTACCGACCAATTGAAGCTGAAACGGTTGCTGAAGCTATGCTTAAAGCAGCTAATATGGAGAATAAAACTAAAATATCAATCTTTGATCTAGATCAGATATTCGAAGTTTAGCGATGATTTTTGTTAAATCCGTTAATCAAGAGTTGAAATTGTGTATAATTCACGTTGTCCCGATTAATCGTATAGATTTAGAATTAACAACAGAATTTTTTTTTGGAATTAGCACAATTTGTTTGGTTTATTATTAAAACAGGAATTTTTAGATGTCATCCCTACGGGATTTTGTAACTCTTTCTGTTAATTTTTTCTATAAATATGACATCCCTTTGGGATTAAAAATTTCTAATCCCGTTAGGGATTAAATATCTATAGCATAATAAAACACCCCATAATTAGAATCCCGTATGGGATGAAATAGATGAACTAAATTTAGAAAAGAATGCCAATTTTTATGTTGAAAAACTAAATTAAATTTGAATTGCTTCAATTTAATTTTACGATCATATAATAATCTTGAAAAATAAAGAAATTAAGCTAACGTCCATAAGATTAGTAAATATCAGCATCTGATTTCTATACTTATGTAACTTCAGTAATTAAACCACGACTTTCTTTCCCAAGTTATATCTCTTACGTTCATTTGTATCCAGGTAAAGCTTGCGCATCCTTATGGATTTTGGTGTTACCTCAACCATCTCGTCATCTTCGATATACTCTAGCGCTTCCTCAAGAGAAAATTTAACGGCTGGTGTAATCTTAACTGCTTTATCTGCGCCTGATGCTCTCATATTGCTAAGCTTTTTTCCTTTCTGAACATTAACTTCAATATCATTTTCTTTTGTATGCTCGCCAACGATTTGACCTGTATAAACAATATCTTGGGGATCAATAAAAAATCGTCCTCTATCTTGAAGCGAATCAATTGCATAGGCAGTTGAAGCTCCTTCGCCCATAGAGATCATTACCCCATTTTTAGCAGTTCCGATTGATCCTTTGAAATATTCGTATTGGTAAAATCTGTGATGCATAATTGCTTCACCTGAAGTTGCAGTTAGAACTTTTGTTCTTAATCCCATTATACCGCGGGAAGGAATGTGAAACTCAAGCGTATTCATGCTTCCTTTGTTTTCCATTTTCATTAACTCACCGCGGCGCTGACCAACAAGCTCAATCACCTTACCGGCAGACTCTATAGGAACATCAACAACGAGCACTTCAATTGGTTCTGCTTTTCTTCCTTTAATTTCTTTGTAAATAACTTTTGGCTCTCTTATTTGTAATTCATACCCTTCGCGCCGCATGTTTTCAATTAAAATTGAGAGATGCAAAATTCCTCTGCCCGAAACTCTATATGTATCCGGTGATGATGTTTCCTGAACTCGTAATGCAACATTCTGTTCAAGCTCTTTGAATAATCTATCTCTCAACTGTCTTGATGTAACAAACTTACCCTCTCTGCCATAGAAAGGAGAATTATTAACCGTGAAGGTCATGCTGATTGTCGGTTCATCAACCGAGACATAAGGCAAAGGTTCGGGATTAGCTGCGTCTGCAATTGTATCACCTATGTCTACATCTTCAATACCAACCATTGCACAAATATCACCGCAAGTAACTCCCTCAACTTCAAGTCTATTTAATCCTTCAAATACGAATAATTGTTTAAGTGAGGTTTCATGAATCATACCGTTTCGTTTTATAATGGAAAGTTTATCCGATCTTTTCAATGTGCCTCTAAAAACTCGTCCGATACCAATTCTTCCTACATAATCGCTGTAATCAAGAGTAGTAATTTGAATTTGTACCGTACCCTCGATGATTGGAGGCGAAGGAATATCTTTAATAATTGAATCGAGCAGCGGATTAAGATTCTTGTGTTGATCCTTTAAATGTTTAACAGCCCATCCATCACGTCCGCTTGCATAAATAACTGGAAAATCGAGTTGATGATCATTTGCTCCAAGATCTATAAATAAATCATAAATTTCATCAAGAACTTCAGCAGGACGGTTATCATGGCGATCAATTTTATTAATAACCACAATTGGTTTGAGATGAAGATTTAACGCCTTTTCAAGCACGAATCTAGTTTGCGGCATTGGTCCTTCAAAAGAATCGACTAAGAGCAAAACTCCGTCCGCCATTTTTAAAACGCGTTCGACTTCACCGCCGAAGTCCGCATGACCCGGTGTATCAATTAAATTAATTTTATAATTTTTGTAAGGAATGCTGATGTTCTTAGCAAGAATCGTAATTCCGCGTTCTCTTTCAAGATCATTGGAATCAAGAAATCTTTCCCTTACGACCTGGTTTTTTCGGAACACTTCGCATTGTTTCAGTATTTGATCTACAAGAGTTGTTTTACCATGATCTACGTGAGCAATGATTGCAATATTTCTAATCTCTTTCACCTGTTCTCCAAATAATAAAAATTTACTTCGTTAATTTACTGAATGTTTGTGTGAGTTTAAGCGTGATATTTTTCAAAGAATGCGAATATAAATTGAAAGTTGAACGTATTGTTCTTAAGTTTGAATCAAATTCGACAGGTATTTGTTAATTAAAATGATGTTTACGCCGAAAGGGAAGTAATGAAAAACTCCTTAATACTTTTTCCAGCTTTTTTTCTCTCCTTTGCGCTTCAACTATCAGCACAAACAGACAATAGCTGGAAACTTTACGATGATTCCCATGTTGCAAGAGTAGACATAACAATTAATCCTGCATCCTTGCAATGGATTTACAATAATGTTCAAAGTGATTCCGAACATGTAGCATCAGTTCGTTTTAGAAATAATTGGATTGATGAAACCGTTGATTCAATTGGATTTAGATTACGAGGAAATACATCACGAGTATCGACCAAGAAATCATTTAAAATTTCATTTAACACTTTCAAAAAAGGGAGAAATTTTTATGATGTTGAGAAGTTAAATCTTAACGGTGAGCATAATGATCCATCAATCATACGAAGCAAGCTTTGCTTTGATCATTTTGAAACCATTGACTTTAATGCAAGCAGGGCAAATCATGTTGAAGTTTATGTCAACGGGAAATATTACGGTTTGTACATAAATGTTGAACACATTGATGAAGAATTTCTTAAGAAAAATTTTGCTGATGATTCCGGTAATTTGTGGAAGTGTCTTTATCCGGCTGATTTAACCTATCAAGGTAGTGATCCATCTGTCTATATTAATCTTAACAGCGGTGGAAGACCTGCCTACGAGTTAAAAACAAATGAACAGCAAATGGATTTTTCAAAGCTTGTAAGATTAATTGCAATTCTAAACAATACGCCTGATGCTGCTTTACCTGATTCGATTGAATCGGCTATAGATATTCCGGGTGTGTTAAAATACTTCGCAATGAATGTTCTGATGGGCAGCTGGGATGATTATTGGTCGTTGATGAATAATTACTATCTCTACTATGAACCTTCAAACGATATTTTTCACATAATTCCATATGATTATGACAACACATACGGCATAGATTGGTTTAATATTGATTGGGCAACTGCCAATCCATATAATTTTTCAAAGGTTGTTGATGGTCCGAGACCTCTTGCTGAAAAATTAATAGCAAACTCTCAATATCGTAATCTTTATACACATTTTATGCAGTTTATTCGAGACAATGTTTACTCACTCAATCTTTGGGAAGCTCACATAGATAGCATCAAACAAATGATAACTGCACCGGCAATTGAGGATACGTTTCGTACTCTCGATTGGGGATTTACCTTGAACGATTTCTTTAATTCATATTCATTAAGTGCATACTCAAATCAGCATGTAAAGAATGGGTTGAAGCAGTTTGTAAATCTCAGGAACAGTTCAACATTCACACAACTTGCTTATTTAAGTGCAAAACCAATGGCTTATAAAATTAACTATGAACCAAAACACCCGGGACCAAGTGACACAATTCGAGTTTATGTTTCTGCATTTAGCAATATTGGTTTGAATGAAGTGACGATTCAATTTACAAGAGCAGGTTCAACGGCAATAGAAAACTATCCGATGCAGTTTTCTCCAATTACCAATACAAAAAATGTTGATGAGGCAGACAGGTATGTCGGTGTTATTCCGCCACTTGGTAATAATGGTTCAGGCAAATTTTCAATTTACGTTGAAGACACACAGAATCAATTCCAAGTTTATCCAAGGAAGTCGTCGATTAGCATTGCTGCTTTATTGCCATCTGTTAGTGATGTTGTAATTAATGAATTCCTTGCTGACAATGCTAATTCATTTACTGATCCGAGCGGAGAACATGATGATTGGATTGAGCTTTATAATAACACTAATTCACCAGTTCTGTTAAGTGGAAGATATTTGACTGATAATCCAGCTAACCTAACTAAATGGAGATTTACTCAGCCGTCACTTTATTTAAATCCTGGAGAGTTTTTAATCGTTTGGTGTGATGATAATCTGACCCAGCCGGGTGTTCATTCAAGCTTTAAGCTTAGCAAAAGCGGAGAATACATTGCCTTGGTTGATACAGACGGAGTTTCGATACTTGATTCGCTTTCCTTTGGTCCGCAAAAAACGGATACTTCCTATGGAAGATTTCCTGATGGTTCTGCTGCTTGGCAATTTATGAATCCAACACCCGGGAGCAGCAACTTAGTTACAAGTGTTAAAGATAAATATATTGCCCCGAACGAATTCAAGCTTGAGCAAAACTATCCGAATCCGTTTAATCCGAGCACCAAAATCAGTTGGCAGTCGCCAGTAGGCAGCCTGCCTGACGGCAAGGCAGGTTGGCAAACATTAAAAGTTTATGATGTACTTGGAAATGAAGTTGCGACATTGGTTGATGAATACAAACCTGCGGGGAGTTATGAGGTTGAGTTTTCCGCCAAAGGCGGATTGGCAAGTGGAATTTATATTTATCGGCTTCAAGCCGGTGAATATGTTGAAATGAAAAAGATGTTGTTGTTAAGGTGAATTTATCAGGCGATCGTTATTTTAATTCTTTCTTCTGGAATTAACATAGGTTTAACACAAGACATTTTTAGTTAATTTCTGATAAAGATTGATAATGTAATTTTCCTTTCTTAGTTTTAACTGGAATTATTAGGTGCTCTTTTGAAAGATTATGCATCAAATAACAAACCTAAACTGCTCGACCAGGTGAGAATTACGATGCGGGCAGCCCACTACGCGAAGAGTACAGAAGAAAGCTACGTTTCATGGATTAAAAGGTTTTTTATTTTTCATAACAAACGCCATCCTAAGGATATGGGTGCGGATGAGGTAAAACAATTCTTAAATCATCTTGCCGTTGATAAACATGTATCAGCTTTAACCCGTGAGATATGAAAAGTTATTATTATGTCTATGTTTTGAAATCTCTAAAAGATGGAATGTTTTATACCGGTTATACTAATAACATCAACAGACGGTTAGCAGAACATAATAAAGGAATCGTAATAAGCACAAAAAATAGATATCCATTTAAATTAGTCTATTGGGAAGGCTGCTTAAACAAACAGGATGCTACGGTAAGAGAAAAATATCTTAAAACTGCTTGGGGGAAAAGATACATTAAAAACCGTATAAAGAATTATTTACAAATATGATCAATCAACTAACATTAAATAGAGATTATCTCACGGGCTTAACACAAAATCAAGCGCTATGTTCAATATTGTTTTTATATAAAAATGTGTTAGGAAAAAATTTTGGTTGGTTAGAAGATTTAATAATAGCCAAAAGAAGTAAAAGAATTCCTGTCGTTTTCACAAGAAGTGAGGTTAGAGAGGTATTCAAGCATCTTGAAGGAGTTGTAAAACTTATTTGTTCGCTATTATATGGTTCGGGCTTAAGATTAGGAGAGGCGTTAAATTTGCGCATAAAAGATATTAACTTCGATTTGAATCAAATAATTGTACGTGAAGCAAAAGGGGGTAAGGATAGAATAACCACATTATCGAAATCAATTATTCCGGAATTAAAGAAGCATTTGAATAAAATATATTTGCAGCATAAAGCTGATTTGAAGAAAGGAAAGGGAAGGACAAAACTACCTAACGCATTAGCAATTAAGTATCCGCACGCAGATGAAGATTACTATTGGCAATTTGTATTTCCTGCAGATAAGTTTATAAAGGATGATAATAGTGATTTGATATATAGATATCATATCCATGAAAGTACAATACAAAAAGCAATTAAATTAGCTTGTAAAAAAGCAAAAATATTAAAGCCAGCTACTTCTCATACATTCAGACACTCTTTTGCTACGCATCTTTTAGAGTCTGGCTATGATATTAGGACAATACAAGAATTGTTGGGGCATAATTCAGTTCATCCCGTGAGATAT
>MHAR01000010.1 GCA_001803045.1 Ignavibacteria bacterium RIFOXYB12_FULL_35_14 | reverse complement strand
TCTCACAGATTCTGTTTGACTTTCCAAATTTGAAAGTATAAGTTCTAAGCGAGTTGATTACTGACATTTGAATACTATAACTTCCGGCCGATTAAATGATTTTAATGTGAGTAACGTACCGAAGGTGGTGATTTTTAGAAATGCCATTGTAAATTTTGTAAACCCACTCGATAGGGCAATGATGACGAAAGAGAATAAATGAATTTTTTACTAATAAATCGCAGCATGTATTCACCCAATTTAGGTATGATATACGCACATGAGCGTAATTACACCAGTTGTGTACCACCTGTATTTCGACAACCATTAGTTTCGAAAATTCTTTTTTTTGGTTCTTTATTTAAAATAACAATATTATGAAAAAGATTTTTCTTCTTCTTTTTACTTGCACGTTGTTTGTTGAAAGTATTGGTCAAGAGGTTGGGGAAATACGAACTTCCAGAATTAAATTTCGGGGGATCATATCTAGTGACACTGAGAATGTCAACAATGAGATCGATCCCTTATTTACAGGCAGATTTACCCAAAAAATGTTTCAATTTGGAGAAATACAATCTGCGAATACGATGCAACTAACTGGGATGGCTAACGGGGTAGAAATTATGAAAGAAGCAACTGATAAGATGATCGGGAATGAATATATGTTTACACTGCTATCGGGTCATAAATATATGGTCAATAATTGCCTGGGATTAAAAGTAAGCGCAGGTGAATTCAAACTAAAATTCAAAAACCCAATAGTTGAAGTTAATGTAAATGGGACTGTTAAGATCAGGCTGGAAGTGGACCTCATAAAATTCAATGCTATAAAAATCAGGATAAAGCCACGTAGCCCGGATTTATCCGATCCGAACCCCTGTCATTTCTCCGGAAAATTTGAAATTGGTGGTGAGGCTAAGAATATAACGATGACGGCTTACCTGAACCCGGTTGTTGCATTTTTTCAGGGAGCAGGCGGAGCCACTACTTTTTGTTTTTTAGGCTTTGAAGATGCGCCTAAAGTGGATTGGGTTATAAACACTCTTAATTTTTTAGATTTTATTAATTCACTTGACCATGCTGCTAAAGAAATGGTTTTGGACGGGCTTGATTTTGGTATGCAAACTATCCTGCTTGATGCTTTTATAGATATGGTAAAATCTGCTATGAAGAAATATTATGAAACTTGTGAGATGGTATCTGCTTATGGTAGGTATTACACACAAAACATTTTGGCTACAGGCATTGAAAATAATACAGAATATGAAGTTGCGGGAAATGAAATTAGGAACACAAACCTCTTAAAAAAAGAGTCAGATGAAAAGTGGGTCATCACTCCTGTTGAGGATATGAAAGGAGTTCTCGGTAGATTGAATACAAATTTTCCTGCGGACGTAGAATGGAGCATCGACGTGAGGACAACGGAAGATAAATTCATCACCAATCGAAGCAGTGCCAATAAGCAGGCTTATCATGCCCTGGCACCCGGCATATACTATTTCAGACTCAATACAATTACCGTTCATGATGTTCCGATAGAAAAAGGAAAGGAAACAAGAATAAAAGCAGGTATACTCAGCATTGTTTCTGAGGGCAGGTGGGAAATTCGTAGTGAGGAAAAACAAAAATTTCACACATCGGGCAATAAACCCAAAAAAATTGCATTACCTATTGGTAATTATCAGCTGAAACTGGGCGAACAATTCTTCCCCATTGTGATTAGGGACAATAAAACGGTGGAAATGTAACCCGTAATAACTGCAGTCTCTGATGAACAAAATCCTTTTAGATTATTTGTGGCGGCCACGAACACATAACAGCACCAACTATGATACTCACATCATTTGGTAAGGCAAAGCTGAAGCCCGTTTGGCACAACAAATAGAGTTCGTTCACCGCCACATACTCAATTGAAAGAAAAAGTGTTCGGAGGTACGTAGTTTGCGCACACATTATGTACCTTAATTTAGATTATAATTAACTTCCCTCGCACCGCCTATTGTATCCTGCAAATCGCTCTAAAGTTACAGTACTGACAAACTTTAGCTTCTCTATCCTCAAGCATTGATATATGAAACTTCCCTTCCTGAATTGCCGCTGCATATTTTTAAATGATTCGAGCCAGATATTAATTTATTCGACAACAACACCAACATCATCTAGTAGGTCCAGATTTAAGCTTGGTTTGGCGTGACATTGTTTGAAACCGGGGCTAATTTTACTCTCAATATTTTGACAAAGGCAATTTATTGTTATATTTGCCCTCGTTAGATAAATGAGTGTAAAATTTGCCCGCGTTTAAAAAGCATATAAAATGAAATATAATCCGCTAAAACCATTTAACGATTTACCTGATTTACCTCCGAAAACAAACATCGAGACAAGAGTTATTCTTAAAAAAGCTATTTCTGCAAGCCGAGCACTCTCAGAATTAAAAGGTGCAATAACGAATTTGCCCAATCCATTACTTTTTATTGACACAATAAATTTACAAGAAGCTCAGGCTAGTTCGGCGATTGAAAATATCATAACTACGCAGGATGCTCTTTTCCAAGCAACTGTTGCTGATAAAAAAATCGAAAACACTGCAACAAAAGAAGTAATTCACTATAAGGACGCATTATGGTTTGGTGTTGAACAAATTAAAAAGAAACCAATTCTAACAACCAATCTTTTTATCTCTATAATGCGAATTATTAAAGAAAATCAGTCGGGAATTAGAAATTTGCCTGGGACTCAATTGAAAAACCCTGCTACCGGCCAAGTAATTTATACTCCGCCCGAAGGAGAAGAAATCATAAGAGAAAAACTAAAAGCATTAGGGGGTTTCATTAATCTTGATGACGACATTGATCCATTAATTAAATTAGCTTTAATTCATTATCAGTTTGAGGCCATCCATCCATTTTATGACGGAAATGGAAGAACCGGCAGGATCATTCTTCTGCTATACTTAAAATTATGTGGGCTGATGGATTTACCGGCATTGTATCTGAGCAACTACATTCTAAAAAACAAAAGTGCTTATTACATTAACTTACGAAATGTAACAGAGAGCAATGATTGGGAGAGTTGGATACTTTACATTCTTGACATGATAGAAGTCTCCTCCAAAAACGGAAGACACAGAATTGAGAGAATAGAGAAACTCATGAAATCCATGGGAGAGAAAATTCAAAAGAAACTACCAAGAGTTTACTCAAAAGATTTATTAGAAATACTGTTTAGGTTGCCTTACACAAAAAGAAATTTCATTGAAAACGCCGGATTGGGTAACATAAAAACTGCCGGATATTATTTAAAAAGTTTGGAGCAAAAAGGATTTCTGAAAAGCGTGATAGTTGGCAAAGAAAAATTATACTTAAACACTCAACTGATGGAAATACTCAAAAAACAATAGAACGAATCCTTATCTCAGCCGTGGTGATTGCTTTTAATTTACACCGCTTGCTCCTTATGCATTATACATCTCAGCTCGCTTCCTGTATCCTGCAAATCGCTCTAAAGTTGCAGTATTGGCAGACTTTAGTTTCTCTATCTTCGAGCATTGATAAGTGAAACTTCCCTTCCTGAATTGCTGCAATATATTTTTCCACTGCCTTAAGACAAATTTTAATTAGCTGTTCATTTAATTCTATATCTTCCTCGGGAGTAGTTTTTTTCCTGCTTAGCTTAATTGACTGGCGGCCAAATTTTTCTTCCTGATATTTCAAAGAATAAATTTCAGATCCGGCTGGTTCATAATCTTTTTTTAACTGCGCCTGGATTAATTTCTTTGCGGCATACATGTAAAGCGGTAATTGGAGTGACAACCCTTTATACAAATCTTCTGTAGATGGTTTTTTACCTCCAAGCTTGTAGTCAACAACTCTAAATCTTTTTTCGGAGTGGTCAACGTCAACTCTGTCAATCTTACCGCGGAATTTTGTCTCTCCTATTTTGAACTCTTCCCCGCTCTGACTAATCTTACCAAAGCTTAGCTCAAAATATTCAGGGACATAACCTTCATCATTATTTCTTTCCTCTTCTAAAAACTTATAAAGGATTGAGTTCTTCCGCTTTCCGTTTATGCCAAGGATTTTTTCAATCTCAAAAAATGATAATGCGGCATTAAAATTCGCCGCTTCAATTTTTGCTTCTGCAATTTTAAATATTAAGTCCTCCGCTTCTTGGAATTGCTTATCGCTCGCTTCGTGCAGTATAATCTTTTTCCTTTTCAGTTCAGTGTAAAACTCATAAAGAATTGAATGCAATAAGCTTCCCATCTCCAAAGCTTCAATCTCTTCCGATGGTTCCTCAATCGGTTCGAGGTTCAGTATTCTTTCAGCAAAATATTTGTAAGGACAAGCAGCATAAGTTTCAAGCTGCGAGATTGAATACTCTTTGCTTTTAAGCGCTTCCAACTTCTCTTTGCTGTTTGGTAAAAGCTTTTTAGAAACAAATCCCGTGTATTCCGATTCGCCAAAAGGATTTTCAGTTCTCAGCTTATCAATTTCAGCAGCGTGTTTAATCGTCTTGAAATCAATATTTAAGTTTTTAAATGCCTCATCTTCCTCGATGTTCTCAATTCTAACTTTTCCGATATACTTCAATAATTCTTCTTTGCTGTAGAGGTTATCCTCGTAATTCAAGCTTGATTTTTCAGTCACAGAAAAAAGCGATAAAAATTCATCAAGAAAATTGGAAGTGACCAATTCCCTTCGCTCTTCTTTTACCGGATGAGTTAAGTACAAGCGTTTGTTCCATGAGCAAAGGGATTGATAGAAATGATAACGCTCCTCAGTTTGATGATTCTTTTCATTTTTAACATAAGAACCGGAAAAGAAAATCTCGGGAACGTAGCGCGTCGGAAAATCGCCATCGCATAAACCCGAAATGAAGAGATAATCAAATTTCAATCCGCGTATTTCGTTTATAGTTGTTATTTGAACTCCGTATCCGGGTTTTTCCTTAATATTATAACGAGAGGATGAAACGGCGGTTCGAATATTATTCAAGTAAAATTTAATCGGGAATTTTTCATCATCTTTATATTCAAGCCGGAACAAATCAAGCAGTTCATTAATTGTTGATAAAAATTCTTCAAATGCTTTAATATTTTTTTCGGTTGTATCATCTTTACTGTTAACTAGAAGCGCTGGAATTTCGAATGAAAAAATCAAATTGTAAAAAGCTTCTTTGAACTCAGAAATGGTTAGCAGCTTGGTGAAAGGTTTAAGCAGCTCAAATATTTTTTTAATGTCACTTAAAGCTTTGGTGTAGACTTCTCTCTCACGATCTGTTATTCCCCGCTCATTATCTTCATAAACTGTCGGCTGATGCAATGCATCGTTAAGTTTATCAACCCAGTTTTTATAGCCGGAAACGATTTTAAGATTAACCGATGCTTTGAGAAGATTTGATAAATCTATCTGTGCAATCTTCAGATAGTTCAAGCTTAACGATCTGAAAATGTTTTTGTAGTAAAAATCATTCTCAAGTATTTCTAAAAAATTGATCAGCGCAATTACAATTGGCGAAGTGCTTAGAGAATACCTGTCAGTGAGATTAAATGGAATTCCGAAATTTGTAAATACGTCTCGTATTACCGGAGAATAATTTTGTATGAGATTAAATGCTAGACAAATTTTATCCGGCTCAACATTATGATTTAGAATAAGCTTTTTAGCTTCCTTTGCAATCAATTCTATTTCTTCAACTCTATTGCCTGCTTTCAACCATATCAAATCTTTTTCAAACCGCTTTACTTTATCTTTTGTTTTCGGCTTAAAAAGTCTGCCCCGGACTGTGTTCTGGAATTCATTGTAAACAACTTGTGACTTATCCTCAATTTCTTTGAATCCTTTTGCAGAGAATTTATTGTAACACTTATCGAGATGCGAAAAGATTGAGTGATTATAATTGTAATAATCGAAATAAATGAAAAGCTCGAGATTCATCACATTAGCGGAACGGGTGATAATCTCTATTTCGGGGGAAGTGAATTCATCAAATCCATTGATGACAACCAAATCAACTTCAGGAAATAACGTTCTGAATTTCTTTTCAAATTCATTTTGATTTTTCTCAAGCAACTTTAAATAAATATCTCCAATTTCGTTAAGCCCCAATTCATCGCACTTATTTTGGTACTGCTCATAAATTACGGCAATGTCTTCGGCTTTTAATTTCTCGGAACCTTCAAGCGATTTTGATTCTTCCAGCAAAAGCTTTGGAGTAATCCCATGCTTTTTATACTCCGAGACCACATTCTTAATTCTATCCAGAGTTCCGGTGGGGACATCTTTTTTGTAGTAAGAAAAATATTTCAGTTTAACATCTTGAAAGCTCTGTTTAATCAAAACCGAAGATGCGGCATCGCTTATTATTTTGCTCGAAGCATCGGAGTGATCGAGGAGCAATTTAGTTGAAAATGTGCCGATGGTTTCCAAAAATATTTTACCGGTAGATTTTCCTGGAGAGAGTGAGATTAGTTCTTTTTTAAGATAACGACTTTTCCGATTTGTCGGCACGATAAGCAGAAGCTCATTAAGCTTACCTGCATTTATTTTTTGATTGACTTCGAGATCAATGTCAACGGAGGTTCTGGAATTCTTTGTTAAAATCATGTGCTAAAATAATCTTTTATTCAACTAAAAATTAATCCCAATACAAATGGCACACGGATGGAACAGATCGAACTGATTTTCACGGATTAAATCCATTTAGATCTGTTGAATCCGTTAAATCCGTGTCCTATTGCTTAATTTGGTTATGGAACAATTCCCTCGTTCACAAAAAATTATCTTGATATTTATTCATGGATAACTAACTTTACTGATAAAAATATAAGCATTATGAAAAAACTATTTTTAACTCTGTTCCTTATAATTCCACCGCTTAGCTTGAATGCACAGGAAATCGGCGAACTTGCTGAAGACGAACCGCAAAAAATTTTTCCTGATAATTCATTGGGGATGGATATAATGTTCAGCGAAGGTGGAATTGGCATGGGATTTTTCTACAGAAGACAATTGAGTCAAAAGATTACTGTTTTCACGGATTTATCAATATCCGAAGCAAAAGATGAACAGGAGATTGATTACATAGATCCTTTTACTTATCAGCCATTTACTTACGGTAAAAAGAACAGGATATTTCTCCTTCCTATAAATGTCGGTTTGCAATACAGATTATTTGAGAATGTTCTTTCAGATAATCTTCGTCCTTATTTTAATTTGGGCGTCGGTCCTACGATGGTTGTGACGACTCCGTATGACAGAGAATTTTTTAATGCATTCGGAAAAGCTCAATCCAAATTTGCAATGGGCGGCTATATTGGGTTCGGAGGAAATTTCGGATTGGATAACTCAAGTTTAGTCGGTTTGAATATTCGCTATTATGTAATCAGATTTTTTGACGACGGCGTAGAAAGCTTATATGGAAAATATAAAAAGGAATTGGGCGGAGTTTTCCTTACTATAAATATCGGTATGATGTACTAAAAATTCCAATTAACAAATACCAAATAACAAATAAATCTCAAACATCAATTACTCAAATTATCTTAGCAAAAATTCTTATTAACAAAAAGCGTAGTTAAGACAATCCGTTTGATAATTTTTTATTGGAATTTATTTGAGATTTGTGATTTGTTTTTTGAGATTTGTCCCAACAATCATCTTTTCCATTTAATTGTGCAGCCAATGGAGTAAGTTTCAGGAACCGATATTTCTTTCCCGGATAGCACTTCATCTAAAGCTGCACGTAAATATTTTGCATTAACTTTTTGTTCTTCCTGCCAATTGTCATCAATTTTTCCGTGGTAAACCAATTTTCTCTCTCCATTAAAAAGAAATATCTCCGGAGTATGTGAGGCATCAAAACTTTTAGCAACAGACTGATCTTCATCTCTCAGATAAATAAAATTAAATTTCTTCGAAGCTGCCTGCTTCCTCATTTCTTCAAATGAATCCTCAGGATACTGTACAGCATCATTAGAATTAATTGCTACCACAGCAACCCCTTTTTCTTCATAATCTTTTTGGATTGCCATAATTCGATTTTCGTATACTTGAACATAAGGACAATGATTGCAGCTAAAAATGATAATCAATGCTTTCCTATCTTTGAATGAATTAAGAGAATACTTTTTACCATCAATCGAAAGAAGATTGAAATCGGGGATAGTTGAGTCAATTTGTAAAGTTTTGGTAGCCATCACACAATCCTTTTGCTTAAATGATGTACAGTGAATAACTTTCGATGAACTAAAATTAGAAAAAGAAATGATCAAAAAAATATTTTTTATAATCACTATCGGCTTAGAAATAACAATGGCACAAAACATCGATCTTGCCCAAAATTTATACTCCAATTATGAGATTTACCGCGAAACCAAATTAACTCATCGAAGATTTAAGCATGCTGATATTCTGTCTTTGATTAATGAAGTGAAAAGACAAGGAATTTTCTCAGTTGAAAAAGCCGGTCAATCTGTTGAAGGAAGAGACATTTATCTCCTATCGATTGGGAGAGGAAAATCAAAAGTATTTCTTTGGTCACAAATGCATGGCGATGAACCAACCGCTACAATGGCATTGTTTGATGTGTTTAACTTTTTCCATGCAAATGATGGCCTGCACGATATTAAAAAAGCAATATTGGACAATCTCACTATTTATTTTATGCCAATGGTTAATCCTGATGGCGCAGAAGTGTATCAACGTAGAAATATTTTTGAGATCGATATAAACCGTGATGTTAATCGTCAGCAAACTCCCGAAGGGATAATTCTAAGAAAAACTTTTGAAAGTCTTAAACCGGATTTTGGATTTAATTTGCATGACCAGAGTACAAGATATTCCGTGTCGAATTCATTCAAATCTGCAGCAATTTCATTTCTTGCACCATCTCTCGATCATGATCGATCAGTTGACAGCGTAAGAGAAAACTCAATGAAATTAATTGGTGAACTCTACAGAACACTGAATCATTTCGTTCCCGGCCATATCGCAAAATACGGGGACGATTATGAGCCGCGAGCATTTGGAGATAACTTTCAAAAATGGGGAACCAGCACGATTCTTATCGAAACAGGCGGATGGAAAGAAGATACCGAAAAACAATTTCTGCGAAAGTTGAATTTCATAACATACATTTCAGCTTTTTATAGTATTGCATCAAAATCTTACAAGCATGAATCGACCAAACTTTATGATCAAATCCCAAAGAATGAACAATATCTTTTTGATTTGATCCTGAGAAACCTGAAGTATAAAAAGGATGATAAGGAAATTGTAATTGATGTCGGAATCAACCGAACCGAAAACAATTATAACGGTGCAAATGAATTTTACTTTACTTCCTTAGCCGAAGACCTGGGCGACCTATCTGTTTTCTTTGGATATGAAGACATTGATATGAACGGATTTGAACTTCAACAAGGCAAAACGTATCCTAAAGAGTTTACCTCAATGAATGAGATTAAGGATCTTGACTTCGCTAAACTTTACAAGGAAGGTTTTACGAGTGTTATTCTAAATTCAAAAGGCAATAGTAAACCCTTCACGGATCTGCCAATAAATATTAAGCTGAAGAATGATAAACGAAGTACTTCAAATCAAAAATTACTTGGGAGTAAAGCAAACTTCATCATAAGGAAAGATGGTGAGGTTCATTATGCGGTGATCAACGGGTTTGTTGTTGGAGTAAAATCACATTTTGGTATGGTATTTAATGCGCTCATCCAATAGTATTTTTGATGAAAGATATAAATTTGGTATAATTCATGGCACAAAAATTCAAGTCCAACCTATTTGATTAATAAAAACAAATATGTTTCCGATATTATCAGCTGTACTTGAATCTCAAAATAAATTGTATAAAGAATTTGAGCTGGAAGCTCTTCCTCATTTAGATGCTCTTTACAATTTCGCGTTGAGAATGACCGGCGACGGTGACGATGCAAATGACCTTGTTCAGGATACTTTTCTAAAAGCTTTTAGGTTTTTTGATAAGTTCGAAAAAGGAACTAATTGCAAAGCATGGTTGTTCCGTATTATGAAAAACACTTTCATCAATACGTATAGAAAGAAGAGCAAGGAACCGGATAAAGTTGATTATGAAGACGTTGAGAATTTTTACCAAAATGTTAAACCTTCGTCTACGGACAGCACCCATCTTGAAAAAGAGATTTATGACAACCTGTTCGACGATGATATTTCATTAGCATTGGCTTCACTTCCCGATGATTTCAAGACGGTTATTATTCTATCCGACATTGAAGGTTTTACTTACGATGAGATTGCTGATTTTATCGATTGCCCTGTGGGAACAGTAAGATCGCGGCTGCATAGAGCCAGAAAAATGCTCTTTGCTAAATTATATAAATACGCAAATGAAAAAGGATATGTATAATCTTTAATTTTTTCGATGATAATTGGATAAAATTGAATTAAAATATCAACTTACTGCTTTGATTGATGGCGAGCTCGCCGATAAATCGAAAGCGGCAGAAATCAAAAAGCTGATTGAAGCAAATCCCGACTTACAAAGGGAATATGATATCTTACGCTTCACCAAATCGTTGGTCCAAAATAAATGCGCATTCCATTCTGCTCCTAAAAAACTAAAACAAAGAATCTCAAAGAAAATTAAACCGGTAGAGAATCCGTTACCTCAACAGTTAGAATTCTTGAAGAGTATTTTTTCGAAGCCGGCATTTGCAATTTCCAGTGCAGTAATATTAATCTTAATTGCGATTATTTTGGTACTAAATCAAAGCTCGAAAAATGAAATTACAGAACTCGCTTCAAAGCAATTGGGTTCGGAAAATATGTTTATTCAGGCAGCTAGTAATTTTAATAGCATTCTTACTGGAAAGTTAATTCCTCAAATTTTAACTGATGATGCGGACAATATTAAGAAATTCTTTTCGGCTAATGGCGTCAAATATTCGACTCAAATACCTACATGTGAACAGTGGAAGATTCTTGGTGCAGTAGTTTTAGAAGCCGGTGGAGAAAAGTTTGCACATCATGTTTACTCCAACGATAAGGGAAAGATTATCTATTTGTTTCAGGTTGATGAATCGTGTCTGAATAAGAGTGAAGCGATAAAGCTGTCTGAAGACATGATGAAATATCTTGATGAAGGGAATTGTTACATTACGATAAAAGATGATCGCACAACCTTGATGAAAAAAATGGATAATAACATTTGCGCTATTGTTTCCAATGCTTCAAAAACCGAAATCGAAAATTTATTTTGTTCACTTTAAGTAAGAAATAATCATGTTTAAGATTAAAAATATTTTGCTGCCAACCGATTTAAGCCCCACATCTTTAAGCGCTGCTGATTATGCCATTGAATTGGCAAATCAATACAAAGCTAAAATTCATTTACTGCACGTACTTGAAAAGACTCCACCAATCTTAGCAATTCGATCGCTTGATTTATCACAAGAAAAAATTCTTAAATCATTTGAAGAAGAGGGTAAGAAATCTCTTGAAAATGCAATAAAGAAAATAAAAAAAGGTAAAAGTGAAGACATTGAAATTGAACCCGTGCTGAAAAAAGGTAACGATTACGATGAAATCGTTAAATATTCAAAAGATCACAAAATTGACTTAATAGTAATTGCAACTCACGGAAGAACCGGCTTGCTTCATACTTTGCTCGGCAGTGTAGCTGAAAAGGTGATTAGATACGCAAAATGCCCGGTTTTAGTAATTACACCCCATAAACCTCGAAAGTAGCGGTTGATAATACTCGTCAACTTAGTTAAATTAGCGTTACAAATTAAAGATTGGTGAAGTATGGCACGAGTTAAAAACATCGAGGCCTTTTGTAATTTTTGTAACGCAGTAACAAAAATGGAAATATCCGGCGATGTATCTCCCAACGAAGATGAGAATAAACGTTGGGCTAAGTGTAAAAAATGCAAGCATAAAACAATTATCGATATTAAAACCGATGCTAAAGCAAAAAAAGTTTCACTTGATGGAATAGAAAACGAGGAATGCGTTACATATTCTCCCGATAAAACTTTTGATATCGGTCAGTCTATTTATCATCAGAGCTGGGACGATTTTGGAAAAATAATTGCAAAAAAAATATTATCGGATGGCCGAAGTTCTATTACTGTTGAATTTCAGAAATCCGGAAATAAAAATTTAGTAGAATCAATAAATCAACAACCGGGAAACGAGGTGAATTAGTTTGGTTGGAATTACCATTGGCGATAATGAATCAATCGATAAAGCTCTGAGAAGATTCAAGAAAAAATATGAACGCTCAGGAGTTCTTAAAGAGTTTAAGAAGAGAAGCTTCTTCCAAAAACCTTCTGTTAAGAAACGCATGGAAAAACAAAAAGCTCAAAGACGTGCCCACAGATTTGGTCCGATGGAGTAGTTTTGTAAGCCCCTTAATTGGGGCTTTTTCATTTTAGCTCTAACTTTGGCTCACCGTTCTCAATATCTCCTTTTTTCAAATAATATTTTTCGAAATGCTTTGTAATCAGACTGAATGCCTGATTAACATTATTGCAAAAAGAAAGACTATCGATGTCTTCCTTGTTTATCACGCCATGGTTAATTAAGCCATCGAGATTAATGATTTTTTTCCAATAACGTTCATCATAAACTACCAATAACATTTTCTTTTTAATTTTGCCTGTCTGAAGTAAAGTAAGAATCTCGAACATTTCGTCCATCGTTCCAAATCCGCCAGGAAAAACCACCAAGCATTTGGCAAGATAGGCGAACCAAAATTTTCTCATAAAGAAATAATGAAATTCGAAGCTCAGATCTTTAGTCACATATTTATTTACAAATTGTTCAAAAGGAATACTGATGTTCAAACCAACAGATAATCCACCGGCTGACTTTGCGCCTTTATTAGCAGCCTCCATTATTCCGGGTCCGCCGCCTGTGCATATAATAAATCTGTTTGAGTGAGTACCTAAATTCATTGACCAATGTGTGAGCCGCTTGGATAGCTCAACTGCATCTTCATAATATTTAGACATTTCCAATTGACGTTGTGCAAAACGTAGATTCTCTGCAAATGCTGGTATTTTGGGATTCATCACTTTGAATTTATTGTATTCAGCTAGACTTTCTTTTCTTGATTTCAGTCTTGCTGATCCGAAGAATACAATTGTATCAACGATTTTATGTTTGCGGAATTTACTTTGTGGTTCTATAAATTCCGCTAGCATTCTTATTATTCTTGCATCGGATGAATTTAAGAATTCCGGATTTTCATAAGCTTTAATAGGCTTAGTTATTTTTTTCATTTATCACTCAATTATTTTTAAAGTGTATTTAGTTTAACTAACCATTATTTTTAGGCGTCCTAATAAAAGAGCTTATTTTGCAAACAGTTAGTTTTGGCTGAAAGAAACAATATTCAAACAATGAATCAAAAATATGATTCTCTTTACTTAATACAAATAATTAACAATCAAATAAATCCACGACTTAATTGATGATACTAAGATCCATTTTAATTTTTATAATTCTAAGCTCTCAAATTTTCTGCATATCAAAAGAAGAGTTGAAAAAGCAAATTGAAGATTTGCTAAATGTAATTCCGGCATCATTAAAAGTAGGGTTGCTAATTTACAATCCCATTTTAAGAGATACGATTTTTCAAGTGAATCATTCTATGTCAATGATTCCCGCATCAAACACAAAACTTTTCACAACTGCTGTGGCTCTATCGAATTTAGGCGGCGACTTTAAAATATCCACAAGAATATTTACTAATGATTTCAACATTAAGGATGGTGTTATTAACGGAAATCTTTACATCAAAGGATTTGGTAATTCAACTTTTTCGCAATACGATTTGGAACGGATGGTAAATGAAATAAAGTTCAAAGGAATAACACGGGTTACTGGAAATATTATTGGTGATGACACTTACTTTGATAACGTTTACAAGCGTGATGACTGGATTACAGATGAAACAGCTAATGTAAAACTCCCTCCAATTTCTGCACTGACTGTGGATAGAAATCGAAAAGTAATTCATAAGCGAAGAGGAAGAAGAATTAGGACTTCTGTTGCTGCTGTTGAAAATCCTCCGCTTAATGCTGCATCAATTTTAAGATCGAAATTAATTGAAAATGGAATTAAAGTTGAGAAGAGTTCTGCCGTTGGTGAAACGCCAAAGCAAGTTTTACTGCTATCCGAATCCGGGATACAGCTTAGAGAACTAATTAAACATATAAACAAACACAGCGATAATTTCCTTGCTGAAGGATTATTCAAAACGATTGGAGCAGAAGCCAGCCAGGATCAAGGGAATGCGTTTTATTCCACTCAAGCCATACTCGACTTCATCGAAGACAACGGTATTTTTTCCACGGGAACTGCTGTAGTTGATGGTTCAGGTATTTCCAGGTTTGATCAAATCACTCCCGGAGCAATCGTTGGCCTTTTAGAAGTAATGTATTTTGATGTTAACAACTACAATGATTATTATAATTCACTTTCTATTGCTGGCGTGGATGGTACACTAAGGCACCGGTTGAAAGGAAGCTTAGCTGAAAATAATTTTCGTGGTAAAACCGGTTCGCTCAATGGTGTCACCTCAATTGCCGGTTATCTAAAAACTGTCAGCAATGAAGACATTATCGTCAGCATAATCTTTGAATTCCCAAAAGGCGGGAGTGATTATTATAAAAGTATTGAGGATGATATAGTGAAAGCTCTTTGTTCTTTGACCGAATAAAAAACCTCGAAATTTCTTCGAGGCTAAACCATGAGTTGTTATTTCTGCTGTGTAGGATTTTGCTGCGGTAATGTTGGCGTCTGTGGAATATTTTGTCTTCCCGATTGCTGAATTATACTTTCTCTTTGTTCCGCAGTTGTCTGCCCAGGTAGAAAAAACAAATTAATAGCTAAAGCAAGAGCGGCTAGAGCTCCACCAAGCCACCAGCTTGCCTTACTTAAAAAGTCAGCAGTTCTTCTTGTTCCGAACATTGTTCCCATGTTAGCGCCGCCTAAAGTACCTGCTAAGCCGCCGCCTTTACTTGATTGAAGTAGTATTACAATCACTAGAAATACGGCAATTATTGTCGATAAAGTCATTAATAACGTAAACATTTTTACTCCTAAATTTTTATGTAGCGGGGGAGGGATTCGAACCCCCGACACGTGGATTATGATTCCACTGCTCTAACCAACTGAGCTACCCCGCCTTATTAAAACGGAGTGCAAATATAGATACATTAGCTTCGATTTCAAAGAAAAACATCAAGTTCCTAGCCCTTCATAAGCGAGCAAGTAGGGAAAACTTTCATGGTTTTGATTTTTTAACTGTAGCTGCAAACTTGAAGGTTTTGCACTGTTTCTTTAATTCTAAAAATTCTTAGGATAAGTCTTAAGATTATGCCTATACTTTAGCTGCTTTTCCAAACGGTTATATCGGGACACCCATTGCGCATGTTCTGCCTTCCATATTGAGGATTAAGCTGTCAGTCTGTATGTTGCAGCGCTTCCCATAATTTATCGAGCAATCCTGGTATTCCTTCGTTGGTAACAGCCGAAATTAAAATAACGGGAATGACTTCTTTAGATATTTTTTTTCGTGATATCGTAGCAAAGCTTTTTTCTTCAAGCAAATCGGACTTTGAAAGTGCAATAATCTTTTTACGTTTTGCCAATTTTTTACTGTACTGTTTCAGCTCATTCAATAAAATTTTGAAGTCCTTTTCAATATTTTCAGAAGTAACTTCTATCATAAATAGCAGAATTTTTGTTCTTTCAATATGTCTTAGAAATTTTAATCCCAATCCTTTGCCTTCGTGAGCACCTTCAATAATTCCGGGAATATCTGCAACTGTAAAATTTTTATAATCTTTGTAATAAACAATTCCAAGGTTTGGTTCAAGAGTTGTAAACGGATAATCAGAAATTTTTGGTTTAGCAGAGGAGATAACGGAAATCAAAGTTGATTTTCCGGCATTTGGAAAACCAACAATTCCAACATCGGCAATTAATTTCAGTTCAAGAATGATTTTTTTTGACTCACCTTTCTTCCCTTCTTCGGCATATCTTGGTGCTTGATTTGTTGATGTTGCAAAGTTGCTGTTACCTTTTCCTCCTTTTCCACCTTTAGCAATAATGATGCTTTTCCCTTCCCCATCAAGATCTGCAAGAATTTTATGGCTTTTGCCAAAGGCATGGACTCCCACAAAATCTTTTATTATAGTTCCTACTGGAACTTTTATTAAAACATCCTTACCATTCTTACCATCCTTTAACGAACTGCCCCCAATTGCTCCATCACCGGCTAAATATTTTCTTTTGTACTTAAAATCTAAAAGTGTATTGAGATTACCGAAAGCCTGAATTATTACATCACCGCCTTTTCCGCCATTGCCTCCTGATGGTCCTCCCTTAGGAACATACTTTTCTCTTCTAAATGTTACTGCACCATCACCGCCATCGCCCGCTTTAATTTCAAGTTCTGCTTGATCTATGAACATAGCTACGCTATCGTAAAATATTTTGCGACTGCATTAGTTAAAAGAATTGCATCGCGTGAATAAGGATTCACATTATATGTGGTGTAAAGCGACTTGATAATTTCTGTCGCTTTTTCGAAAGTCTTACACTCGGAAATTGTCTCAATAGTTGTTGCGAAATCTTCTTTGTCTTCATTGAAAATTGTGCTAATTATTTTCTCAATTTCCCTTTTGGATAGGAAAGAGAGAATATCTTTAACGCTTTTTTTATCAGCTATCGAATCATCAAGAGATTTTGGGGGAGATGATTCTTCGAACTCATCTGTATCAATAGGAAATGTTTGAGTTTCTTCTTCAATATTTATTTCATTGCTAAAATCAATTGTATCCTTAGAGGTTGGAGCTGTAATTTCAAAATCATCTAATTCTATCTCCTCAGTTTCGCTTACGGATGGCGGTGCTGGAAGTAAATCCACCTTAACAATTGTGCTTAATTCTGGTTTTAAATCCTCCGAAACTTCTACAATTTCATTTTGCTTTGCAGATTCACTTTCAATCGGAGTAGTATCGTGTTCTATAGTTTCAACTTTAGGAATTGGAGTATCTGCCATCGAATAAATAATTTTCTTTATCTCATCAATTTCGTACTTGATTTTTGGAGCTTTGGTTACCGCATGTTCAAGTCGTGACATTAAATGATTTAAATTCTTTTCTTTAAGATACAGCTCAATTGCCTGCGATGGAATTTGAGTACGAAGAACTGCCCCAATATTAAATAAATCAGCCATTACATCTAAAGCATTATCAACAAACTCGTTCGTCTTCGCAGAAAATAATTCGGCATCAATTTTTTTTAATAAAAATTCTAATTCTTTTTTATCCAGTACTAGAAGCTGTTTTTTATCCATATATGAAGAAAGAATTTGTCTTAAATAACTATAATAATAAGGATATTCCAACATCATCATTACCTCTTCAGGAGATTTGCTGTCGGATTCTTTGAAGATAAAATCTAAAAGAGTTTCATTCGGCTTAGTCGTGAAATTAAAATTGAAGGTCACTGCCTTAGTTATCAAATCACTTATTTCATTTTCAGTTATTCGCCGGGATTTCTTAATCTCAAGCGCGATCATTTTAAAGTATTTTGATATTTCAGTACCGGAATAATCGAATGAAGATTTTTGTAAAAGAACCTGCCGATCCCTATAAATTTGAAAATCTATTTCCGCTGAAATATACTTAAGGATTGCCGGATGAATCTCAATTCCCTTCAGCTTTTCAAAGGTGAGGAACGATCCCGCTTTGCTTATTTTGTTAAGACAGAAATCGTTTATGAACTTTATCTCTTTTTCAAACATAGTTTCACCGAAAATTTTTAACCAAAATTAAAATAATCTAAATTGAAATTACAATTAATGAAATGAGAACTGAAAAAAACTTCTATAGTCCTTGTGCATTTTTCCTGGTGAACTTTAGATTAAGTTCCGCACTCAAGCTGTCTATTTTCCTCATGGATAAATAGATTTTATACATGTTTTTACTTGATTCATTCCAGCTTTGTTGATAGATAGATGCAAACTTAATATCTGATTTATTCTTTTCGCTTTCAGATCTACATCCAGTATCAACAACTAGAAAAATAAAAAAGATAAAGATTCTAAAACGAGAGACTGATTTCATTTGTGATTTCTTATTAAAATTATTTTCTACACTAACATAAATAAAAAATCCCGATATTACTCGGGATTATGGAGTCATAAACTGCAGCAAAATCAAACCTCAACAGTTTTGGATTTAACCTTTGCTATCACAAAATCTCTATTCATTCTTGCAATGTTTGTTACGGAAATTCCTTTAGGGCATTCGGCTTCACATGCATAGGTGTTTGTACAGCTTCCAAATCCAAGTTCATCCATAACCTTTACCATTCTTTCAACTCTGCGGTAACGTTCCGGCTGACCTTGCGGAAGAAGTGCATATTGTGAAACCTTTGCAGATACAAATAACATCGCTGAAGCATTTTTACATGCAGCAACACAAGCTCCGCAACCAATGCAAGCAGCTGCATCCATTGAAAGGCTTGAAACCTCTTTTGATATTGGAATCATATTACCATCGGGAGTACCGCCGGTGTTCACTGATATATATCCTCCGGCCTGTAGAATCGTGTCAAATCCTGAACGATCTACCATAAGATCTTTAATTACAGGAAAAGCTTTTGCACGGAATGGTTCAACCCAAATTGTTTCACCGTCCTTAAAGTTTCTCATGTGAAGCTGGCAAGTTGCAATCTTTGCAAGCGGTCCGTGTGGTCTACCATTAATTACAAGCCCGCATGTACCGCAGATACCTTCCCTGCAATCACTTTCAAAGTGAACTGCTTCTTCATTTTTTACTTCGAGAGTGTTATTTAGCTCATCCAGCATTTCGAGAAAAGAAGCATCGGGTGAAACTTGAACCGCATACTTAACAAAGCTCCCAACAGAATTGGAACTTTTCTGTCTCCAAATATTCAGTTTAACATTAAGCTTTTTAGTTTCCATTATTTATGACTCCGATTTATTTCCAATTTTTATTGACTTTTGATTTTAGATTTTTCAGAAATGAGATAATACTCTCCCAGTTCATGCAATTTTCTCTTTAGAATTTCTTTATCAATCAATTGTGTTTCATATTCTGCAACTCTTGTAGGTGAAAGATTCCTGCTCATCGCGTAGTTTACTACTTCATTATCTTTCGTTTTACAAAGCAGCAAGCCCACACTTGGATTTTCATGAACTAACTTTTGTTTTTTGTCCAGCACTTCTAAATAAAAATTCATCTTGCCAAGATACTCTGGACTGAAATCATCAATCTTTAAGTCTATCGCGACTAAACATTGTAAACCACGATGATAGAAAAGTAAATCAATGAAAAAATCTTTATTGCCGACTTGTATGCGATATTCTTCACCAATAAAACTGAAACCCTTACCAAGTTCAAGAATAAACTCTTTAAGATTTTTAACCAGAGCTTTTCTTAAATCTCTTTCGTTAAAATCCTTTGGCAAATCAAGAAACTCAAGGATGTATTTATCTTTGAAAACCTCATTTATTTGCTGTAAGCGTGGTTTTGCTAATTCTGTCATCGCTGATGACAGTTTTTCAGAAGAGGTTCCTTTTAATTCTCTCAACAGTGATGAGAGTTTTTGTTTTGATAATAAAAACCTTTCAAATACAGCGGAATTGATTTGCCTTTCAAGTTCACGAGTTGAATATTTTTCCTTGATTGAAAGATTAAGATAAAATTCTTTCTCTTCAATTGACTTTGTTTTTGAGAGAATGATGATATTGTTGGTCCAAGTCAATTCTCTCAGCAGTGATGAGAGTTTTGGGAATTGCGAATAAACCTTATAAAACTGACTCATCCGCCATAGATTTTGCTGCGAAAAACCTCTTGAGCCAATCATTTCTTTTTGAATGTAGCGAGATAATTTTTCAACCGTTCCTTTTCCCCATCCATCAGAATCTACTTTTTTGCTGATGTATTTTCCAATTCTCCAATAAAGGTCAATCAGTTCTTTGTTTACGGAGGCAAATACTCTTTGCTTAGATTGTTGAATGAATTTAACAATCTGAGTAAAAGATTTCTGCTCAATAATATCCGGCTTCACCAGCTTCAATTATTTGTAACTCCTTATAGCTGGTTTCACATATTCAAATTCCAAAGGTTCTTTATGAAGATTCCATTTGCTTTCACCTGCAAATTCCCATGCAGAAACGTAAGAATATTCTTCATCATTACGCTTAGCTTCACCATCTTCAAATTGATATTCTTCTCTGAAATGTCCGCCGCAGGATTCATTTCTATCCAGAGCATCGAGCGCCATGAGTTCACCAAGCTCAAAATAATCAATCAATCTGCCGGCTCTTTCAAGAGTTTGGTTAACATCATTTCCGCTTCCGGGAATTGTAACGCTTTTCCAGAATTCAGATTTCAGACTTCTTATTTCACTCATTGCTTCTTTCAATCCCTTTTCATTTCTTGCCATGCCCACTTTATTCCACATTATTCGACCTAACTGTTTATGAATATCATCGACGGTTCTTTTACCTTTAATTGATAATAATTTATTCGTTAAATCTTTCACTTCATTTGAAACTTTGGTGAATTCAGGATGATTGGTTTTAACCGCAGTTGGTTTATAACTTGCAAGATAATCTCCCATTGTGTAGGGAATGACGAAATATCCATCAGCCAAACCTTGCATAAGTGCGGAAGCTCCTAAACGATTTGCTCCGTGATCAGAAAAGTTTGCTTCTCCAAGAACAAATAAACCTGGAATTGTACTCATCAAATTATAATCAACCCACAAACCGCCCATTGTGTAGTGAGGGGCGGGATAAATCATCATAGGAACTTCATAAGGATTTTCACCTATTATAGTTTCATAAATCTCGAAAAGATTTCCGTAGCGTTCTTCAATTACTTTTTGACCGAGTCTTTTAATTGATTCCTTGAAATCAAGATAAACTGCATTTCCGCCTTTTGCACCTCTACCTTCATCACATACTTCTTTTGCTGCACGAGATGAAATATCTCTTGGTGCAAGATTTCCATATGATGGATATTTTCTTTCAAGATAATAATCCCTTTCATCCTCAGGAATATCATCCGGATTTCTCATATCGCCTTTCTTCTTCGATACCCAAACTCTTCCATCATTCCTTAACGATTCACTCATCAATGTGAGCTTTGATTGCGATTCACCATGAAGAGGTAAGCAAGTCGGATGAATTTGTGTGAAGCTGGGATTAGCAAATAAAGCTCCGCGTTTATGCGCTCTCCAGATTGCGGTTACATTACAGTTCATTGCATTAGTAGAAAGGAAAAAAACATTTGCGTATCCGCCCGTTGCAAGACAAACAGCATGAGCTGAATATGTTTCTATTTCACCTGTTAAAAGATTTCTACAGACAATTCCCTTTGCAAACCCATCGACGACAACAACATCAAGCATCTCTCTTCGTGTGTAAAGCTTAACATTACCAAGATCAATTTGGCGGTTCAAAGCGCTTACGGCTCCAAGCAGAAGCTGCTGACCCGTTTGACCTCTCGCATAAAATGTTCTTGAGACTTGAGCACCACCGAATGATCGGTTGTCGAGAAGTCCGCCATATTCTCTTGCAAACGGAATTCCTTGCGCAACACATTGATCAATTATGTTTCCACTGACTTCAGCTAAACGATGAACATTTGCTTCTCTTGCACGAAAATCTCCGCCTTTAACCGTATCGTAGAATAACCTGTAAACGCTGTCGCCGTCATTCTGATAATTCTTAGCAGCGTTTATTCCGCCTTGTGCTGATATAGAATGCGCTCTTCGTGCACTATCATGAAAAGTAAATGCTTTAACATTATATCCTAATTCTCCCAAAGAAGCTGCAGCGGAAGCACCAGCTAAACCGGTTCCGACAACAATGATATCGAATTTTCTTTTATTGGCAGGATTAACCAGCTTCATGTTGAATTTATGGTTTGTCCACTTTTCGGAAATATTTCCATCGGGAATTTTCGATTCTAACTTAATCATTAGTTACCTCCGTGAAAAAAGAAGAAGTAAATAGGCATTGAAGCAAATCCAATCGCAATAATAATTGCAAAGATAGTTCCAAGCTTTTTAATGAGCGGCATATATTTTTTATGATTCCATCCGAATGTCTGAAACGCACTTTGAAAACCATGATTAAGATGAAATCCTAAAAGCATCACTGCAACCACATAAAGGAGCGAATACCACCAATCGCTGAAAAAACTGACAACAATATCGTAATATAGATGCGAGTCAGCCAAACCGGCCGGATCGTAAAAATTAAATCTCCAAAAGAATGTTGCAAGATGAAGTACCAGGAAAATGAAAACTATCGAACCGGTGAGAAACATAGTTCTAGAAAAAACATCGCTGTTCTCTGATGAGCTATTAACCTTATAAGTTACTCCCCTTGCTATTTTATTCTCAATCCACAGTCGAACACCATTAAATATATGGATGAGAAAAGCAGCCAGCAAAACTGCTTCAATCACTCTAATCATTGGTTTGACCACATCCAAAGTTTTTACATAACCGTTAAATATATCAGCACCAAAAAATAATGTTATGTTTCCAACCAGGTGGATTACTAAAAATATTAGCAGGAAACTTCCTGTAACAGCCATCGTAATTTTTTTACCGATGGATGAATTAATAAATTTGAAAAACCATCCCATTAGATTTCTCCTTTAAGTAGCATAAAATTTTTTATTAGGTGAGCGAAATGTGATTTGACTAAATCTTTGAGCATAAACCAGTTTGAATTTTTTCTTATCAATATTAACAATAACTATTGATGAGACTGCAAATAGACAATTAGAATTAATTCTATAAGCAACTTATTAAATTTGAATTACTAACTCAATATTTTATTTACTAAAAATATTTGTGAATTATTTGAATTTCTGAATTACTAACTTATTTTTGCTTAGTTCTTTGAACAGATTTATGGTGTCCCGATCCTGACGTAACTCGGGATAACGGGAAATATAGGGAAGTCCGGTGAGAGGAAAAGTCGTTGCGAGTCATACTGAGCCCGCCAGTTGGCAGGTAAACTTGTCGAAGTATAGCGAAGCAATCTAAGTTAAGCTTGCTTCACTTCGTTAGCAATGACAATCGTATAATCAATTCCGGCGCTGTCGCGCAACTGTAGTCCCCGCCTTTGGCGGAAAGCCAGGAGACCTGCCATAAGTCACTTAATCAACCTTCGCGGTAAAGGTAAGATTAACGATGGTCTCTCAAAATCTCCATTCGTTTTATCTCAACTTATTAACACGCGGAGTTACTTAACATTACTTAATACAGGAGTAACTTCATGAAAAAACATTTTGTGCGTTTGTTCTTCGCGGTTTTTCTTTTTTCTCGAGTAGTTTTTTCGCAGGAAAAAATTGTTGAGAAAACAGATGTTCAGGGTCTTTACAAACTTTCCGATGTCGTTGTCTCGGCAACAAAAACTCAAACTAGCACTATTGAGCTAGCCAGCTCAATTACAGTAGTTGATTCAGCTGAAATTGCAAATAGGAATTCTGCCAATGTTTTTGAATTATTAAAGAATGAATATGGCATTAGCTTTACTCGTCAAGGTGGGGCAGGAACATTATCAAACATTTACATTCGCGGTGGAAACTCCGACCACACATTAGTTTTAATTGATGGTGTTGAAGTCAATTTAAACAGCGATCCATCAAATGTTTATGATTTTGCTTTTCTATCCACCGATAATATTCAATCCATCGAAATACTGCGTGGACCTCAATCAACTCTTTACGGATCGAACTCGCTTGCGGGTGTAATCAATATCATTACAAAAAAAGGCGCCGGAAAACCCAATTTTTCTTTGCTAGCTGAAGCTGGATCTTACAAAACTTATAAAACTTCTCTCGGAATGAATGGCAACATTACCAATTTTAATTACTCAGTAACATTGGGCAGATCTGAAAGCGAAGGATTTTCTGCTGCATCTGAAAGATATGGCAATTTTGAAAAGGATGGTTATGTGAAGGATAACATCTCGGCAAGATTTGGCTATGATTTTGCGGAAACTGCAGAGATAAATGTTTTTATGAAATACAATAATTCAAAATCGGATTACGATCAATTCGGTGGAAAATTTGGGGATGATCCAACATATGTATTTGATCAAGAAGAATTTTCTTTTCGCAGTGAGTGTAAGTTGCATCTTTTCGAGGGAAAATGGAAACAAAAAATTGGCGCTTCGATTTTCAGAAATATCAGAAAATACAATTTTGATGTTTCGGAGTATAATTCTGCTTCTTCCCGCAGTTCATACGACGGAAGAAAAATAAAGTTCGATTGGCAAAATAATTTTAACCTGATCGAAAACCACCTCTTTACCTTCGGATTAGAAACCGAGAAAGAAGAAACCGTTTCAGAGTATTATTACTTCTCAACTTTTTTCAATTCAGTAAGTCTTTTTCCACAGAAAGAATCAAATACTTTTGGAATTTACTTACAAGACCAATTTAAGTATGGGCAAAACACTTTCGGTTCTGCGGGAATTAGAGTTGACAAGCATAATAAATTCGGTTCAGCTTTCACTTTTCGGCTTGCACCGGCATATATTATTTGGGAAACTGGCACTAAGCTAAAAGCTACTTTGGGTTCCGGGTTTAAAACTCCCTCACTTTTCAATCTATATGATCCGGCTTTTGGAAATCCAGATATTAAACCAGAAAAAAGCGTTGGTTTTGATGCAGGAATCGAACAGTTTCTTGCAAACGATATGATTTCAGTCGGAGTTACATATTTCCAAAATTATTACAAAGATTTATTTGGTTACGATCAGAACTATAAAACAATAAATGTTAAAAAAGCAAAAACCAATGGAATTGAAATTTACTTTACCACAAAGTTAATTGATGATTTCATCTTCAAACTGAACTATACTTTTACTAATGCTAAAGATCTAAGTAATGGGATATTAGATGAGAATAGAAAGCTTATACGACGACCTGAGCATAAAATTGGCAGTTATGTGAGTTATAATTTCTCCAGAAGTTCCAATGTGAATTTAGAGTTGATTTATGTAGGTAAAAGAGATGACTTAATTTTTGATAATACGACTTTCACCTCATCGAGAATTAAGCTTGAACCTTATTTACTTTTGAACCTTGCAACTCATTACCAGCTAACAGAATTTCTAAGGTTGAATTTACGTTTAGAAAATATTCTCGGAACAGATTACGAGGAAGTTTATGGATACGCAACTCCAGGTTTTTCAATTTACGGCGGGATAAAATTAAGCTTAAATAATCTTTGACATTTATTGACTCGCTTTGGGCATAGATTCTTAGATTCAACACTTTATGGACTAAAGTCCAATTAAACTGTTGTATTTTCCCAATTGGGTGACCCAAAAGTCAAGGTTATTGTCACTCTGAGCCTGTCGAAGAGTGACAATTACCCCAGAAATTTCAGATTTCGACAAGCTCAATCTGACAATCATTTGGAAAGTTACTTTTTGGTCAGCCTCGATAAAACTTCGAGTTTCTTTAGGTTTTAACCTTTTTTTATTAGTGCGAGTTACAAATTTTTTTTGATTAGAGACAATAGAATTTTTATCTTTAAGCAGATAGAAAAGTAAATAGTTGAATTATCTAAATAGAAATTAAAAGAAAGGAACACAAATGAATTCAAATAATTTCACCTCCAAATTTTGGCTGGTTACCATAATGATCTTAGCTGCCGCCTTCACAAGATTAATACCTCATCCGCCAAATTTTACAGCCGTTGGGGCTATTGCATTGTTTGGCGGAGCTTATTTTAGTGAGAAAAAAATTGCATTTATTGTGCCGATGATTGCAATGCTTATTACTGATCTAATGATCGGATTACATAACGGAATGCTTTCGGTCTATTTAAGCTTTATTTTAATTGTGGGAATTGGAATTGTACTTAGCCAAACCATTAAGTTTATAAATGTTATTGCGGCATCCTTGTTAGCTTCTGTTTTATTTTTTGTTTTAACAAATTTCCAAATGTGGATTCAGAGTCCGCTGTACGCAAAAAATATTTCGGGATTGATAGCTTGTTATGTAGCGGCAATTCCATTTTTTCATTATACAGTTTTAGGCGATCTATTTTTTGTTGGGGCACTTTTTGGGCTCTTCGCTGCAATTCAAGTTAAGTATTCTCAACTTGTAAAAATAAAAATTTAACCAGCATCGGGGCGATTCAAATCGCCCCTTTTTTATTATTAGGAAAAATCTCGCAGTAGTCATTCCCCGTAAAGATACACAAGGACATTAAGGGCTCCTTGTTCAAATACCACTTGCCAAACAGATTCTTCAATAGCTTCGGATTTTATTGCTAATGATTTATTTGAAGTGATTGGAGTTTTAAAACATTTTATTCTTTAGATTTAAAAAAATCACAAAGAAACTTGTCCTTTGCGGGCATAAGCCATGTCCACAATTTTCTTTAACACTTGCGAATAAGTCATACCAGCAGACTCTGCAGACCTCATAAATCCAGCGCCTTCTGTTAAATCGGGGTTAGGATTTACTTCAAGCACAAAAATTTCTTCATCTGCAGATAAGCGAACATCAACTCTTGCATAATCTCTGCAGCCCATTACATTAAAAGCATTAATTGCAATTTCTTTTGCCCTCGCTTCAATTTTTTTAGGCAAATTTGCCGGACAGATTGGAATTGTTTTATGATAAGATTCATGCTGCGGATCCCATTTTGCCTGATAACTTACAATATTATGAAGATGATCTGGCATTTCGGTAAAATCTATCTCACTAATTGGTAATACCCTAGTTCCTTCATCTTGAAAAACTGCGATATTAAGCTCACGTCCTTCTATAAATTCTTCGATTAAAACTGGCTGAGTAAAATTCTGAATCACATGTTCCATTCTCGATAACAACTCGGTTTTATTTTTCACAATGGATTCATTTTCAATTCCAACGCTGGCATCTTCATAAGCCGGTTTGACCATTAAGGGATACTTTAAATCGTGTTTTAATTTTTCTGGAAGATCAGCTGCTAAAAAATATGGTGGTGTTTTAATTCCATTAATGTTGAGAAGCTTTTTGGCCATAACTTTATTTTGGCAATTGGCTAATGCCAAAGGTGGAGACCCAGTATACGCAATTCCCATCAGTTCAAACAAACCGACAACGTTCATTTCAAGTCGAGCATTATCTTTGTAAAGCTCAACAAAATTAAAAATTACATCGGGTTGATTTTTCTTAACATCGGTTATCAGAATATTTATGTCGTCAAACAGATTTAAAGTGTAGCCATCAAACCCCTCCTCAACGAGTTTTGCTTGAATATATTTATAATCTTCCATTGGTGTAGTTTGATCAACCTCAAAAAAAGGGATGAAATTTTGCGGTTTTTTGAATTTTATTGAGGGTTTTCTATATAATTCTGGATTTGGTTCGTTAAATATTATTGCAACTTTTAACTTAGCTTTCATTAACTTATTATCCCTAAAAAATTTCGTGATATAAAAATTAATCTAATTACTTTAACTCTACTAATTTAAACTATATAAAAATTAAAGTCATGAGTTTCTATCCTCAGCCTTACAAATATCAATGCGGTCCTTTTGCATTAAAATATGCACTCGTCATGCTTGGACAGTTCAGAAATGAAAGAGAAATAGGAAAGAAAGCCGGAAGCAATTGGTGGTACGGCACCGATGAAATAGGTTTAGCCAAAGCTGCTAAAAGTTACAATTGTAAAATGAAATATTTTAGGCGTGAAACTTCAAAGGAAGCACTGAAAGTCTTAACCCATCATCTGAAACAAGGTTACCCGTGTATTCTTAGCGTCGACAATTGGGAACATTGGTTCACAATTATTAATTCCCAGCAAAATAAATTTATTGTTGTCGATAGCGGGTTGGATAAGGTTATTGTTACTATTACCCTTAATCAGCTAATAAAGAGATGGAAGTATGTTGATGAAGAAAGCGGCGACACTAGTTTTGACGGTTATGCACTTGTACCAAAATTTAAGGTAACCACAAAAGCAAACTTTTCTTTGCAAAAAGTTAAGCATGTTATGCATGAACGAAATAGAAATCTTGCTGAGAAGTGGGATACATATTTTAATGATCTGATAAACATCTGCAGACCTCACTCCCCCAATTCATACAAGACAATTTCATTCAACGAATTTTTAAGAAGACACGAGAATATTCTTGTTAAAGAAATAGCAAATTGGCATGGAACTCCATCATATAATGAACTAAAAAAAATCTTAACAAACATGAAGTTCGTTGCAGAAGTTTACGACCTTGTTATTTTTGAAGAAGACCAGAAAAAAGCACTTATTGATTTGGCCGCAATTCTTATGATGTATTCTTGTGGGAAATATGGAATGGATCCAATCTATTAACAATCATTTGTTAAACTAATCTCAGCTTAATAAAATAATCTTAAATAATTATGATCCTTAACCAAAGTCGTCATTCAACAATTCTACAAAGAGAAAAAACAGCTCTTCTTATAATTGATATTCAGGAAAAAATTTTTCAAGTAATGTTAAATCCCGAAATCATGATTCAAAACACTATAAAACTAATAGAGGGATTTAAAGTTTTAGGATCACCTATTTTTGTTACCGAACAATATCCAAAAGGATTGGGCGAAACTGAGAATAGAATCAAAGAATCCTTAAAAGATACCGTTCCAATTCAAAAGTTAAGTTTTAGCTGTTCGGGCGCAGGTGACCTATTTGAAATATTAAAGTACAAGAATATTAAACAAGTGGCTGTTGCGGGAATTGAATTACATGTTTGTGTTCAACAGACAGCATTAGATTTATTGGTAGGTGGATTTCAAGTTAGTTTAGCCGCCGATGCGTGTTCGTCAAGAAAAGAAAAAGATTACAATATTGCGCTGGCACGAATGAGAACCGCCGGAGTTATTGTTACAACGACAGAAGCAATTTTGTTTGAATTACTTAATGTGTGTGGTACTGAAGAGTTTAAAAAAATTTCAAAAATTGTGAAGTAATCAAGAAAATTGGATAATACTCTGATTTAATGAATCTTTTACTATAATACCTCATCAAAAAACAAAAAAGGAGTTCACAATGAAAAAAAACATGGGAAGTGCAGACAGAACAATTAGAATGATTCTGGGTATTGGAATAATCGCTTTGGGTTTTTATTTCCAAAGCTGGTGGGGCTTGGTCGGAATAATTCCGTTAGCAACATCACTTATTGGTACTTGTCTTATTTACCTGCCATTTGGAATATCAACATGCAAGACAGATATCGATACTAAGAATAGCTAAACAGTATCAATTATTAGGGGCTCTTCGGAGCCCACTTTTTGTCCTTCTTAATTCATCCTACTAGAAAGTTCAAAATTAATTCCTAAATATTTTTCTTAATGAGTCATAACCTTTTAATATTTTCTTTTATAATTTGCTCATAGAAATAATAGGATTCTACAAGTGCCGAATCGTAATTCGAAAACATCTGCTGAAAAAGGAATAAGGTCAACTCTGATAGGGATTATTGTAAGTATTTTCTTAGCAATAATAAAAGGTACGGCAGGTGTTCTCGGTAATTCATACGCTTTAATAGCAGATGCAATAGAATCAACTTCGGACGTTTTTACTTCATTTATAGTTTTAACAGGATTGAAGATTGCATCTAAGCCTGCAGATATTGATCACCCTTATGGTCATGGAAAAGCAGAGCCAATCGCCGGAATGATGGTCGCTTCAGCTTTATTTATTGCTGCCGTAATAATAATTATTCAAAGCACACACGAAATTATTACACCTCATCATGCGCCGGCATTTTTCACATTAATTGTTTTGGTGGCTGTCGTCATAACCAAGGAATTATTATTTCGGTTTGTAATTAAGATCGGCGAAAATATTGAAAGCACTTCGGTAAAGATTGACGCATGGCATCACAGAAGCGATGCAATAACTTCTTTTGCTGCATTTATTGGAATATCAGTTGCACTAATCGGGGGAAAAGGTTATGAAGAAGCCGACGATTACGCTGCGCTGTTTGCTTCGGGAATAATTATTTTTAACGCTTACAGATTATTTAAACCCGCATTTTCTGAATTAATGGATACTGCACCGCCAATTCATGTTTTAGACGAGGTTAAATCTGCAGCAGGTAAAGTTAACGGTGTTATGGCTATCGATAAATGTTTTGTTAGAAAAATGGGATTGGAATTTTTTGTTGATATTCACGTTGTTGTAGATAGAAATTTACCGGTTCACATTGGGCATCTAATTGGTCATAATGTTAAGGATGAATTGATAAAATTCAATCCCAAGATTTCGGATGTGCTTGTTCACATTGAACCGACACCGGTAAAAATATAAATTTTAAAATCCATAGATGACACTCTTCATTATTCTCCTCACGATTTCTTCAATCGTTTTCTTAATTAATATCATCTTTCTTTTCTTATTTCCCAAATTCACACAGAGACCTGCAAAGATTAATAATGACCTAAACCTTTCCGTAATCGTGGCATTTAAAAATGAAGAAAAGAATTTAGAGAGTTTATTTTCATCACTCGAAATGCTCGACTTTCCCAAAGATAAGTTTGAAGTAATATTAGTTGATGATGGCTCAACCGATAATTCTTTTTCTAAGGCAATCAAACTTTCCAATGAAAAAAAATATTACCGTGTCTTACAAGTTTATAACAAAAAATTGTCCGGTAAGAAAGGTGCATTAAATATTGGAGTTAACGCAGCAAAATATCCCTATATTCTTATTACGGATGCCGATTGCATGCCTGCTAAAAATTGGCTGCTTGGATATTCAGGAAAATTTAAAGAAAACTATGATTTACTCTTTGGTCTAGCTCCATTCGTCCAAACACAAGGAATAATTAATAAAATCTATTGCTTTGAGAATTTAAGGAGCAGCATGTTAACATTTACATTTGCCAAATTAAAACTTCCCTATTCCGCTGCTGCAAGAAACATGGGCTTCAAAAAATCATCTTTTGAAAGGTTGGGCGGTTTCGGTAATACAATGGATACGATCAGCGGCGATGATGATTTACTTTTAAGAGAAGCTGTAAAACATAATATGAAAATTGGAATTGTTAATCTTGAAGAATCGTTTGTCCTCTCGAATTCGAAAACAGCATTTGGTGAATATTTAAATCAAAAAGCAAGGCACACTAAAACATCACACCATTATCTAATGATCCACAAATTGCTTCTTGGATTTTGGCATCTATCAAACATTCTAGTTTTATTTTCAATTTTGCTTTCACAGTTGAACATAGTATTCGTCTTACCATTTTTCATTAAGATTCTCAGCGATTTTCTATGTGTGCTAAACTCACAGAATAAATTTAGATATAGCTTTACTTTTTATGAGATTATTTTCCTGCAAATATTCTATGAACTGTTTCTAATAATTAATTTTTTCTCATCATTTCAAAAAACTATTCCTTGGAAGAATTGAAATAAAACTAATTTTCTATCCTCCTCTATTTAGAACGTAAATTTTAATCTAATCGTCTGATTACAATCCTATTATTCTTAAGTCTTCCTTCCAAAGTATTATTATCGGTAATTGGTGATTCGCCTCCCTTGCCGTAAACTCTAAACATGAATGATGGCAGACCAGTGTTAATCAAATATCGAACAACCGATTTTGCTCTTTCCAGCGATAATGCCTTAAGAGAATCTGGGATACCATTATTATCAGTATAACCTTCAACAGCCCATTTAATGAATGGGTCATTCATTAAAAATTCGGCAGTCTTATCAAGTTCTTCATATGCTGTTGGTTTAATTTCAGAACTGCGCCAACCGAATAAATTATTTCCCTCAAGAGTTATTTCTTTTACAGAAACCGTATCACCAACTGCTATTGAGTCCGGACAACCGTCCTCATCCTGAAATCCGTTAAATGTTTCTGCTTGATCCGGACATTTATCAAGATAATTTAGAATGCCATCATTATCATTATCCAATAAACGCTTAGTATTATCTAATATATCCGGGCAGCCATCTTCATCTTCAAATCCATTGAAGTTTTCCGGTTGATCTGGACATTTATCTTTAGTATCCGGTATTCCATCTCCATCATTATCTAAATCAGGGCAGCCATCATCATCCTGGAATCCATCTCTATCCTCAGGATCATTTGGACATTTATCTATTTCATCCAATACCTTATCTTTATCATTGTCATAATCAGGGCAACCGTCCTCATCTTGAAACCCGTCATAATCCTCAGGATTGGAAGGGCAAGCATCGTCGGAATCCCAAATACCATCGCCGTCAGAATCCTTGTCTCCAAACAATGATAGGGAAACACCAATTCTACCTGAATAGTAAAAATCGTTACTATTTCCCGCACTGATATCATCAAAATTATCAGTTTGTACAAAATGAGCCCCAATACCAAAAAACAAACTTAAGTTTTCTTGCAACGCTATACGAGAACCGACTTCTGCATCATAGGCAATTGTGGAACGGGAGTATGCTCCCAAACTGTTATTTGTTAATCTTTTACCATTTTGATCTTTTGGACTAAACCACAGATTTGAAACCCCCGCATAAACATAAGGAAAGAATTCATTCTGAAAGGAATATCCAACGGTTAATCCACCGCCTAAGATGTACATATCGGTTATAAATTCCGGTGCTTCTTTAAATTGATCTTCACCATTGACTGTTTGTCCGCCGAATAAAAATCTCAATCCAAAAATTGTACGTGATTTTGCCGGAATGAAATATTCTATCATACCGATAGCACCAAAACCAATTTTTCCATTGCTGTAATCACTTAACCCCAAAGTAAAAATACCGCTTACAGAAATTGGGGCAGTTCCTGAAAAATTATGAACTTGTAAATTATTTTTTTTCTGTGGCAGCGCAAACACAATTGGGAGAATAGCTAAAAAAAATATTTTGTGAGTCAATTGCACTTTAAATCCGAAATTGTTTTGAATTTATAATTACTTAAACCTAATCAATCCTAAATTGAATAATTTTCATGGACGAAATTATAAATATATCAGCAAAAAGTATACAAAATATTTCACGCTGAAAAGTATTCATTTTATAGAAGTTGGGGCAAGTGGTAAAAATTCTAACCGAATAATTTACAATGCCCACACTTCTTAAAGTACAAACATCTGGTTTCTTCAAACATTTGAATAAATATGTTAATGCTCTGTCAGTGCCAATTACTTGTCTCAGGCAAAAATTATATCTTATTTTTAGTGCAGAAAGCTAAAAAATGCTTTTAATTTGAATTTCTCAGATTAATTCATTCGGCATATAAATTGTTATCTAATAAATGTAAAATCGTAATCAAATAATCGGCCAATAAGCAGAAAATTTATAAATAAGCTTAATAGTAATTCGGACCATCTGAAATAACCATCAGAATTATCGACATTTACAGTTTCTCAAACTTAATTTAACGGAGTTCTTCATGAATCTTGCAAAAATTGGATTTTTAGAAAGTTTATCATTAGATGAAACCAGCGGCATTATGGGTGCTATTCTAGTTACCGATGGTGAAACAAAACCATTAGAGTTTAGAGTTACTGCTCCTATTAAAACTACCAATTTTCAAAAAACACTTTATGGAGATGTGCTGCTTGAACATGTACTTGTTGAACTTATATCTTTGCCATTGATTACGGCTTTAAATGAAGAACTCGATTTAATTCTTGTAAAAGATCCATTGTTTTTAGGGGCTAACATTAAGCAGGGAATCAGAGTAATCCAAATATTTTCGCAAGATGAAAACCTGTCTGCCCCTCAAAAAGGAGTTGAAGAACTAAAATCCTACAAAGGCAATGGTCAAAAAGTTTTCATACAAACATCTCCTAAATATGAATCTGAACTTCCCCAGATTAGAGACCTGTTAAACTCAATATCCGAGAGGAGAAACTTAATAGAACCGTTTAGCAGATTAAGAGTAGCCTGTGAGCAAGTTCATCTTCAGAAAACCAATGAATAAGTTCAGATGTACAAAAAAATCCGAAAGTCTGTTGCCGAAGTTATTTCAAACGTCGAGGATCCGGAACAATTTGAGTGGAATAAGTGGCTTAAAGAACCACAAATATACTTGGAACGATTTCCCAAGCCGCGCATTGATATTAAAAAAGTAGAAGACTTTAAGGAATTTAGCGGTCCAACTCTCTTTCAGGTTAAAAAATTCTCTCTCACCAAGTTCAAAGTTTCGGAAGAAATAAAAAATGTTGTCGCCAAAAAGAAAAAAACATTTAAAATCTTTTTCTCCTTTCCAAAGCCTTATCAGCATAAAATAAGTATTTTAGAATCAGACACATCTAGATTACTTTTTTCTTCATCCTTTTCTTCTAAAGAAAAAGAATTATTCTTTGGAGTTGAAAAAGACAATGAAGAATCAAGCAATAGTCTCATCCCAAAGTCTATTTCGAAAGAACTTTCGCCCTTACAAGTTACAGTTAAGACTCATTTAACCGACATACAAAAAGCTGATAATTTCAAACTCGATTGCTTCATAAATATACCGGCGTATTCTGATCACAAGATAAATATGCCTTCTACTTTACCATCTGACAAAATTATTAACTTTAGTTTATTACGAAATAAAACAAATAAAAAATATCTGGCAATTGCATTCAATAAACTTGAGAAAAAACCCTCACTAAAAAATATTCCTGTAATTACTCTCGAAGAAATTAAAGAAACCTTACAAAAGTCTGGCACAAAAATAATCCCGGAAATTCCGATAGATTTACTTAATCAAAAACCAAAAAATTACCGCGTGAAATTGGCTCGATTAGAAAAGACAGAGGTACCACTATATCATCTTAAAAATCATCACACAAAAGAGGCAAAGCAAAAACAGCTCAAGTTTGGCTTATTAGAAAAAAACAAGGAAAGTGGGAAAAACCTGTTTGTGGAATATTTACCGAAATTAAAAATTATCAACCCTGGAATACTTAGCCAGCTATTACCGGTAGAAAGTGAAATACCAAAAAGAACAATTCAAAAAGCTAAGAATAAAAATGAAACTTATGTACCTGAGCAGGAAAAATCTGAAATAAAAGTTAAGACAATTATTCTGGAAGAGGTGGAATCCAGCAATAAAAACCTTCTTGTTTATCAAAAAGAAGGAATTAAACATCTACTCACCAATCGAACTGCATTACTATCCGATGAAATAGGAATAGATAAAAAAGCTCAAACAATTTATGCATTACATTCTGCTATTAAACAAGGAATAATTAAAAATGCATTAATTGTTTGTCCAGATTCGCATATTGGAAATAAAATAGTAAGTGAACATATAAATAAATCCGAAGGATGGGAAAATCAAATTTATAATTTGGATCCTGAGCTTCAATTTGTAACGATAAAAGATCTAAACAATGAGAATATCGCAGCATCCTGTCGGAAGGCCAAAATTTTTATAATCAACTATAAAACACTTCTCGAGTTATCAGGGGATTCCACAAAAGAATCTTTTAATAAAAATATTGAATGCTTAATATTTGACGAAGCACAATACCTGTTAAATAACGAAATCCAACCCGACCAACTATTTAATTTTCCGGCATCTAAATATCGATGGATTCTTAGCAGCTTGCCTTCCCAACTCATTGAGGAAAGATTAATTCCCAAAATAAAGAAACATCTCGTTGGTTTTGAAACTTTAGATGGTTCATTGAACAGAACGAAGCATACTTTAAGTAACGAACTTCCATCCCTAATTCGAAATGATTATTGGCATGAACTTGATGATGAACAAAAGCAGGAATTTGAAAACACAATATTTCAAGGTCGAAAACGAATACTCGATCTGGTCAAAGGCGGTAATCCCTTTATTATTCAATCAAATATTTTTACGTTAATTCACCAGATAAAGCAATTAGGAAATTTCTCAACGCATAAAGAATCAAGCCCAAAGTCAGAACTATTACTAGATCAGCTTGACTCAATAATAGCGAGCGGTCAAAAGAGTATAATTTTCTCACAATACGATAAGCAAGGAATACAGAAGATTGAGCACCTGCTAAAACATAATCAAATACGATATGTCCTTTACCAATCGGGAATGTCATTGAAGGAACTTGAAAATTCAGCAAATTCGTTCAAAAAAGAAAGCAAAATTAGTGTAATGCTTGCAGGACTTACTGCTGCAAGTGTTAAGGTGAAAATTCCCGATTCATCATATTTAATACATTTTGATCAATGGTGGAATCCTAATACACAATGGCAGTATGAAGATAAGCCATTTAACGCTTATGATCTAAATCATTTAATGGAAAGTGTAAATGTAATTAACTATTTCAGTAGCAACTCTGTAGAAATTAGCATAAGAGAAACGCTTCAGAACAAAGGTTTGCTGATTAAAAATCTTATCGAATTCCTTCCGAACGAAACCCTCTACAGCTTAATTAGCAACGAAGATTGGCTGGATATTCTTGGCATTGAACATCAAAAACCGCGGAATAGCTTGAAACCCGACAAAGAAACAATTATGAATGATCTTTCAGAAGCTTCAATTGAAGAAATTGGACATAAGACTAAAGTCTTGTTTACAAAATTTGGCTACAAGAATCTTATTTTAAAACCGGATATGCTGCATGAGGAAATAACAATTTACGGAATGGCAAATAAGGGATTCAATGAAATTAAAATTGCAATTTTATGTCTGCCATTTAAAGCTAACGATGCAGAACCTATTAAAACTTTTATCAGGGAAGGGTTAAAAAATAATAATCGGTTATTTGTTATTTGCTCAGAAGAAATACTTAAGCAAGTTTCTATTGATTCAAATGAGAGAATCATATACATTGGTCAGCAAATGTTTGCAAATTATTTATCCCAGCTTCAGATCAATTAAACTTCATTATTTTTTTATTCTCCAATTCCAACATTGTTGAATTGCACCCAAAGGATTTATTGTGATGTTTTCAATTCTTGAATTAAAAGCGGTCTTAATGTCCAACCAATAAAGAAATGTGACCGGCTCATTCTCGTGAATCAACTTTTGAGTTTCCTTATAGAGAATAACTTTTTTCTCATGACTTTTTTCTATTTCAAGAGCATTAAGAATTTTATCAACTTCAGTATTTGCAAAACCGGAAAGATTGAATGTGCTTCTAGCAAAATCAGAATGCCAGTATGGCTGAACATCAATTGGAATAGGAATTGTCCAACCTGCCATAAAAGCATCCAATTCACGTTCGAACAGTTTATTAATAAAAGCACTCATTTCCATAGTTTCAATCCTGACATCTATACCGACAGCTTTAAGATTATTCCTAACTACAGTTGCAGCATATGCTCTTCTGGGATTGCCCGATCCAATAAACAGCTTAAAAGAAAATTCAATACTATTCTTTTCGATAATTCCATTTTGGTCACGATCAACCCAACCTTCGGAAGATAAAATTTCCTTCGCTTTGAAAGGGTTATATTCATAAGGTTCTAATTTTTCATTATAGTAATTTTTAAAAATTGGAGATACAGGTCCAAAACTCAATTGACCATATCCCTGCAAATATTCCCTAAGTATTTCTTCTCTATTAATTGCATAGCTTAATGCTATTCTAACGTTTGGGCTGCCGAAAAATTTATTCGGATTAATCGCTTTACTTTTTGAGAATAATTCGGGATCAATATTATTCCAGCCAATGTAATCATAATCTCTCCCAGCCCGGGTAATTATTTTAATATGATCCATTTTTTTTAAGTCAGCAACAGCTTGTGTATTAACATCTTCAATCAAATCAATCTCACCTTTTTTTAACTGAGTTATCATAGAATTCTCATCAGGTACTATTTTAAATATTAGCTCTTTTACTATTTCATCATTATATAGAAATGAATTTTCAATGGCTATTAAAATAATCGTTTCATTCTTTTTCCAGCTTGATAATGTATATGGACCATTAGTTATAAAGTTTTTCTCAAAATTAGTTGTGCTTAAATCTTTTCTTGGAATTTTTGAAAACACATGCTTTGGAAGAATCGGCATATCAACATTAAATAAGCTTGGTTTAGATCCCGGTTTAAAATTGACTTTAATAATTGCTGGTGAAATGATTTTAAAAGTTTTTTTTATATCAATCTGTTGATTTTCATCAGTAAAAAATTTTTGGTAACTACCATAAAAAGTACTGTTAACTTCAGCATCAGAATATAGATCAAAGGAGTATACGACATCCTCAACAGTTAATTTTGTACCATCAGACCAAAACAAATTTTCCCGTAAATAAAAAGTCACACTTGTCGAATCCTGGTTCCATTCCCATTTTTCTGCAAGAAGTGGAGATGTGTCTAAATCCCCAATTTCTTCAACCCATTGATGCTTAACAAGACTAAGGAACAATATCTCCCTGATATTTCCCTCTAACAATCCAAAAGCATAAAGAGGATTCAGATTTTCAACATCGGCAGCCACACCAATAACTATTCTTTCCTTATTAACCGGTTTTTCTGGATCGCAATTCCAGGTGATGATTGATATGACGGCGAATATAATGATAAGGATTTTTTTCATGTTATTCTGTCTCTAATTTGATTGTTTATACAGCCTACTAAAGCTGTGTTTTATTTGCAAATTTAATTTATAATTTGACGATAAAAAATGAAACGATTAAATGAGAAAAATGTGATTGGGGGTTGATTGGCTGGACGATGACTTGTTTAAAATAAATCAACTCTCAACTATTTTGGTTCACCAGTGAAATAATAAACTAATAGAATAAGAGTTGTGCTTGGAGCTTAATTTGAATTTGCATCTAGTAATTCATCGATAAAATTTTTGGCTTTAATTAAATTGTAGTAACCTATTGCGGAATTCTTGAGTACTTCTGCTTCCTCTTTTCTTTCTGTTTTAAAGTAAATGTCACTAAGCTCAAGATTGCTTTCTGCTGTATTCATTTTATTTTCAAAATCTTCGTTAAGGCGCAAACTATTCTCAAACATTTCAGCTGATAGTTCATAGTTTTCTAAATTACTTTGAATCATTCCTTTAATTTTATAAACATCGGCAATTGACAGTGTATCATTGATTTTGTTCGCAATCTCCAAAGCTTTATCTGTAAATGCTTCCGCTAAATCGGTATTGTTTAATTTTGTGTAAATATAAGCTTTACCGATATACCCTATTGCACAGTTTGATAAATAACCACGCTCGGTAGATATGCTAATGCTTGCATCAAATTCTTCAATTGCAGCCTGATAATCTTTAATTTTTGTATAAATCATTCCCAGGTTATGTCTTACTCGAGCTATTCGACTTGTATCTTTCAATCGGATAAATTTATTAAGAGCGTTTTTAAAATTCCACATTGCCTTTGCATATTCACCTTGGATGTTAAGAAGAATACCAAGATTTAATTCGAACATAGCTCTTAATGAATCATCATTTATATCTGAAAAGTATTCTAAACCTTTCTTAAAATGGTTATAAGCTTCAAGAACATCTCCCTGCTCCCCGAAAATTGTTCCAAGCATATTCTCGCACTTAGCATAACCATTTAAATTTTCACTTATTTTGTAAAGTTCATAACTTTTTTGCACATATCTAACACTCTCTTCCCAATAAGCCTGGGACCAAGCAATTTTTGCAAGCGCTAAATATGAATCAGCTTCAAGTGAAGAATAACAATTATTACCACCTATTTTTATTATAAGATCCTCACAAATTTCTGCTGCAAGTTTCAGTTCACCATTAGAAATCATTAATTGACTGAGTTCATGCATCATCTTATAATGAACTATTTCCGAAATTCTATTCTCAGCAAAACTAAAAATACTTTGAATTAATTCTCTCTCTTTTGACCCATGAGATAAATTTGCATTTAATTGATATGAATCTTTAGCTTTGAATGAGAGGTCCTTTTTTGTTTCTGTAACTTTTCTTTTCTCAAGCTCAGTTGTGAATTCTACTACATCTTTTTGAGTAAGGAAATGGCTTAATATTTTTTCTATGTCTTTAACCACAATAGCATTTTGATTTTTTCCCATGAGTTTATCCTAACTTTTAAATAGTCTGCTTAACATTTATAATTAAACGCTCGGTGTCTCTAACATTTTTTCTATCTTTCTTACTCAATTAAGGATATTTATTTGCTGATACTCTTTAAGTGATTCTTTTAAAATTTTTTCCTTATTAGATATTAGGTTCATTTCGCCATACAATTCACCCAATTCCATTTTAGCCTCTGCAGTATTAAGATTATTATCTCTGCTTTTATTCATTCTTAAACTTGATTGCAAGTAATTCTCTGCACGCTCAAAATTTTTCTTCTTTCTTTCAATAAGACTTTTAGTTCGGTAAATATCTGCGATGGAAAGCTTATCATCGATAAGATGACTTACTTCCAACGCTTTATCTGCAAATGCTAAAGCTGCATTGCAATTATCAAGTGCTAAAAGAATATTTGCTTTACTTAAATACGAGAGAGCAAGCACAGGCATCAGTTTATTATCCAGTGCAATTTCAATACTCTTGTCTATTTCCACCAAAGCAGCTTCCTGTTCATTTTTATTAAAGAACATCATTCCGATGTTCTGCCGTAATTCGGCTATTCTTCTGTCACTTTTAACAGATTCAAAGTAGCGTAAAGCTTTTCCAAAATAATCTGCGGCACTGCCATAATCTCCCTGCATATTTAGGATAATGCCTATATTTGCCTCAACTGATGCTCTAAGCTCTCTCTCTTCTCCTTTGTTTAAAAGCTTCAAGCAATTCTCAAAATGTTTTTTTGCTTTCTTCAGATTGCCTTTTTCACCGTGAATTACTCCTAACATGTTTTCACATTTTGAGCTTCCATGATTATTCCCAATTTTCACAAACAAATCATTAGCTTTTACTAAAGCCTCAATACATTTATTCCAATCCGCGCTTCGACCAAAAACATCAGATAAAAGAAGAAAAGCTTCCGCTTTTAATTCTTCTTCTGTGGTTTGCTTTAGCAGCTTATTTAGTATTTCGAACGCAAAACTCAGCTTACCATTTGAAATGCACAATTGTGCAAGATTTTTTAACAACTCTAAATATTTTTCTTTTGGAAGTGTTTTTTGAGCAAAGGTAATAGTTCTGTCTATTTGCAAACGATCTCTACCTAAACTGTATTCAATTTTTAATTGCTGAGCATAGAACTTATTTATCATCTCGGTTGAATTATTTTTTGCGGGTTTGTTTACTTCAAACTTGTTAATGAAGTTATTAAGTTCGTTTGCATCAATGTAGCTGCTTAGCAAATTTTTAATCGCTTCGGTGAACTCATTTCTTAATTCTTTCATCACATACTTCCTTAATATCCCCATTTATTAATTAACAAAGCCGTAACGTGAGAAATGATCCAACCTTGCGTTTATAACCTGTATCTTACCAATTGACTGATCTACTATAATACCATCGTGCATTGGGTACTCAAGTTCACCGTTTGCTTTAAGGTACACAAATTTTGCCGTTGATGGATTAATTTCAGAAAGATCAACTCCAGTATAAGTTATGTTATATATCCCGGGTAATGAAAATGACATTCCCGGTGAAAAGCTTGATGCACAGTATTCGTCATCTGCCGTCATTGTTATGGTTTTTGTACCACTGAATGATCCACCCATAAATTCCAATGTGGAATTTACCGTTACGGTTCCATATGGACCGCCAGAATAACTTCTTTGAAGGCTGAGTGTTCCACCAGTGCTGCCTGTTATCTGTTTTGAATCTGAATAATTGTTATTTATTTGTAAACCAGAATGAGCAGGCAATTTGACTAACTTGTAATCATTTTGTAATTGTGTTGGACTTGAATTTACGACTGAATCGTCACTGCAACCGATAATAAACAAGCCGAACAAAATGATTATTGATATATATTTTTTCATTTTCTTTTTCCTTATTCTAAAATTATAGTATAACTGTCTTATCTAATAAACCCATAGCGTGAAAAGTGAGGTATCATAGCATTTTTAACACCTAGAGTTCCAGTTGATAAGTCTATTGTAATTCCATCATTTAATGCATATTCAACCGTACCATCTGCAGCTAAATAAGCGAACTTTACATTGGTTGGATCTACACCACTTAGGTCTAATCCAATGAACACAGCATTGTAGGTTGCATCTTTATCAAATACAGAGGAGGGTGAAAAAGTAGCATATCCCCATTCCGTATCAACAATCATTGTGATGTACTTTGCTCCTGAGAAAGCATCTTTCAGGAAATTAAGTTCTGCTTGAACATTAACTTCACCAAAAGGTCCACCTGCATATTTACCATTAATTTTAATTTTACCACCCGTTTTTCCATCAATACTTTTACTTGCTTGAAAAATAGGCATCGACATTACTGACATTCCATTAGCATCTTTAGTTACAGAGGGTAACGAAATCCAGTTTGGTTCGTTTGTATTAACGTTATTATTTGGTGATAGCATACTTGATGGCTCGCTACATCCCACTAACAATAATGTTAACAACGCAAAAAGATATCTGTATCTTTTTATTGTATAAGTTCTTTTGTTTTTGTTTTTATCTATCATTGTGTCTGGCTTCTCCATTTCCATTTTTTTTGATACAGCCAAAGTCAGTGCCACATGTTAATGAGGTAATTATTACTTATAAAAATTTTGGTGAAAATAACTTCAGTAGAAAGGAAATTGAGGTTTAGTAATGTTTACTGTGGATTTATGAGATTGTGTATTAGAAAAGCACATACTTTTTATGAATCATTGAAACTAAGCTGAATTATTGATTTTGAAAATTCTGCGAGTTAGAAGGCTTTTCGAAAATTTATGAAAAAGGGATTTTTCCTAGATTATCCGAAAGCCATAAATTAAGTTTTGTGGAATGTGTATCGAAATGATGTGAGTACTTCTTGAAAATGTGCCGTTTTTCACAATGATTTTTCAAGCATAAGTTAAATCTAATTCCTGTTTTCCAAACATCCTCTCACACTTATTGAACCTGTAGACGCAAATATTTTTAATGCATCAAATGCCTTCACCGGAATTCCATCATTTTCAGGAACAACCCAGCCACCGGACTCAAAATAATATGTTTCACCATTTAATTCAGCAATAATTCCAAAATGACCGGAACGACCAACAATATCTCCAGGTTGTAGAAGCTTTATCTGTTGTTCTGTGGGAATTTGTTTCTTCTCCAATCTAAATAATTCTCTTCCAAGTTCAGCAAGTTCTTGAGTATCGAGGCGAAAATTGTTACTTGATCCTTCCCTTCCACCAATATCCTGTTTTTTATTTGCTTGACAATATTTTTGATAACCCTTTGAAGAAAAAAGAGCCTCATTGTCACTTATTAGGCCATAATAAACTGCCAGCTCGTAAGGAGATGCAATGAAACCTGAACAGTCAAGACCAAATGAGAATTTGCTTCTTGCCCCTCTTTCTTGAGGATCATCCAAATCCAAAATATCACCACCCCATCTATAAAAATCTTTTCCGATATATCGCTGATAAATTTCAAAGCCGAACAATGTTAAATAGTTGATTATTTCTGCCTGGCTCATTTGTGAAATTTTAGCAAGATGGAGATTGATTAATGGAGCTATCACTTTCTCAAGGAAAATCTTGTTTTTAGTTTTATCGCTCATCGTGGAAGTAAGTGGGTAAAAATGATAACAAGAAACGTCATAACATATGAGGAGATAAGGGGATAG
>MHAR01000009.1 GCA_001803045.1 Ignavibacteria bacterium RIFOXYB12_FULL_35_14 | reverse complement strand
AAATGGACATTAAAATATCCACCTAATAAGAGAAGAGCTATTTAATGAACAGTAATTATCCTTTTCTTAAGTTGACAGCATTGCTTAAAAAGAGAGGGACTTTTTCCTGAGGAATGGCTATGCCAGAAAACGGAGCGAGATCCCCCCTTCTCTTTGTAAGAGAAGGGGTCGGGGGATGAGTTCCAATTGGTTAACAAATAATTTTCACAAAGTGCATAAAGTCGTGAGCAAAGGAAATCAACATGAACGAAAACGAACATCTTCATGCTCCAAACGAATTGGAAAAATTAATTGATTATCAAACTGGTTTGTTAGTCAGCAAAACCATAATCAAGCAGCCAACAGGAACGATAACATTATTTGCTTTCGATAAAGGTGAGGGATTAAGCGAGCACACAACACCTTTTGATGCGCTGGTTTACTTAATGGGTGGCGAGGCAGAGATTACAATAGCGGGAAAAGTTAATATCGTTTAGAAAGGCGAAATGACTATAATGTCTGCTAACAAGCCCTATGCATTAAAAGCAAACAGCAGATTTAAGATGATGATGGTGATGATCAAGGGTTAAGTCAATTTTACTCAATCTTTACCTTTATCGGCTTAACCTTCCAAATATTTTTAGCATATTCCTGGACAGAGCGGTCGCTTGAGAATTTTCCTATACGTGCCACATTAAGAATGGATTTTTGAGTCCACTTATCTAAATCTATGTAAAGTTTGCTAACCTTGTCTTGGGTTTCTATGTACGAATGGTAATCGGGAAGCAAGCAATAGTAATCAACATTTAATAACGACTCCACTATCGATTTGAATATTCCGGGTTCTTTCCTGTTAAAGTAATCTGATGCAAGCATATCGATAACTCTTCTAAGTTCCGCATCTTTTTCATAGTATTCTCGTGGATCATAACCGTTATTTTTGATCTTCATTACTTCATCAGAAAGTAAACCAAAAATAAAAATGTTATCGGAACCAACCTCTTCTCTTATTTCAACATTAGCACCGTCCATCGTTCCGATTGTGAGAGCACCGTTCAAGGCAAACTTCATATTCCCTGTTCCGGAAGCTTCAAATCCGGCAGTGGAAATTTGTTCTGATAGCTCCGAGGCAGGAATAATTTTTTCTGCTAACGATACGGAATAATTTTTAATGAATACAATTTTTAACTTGTCACCAACGACTTTATCATTATTTACAACATCGGCCACTGAATTTATTAGTTTAATGATCAGCTTTGCCGCGAAATATGCCGGTGCAGCTTTACCGCCGAAAATTATCGTTCGAGGTACAAAATCTTTCTTTGGATTGTCTTTTATTCTATTATAAAGCGTTATGATGTGAAGAACATTTAACAATTGTCTTTTATACTCGTGAAATCTTTTTATCTGAACATCGAACATTGACTCGGGATTTATTTTTAATCCGTAATCTTTTTCAATATGATTAATAAGTAATTTTTTATTAAGCCATTTCGATCCGCGCCAAATTTCCAAAAATTCTTTATCATCTATAAATTTTTCAAGCTTCTTCAATTCGTCAAGCTTCTTTACCCACTTATCTCCTATTCTTTCAGATATCAATCCAGACAATAAAGGATTTGCGCTTTTCAACCATCGCCGTGGAGTTATACCGTTGGTAACATTTTTAAATTTATTGGGATAAATCTTATTAAAGTGATAGAAAATCGTCTTCTTTAAAATTTCTGTATGAAGTTCTGCAACACCGTTAATAGTGTGGCACCCAACTATGGCAAGATTAGACATCCTTATTTTTTTATCGGGATGGTCCCGGATGATAGACAGCTTTGATAAGATTGAGTTGTCTGTTGTGTAAAGCTCGCGAGCGTATTCTAAAAATCTTCGATTTATCTCATAAATTATTTGAAGATGTCTTGGAAGTAGTTCTCCCATTATAGATTCAGCCCATTCTTCAAGTGCCTCGGGTACTACTGTATGATTTGTATAGGAAAAAGTTTTAGTTGTTATCTCCCAGGCTTTATCCCACTCCAAACCTTCTTCATCAATTAATATTCTCATTAAATCGGGGATTGCAATTACAGGATGTGTATCATTTAGTTGAATTGCTGTTTTCTCTGCAAACTTATCGAATGAATCATGGTTAATTTTATACTTGCGAATAATATCCTGCAATGTCGCTGAAACGAAAAAGTATTGCTGCTTTAATCTTAAAAACTTTCCTTTGTCAATTGTATCGTTGGGATATAAAACTTTAGAAATGGTTTCCGAATCCGTTTTTTCTGCAACTGCAGCAACATAATTCCCTGTATTAAAATCTTGAAAGTTAAATGAGCTTGTTGCTTTTGCCTCCCAAAGACGAAGATTGTTCACGGTATTTGTGCCGTAGCCAGGAATAGGAATATCATAAGCGAGAGCATTAACATCTTGAGTATCGACCCAATTAAACCTTAAGTGGTTATTGCTATCCTGAATTACTCTTCCGTAAAACTTCACTTTAAAAATTAGGTTACGTCTCATAATTTCCCAGGGATTACCAAGCTTTAACCAATTGTCTGCTCTCTCAACCTGGTAACCCTTATAAATATCTTGTTCAAATATTCCGTACTCATACCGGATTCCATAACCAAAAGCGGGCAGTTCAAGTGTTGCCATTGAATCAAGAAAACAAGCGGCTAATCTGCCAAGACCGCCGTTTCCAAGTGCCATTTCCTGCTCGTGATCTCTTATATCTTCAAGACTGTAACCGTCCCTCTTCAAAATGTTGTAACACTCGTCATAAAAATTCATATTGATAAGAGCATTGCCGAGCAGTCTTCCCATTAAAAATTCTAACGACAAATAATAAACTCGTTTAACATCTTCCTCTTTATATCTCTGCTGGGTTCTTATCCATCGGCGGACAAGGCGGTCTCTTACGGACATTGACAACGCATGAAATGCATCATCAGGGGTTGCTGTTATTTTATCCCGCACCAAATTGAATTCGAGATGCTCGGCAAACTGATTCGATAATGAAAAGCTTGTGCTTTCTTCTTTATCAGTAAAAAATATTGAGTCGTTTTTATTCTTCATAATAATTTTTTCAATTTCTAAAATGATAAATCAACTGTCTTCATCTAGTTCGGAAAGTAATGCAAGCACATCTAAATGTTTCGTCGTCATTTCTAAGCGACCATTAGAATCAATAGGCCAATTCTCTTCTCTTCGGTCGGCATATAGCTCAATTCCATTTCCATCCGGATCGGAAATATAAATTGATTCTGAGACTCCGTGATCGGATGCACCGTCAATTTTAAAATTCATTTCGTAAAGTCTTCTCACAACTCTTGCTAATTCTTTTCTGCTGGGATAAAGAATGGCGAAGTGATATAAGCCGGTATAACCGGAAGGCGGTGCCGGCGCGCCTTCCCCAGCCCAAGTATTAAGCCCGATATGATGATGATAACCTCCGGCAGAAAGAAATACCGCTTGCTCACCATAAAATGAAGTGATCTCGAAACCTAAGAGATCGCGGTAAAATTTTAATGACTGCTCTAAATCTGAAACGGTTAAATGGATATGCCCTATTTTCGTCTTTGGATGTGTTTTGAATTCCAACTCTGCTGTCCTTGTTATTCTGCTGATTTACTGATTATTTAATATCGCTGTTGCTTCTATTTCTACCAAATATTCTGCTGAAATTAGAGAGCTTACTTCTACCATTGTGGATGCAGGTTTAATTTTGCCGAACACTTCTTGATGTGCCTTTGCTACCTCGCTCCACTTTGAAATATCCCTAACATAAATTCTTGTTCGCACAATATCATTTAAAGATGCATCTGCTTTGCTTAGTACAGATTCAATTTTCTTCAGAATAAATTTTGTTTGTAAATACACGTCGTTCTTGCCAACTATATTATTTCCATCCGAGGCTACAGTTCCGGAAACTTCAATAACATTTCCAGCTCTCACTGCTCTCGAGTAACCGACTATATTTTCCCACTCTGTTCCGGAAGAAATATACTTTTTCATCAACAATAAAAATATGATTTACAATTTAATACTTAAAAATAAAATGATTTGCTCAAAAGGAAATGGTATCGGAAAAAAATTATAAGTTACGCAGAATCGTTTCGAGCTGTTCTTCGCTTTCAACAATCACCGATCGTGCCTTGCTTCCGTCATTTGGTCCAACAATTCCGGCTTCTTCAAGCTGATCAACTATTCTAGCTGCGCGGGAATATCCGAGCTTTAATCTTCTCTGCAAAAGCGAAACCGAACCTTGCTGATGACGAACTATCACGCGTGCGGCTTCCTCAAACATTGGGTCTAAATCCGATAGATATTTTCCCGAGGCTGCTTTTTTCTTTTCATAAAGTGATGGCAGAAAGTATGGTTTCGAATAACCAGGCTGCGAATAAATGTAGTTGGTCAATTTTTCAACTTCATCCGTTGAAATAAATGCATTTTGAACACGAATTGGTTTTGGCGAACCTGTGGGAAGAAATAACATATCGCCTTTTCCTAAAAGTTGTTCCGCTCCATTCATATCCAGGATTGTGCGTGAATCAATTTTTGTTGCAACCTGATAAGCAATGCGTGAACTAAAATTAGCTTTGATTACACCGGTAATTACATTAACAGAAGGTCTTTGTGTTGCAAGCACAAGATGAATTCCAACAGCTCTTGCAAGCTGTGCCAATCTTGTAATTGGTTCTTCAACATCTTTTCCCGCGGTGATCATTAAATCTGCAAGCTCATCAATTATCACAATTAAATACGGGAGATGGTGATGCTTTATTTCATCAGTGTCCTTCGGTTTCTTATTCACATCGGCAACTTTAAGATTGTAGTCAACAATATTTCTTACGCCCGCTTTAGCGAGTCTGTCGTATCTCTGTTCCATTTCATATTCAACTGATTTAAGAAGAAGAACCGCATTTTGCGGTGATGTTATTATTTCTTCTTCCAAATCCGGTGATACTGCAAGATAGTGTTTGCGTAATTTGTTATAAAAAGACAATTCTATTTTTTTAGGATCTATCATTATGAATTTAACGTCAGAAGGATCCTTAGCATAAAGCAAGCTGGCAACTATCATATTTATACCAACACTTTTTCCGGAGCCTGTTGATCCTGCAATCAGCAGATGCGGCATCTTCGATAAATCGGTGACATAAACATCACCGCTAATAGTTTTGCCGAACGCCATTGGAAGCTCGGCTTTAGAATCAAAAATTTTTCCGACAACAGATCTTGCATTAACAACTGAGGCTTCAGCATTTGGTATTTCTACGCCAATAGCACTCTTCCCCGGGATAGGTGCAATAATTCTAATTCCTCTTGCAGCAAGTGCAAGCGCAATGTCATTCTCCAAACCAACAATCCTGCTGATTTTAACACCTGGTTCCGGCACAATTTCATAAAGCGTTACAACTGGTCCTGGTGTAACAGAAATATCTTGAATAGAAATATCGAAGAGCTTTAATTTTTCTTTTAACTGTTCAGCATTTCTTTTTAATTCTTCCTCGGCAACTTTATAATCTTCATCTACGACCGGGTCGAGAAGTTCGAGACTTGGCTTTTTAAAATTGAGAATTTCATCCCATTGATTGGGCAGCTTTGCTTCCTGAACAGCGGTAGTCTCACGAGGAGGAATATCCCCGGTTTTTTCCAAGTCAACTTTCTTTATCTCTTCATTCAATAACTCATTTGTCTCAATCGGAAGAGTCGTCTTTTCATCTTTTCTGATAATTCTGATTTTGGTTTCTTCATCCTCTAATTCAGATTCATCCTTAGCGAGAGCTTCTTCTTGATGGATTATTCTTCTTTTCTTTTTTTCGGGTCTCAAATCTTTTATCTTTTCAAGATTTTCATCAATACCAACGCTGGATTTTTTATCAACACTTGCTTCTTTTGAAGCGCTTGACGTAAACATAAAAATACTCTTCAAGAAAGAAACTATGCTTTCAATCTTAACATTAAAAGCGATTATGATTAAAAGCACAAATGATGTGATAAGAAAGATTACACTTCCGATTCCCCCGAACAGTCTTTTTAGGACTTTACCAAAATAATCCCCCGTATAGCCAGAAAAATTTGGAAACAAAGGAAATTCTCTAGAGGTATTCATAATTCCGAATAAGCTTGCAAGAATAATAGCAGCAAGCAAAATAAAATTAGAGGTGTAAATAATTGTTCTGAACTTTATTTTTTTGAAGAACGCAATTCCCCAAAAAAATAAAATTACAGGGAAAGCTATGGAGAAATAACCGAGAGAATACTTCACAAGAAAATTAGAGAAATGTGCCCCAATTACTCCTAACCAGTTTGCTGGGTTTTTTATTTGACCGTTTACAAGATCAGAAAAGAACGAACCGAATACGTCTCCCTCGTGAAATGAAATGATGCTAAAAAACAAAAATAAAGAAAATATAAGAAGCAGAATTCCGATGATTATTTTCTTCTTCTCATTTGTGAACGAGAAGAAGCCGTCTTCTTTGGAACTGCTTGATTGTGTTTTTGTTTTTCTACGAAGTGCCATTATGAAAAATAAATTTCAAATTATTAAATGATTCGGATTATTGAAGAGGCTTCAAAACGCCGGAAGTTAAATACGGTATTGTTTCAGAAGTATTAAGCCGGCTGCAAAATTTTATATCTTCATTAAAACTATTCTCAGTTAAAATTCTTCCATGCTCGGTTTGTTCCATCATCACCACGATACTTTTGCCAAATGATTTGCTTAACGCAACACTTGCTTTTGCAGAATCGGTTAGCTCGACATCCTTATTAATTTTTTGAATCTCCGTTATTAATTTACCTGCACAGATTACATCTTCCATTGAAAAATTATTGCCTCTCCCTGAACACAGTATCTCAAAATCCTTATCGAGCTTTAATAAATGATCCGCTACAGCATTTAAATTTGTGAAAGCAGCAATAAATAAATTTTCCGAAAATTTTGCTTTTACAATTGCTTTTGAACCGTTCGTCGTAAACAATATAATGGTTCTACCGGCTACAACCTCTGACGTATATTCAAGCGGCGAGTTTCCTAATGCAAATCCCTCGAGCTTTTTTGTGTTTCTTTCACCGCCTAAGAGAGTTTGCCCGCCAAACATTCCACCAGATACTTTTACTGCAAATTCAACCGATGCAACCGGTATAACTTCTCTTGCCCCATTCTGCAATGCCTGAATTATTGTAGTGGAAGCTCGCAGCACATCAATCACCACGGTGGTTTTCCCAGCATAAGCAAGCTCATCCGCATTTATGTAAGAAAAATGGACGTTGGTTTTCATAACAATAATATTTTAATGGTTTTCCTTAGAAATTTAGAGTATATCACTTCTTCACAAAAGGAAGCTTGGTGACTTTTGCAGGAATTTCTTTCCCTCTTATTAGAAAATTTAACTCTGTATTCTCTGCCGAAAATTGAGTTTCAACATAACCCAAAGCAATAGCTTTATCAAGAATTGGACTTACAGTTCCGCTTGTTAATGTGCCGACTTTTTTTCCGGCTGATGTTATTTCATATCCTTTTCTTGGAAATGCTTTTTCTTCAGTAATCAAAGGAACTAATTTTCTTTTCAAGCCATCATTTTTCACTTTCATCAGCGCATCTTTTGCAATAAAATTTTGCTTCTTCAGTTTTGTAATCCATCCAAGCCCGGCTTCCAAAGGATTAGTTGTCTGATCAATATCATTTCCATATAGGCAAAATCCCATTTCCAATCTTAGAGAATCTCTTGCAGCTAAACCAACCGGTAGAATTCCATATTCTTTTCCGGCTTCAAAGAGTTTGTTCCAAACATTTTCAGCGTTTTTTTCGTCTCCGTTGAAATAAAGTTCATAGCCCAATTCACCCGTATATCCTGTCCGTGAAACAATCATGTCAATTCCGGCAACTTTAGTTTGCATGAAATGATAGTATTCCAGCTCAAGATTTTTATCAGAAATTTTTTGGATAACAGCCTTTGAGTTTGGGCCTTGAACCGCAAGCAAAGAATAATCATCGCTAAAATTTTTCAGTTCGACTCCGAATTTATTATTCTCTTTCATCCAATTAAAATCTTTTTCGATGTTTGAAGCATTAATAACCAGCATAAACTTATCATCAGTCAGTTTATAAACGAGAAGATCATCAACTATACCGCCATCCGGATAACACATTGCAGAGTATTGAACTCCGCCCGGAAACAAAACAGAAGCATCGTTAACCGTAATATGCTGAATAAAGTCTAAAGCTTTTTCTCCCGAAACAAAAACTTCGCCCATGTGTGATACATCAAAAACACCAACGGAATTTCTAACCGCCTTATGCTCGGCAATTATTGATGAGTATTGAATGGGCATAAGGTAGCCTGCAAACTCTACTATCTTTGCTCCAAGTTTTTCGTGAATGTTATAAAAAGCGGTCTTTTTCATTTGTCTTAAATATTTCTTCACACAAAAATATATCTCTTAATTAAAAATTTCAGTAAGCTCGCTTTCTGTTTTTGCGGAAATAAATTTCAGATGCCCAATTGGGATATTGTTATCCTCTTCAATTTTAATTCTTATGAAATATTTTAATTGAAGTTTTATTATCGAACCGTCTTTTCCCTCTCTTAATCTTGCTGCAAAAAGCGGATGACATTTAAGAATAAGCTTTCTTTCGTTGGAAGTTTTTTTGAACTTCTTAATCCATTCTTCAAGATCATAAACAATGTGAGAATGCTTTGTAAGCAGACCTGAGCCAAGGCAATATGGGCAAACTTCCTTCATCGCCTGCATAATATTTTGCCTTACTCGCTGCCTTGTTATTTGCACTAATCCAAAATCAGACATGGGTAGAATAGTTACTTTTGCTCTATCTCTCCTGAATTCTTTCTTCAGCTCATCAAAAATTTTCTTTTTATTTTTTTCTTCTTCAAGATCAATAAAATCAATAACAATAATTCCACCGATATCCCTCAGCCTAAGCTGGCGAGCAATTTCACGAGATGCTTCAAGATCGGTTTTAAGGGAGTTGAGTTCCTGTTCTTTACTTTTAGCATAACGCCCACTGTTAACATCAACAACCACCATGGCTTCGGTATGCTCCACAATTAGATAACCACCGCTTGGCAGCGGCACCTTTCTTCCCATCAATGTTTTTATCTGTTCTTCAATTTTAAACGAATCAAAAATTGATGTTGCAGATGGGAAAAGCTCTATTTTATCAACTAGACCTGGCTGAACGACTTGAACATAGTTTTTTATTTGCTTGTACAGTTTTTTTGAATCAATAAAAACTTTTGTTACGTCGGGAGTGAACAAATCTCTTATTACGCTGGAAGTAGTGTTCATGTCCTGATAGATTAAGGCAGGTGGTTTTTCAGTCTTAACTATGGTTTCAATTTCTTGCCAGGTTTTCATCAGGTTTTTAAGATCATCTTTTAAAGCATCTTCTGATTGATCTTTAGCAACCGTGCGAATAATAAGTCCGTAATTTGGAAGCAGAATACTTTTAGCAATGTTCCGCAATCTTTTGCGTTCCTTGTAATCAGAAATCTTTTTCGAAATTCCGATTTTACCATCAAAAGGAAGGAGGACACAAAATCTTCCGGGCAGCGAAATGGAAGAGCTTACTCTTACACCTTTGTTATTTACGGGTTCCTTGGTTATTTGGACAAGAATTTCCTGTCCTTTAAGTAGTTTAGGAATTATGGGTTTTGTGTGGGTATTTGAACCTGATTTGTTCTGATTATCACCTCGTTTGAAAACTTCATCATCATCTTCTTCGTCAATATCAGAATCATCGCCAATAATATCCTGAAGCTGTTTTGTCGATTCGCCGATATCGGAAAAATGCAGGAATCCATCGTGTTTCATTCCGATATCTATAAAGGCGGCTTTAATACCCGGAAGTACACGCGCAACTTTACCTAAATAAATGTCACCTACTGTTCTGCGGTTTTCAGGATAGTCGACAAAAAAGTCAGCTAAATATCCGTCTTCGGTTATAGCTACACGTGTTTGTGTAGCTGATGAGTTTATTACAATCTCTTTTACCATAAAGGAAAAACTCTTTAAATGAAATAATATATTTCATTAAATAAAATTTTGTTAATGAATGATTCAAGCCTGGATTAATCTGTTTTGTTTCTCCGATCTTGGATAAAATAATCAGCCACAAAATCAACCAAAGATTTAGTTCTTTAAATACCAAGCTTGAACCTGTTTAAATTAATTTTTGCAAAAACATTTAATAAAAATTGTTTGCTAGGAAACCGCTTCCGTTTTGTTTCCGCTACTGGTTTCTTTTAATAGCTCTTTTCTGCTAAGAGAAAATTTACCATTTTCAACTTTAAGAAGCTTTACAGTCACTTTGTCACCTTCTTTAAAATAATCAGTTACTTTATTTACTCTCTTATTATCTATTTGAGAGATGTGAAGGAGACCTTCCTTACCGGGAAGTATTTCAACAAAAGCCCCGAAGTCCATAATCTTTGTTATAATTCCATCGTAAATTTCACCGACTTCAGGAGTAGCTGTCATCTTCTTAATATATTCTTTACACTTAGCCGCATTCTCTTTATTCGGAGAAGCGATATTAACTGTGCCGGTGTCATCAATTGCAATTTCAACGCCAAAAAGTCTTTGCATCCCTTGTATAGTTTTTCCGCCGGGACCGATTATCAAACCAATCTGATCTGTATCAACTTTCATAGTTAAAAGTCTAGGGGCAAATTGTGATAAAGATTCTCTAGGCTGAACAATTGCATCGTTCATTATTTTAAGAATATGCATCCGTCCATCTTTTGCTTGCTGCAATGCTTTCTCCATTATTTCAAAAGATATGCCATGTATTTTAATATCCATTTGGAATGCCGTAATACCTTCATCTGTTCCCGCAACCTTAAAATCCATATCACCGAGATGATCTTCGTTGCCAAGAATATCAGAAAGTATTGCATACTGATCGCCTTCTTTTACCAACCCCATAGCAATTCCGGCGACAGCTTTTTTAATTGGTACACCCCCATCCATAAGAGATAAAGAACCCGCGCAAACAGTTGCCATTGATGAACTTCCGTTTGATTCTAAAATATCAGATATAACTCTCATAGTATAGGGGAATTGTTCTTCAGCAGGAACTACAACTTTTAAAGCTCTTTCGGCTAAATGCCCGTGTCCAATTTCACGCCTTCCAACGCCGGTCATTCTGCCAACTTCTCCAACACTAAAAGGGGGAAAGTTATAATGAAGCATAAACTTTTTTGTGTACTCTTCAGCTAATCCATCAATTGTTTGTTCGTCGTTTTTTGTTCCAAGTGTTACAGATGTTAAACTTTGAGTTTCGCCGCGTGTAAATAGAACCGAACCATGTGTGCGTGGAAGAATACCTAAATCAATTGTAATCGGGCGAATTTGTTTTGTGCTTCTGCCATCAAGCCGAATTCCTTCTTTAAGAATTCTCTCTCTCATAAATTCTTTTTCAAGGTCGTGAAGGAGTTCGTCAATTACCTTTTCTTGTTCGGGATATTTTTCCGCTAGTGTAGTTTTAACCGTGGAAGTCAAGTCATTATTCTTTTGGCTTCTTTCTTCTTTGGCAAGAATGGAATAAACAATTTGTTTCAGCTTATCATAAGCAAGGTCATAAACATCTTTCTTTAGTGATTCGTCAACAGGACTTTGAAGAATAACCATTTTAGGTTTTCCAACTTCGCTTCTCAATTCATTCTGAATTTGAACAATCTTTTTAATTTCTTCATGTGCGAATTTTAGTGCTTCAAGAAGTTCGCTCTCACTAACTTGTTTCGATTCTCCTTCAACCATCATTAAAGAATCGGCAGTTCCTCCAACCACCAGATCAATATCACAATCCTTAAGCTGCTGAAAAGTAGGATTAACAATAAATGAACCGTTTAATCTTCCAACTCTTACTTCCCCCATTGGACATTCGAAAGGAATATCCGAAATTGTTAAAGCCGCAGAAGCACCAACGGCTGCAAGAACATCAGCATCATTCTCACCATCGTGTGAAAGTACAAATGCAATTACTTGAGTTTCGTTCTTAAAATCACCTGGAAAAAGAGGACGAATCGGGCGATCAATTAATCTTGCACTAAGAATTTCTTTTTCGCTTGGACGCCCTTCTCTTTTAATATATCCGCCAGGAAATTTCCCCGCAGCAGAAGTTTTTTCGCGGTATTCAACTTGAAGCGGGAAAAAATCCTGATTAGGTTTTGCTTCAGGTGAAACAACCGCAGTAACAAGAACCATTGTGTCGCCGTATCTAACCATAGCTGAGCCGTTTGCCTGTTTAGCAAATCTTCCTGTTTCAATTGAGAATAATCTGCCGCCAATTTCAATTTGTTTCGTAACCATTATAATAAACCTTTACTTTCTAATATTTAACTCTTTAATAATTGTTCTGTATCTCGCTATATCTTTATCTATAAGATAATCTAGCAATCTTCTTCTTTTGCCAACCATCATCATTAAACCGCGCCTTGAATGATGGTCTTTTTTATGTGTATTAAAATGATCGGTTAAATCATTTATCCGTTTTGTTATAAGTGCAATTTGCACTTCAGCCTTACCGGAATCTTTTTCGCTTGCTCCGTATTTCTTTACTATTTGGAGCTTTTCTTCTTTAGTCATATTTGACCTTTCTATTTTTTATTTATCAATGTAATCCCAGAATCAACCGGGATTAATTTATTTATAATCTTTTTTAGTTATTAGCCGTATTTATATTTTTTAGTAATTCACAAATTATTTAACAATATTTAAATGCCTTGTAATTAAATTGTAAAATCACTCTAAACAATATTCTAATTATAACTTATTAATTCTCTTCTTCTAAATTGCACAATTGTTGCATTTTGTCCGGTCACATTATCAATTTCAATTGAGATAAATTTTTCTTCTACTAATACTACTCCAACATCAGGAACTATATATTGAAATACTTGATATTTCATATCTTCATTAATTGTTTGATTTCGTTCTATTTTGTATGTATTAAAATTTCCAGCCTTTATTTTTAATTGTACCGTATCTATTATTTTTATAGTATCAAATGGAGATGCATAAATATTATTTAGTTTTAATGGTATCTCGAATAATAATTTGGCATTTGGTTTCTCCCCAACATAGATTTTATTGGTATCAGCAAAATATTTCCACGTACAATAAGATTGATATTCGCCATTCGAAGGGTAGCTATTAATAATATTAAATAAATTATATCCTTTTTCATCTTCAAATATTTTTAATGTATCCCCTATAATTTCATTTCTTTCTGATATACTTGAATAGATAAAAATACCTTGATTATATAAAGAGTCAGGGAATTTAATAACATCCTTTATTGAATCAGGTGGAATTATAACTGGTTTGTTAGTTTGCAGATTTATTTTTGATATCGTCTCTAAATAAATTCGTTGTAAATTATTTTTACCAAATATTTGCAGATTTAAATTAATGGGTATTGAATTTGACTCAGGGGAACTGACAGATACCTCTTTGCAACCTATCATCATGATAGTAATAATTGTAACCATTAAAACAATATTTTTAATATTCCCTTTTCTCATAGATGCTTAACTTAATTATTTACTGAGCTGATTTTTTTGAGGTATTGATCTCATTAAAAATTTTTATTCCTGCTTCTCTATCCTTGTTCATCTGATTTATCAATTCCTCAGGAGAAGAAAATTTTTCTTCTTTTCTGATTTTCTCTAAAACATTCACTGTGATTTTCTTGTTGTAAATGTTTTTATTAAAGTTGTAAATATAAACTTCGGGAACTATTTCTCCATTATCATAAAATGTTGGTCTTTTACCAATGCTTAAAAGACTCGCAAATTTCCGGTTATCAATAATCACTTCAGCAGCATAAATTCCTAAGCCTGGAAGAAGCTTGTCATTATCATCAAGCTTAATGTTTGCGGTGGGATAACCGAGAAGTCTTCCTCTCTTATCACCGGAAATTACTGTGCCCGAAAAAGTATATTCTCTGCCCAGAAATGAATTCGCTCGCTTTATATCGCCATCCATAATTGCATGGCGCAGTTTTGTGCTGCTGATTGTTTCACCACAAAATTTATACTCATCAACCAGGCTAATTTCAAAATTAAACTCTTTACCAAGCGTTTTCAAAGTTTCAGATGTACCTTCTCGTCCTTTGCCAAATTTATGATCGTGTCCGATAACAATTTCTTTTAACCCAATTTTACTAATAATATATTTTTTAAAAAATTCTATTGGAGATTGCCGCGAAAATTCTCTCGTAAAATTAATTATAAACAAGTTTTCCAAACCCATCTTTTCCAATACCAGGGCTTTTTCTTCCGGTGTACTTAATATTTTCAAACCATCTGCTTTTGAAATTACCTTTCTCGGATGGGGATGAAAAGTAATTAAAAAGCTTCGTCCTTTGTGAAAGCGGCTTCTTTCAAAAAGCTTTTTTAAAATTTCTTGATGACCAAGATGAATCCCATCAAACGTTCCAATTGTTAAAACCGTATTGGGATCACGCTCTATTTCATTTAAATGCTGGTAAACTTTCATTCGGTCGTCATCATAATTCCATTAAAAAAATTTACTGCTCATAAAATAAATTAATGAACACCTTCCGATACTTCTTTTTCCTTTTGAGCTTTCATCATTTTTGAAAGTGAAACAAAATCATCGATACTTAGCGCATCGTTTACTGAATAATTGCCAATGGCGGTCCTTCGAAGCCCGCCAAGAACTCCACCGCAGCCAAGTTCTTCACCAAAATCATTTGCAATAGAACGAATGTATGTTCCTTTTGAGCAAGTTATTTCAAAATTTACATACGGCTTGTTTATTTCCAGTATCTCAAACTTAAAAACTGAAACCTCTCTTGGTTTAAGTTCGATTGCTTTCCCTTTGCGCGCCATATTGTAAAGCGATTTTCCTTTAAATTTAATCGCCGAATACATTGGCGGAACTTGCAAGATATCGCCGACGAACTTTTCGCGGACATTATAAATATCTTCATTCTTAATTGAAGTAATGTCTTCGTCTCCAATTAATTCCGTTTCCAGGTCCATCGACTTAGATTTCTTACCAAGAAGTATAGAGCCTGTATAAGTTTTTTTTAGATCCTGAAAAAACAAAATTTCTTTCGTTTTCTTTCCTGTACAGATTATTAGCAAACCTGTCGCCATTGGGTCAAGCGTTCCGGCGTGACCAGCTTTTTTAACACCAACAGCATTTCGAATTTTACTTACAACATCAAAAGACGTCCAATTTAGGGGTTTGTCTATCATAATAATTTCCCCGGAATTAAAATCGCAGTCGGAAAGATTATTCGTTCCCTTTTTTATCATCATTCTCGTGGATTTTTTTGATTAGAATTTCAATCTTCTCAACATAATCGAGTGTATCATCAAGAAAAAATTTAAGTTCCGGAACGAACTTTATCGTAAGTCGGGATGCAAGTTCAGAGCGGATGAACTTTGTTTTAAATTTAATTCTTTCCAGTACTTCATCTCTTTTATCTTTTTCAAAAATCGATATATATATTTTGGCAATTTTGAGATCGGGACTTACACGAACACTGGTTATTGTTATAAGACTCGATCCTAAATTTTGAAGCTTTAAGAGAAAGATGAGACTAATTTCTTCTTTAATGAGATTTTCTATTTTATCAATTCTATATGACATCGTTCAATCTCCATAACTATCATAGCATATAAAAGGTAATGAACTAATTATAATCAAAATAACGGCCTATCGAGTTTCAAATTTTCATCTAATAAAATCTAAGACAGCTTTTTCTTGGTTTCAACAATTCTGAAGCCCTCGATTATGTCACCAACTTTAACATCATTATAATTAGCAAGACTAATTCCGCATTCATATCCTGCATCAACTTCCCTAACATCATCTTTAAATCTTTTTAATGAAGTTATATCGCCTTCGTGAATAATAATACCATCACGGATTAAACGAATTTTGTTGTTTCTTGCAATTTTCCCTTCCTGAACATAACCGCCGGCAACTGTTCCATACTTCGGAACTTTGAAAGTGTCCCTCACTTCTACAGTTGAAGTAATCTCTTCTGAAAGTACAGGTGAAAGCAATCCTTCCAATGCAGATTTAACTTCATTTATAGCATCATAAATGATGTTATATAATCTTATATCAACTTTATTTGTTTCGGCAAGCTTTCTTGCGTTAAGATTTGGTCTGACATGAAAACCAATAATAATTGCAGCTGATGCCGAAGCTAACAGAACATCACTTTCCGATATTCCGCCAACACCTTTATGAATTACTCTTACGACAACCTCTTCATTTGTTAGTTTCATTAATGAATCTGACAAAGCTTCAACGGAACCATCAACATCGCCTTTAACGATAAGGGCAAGCTCTTTAACACCGCCAATGCTAATTTGTTTTGCTATTTCATCAAGCGTGATATGATGAATTTGCTTTTGATCCTGCTCACGTCTTAGCTGCTGGCGTTTCAAGCTAATATCCCGCGCTTCTCTTTCGGTTTCTACAACAACAAATGTATCGCCTGCTTGTGGAGCACCCTCAAAACCTAAAACCTGTACCGGTGTAGATGGTGTTGCCTCAAATAATTTATTACCTCTCTCACCAAACATCGCCCTAACTTTACCGAAATAAATTCCGGCAACAAAAGGATCACCAATTCTAAGAGTTCCCTTTTGTACCAATATAGTTCCGGTAATTCCTCTTCCTTTGTCTAATTCGGTTTCTACAACTGCGCCTCGTGCAAGTCTATCGGGATTTGCTTTTAAATCTAAAACATCGGCTTCAAGTAATATCAAATCAAGTAGATTTGCAACATTCAAACCAGTTTTTGCTGAAATTTCAATGCACTGATATTTTCCACCCCATTCTTCAACAAGTACATTCCGGTCAGCAAGTTGCTGTTTAATTTTATCGATGTTTGCCCCAGGTTTATCAACTTTATTAATAGCAATTACTATTGGAACCCGTGCCGCCTGTGCATGGTTGATTGCTTCAACAGTTTGAGGCATAACGGCATCATCAGCTGCAACAATAAGTACAACTATATCAGTTACCTGTGCTCCGCGGGCTCTCATTGCAGTAAATGCTTCGTGGCCCGGTGTATCAAGAAATGCAATATACTTTCCATTACCAACATCAACCTTATAGGCACCGATGTGCTGGGTAATTCCGCCTGATTCACCGGCAACTACATTTGTTCTTCTTATGTAATCGAGAAGTGATGTTTTACCATGATCAACATGCCCCATAATTGTTACAACCGGCGGTCTTGGCTTAAGTTCATTCTCAAAGTCCTCGGTATCTTCAAGAGCTTCAGATGTATACTCTTTTTCGAACTCAACTTGAAATCCGAATTCATCCGCGACAAGTGTAATTGTTTCAACATCTAATCTTTGATTAATAGAAACCATCAGACCGAGCCCAATGCACTTTGCAATTACTTCACTAATCTGAACTCCCATCAAATTAGCAAGCTCGTTCACCGCAATAAATTCTGTTACAGTTAACTTACTTTTATCTTTCTCTTTTTCCTCAACTCGTCTTTCTTCGGCTTCCTCGCGCTCTTTCTTTTTTCTTTTTCTCGAGCTTGCACGAGCAGAGGTAACAGTATCATCCATGCTAAGCAAGGTTTTTCTAATTGCATCTTTAACTTCTTTTTGATCAATCTCAAAACGCTTAACTCTTTTTCTTTTCTTTGATTCGGGAATTTCTTCAACAGGGGCATCAGAGAGTTTCTTACGTGCTTTTGGCTTTTTCTTTTTCTTTATCACTTCTCCAGCTGGCTGAGTTTTATCTTTACCTTCACCATCAGATGGAGGGGCTTGTTTGTCAACTATTTTTATAGCTTCACCCAAATCCATTTTACCAACTACCTTTAATCCCTTCACGCGTCTTTCAGGGATGTGGCTCGTTTTTAACGATTCTTCAGCAATGTGCTCTTTCCCAATTTCTTTTTCAGCAATTTGCTCAAGAATAACCTCTGCAACAGGAACATCGGTAATTGCTTCTGGTTTGTCTTTAGCTTCAACTTCGCCAATTTTTGCTTGAATTTCCTCAGCGATAACTTCCCGAATTTCTACTTCAGGTTCAACTTCAGGAGCTTTTTTAGTTTTGGTTGGTTCTCCTTCGACTTTATCCGAGCGCTTTTTATTAAACTCCGCTATTTTCTTGTAATGTTTCTCTGCTTTTTCGATATCTTTTTTGAAGTGCTCATTCACTTCTGTAATCATGTCATCGCTAAGCATAGACATATGTGTCTTAACATCGTGTCCCTTCTTTTGAAGAAATTCGACAATGGTTTCAGCAGCGAGATTGTACTCGGAAGCTAATTTATATACTCGTATTTTTTTACTTTTTGTATCGGACATATTTGAGCAGCCTTATTAAACTATTCTTCCTCTTCAAACTGAGACTTGATTATCTCGATAATCTCATTGACTTTTTGTTCATCGAGTCCTTCAATTTCTTTAAGCTTTTCCGGTCCCGCAGTAAGCACTTCAAGCGCGGTATCATAACGGTGATTAATTAAAAGCTCGTAAATTTCAGCACCAAGCTCTTCTTTAATATCAATCAGCTCAATATCTTCTTCATATTCTTCAAATGGCTTTTCTTCACGAATAATTTCGATATCGTAGCTGGTTAATTTCATTGCTAATCTTATGTTCACGCCATTTCTTCCAACAATCATTGATACTTGATCGCTATCAGCATTTACCACTGCTTTTTTTGCAATAGGATCAACCTGAATGCTTTTTAATTTAGCAGGAGCTAATGATCTTTGAATAAAAACAGTGGGATCTTCAGAATAATTAACCACATCTATATTCTCATTATTTAACTCGCGCACTATTGCATGAATTCTTACGCCCTTCATTCCAACGCAAGCACCAACGGCATCAATTCTTTTATCCTGAGATTCAACTGCAATTTTAGCACGTTCACCGGGCTCACGAGCTATTGATTTTATTTCGATAATACCGTCATAAATTTCCGGAATTTCAATCTCAAACAATCTTCTTAAGAAAAGATTATCAGATCTCGAAATAATTATCTGCGGGCCGCTGTTACCTTTTCTAACTTCCTTAACAATTGCTCTTACCGTCTCGCCCTTTTTATATTTTTCATACGGAATTTGTTCGTTTCTTGGAAGCAGAAGCTCGTTTTTATTATGATTAACAAGAATATCGCTCTTTCTAATCTGGTAAATATCACCTACAACAATTTCACCAAGGAGTTCCTGGTATTCGTTGTAAATAATATCTTTTTCTATATCTCTTATTTTTTGATTTAAGCTTTGCTTTGCCAGAATGATCAGTCTTCTTCCGAAAGAAGCTAGCGGAAGCTTTTCAACAAAATCTTCGCCCACCTCAAGCTCATCAGAATTACCTTTTCTGTTCACCTCATCAATGCTGATCTGAAGGTTTGGATTTTCAACCTGATCGACTATTTCGCGCTCAAGAAATATTTCGATGTCGCCTTTATCCATATTCACAACAACATCAAACTTAGCTTCCTCGCCGTACTTTTTTCTTACAAGCATACCGAAAATTTCCTCGATGATTCCGCCTAAAACGTCTTTGTCAATTCCTTTCTCTCTAACCATTTGAGAGAAGGATTCAACAATGTCAACATTCATTTATTACTCCTCCGTTAAGAAAAACTAACTATAACGTTAGCTTTTACAATATTATTAAAGTTAATAATTACTTCTTTATTATTTGATATAAAAGTCAGATGATCTCCTTCGATGGCAGCGAGTTTACCGCTTAGCTTTTTAATTTCCTCGCCGGAACGGTAAGAAATATCAAATTTCCGATTAACGTGCTTTTGATATTGCTTAAGAAATTTCAGCGGTCTATCAATGCCGGGAGATGAAACATCAAGCCTGAAATCAGGATGCTTAACAAGTAAGTCATTCAGATGTGATTCAATTTCGCGGCTGACTAATGCGCAGTCATCGGCAGAGACATCTTTTTCGCCATCAAAATAAACCTCGATAACCCGGTTATGCTCGGTTCCTCTTAAAATAAGATCGATAAGCAAAAAACCGTTTCTTTCAACTACTTTTGTGACAATTTCTTTAATGTTTTCGTCAAGTAAACTCATACAAACAAAAATCGCCCGATACAGGGCGAATTACTATGTCAAACTTAGCACTATTTTATTGAATAAACAAGAAAGCGTTCCAGTAATTACTTTAAACTATTATATCTTGAAGCCAAATTAGTTATTTTAGCTCCACAAAAATAATAGGAGCCAAAAATTGAAAAAAAACCATCAATTCAATCTTATTTCAATAAACATCATACTTTTTCTTTTAATCCTAGATGGTTGTACAACAAATGAGGACAAAATGACCCAAGAACTTAAAACATTCATAACGAATTTTGAAGGCAAAGCAGCAACTGCTTACAAAGATTACGCTATCGCTTACTTTAACGCCACAATTTCGGGAAATACGGAAGATTACAACAAGTCCTCCGACTTACAGATAAAATACAACAAGATTTATTCAAACAAAGATGACTTTGCAATTCTGAAAAAAATCAAAGAAGCAAATTCGATTAAAGATGAATTATTGAACCGTCAGCTTGATGTTCTTTACCGCGCTTATAGCAAATATCAAATTGATGAACAAAAGCTCGAAGCAATCGTGAAGCTTGCAACTGAAATCGAAAACCGTTATTCAACCTTTAGAGCGGAAGTTGGCGGAAAGAAATTAACCGATAATCAAATAGAAGAAACACTGAAAAATTCAACCGATTCGAAAACTCTGCAGGAAACATGGTTGGCAAGTAAGAAAATTGGGAAAGCTGTTGCCGATGATATTTTGAAATTAGTTAAGATGCGAAATGAAACTGCGCGCGAGTTGGGCTACTCAAATTATCATGAAATGAGCTTGAAATTAGCTGAACAAGATCCAAAAGATATTGATATGATTTTTAATGATCTATATGAAAGAACAAAAGGAGTCTATTCTCAGGTAAAAAACGAAGTGGATGATTTTCTTGCAAAGCGCTATCGCATCTCAAAAACTGAACTGATGCCCTGGCATTATCAAAACAGATTTTTTCAAGAAGCGCCTAAAATTTACAAAGTCGATTTGGACGGCTACTATAAGAACAAAGATATAGTTGAATTAACACAAAAATATTTTGCCGGAATTGGATTACAAATAGATGATATGATAGCAAAAAGTGATTTGTTCGAAAAGGAAGGAAAATATCAACACGCTTATTGCACAGATATCGACCGGCTTGGTGATGTAAGGGTTGTCTGCAATGTTAAGCCAAATTATAATTGGATGGGCACAATGCTTCACGAGTATGGTCATGCAGTTTACAGTAAAAATATCGATAGAAATTTACCGTGGACACTGAGGGAAGAAGCGCACACATTTACAACCGAAGCTATTGCAATGCTGTTTGGAAGATTTGCGTCAAATCCGCAATGGCTTATTGATGTTGTAGGTATTTCCCAAAATGAAAAAGAAAAAATTGCAGAAGCAAGCTTTAATTCCTTGCGACTTGAACAATTGGTGTTCAGCAGATGGGCACAAGTTGTTTACAGGTTTGAAAAAAGCATGTATGAAAATCCCGATCAAGATTTGAACAAGTTCTGGTGGGATTTAGTTGAAAAGTATCAACTGCTTAAACGACCGGAAAATAGAAATGAACCCGATTGGGCGTCGAAGATTCACATTGCTTTGTATCCGGCATATTATCACAATTACATGCTTGGTGAATTGTTAGCTTCTCAGCTATCTTTTCATATAAACAATAACTTGCTCAATTCTAATGACCCGATGAACCAAAGCTTTAATGGGAAAACTGAAATTGGAAAATACTTGAAAGATAAGATGTTCGACGAAGGTAATAAGCTTTACTGGAACGAGATGATTGAAAAAGCGACCAGTGAAAAGCTAACTGCAAAATATTATGCGCAGCAGTTTATTAAGTAAGTAAATTAGAAATATTAATTATCACTTCTCTCCCCATCTAACCTGTTGGCAGACGGGTTTATCAGGAGAGACGTTCATTTTGATTATTACACCGGGTCAGTGAACTGATTCATTCCCGAAATGTTTACTTTCGATTTCGAAGGACGGTCAAACATTTTGGCAATTATAAATCCCGCAATAACACCAATAAGCATCATCAATGAGATTAATACAATTGCTGACATTGCAATTGACCAAAACAAAAAATCTATCTGAATGATGCGCGTGTTTTGCGAAACGAAAATTGTGAAGAGGATAATTAAGATTAGGAGAATAATAATTTTTGCTTTCATGAATCCCTCAACGGTTAAAATTTATATTGCAAAGTTATAGAAAGCTTAATCAACAAGCGCATGGGCTAAATTTAATAGTAGACACTAGTTCTCATCTTTAATTCTTTTGTAGATTTTCTTCGTTAACCATTCCACTACATCCTTCTTAAATTCAGAATTGAGCATTATCTTGTCAAAGATTTCTTGGTTTGCGTCCATACGGTCGATCAGTGTTTGTATGAATACTTCATCAAAAGCATATTTGAAATTTTCTATCGGATTATTTTTAGCTCTAATTTTTAGTTCATTACTTTCATATAACGCTTGTTCAAGCTGCTCAAAGTATAATCTATCAGCATCGGTAAAATCAGTACCGTATTTTTCATTTAGAAGATGAATAATATTAGAAAGTTTATCTTTTTCATCTTTTGGTCTGCTTATTCCGGCTTCGGTGACAGGATTAAGACCATATTCACCTTGCACTTGAAGAACTAAATCACCCTCAGCAATTTTTTGTAATCGATAATACTCCAGAGCTACTTCATTATCTAATTTTAACCGTTCTGTGTAATCAACTTTGGGAAGTTTAGTTAATAAGAACCTTCCAAATGAATATAATTTTTCTAATTCAACATCTTGAAACGGCATTATCTGGGATAGAAAAGAATAGAGACGAACAAAAGATGTCAACGATTTCTTAAACTCATCTTGTGGCTCCTCTTCCAACTTTTTATAACGATCAACAGCCGGATCGATATAAGCATATAACTTACCTTGATCTCTTACTGATGCACTGCCAGGTTTATAAAATACCTTAGAAAAAGCATCTACTTCTGATTGATAATAGACTTGGGCTGAATCAATTTTACCTTTCAGATTATAAAGATGGTTAGGATCAGTTGATTCGGTTATAGTGGTCATTTCATAGTAGGGCTGAAATGAATCTATGATTGTTTGCCGGTCATTCGCAAAGTCCAAAACAAAAGTATCTTCTTTGCCAGGATAAGTTCTATTCAACCGAGAAAGTGTTTGAACAGCTCTTACGCCCGATAATTTTTTATCAACATACATTGTATGCAATAAAGGTTGATCAAAACCATATTGATATTTATCAGCAACAAGTAAAACTTGAAACTCACCAGTTGCAAATTTCTCGGGCAATTCCTTCTCACCAAATTTATTTAATTGCACTTCTGTAACACCTTCGGGGAACAGATCATCTATAACCGAACCCGAAAAGGCAACAAGCGGTCTAATGTTGGTATAACCCTTCTCCTTGATATAATCCTTAAATTCAAAATAAAATTTTAAAGCATGTTTACGTGACGCAGTTACAACCATTGCTTTAGCTTTACCGCCTATTTTTTTCATAGTAACTTGACGGAAATGCTCAACCATCACTTCCGTTTTTTGTGCAAGGTTTGTGGGATGGAAGGAGGCGAATCTTGCAATCGCTTTTGTTGCTTTTCTTTTATTTAGGGAAGGATCGTCCTCAATAGTTTTACAAAAGCGATAATAGGTTTCATACGTAGTGTAGTTCTTTAATACATCGATAATAAAACCTTCTTCTATAGCTTGGCGCATTGAATAGAGATGGAACGGTCTTGGTTTTCCTTCGGAATCTTTATACCCAAAGACTTCAAGTGTTTTGGATTTTGGAGTAGCGGTAAAAGCAAATAAACTTATATTCTTCTGCGGACCTCTTTTCTGAATTATTTCCCGGATATAATCATCTTCATCAGCAAAACTGGTTTCAATTTCACTTTCTACTTTTTCAGATTCTTCTAAAGAAATATTTTTGCCAACTAATGCTTCTGTCATTTTACGACTTGCTTCACCGCCTTGACTGCTGTGTGCTTCATCAATAATTACCGCATAATTACGGTTTGGTATTTCGGTAAGATGATTTAAGGCGAAAGGAAATTTTTGAAGCGTAGTTATTATAATACTTATACCATTTGTAATTGCCTCAGCTAATTGTTTTGAATCAACTTCGATACGTAGAACAACACCGGTTTTATGTTCAAACTGGTAAATGGTATTTTGAAGTTGTTGATCAAGTACGTTTCTATCAGTTATAACGATTATCGAATCAAATATCTTTTTATCAAAAGGATCATAAAGAGAAGATAAACGATAAGCCAGCCAAGCAATAGAATTACTTTTACCGCTTCCGGCTGAATGTTCGATTAAATATCTTCTTCCACTTCCGTTTAACTTAGCATCCGCAATTAATTTTCTGACCACATCTAATTGGTGAAAGCGAGGAAAGAGCATTGTTTCTTTGTAATACTTTTTACCTTCAACTTGGTATTCTTCTTTTTGAAGGTGAATGTATCGGGCAATTATTTCTGTCCAGCTATCAATGGATAAAATGTCCTCCCAGAAATATGAGGAGCGGTAAGTTGTATAGTCTTTCGCTGGCGGATTACCCGCTCCGTTGTTATATCCTTTATTGAAGGGAAAAAATTTTGTCCCAAAACTTTCAAGCTTAGTGGTAAAATAAACTTCATCGGGATCAACAGTAAAATGTACTAAAGCCCTTTTCTTAAATTGGAATAATAATTCTTTCGGATCGCGACTGGTTTTATATTGCTCGATAGCATCGCTTACTCGCTGTCCGGTAAAATGATTTTTTAATTCCATTGTTGCAACTGGAAGACCATTTAACGAAAGAAGAAGATCAATACTTTTATTGTTTTTGGAAGAGAAGAAGACTTGTCGTGTTACATAGTGTCTGTTATATCCGTATTGCCGTTGTGTATCAGGATTCAGTCCACTATCAGGTTTAAAGTAAGCAAGTTTGAATTTAATACCGCTATCCGTTATACCATGCCTGATAACATCGAGCATTCCTCTTAAATCCAATTCCTTAAAAAGGCGTTGAATGAATTTATTTTCTGATTCTTCCTTGTAGTATGACTTCAGCAGTTCCCATTCTTTGGGTTGAGATGTTTGGATAAATGAGAGTATAGCTTTTTTATCAAAGGAAAGATCGTTACAGAAATCATCAGCATTACCTTCAAACCAACCGATTGATGTTAATCCTTCAATAATCGCTGATTCAAAAGTGGATTCTAAATGAATGGAATTGCTCATCCTATAATTTCTCCATTTTTCCTCGCACACGAATCCTAAATGCGAAAGGTTTCTTTTCTTTTTCAGATCTATGAATTATTTCTTTCCAGTTATTAACTAAAAGTTTAACAATTTCCCAATGTTTATTTTGATCTTTAGGCAATGCGAGAAAAAAAATACCCAGGTTAAATTTTGAACAAAGGTTATACTGTAATTTCATTCTATGAATATTAACATCTTGAGTAACTAGAATGCCACTAATTTGACCAATTTCTGGTATTATCTCTTCGTCTGGTGCGCCTTTACCAAATTTGACTTTAGTAGAAAAGACTTGAACATCTCTGAAATAACCTTTATTTAAAGAATTGAATGCATCCGCAACATACTCAGAAAGATTCTCGTCAAGAAAGATTTCCATTACGCTGCAGATCGGTAGAAATTAATAGCATCGTTTATTTCTGCCTCGGTGAGATCATAGAGAATAGCAAGAGAAGATGTTGGTTCTCCGCTTTTGAACATTGAGAATATTACTTCTGCATTAATATTTGTTCCTTTAATGACTGGTTGACCAAATTGATGATGCGGGTCGACAACAATGTTTCTGTCTTTACCGAATGGCCAGAGTCTTTGTGCTAAGCTGTTATCAAGGAAATCAACTTTAGAAGCAAAACTTTCAATAATTTGTACAAAGTTGGTTTGGCTAGTACCATCTGCGTTAACGATATCGTCTTCAAACTGATACCAAATTTTTTTACCATCGGTTAATAGTTGAGATGATGCGAAAGGGTAATCAAAACCCAATTCTTTTGAAATGCTTCCTCTTGCCTTAAGAATTGTTTTTGCTCTAACTCCAATCTCTTGTAATTTGAAGAAAGTAAAAAGCTCTATAAGAACATAAAAGTTTACTGCTTTATTCCTCTGATTAACACTCCAGGAATATGTGTCACTAAAAAGTTTACGTCCAATTTTTTCATCCCAATATTCGGAGATATATCGGGTAACCTTTCTTCGGTCTACCTTCAATAAGCGGCTTATATCAGGTATGGTATAAATACCAAAACCTATTTCGTTTTTATATGAAATTGTTTTCATTTCTTCCTCTTTTCTTCAAAGGAAAGGTAATTAGTTTTTTATTAAAAATAGCAAATGGAATGAACAATTACACTGTATTTCGCACATCGATTTTTCCCGTTACTACTTCACTTATTAACGCTGTGCGATATTCTTGCAGCAGCTCAATTTCTCTTTCTATTTTGGAAATTGTGTTGTCTATTCTTTTTGTTTCGGTTTCGATGTGTTTTCCAATCAATTCTTGTTCATCTATTTGTGGATATGGAATTGATAAATTTTGGATCCTTTCTACTGACAACCCAGGTTGTGCTGCTGAAATCGAATATTGATTTAGGTTCATTGATCTAAGCAGTTCTCCTAACCAAAAAATATGTTCATCATTGAATCTTGTTACAACAACAGCATGCTCGGACGCAAAAAATTTACCAAAAGCGTAATTAATATTTCCACATAATGCCCCTTGTCTACCAATAAGAATATAATCTCCATCATGAGTATAAGTTGAAGTATATCCTCTTAAACCATTGCCACCGTAAACAGCGTATTCATCCGCTTCTCTGATATTATCAGAAGTTATCGATTCGCCACTTTTTAACTTTGCCATATACTTCAACTTCTTCACTGCCCAATGTTCGGGGATGTTGCCGAGCCATTCTATTCCACTTGGTTTAAGTTTAACATTGGGGACAATACCGCGTGTAACTGCTTGGTTAATTATTGCAGTGCGCTCTTCTTTAAGGAGTTCAATTAGCTTTTGTTTGTTTGTAATTAGTTTGTCTATCTGTGCAGTTTTTTCATCAAGAAAATTGGCAATGGCGGTTTGTTCTTCTGGTGACGGAACTATAGTAATTATATTAAAAAATTCTTCGGGATATAATCGTAGTCTTGAATCAATAATCCCTCTTGAGTTTTGTCTAAATACCTCTGCATACAAATTTGTACGATATAAGTAGTGAAAGAATTTCGGATCACCTTTGTCAACAAGTAATTTAAAAACACAATACGAAGGACTTACAATTCCGTTATGATCAGATATTCCAAGTCCTTTCTTCCAAGCTAACATTATATTTATAACTAATTCACCTTTAATAACTATTTTATTTTCTGATAGTGATTCAGCACGATTTAAAATATCGTTATTATCAATTATTTCTCTACGCTTTGCAACACCATAGTATTCGGAAACTGATAATAAATCTTCGTCCACATACTTTAATTCTCTATTCCTAAGTTTGCTTTCTGAAAATACCCATTTTGTTCTTTCAACTTCCCAATGTTCGGGAATATCACCAATCCATTCAACACCGGCGAGTTTGTATTTGGGGTATTTGTTCATTCAATAACTTCCCTTATCATACCTTCAGTTTCTTTTTCTAAAGCAAGAATATCTTTGCGAATTTCTTCAAGACTTCTCAAAGGTTTGTATTTATAAAAATACTTGGTAAAGTTTATTTCGTAACCAATTTTGGTTTTGCTATGGTCAATCCAGGCATCTGGCTGGTGTGGTAAAACTTCACGCTTGAAATATCTTTCAACATCGTCTTTGAGAGGAACATTTTCAAAATCTCTTAAATCAGCATCGGGAATTGGGTTGCCTTTTTTATCGTATTCAATGACACCGTTTTCATTTCGTTTTGGTCTTTCAACTGTAATTCTTTGGTAGCCAAAATCTTCGTTATCAAAAATCTTACAGTAAATTCCTTCTTCAAATGCTTCATAAATTTCCGTTATGGTTTTTATTTGGTCAGGCTTGCCATCTCTTCCATCACCGATTTCTTTTCTTTTATTGCCGAGACTGCGCATCATTTTAATATAAAATGGATTATTCTTGTCACCTTCTCCCCAATCATTTCCAGTTGCATTTATTAACTGCACTTTTCCTTTTCGTTCCGTTTTTTTCCTATCGGTAACGATCCAAAAATATGTTGAAATACCGGTATTATAGAATAATTGATCCGGCATTGCTATGATCGCTTCAAGCAGATCGTTTTCAATTATCCATTTGCGGATATCGCTTGGACCACTTCCGGCTCCACCACTGAAAAGTGGTGAGCCGTTAAAGACAATTGCAATGCGACTTCCTCCTCCACTGCGTTTCATTTTACTTATCATATGCTGCAGGAAAAGAAGTGATCCATCACTAATTGATGGTAAGCCAGCACCAAACCGTCCAGCAAAACCTTTATTATCGTATTCATCCGTAATAAATTTTTGTGCTTTTTTCCAATCTACACCAAAGGGAGGATTACTGAGCATATAATCGAACTTTTCGTCTTCTAAACCATCTTGACTGAAGCTGTTTCCAAATTTTATGTTGGCAGGGTTTTGACCTTTTATAAGCATATCAGATTTACAGATAGCGTAAGATTCTGGATTTATTTCTTGCCCAAAAAGTTCTAATCGTGCACCAGGATTTAAGTAATGCAGATATTCATCAGCAATAGAAAGCATACCACCGGTACCACCAGCCGGATCGTACAATGTTTTAACTATTCCCTCTTTTCTTAGAATATCTTTATCATTAGCAAAAAGAATATTAACCATTAAGCGAATTACTTCACGCGGTGTAAAGTGTTCTCCGGCAGTTTCATTTGAAATTTCTGCAAACTTGCGTATTAGTTCTTCGAAGATATAGCCCATCTCCATCGGTTCTTTTACTTCAAATTTATCTTTTGCTTCCGCAAAATGTTTAATCACCAGATAGAGTAAATCATATTCATCAAGTTTTTTTATTTGATCTTCAAAGCTGAAGTAATCAATTATTTCTCTGGCACTAATTGAGAAACCATTTATGTAATTACGAAGATTGGCAGCAACATTATTATGGTCTTTTGCAAGCTCGTTAAAATCAAACTTACTGTGGTTATGGAATTTTACTTTGGCTATACCGTTAAGGATAGGTTCTAACACCTCGGGTTTTTTGTCTTTATGCTTTTTGTATGCTTCGAGGACTTGTTTTTTGGTTGGTGTTAGAATAATATCCAATCTTCTGAGAACGGTAAACGGAAGAATTACTTTACCGTAATCGGCTTGTTTATAGTGTCCTCTTAGTAAGTCAGCAATTGACCAAATGAAGTTTGCTTTTTCTCTGAAGTTGTTCATAATTTATTTGCAAATATTTATTATGTAAAAGTACTAATTTGAAGGAAAAGGAATTAATTGTTTCAGGTTATGCATAAAAAAACAACTCCTTTATTCCTATTTCACATTTGAGTTTTACTTCTTCCGCCTCAGGTTTTTCAATTCTGCTTCTATTCATTTTTTTTTGATTGTAATTATGGTTTCGTTCTGCTTATTATTAATTTAATTAAAATGTGATTCATTAACTTGCCTTATGCAAGGCAGCAAAAGAAAATCATAAACAAACCTAATTTCTGTTCATCCCTTATTTTCTTCTGGATAAAACTTACTTTAATTTTGATAGCAATTTATGAAAGGAAAGTAAAATGAAAACAGTTTTCACAATAATTTTTTTGGCATTTATAACTTTTATGCTTAATAGTCAGAGCTATGTTTTATTTGAGGATTATTTTGTGAACACAACTCTTCGAATAGATTACCATCACATAGGAGATTCTAAAACAGAACTCTTTACCATTGATAAGTTGTATACCTATGGAATTTGGGCTGGCAGTACCAAAAACTTAATTGATAATTTCAACAACGGAAAATATTATGTTAAAGTTTATGATGCCGCTTCAAACAAATTAATTTTCTCTAAAGGATTTGACAGCTATTTCGGGGAATATCAGACCAACTCAAATGCCATTAAAGGAATTAAAAAAGCTTACCATGAATCCGTTTTAATCCCGCTCCCGAAGGAAAAAATAAAATTTTCAATTGAAAAAAGAGATGCAGAGAATAATCTTAAAGAAATTTTTTCGTCTGAAATTGATCCTAAAGATATTTCGATCATAAAAGATAGAATTGTTGATTCTGCCGTAAAGGTTTTCAAAGCTGTTTACAATGGTGAACCGCAAAAAAAGGTTGATGTGGCAATAATCAGCGAGGGTTATACTGCCAATGAACTTGGAAAATTTAGAGCAGATCTTGAAAAATTCAGCCAGATTTTATTTACTCAAGAACCATTTCAATCAAACAAACAAAATTTCAATATTTACGGTGTGTACAAACCTTCGGAAGAAAGCGGAACCGATGAACCACCAGCAGATATTTTCAGGAATACTGTTCTCAATTCTACTTTCAACTCGCTTGGTTCCGAACGTTATTTATTAACCGAGGAAAATAAAGCTCTGCACGATCTTGCTGCACATGTCCCGTATGACGCTTTGTTCATCATGGTAAACCATAAAAAATACGGCGGCGGCGGGATTTACAATTGGTGCTGTACATTCACGGTTGATAATCAATGGCATAAATATTTATTCCTTCATGAATTCGGTCACTCGTTTGCCGGATTAGCAGACGAGTACTACACTTCCGATGTAGCTTATGAGGATTTCTTTAAACAAACTGTTGAACCGGTTGAACCAAACATTACAGCTTTGCTCGATACTACAAACCTCAAATGGGAAAAATGGATTTCGCCTGGAATTGGGTTGCCGAGTTTTTGGGAAAAGAAAGAATTTGAAGAGATGGATTATAAATGGCAGAACGAACGCAGAGCACTCAACATAAAAGTGGCAGAGCTAAAAAGGAATCGCGCACCCAAACAAGAAATTTTAAAGACAGAAGAGGAGTATAATTTAAAAGATAAGCAACACGCTGCAGAAGTTGATCGGTTTTTGCGGAAGACTAAGAACTACCGAAAGATCGGTGCATTCGAAGGAGCTGGATATTCGCCAAAAGGATTGTACAGACCAATGATCGATTGCATCATGTTCTCAAAAGGCGATAAACTATTCTGTAAAATTTGTGAAGAAGCAATTTTAAAAGTGATTCAGTTTTATTCCGAATAAATCAGACTTGATTCTAAAACAAACCCAATTTCTTCAATTCGATTTTTTCGCGCTGAAAAATTGGGTTTGTGGGTTTCACCAGCCGTAAAATGTATCGTAACGTTCTTCTTCAGGAGAATGTATACGGCAAAGTGTCGGAAGCATTTCGAGATTCACCGGATACGGTTTGGTGTGCTTGCAATAATCAGAAGCAAGCTCTCCGCTTTCAACGCAAAGAAGTGTATCACCAACGCTTGTTGGCTGAATAAAATCGGAATTCATGTATGAGAATTTCTTCGAGATGTTCGCCATCATTCTTCCCCAAATTGGTGCACAGACCGTTCCGCCATATTGAAATCCTTTAGATAATTTTTTTGATGGATTATCAAATCCAACCCAAACAGCCGTAGAAAGTGAGGGCGTATAACCAACAAACCAAGCATCGGTATAATTTTGTGTTGTTCCCGTTTTGCCTGCTGCAGTACCAGTATAAAATTTTCTAACAGATTTTGCTGTGCCGTTATTAACTACAGATTCTAAAGCAGTTGTCAACAAATAGGTGGTTGCTGAATCAAGCACAATTCTTTTTTCATTTTGATTGCTGTAAATAACTCGACCATTTTTATCTTCAATTTTCACGATCGCATAAGGTTCAGCATACCAGCCATCGCTTGCATAAACTGCCATTGAAGCAGCCATTTCCAATGGTGAAACTTCACCAGTTCCCAAAGCGATTGATGGATAAGATGGAATGTTTGATTTGATTCCGAGTGAATGCGAGAATGAAACAATCGAATCGGCAGAAGTTAATTCAGTAATTGCATGAGCAGCCACAAGATTAACCGAATTCTCAATTGCCTCGATCATCGGAATAATTTTCCCCGAATATGAATTATCTACATTTGACGGTTTCCATTCCCAGGGTTTTCCTGCATCAACAACAAGCGGAGAATCGAGCAGAGGAGTTCCCAAAGTATAACCGATCGATAATAAATATCCATAAAGAAACGGTTTGAATGAAGAGCCGGGTTGTCGGCGAGTTTGTGTTGTTCTGTTTAGTCCGCGTGATTCGGACCCTACGTTACCGCCAATCATTGTGCGAATCATTCCTGTTCCGGGTTCAACTGATATTAATCCAATTTGCAAATCTTGCATGGACTTGGGAAGCTCTTTCCATTGAGCAGCAACAGCATCATTCGCAGCTTTTTGCATATCATAGTTTATCGTAGTGGTAATTCTAAGCTCATCTTTGCTTAGAGTTAATCCCATCTTTTGGACAATATTTACAGCTTCCTTTCGAACATGTTCAAGAAAGTGTCTTGCCGGATTTTCAAAAAGCTTCAGACCAAGTTCGGACTTTTTTATTCTTTGAAATTCTTGGTTGGACAATTTCCCAACTTCAACAAGATTATAAAGCACCTCATTTCTTCTCTTCAATAATTTATCCGGCACTTTATTTGGATCGTAGCCATTTGGAGATTGAAGCAACCCGATTAGCGTGGCGCTTTCCGTAATTGAAAGCTGATCAGGAGATTTGCTAAAATATTCCTGCGATGCAGCCCAAATTCCATAAGCACCATGACCAAAGTACACCGTGTTAAGATAAAGCTGTAAAATCTGATCCTTGGTAAATTTTTCTTCAAGCTTTTGAGCAAGCTCAATTTCCGATAATTTCCTAGAAACTGTTTTTTCTTGTGTAAGGAATAAGTTCCGAGCAAGCTGCATTGTGATTGTGCTACCGCCTTGAGTGTTCCCCGTTATCGTACTCAATAAACCTCTTGCAAGTCCCTTAACTGAAACACCATCATGTTCATAAAAATCTCTGTCTTCGGTAGCGACAAGGCATTTGATAACATAGCCGGAAATATTCAACGTGCTTTTAATATCCACTCTGTGTTTTTCACCAATGTATCCGATTAGTTTATTGTCAGACGAAAGCACATACGATGAATAATCTAATTTTATTGGAGGAAGGTCTTGAGAAAAAATCATTCCCGTGTGAATAAAGAACAAAAGCAGAAAATAATTTACTCTTAAAAAAGTCTTGCGCATTTATTAATCGATTTGAAACATATTAAGTGTTTAACTTGAACCGATGCAAATTGTTTCATGGTTGGTTCTTGCAGGCAAAGAAGTATTTCTAATCTTTTAGTTTAAATCTTATCCGTAGAACGCCATTCTCAAATCCGGAAGAAATTATTTTGAAACCCCCGATTTCTTTTGTTGATGTGACATGCCTACCGATACAAGGACATGAATCATAATCACCAATCTTAATTATTCTAATGCTATCACCGGCTTGATCAGGAAGCTTATCTAAAGAAAAACTTTTAAGCGCTTCTTCTCTTGGCAAAAAGTTTTCTATTACAGGAAGATTAAGAATGATAATTTCATTCACTTTGCTCTCAATTTCAGTAAGCTCGGCTTGCGTTAATTCTCGATCAAAATGGTAGTCGCACTTAGATTTTTTCTTCTCGATATGTGCGCTGAACGAACGACCTTTGTTAAACATTCTAACCATAGTTTGGTTAAGAATGTGCTCGGCACTATGCATTCGGGGATTGTAATCTTTATTCATTTTGTTTCGATAATAACTTCAGTTGAAATCTACCAGGATAACTAATTCTTCGCGGGTAAAATAATAAAATCAAATTATTAACAAACCCAATTTCTCTGTAACCTAACGTGTGGTATGCAGAAATTGGGTTTGCCGCCAACATTTATCGGGTAATTAATTACCACTGATTAAAATGCACTTTTTCGGTTTTGAATCTATCCTCAGCAATCGGATTTTCTGCGGGGTAACCCAATGATACGAGCGATATGGGAACGATATGTTCCGGGAGTTTAAATAAATCTTGTAATCCTGAAATAATTTCTTTTACAGGATATACTCCTATCCAGCAAGAACCCAAACCTAATCCGTGAGCACAAAGCATTAAATTTTGCGTTGCCGCGGAACAATTCTGCTGGACGTAATCAATATTTTTCTCTAGATCGAGATCACCGCAAATTAAAACTGCTGCTTGTGCTGACTTTAGCATTTCTGCATGAGAAATAACTTTTAATATCTCATCAAGCTTTTTTCTTTGGTTGATAACTACAAATTGCCACGCCTGATTGTTCATGGCTGAGGGGGCGTACATTGCCGACTTTAAAAGCTTATCCAATGCTCCATCTGGCATTGCTTTGTCTGAATATTTTCTAATACTTCTTCTATTTAATATGGCAGTAAATAGGTCCATAATTTTTCACCTTTGGCTAAACTCACCCACAAATGTACTCAAAATTCGGGTTTTTCTACCTTTTCACTAAAAAATTGACTTGGGGGTAAATTTTACAACTATTTAATACTTTCGATATTCATCGAATTTAGCGGTTTTTATGATAGTAGTGAAAAAATCTAAGGGTAACCAAAGATTTTCCTATCGCCGCATGGAATTTTTTATTAACTTGCGACGTTTTTTGGGGAAACCTTTATTCAACTACGAGTATCTAATAAGTAAATCCAATTAAAATAATAAGATAGGAGTCATTCCAAATTGAAAATAACGAAGCAATTCACCAACAGAGAGAGTAAGTCGTTAGACCAGTACTTGCAGGAAATTGGAAAAGTTGAGTTGCTAAAACCTGACGATGAGGTTGAGCTTGCAATCCGAATCAAAAAAGGTGATAAAGCTGCTTTGGAAATACTTACTAAAGCAAATTTAAGATTCGTTGTATCTGTTGCTAAACAATTTCAAAATCAAGGATTATCTTTAGGCGATCTAATAAATGAAGGTAACCTCGGATTAATTAAGGCTGCGGAAAAATTTGACGAAACCCGGGGCTTTAAATTCATCTCTTATGCAGTATGGTGGATAAGACAATCCATTATGCAAGCAATCGCCGAGCAATCGAGAATGGTTAGATTGCCTTTAAACCGTGTCGGTTCTTTAAGTAAAATTGGAAAAGCTTATCGTGACCTTGAACAGGAATACGAAAGACAACCAACTACCGATGAACTTGCCGGATTGCTCGAAATGAAATCAGAAGATGTTGCCTATGCATTGCAAATTGCAGGAAGACATGTTTCTGTTGATGCTCCATTTTCCGGTGATGATGATAAAAACAGCTTACTTGATGTTTTACAAAACGATCAGCAGCCAAATCCGGATCAAAAATTAATGGGCGAGTCATTAAAGAACGAAGTGGCAAATGTTCTTTCTTCACTAAGTGAAAGAGAAGCCGAAGTAATAAAATTGTATTTCGGTATTAATAGCGAACATTCAGCAACACTCGAAGAGATTGGAGATCGTTTTAATCTTACCAGAGAAAGAGTACGGCAAATAAAGGAAAAAGCTTTAAGAAATTTGAAGCACGCTCCTAAGACAAAACGCTTAAAATCTTATCTTGGTTGATTTCCTACAAATTCCCCGTCTTTTATTGGCAGTCTAAAGCTTACTAAAAAGGACGGGGTTTTTCATTTTAAACCAAATTCATACCAAAATTTTTCCACTCGAATCAATTCTACTTTGTGATAGCGCTAACTTATCTAATGAATCTTTAATGCTATATTAAACTATCTGAACCAGTCTCTTGTTTTGTAGATAAATATATTTATTGGGAAATAAAAATGAATAATTCTTCATTGATTACTGTAATGCTGCTGGCATTTACAATTAATTCGTGTGGTTTTGAAAGATCGCCGGACACAAATAAAAAGGAAGACTCGTTAACAACGAAGAACAAAAAATCTCTTGTTAACTTAAATGAAGGAGCAAACATGGATAATCCCGTGGTAAAATCTGAAGAAGAATGGAAGAAAGAATTAACGCCTGAACAATATCGGGTGTTACGAGAGAAGGGAACCGAAAGACCATTCACAGGAAAATTCGATGAGTTTTTTGAGCATGGTACTTACTATTGTGCAGCTTGCGGCAATTCGTTATTTGAATCCGAAACCAAATATAATTCCGGGTGCGGCTGGCCAGCATTCGCACACGCAATTGAAAATAAAAGAGTAAAACTGCAGACAGATAAAAGTCATGGAATGATTCGAACCGAAGTACTCTGTACCAGATGCGACTCACATTTAGGACATGTTTTTGATGATGGACCCAAACCGACAGGTCAGAGATATTGTATTAACTCCATCTCGCTCGATTTCAAAAAGAAAAAAAAGTAGTAACTCACATTACGCAAAATGGAAAGATGACATTTTTTAAGTTTTAAATAAGTGCTCAAATTGGAATATAATTTTTACTTGTATCCAAAATCTATGAAAAATAAAGATGTCATCTCTTTGCCAGCTTCTTTTCTGTGTAACGTGAGGTAGTAAAATTAAACGGGTTATTCAAATAATATGAATGAACAGCCTCTCTTTAAAATTTTTAAGACTACTCTACTTTAACTTTTGCATTTTCAATTAGTACCTTGTAGGTGTAACCTGACCCAAAATCTTTATTTGTTATTAATTTTCCTTTGGCAGTTATTACTTGTCCCACCTGAACTTGTGTATCGCTGGTAATAAGCAAATCGAAATCATTTTGGAAAGCAGTTCCGTCTTGAATGTGAATCCAATTAGTTCCCATTATTCCGGGATTGAACCTCATGACTTTTCCCCTAACCTTAACAGTTTTTTCCTTCAGAATATTCATTCCTTTAAAAATTTCCGCAATTGATTTTCCATCTGAAAGCTTTTGAATGCTGATTTTCTCCTCCTTTGCGGTTGATGGAATAGGATGAATTTGTTCACTGTTTTCATTCAATTCCTTACTTATTGCATCAACAAATAAAACGGATTCAAAGGTGCGGTTAAGAGTTTCGCTTCTAAAATTTTTCATTTCCATACTTTTGGAATAATAAAGTTGCTCGCCTCCCTTAACCGGCATTTGAGTAACTGCAATCCAATATGTTTTTCCATTCTCATCAACATTTATATAAGTGTAATCTGATGCATCCATGGCTTCGATTACTTTAACCGAATGCATTCCGGCGGGAAGCTGTTCAGATGTTTCCGGGGCTTCCTCTTTTTCTTTTTCGCATGAAATAAAAGTGAACATCATAATCAATACAAGCAAGCTGTTTAAATAACGCATGAATTCTCCATATGATTATTAAATTGTCCGCAAATATATAAAAGACAAAATAAATATTTGGTGAAAAATACCTTCCTAATTGCGGGTAAATTACAGTTCTGCACTGCTGTTCAAAATAAAATAGAAATAGGAAAAAAGTTCTACCAATTATTTAAAATAAAAACATTTTAACGGTTACCGGTTACGGTCCCCTTTTATTAGATTTTTCTCTCTTCGTTTTGAATGAAAAATCTTTCTACTGTAAGAAATGATTGTTTGATAACAGTAAACAACATTTTTATAAAATGAGGTAATAAGGTTGAAATAATCTATCTTAACTTTATGTTACTAAGGTTACTCTTTTTAGCCATGAACTAAGTAAGCAGGCAGTTATTTTTTTTACCTTAGTAAAACAAATTACCTTAAGAAAGATAACCTTATCAGCTTATTTCTTTTGAATTCAGTGCACAACAATATTTTAGACAAAAAAATCTGAACTTTATTTTGGACAGATATGCAATTCTGATATAAACTTAAAAATTATTAATTTCGATGCGATTTTTAATCAACCTTGTCCATATCAGACAAAAAAATATCGTTTATCGAGGAATAACATTAAATACTTAATTCACAATTAAAAGAGCCGGCGCCGATATGTCCTTAACTCACCTTACGTAAAAGCGGTGAATACAAACCCAGTTCCTAACGCATAGTATTAAAAATTAAAGGAGCTGGGTTTGTTTGCGAATTTTTATCATTACCTTTCGTAATGTGCGTTCTTAACTTATTTTGCTAAAGATACGGCTAAATGGTTGGATAAGAATCGGAACTGAAATTAAAAAGTAAAAATTCATAATTAGAAAGTTTGAGTTTTTGTTAGTTGTAATTTGGGGTTTATTTGTTATCTGAGATTTTGCTTTCTGTGATTTAAGATTATGGATATTGAGTCAATTAGAAATTATTGTCTGCATAAAAAGGGTGTAACTGAAGAACTTCCTTTTGATGAAGATTCTCCCGTTTACAAAGTGATAGGTAAGATTTTTGCAATTACAAATTTAACTCCGCCTTGCAGCATAAACTTAAAATGCGATCCGGAAAAAGCTGTTGAACTCCGGGAAAGATACGATGCCGTAACCCCAGGTTATCACATGAACAAAACTCATTGGAACACGGTTGAACTTGGAAGCAGCATTTCACCCAGACTAATTAAAGAGTGGATAGATCATTCATACGAATTGGTTGTTGGCGGCTTATCAAAAAAAGAGAAAGAAAAACTGGCAGCACGCTATTCCAAGCACGGAAAGCATCGCAAAAAATCATATTAAAAGAGAGGTAAATAAAATGAATCATCAAAAATTGCTTATTGCGCTACTAACATCGCTTGTTATGGTTACATTATCCAAAAGTCAAACTCAGGACACGGTGTGGAAAGTTCCCGAGCTTGAAGCTTTTCACGAAGTTATTTACCCGATTTGGCATACAGCGTATCCTTCAAAAGATTATGATGCACTTAGAAAAATGGTTGATGATGTAAATCTTAAAGCCAACGCTGTCTATTCTGCAACACTGCCGGGTATTCAAAGAGACAAGCAATTAAAATGGAATGAGAATGTTATGCAATTTCAAGCTTCGGTAGAAGATTACAAAAAATATGCACTAGCAGATGATAATGAAGGACTGTTGAAAGCTGCTGAGAATCTTCACTCAAAATATGAAATGCTGGTTAGAACCATTCGTCCTGTTTTGAAGGAGATAGACGAATTTCATAAAACTCTTTATGTCGTTTATCACGACTATCTTCCGAACAAGAATTACAAAAAACTCGGGAAAGTAACCGATACGTTAATAAAAAAAGCTAAGGCAGTAACTAAATCAAAACTTCCCGCCAGACTCGAATTAAAAAAAGATGCATTCACTTTAGCAGCCGCAGAGCTTTTAACTTCAGCAATGGATCTTAAGAAAAGAGTTAAAGCAAATAATAAAATTAGCATTGATGCCGCTGTTGAAAACATGCATACAAAGTATCAAAATCTTGAAGCAATTTTCGAATAAAAAAATGTGAGTTTAAAATGAAATACAGAAAACTTGGAAAGACAAATGTTGAGGTCTCCGAAATTAGTCTCGGCTGCTGGACAATGGGTGGACTCAATTGGGTTAACGGTGTTCCAAACGGCTGGGCAAATGTTGATGAGCATGAAATAAAGCAAGCAATATTTTATGCAATTGATCATGGTGTAAATCATTTCGATAATGCTGACGTTTATGGCAATGGTCGAGCAGAAAGAATGCTTGCACGAGTTCTTGGAAAGCGGACAAACAAATTTATTATTGCAACAAAAATCGGATGGTTTCCCGGTACTGCAGTTCATGCTTACGAACCGGCACACATTCGGCATCAATGCGAACAATCTCTAATAAATCTAAACAGGGATTACATTGATCTTTATTATTTCCATCACGGGGATTTTGGAGAGAATGACGTTTACCTTAACGATGCAATCGAAGTAATGTATAAATTAAAAGAAGAGGGCAAGATCCGGATAATTGGGCAATCAGCCTACTCACATGAAGATTTTGTAAAGCTGATTCCAAAAGTAAAACCCGAGGTGATCCAAAGCTTTGCAAGTGCAGTTGACGATCGTTTTGTAAAAGAAGAAACTCCTACAAGAAAATTGTTGGATGAATATAAAATCTCGTTCATTGCTTTTGGTCCAGTTCATCAGGGATTACTTCTTGGAAAATATGATAAGAAAAATCCGCCAAAGTTCGAGCCGGGAGATCATCGTGCAAACTCAACTCGATTCACTGCGGAAAATTTAGCTAAGCTTGAACCAAAGATTGACAAGCTAAAGGAAAAGTTTGGATCATCGAATGAAGAATTGGCAAGAATGGCTTTGCAGTACATGCTTCATAACAAAGTTGTGGGATCGGTGATTCCTGGATTTAGAAATCTTAAGCAAGTTATCTCTAATCTTTATGGTGCAGATAAACCGCTAAGCGATGATGAATTTAATTTTGTAAGAAAAGTTTTTGAAGAGTAAAATAATTTCAATTAGGACGCAGATTAGACTGATTAATTAAGATCAGTTAATATTATAATCCTTTAACCAAAAGATCAGTGTACTATTAATAAATTTATTATTTTCGATTAATAAATTGTTGGTGGCCACGAACCACTTCGTGATCATTGTCTGCCTAGCTTGACTACTTGATGAAATAAACAAGCGTTCTATTAAAAAATTTATTATTTTCATTAAGGTCGTTTTCTAAGTACTCTTAATTCATCATTTAATCAATTATTCAGGAGATTAACATGAACCTAGTTGACCGTGTAAAAAATCTGCTTCTTAGTCCTGCAAAAGAATGGGAAGTTATTAAGGGTGAAAGCTGGTCTACCGCCGATCTCTTTACGAAGTACGCAATTATTCTTGCTGCAATTCCTGCGGTAGCAGGGCTTCTTGGTTACAGCTTCTTTGGCCTGTCTTATGGCTTTGGTGCAATTAAATTAGGATTTGGCACATCGCTAACATGGGCCATATTAACGTATATTTTGTCTCTCGTCGGAGTTTTCGTTCTCGGTTTTATAATTGATGCATTAGCGCCATCCTTCGGCTCAACCAAGGATATGGTTGCATCTCTAAAGGTGGCGGTATTTTCCTCTACACCTGGTTGGGTTGCAGGTATACTAAACATCTTCCCGGTGCTTTCAATACTTGTTGTGATTGCAAGCATCTACGGACTTGTGCTTCTTTACATGGGATTAGAAAGAGTAAAAAGTGTTCCAAAAGATAAAATGGTTGGATATTTTGTGGTTGTGTTGATTGCGGCAATCGTTGTTTATGTTATCATTGGAGTTGTTGTTGGCGGAATAGCCTTCAGCGGTTATGCTTTATCCCGGTCTACATTTTAAAAACTTTTAAGATAAATTTTCAATGATGGTCACGGAGTCATTCGTGACCATTTTGTTTTTTAATGGTTGCCTTGCCACGAAATAGCTTGTGACAATTATTAAAGTAAGTGGTGTCCAAAATAATTTTGTAAAAGAAAATTTATTGTTAAAAAATAAAATATTCTAATGTGTTTTCACTGTAATGAAACTCATCCCAACCCTTCTCTTACAAAGAGAAGGGCTTATTAAATCTTATGATTTGGTGTTAATATTCTGCCTGTCTACCGCCAGGTAGATCAGAACATTGTCATATATTGCTTTATTGACAACCTGTCTCGCCCTTGGCGAGCCAAGGCGGGTAAGTCTCTCTCTTTTTTGGCAGAGCCATCACTATGTGAAAGAGAGAGATTATCACATAGTGATGCCTATGGCAGAGTGAGTTCAATTTATTTTGGACATAAGTGATTAATGACAGCATTTCGCCCACCAAACAAGATTCCTCTTGACTATAAGTAAAATAAAAAGGAACTTATTATAAGTTCTTTAGGAACTTCTTCCACCTTAGGAGGAAAGTTGCACAATACTGAATTGCAGCTAAACTCTTGAAATACGGAACTACAATTTCCCCCCAAGGCGTGATAACAAATGTATTCTTTAAATAAATGGAGAATAGAATGTTTGTAATCGCCGAAAATAGCTTCCCATAAAATTTACTGATATGAATCTGCCTTAAGGCGAGACAAGCTTATCTATTAATTTTTCTTCAACATTCTGGAAAGGGAACGCCTATGAGGAGAGACATAGATTTTCCGGATATCGGTACACTCATTTCGCACAATTTTATTCAAACAAAAAACAGGAGGTTTAAATGAAAATCACATTATTGATTTTACTCCTCTTTATTGCAAATGCTTTTTCACAAAATCAAATAGCATTTAGCGTTTTAAGTAACGGAGGAGAGATACAGGCCAACTCTGCTTATGTAATTGTAGGAACTTTAGGTCAAACAAGTATTGGCAAATGCGAAAACACAATTAACCAAGCCCAAGCCGGATTTTGGCAAATGTACTATCAAAATGTTTTACAAGCGGCGGAAGATGAAAATATGCTTCCAATAGAATACAAGCTTGAACAGAACTATCCAAATCCTTTTAATCCATCAACAATTATAAAGTTCGGCATTCCGGAACGAAACAATGTTTTAATTAAAATCTACGATATTCTCGGGAGTGAAGTCACTACATTGCTTAATCATGAAATGGATGCGGGTTGGTATGAGTTAATATTTAATGCCGCGGAGTATTCTACAGGTATCTATATCTGTAGAATGCAGGCAGGCAATTATGTCAGCACGAAAAAAATGCTGATGCTAAAGTGATGGAATCACTTTAGCAGAAGTCCCTTTGGGACTGATGATGAAATAGTATCATTTAATCAGAAATCCTTTTGGGACTGATGATGAAATAATTAAGCCATTTCATTATTAATATTTTATAAATAACTAGTTATAAAAACATAAGGAGCTAAAAATGAAACGTATAATTTTTCTTTTAGCAATGGTTGTTTTTTTGTCAAGCAATATTTTCAGCCAGGCAATACCAAAACAAATTAATTATCAAGGTGTTTTGAAAGATGCCTCGGGAAATATTCTAACGGGTGATTTTGCAATGACATTTAAAATTTACAATGATCCTTCAGGGGGTGCGGCTTTATGGATGGAAATACAGCCAACTGTTGCAGTAGCAAATGGATTGTTCAGCGTTCAGCTTGGAAGCATAAATCCAATTACAACTGTTCCGTTCAATCGAATTCACTTTCTTGGAATTACTGTGGGTGCGGAGAGTGAACTCTCACCAAGAACACTTTTAAGTCCCTCTCCATATTCTTTCATGTCTATAAATATTTTAGACAGTACGATTACCACAAGTAAAATAGTTGACGGGGCTGTAACCGGTTTAAAGATTGGCAACAATTAGGTAGTAAAAAGTCTAAATGGATTAAAGGATAGTGTGAATCTCGTTGCTGGGAGTAATGTAACTATTACACCAAGCGGAAATAATTTAACAATTTCTGCGACGGGTGGAGGTGGCGACGGCTCAATAGATGGAAGCGGAACAGCTAATTATGTTCCTCTTTTTACTGGGGCAACCACTTTAGGTAATTCAGCTATTTATCAGACAGATGGGAATATTGGTATTGGCAATATTACTCCAATAGGAAAACTACATGTGGAAAGCCACTCAAATTACGCGGGTTATTTTACTTCTGATTCTCTGAGTAATACAACGCATGTTATTCATGCAGAATTTACATACCCTTATGATGCTCCTTATACAAATCCAACCGCAGTTTATGGTAAAGCATAGCGCGGTAAACCGCAATGAATAGAGTATTCGATTAATGTAAAGGTATTGATAGAAAGATAAATTCATA
>MHAR01000008.1:54876-200971 GCA_001803045.1 Ignavibacteria bacterium RIFOXYB12_FULL_35_14 | reverse complement strand
CACTTTGTTTAATTTATATCCTTTTTTACTTTTAGATGAGTTTTTAGAGATGCCCTACCGTTAAAGTTATTAAAATGAATTCGAGGTTTTAATTTAACAAAATTAGTGTGATCCAAGCTTATCATTTTTAGCTACTACTTCCTTCTCAAGAATTGCTTTGTATTCTAAAACTTTCGTTTGTATCGATGGATTACCAACACCTAAAATTTGTGCAGCTAGGATTCCGGCATTTTTCGCTCCGTTTATCGCAACAGTAGCTACCGGTACTCCTGATGGCATTTGAACCATTGATAAAAGTGAATCGAGTCCTTCTAAAGATTTAGATTTTATCGGGACACCAATAATCGGAAGCGGCGATAAAGCTGCAATAACTCCTGCCAAATGTGCGGCGCTTCCGGCTCCGGCAATTATAACTTTAATTCCTTTTGTGTGCGCAGTTTCAGCATAATCAGCGGCAAGTTTCGGTGTCCGATGCGCTGAAAGAATTTTCATTTCATGTTCAATCTCAAATTGTTTAAGAATATCAGACGCTTCTTTCATTATTTCAAGATCGGAATCGCTTCCCATCAATATTCCAACAAGAGGTTTGTTTGCCATTTTCATTCCTTCCTTATAAAATAATTTATTTCCATCTGGCTTTTCTTATCTTAACACCATCCGATTGAAGAAGAACTGCTCCTTCTTGATCAGTTCGATAGATTTGAGAGTTCATTTTTTTCAAGCGTTCTAAGATAAATGGAGATGTCTTAACAAATTTATTCTGATTCGCAACACTTATCAAACTCATTTTTGGCTGAACGGTCTGCAAAAACTCTAATGATGTGCTGTTTATGCTTCCATTATTTGCGATTTTTAGAACATCTGACTTCAGAAAATTTTTATATTCATCACAATAAAAATATTCCGCTTCGTTTTCGATATTCCCAGGAAATAAAAAGCTGGTATTTCCATAAACGAGCTTAAATACACCCGTTTGGTTATTTTTTGTTCGAATAAAAGATGTTGAATTCTCATCATTCAATAAATAAATTTTTACTTCGTGAATTTCCAAAACATCTTTCCTAAAATATTTAATAGAGATATTGTTTTCATGTATTAACTCTTCAAACTTAATATCTACCATGGAACTTGAATCCGGCATTGGCTTAATAATATTTCTAATGATGCCGCTCCGAATCAAGGGAATAAACCCACCATAGCTTTCTTGTGTTATGCTCGACACAAATGCATAATCGATTTTATAAATATCAAGATGGTTTAGCAAAGGTCGAATTATTCTTTTACCATTATCAAAATAAAATGAAGCGTAACCGCCGTCTATCAAAGCCGATTGTCCATTTGGAAATTTGATCAAAGTGGCATCGCCTTGGCTCACATCAATCATCATCACGTTTAAATTATTATCTTCTAGTAAGTTCCTGTTATCAAATGAACTGAGCAGAACTGCATTTGTAATCACAAGAATCATAAATATTATTTTACCTGCCACACTTTTAAATTGTGTTAAACCTAATATGATAAGCACAATCGCTGCGTAAAATATTGCTGAATCATATAGTGTGAAGTTCTTGATTGGGATGAATGAATACTGGTTGCTGCCTGCAAACGAAATGATTTTGTACAATGTATAGATTATTATCTCATTTGCTGATGAATAAAAAATAGCAATAGAAGAAATGAATAGACTTAACGTGAGTGTGAAGATGGCAATTCCGACAATTACACCTGCAAGCGGTATTACAATTAAATTTGTGAGCAAAGAGACTGATGAAAGTTTACCGAAGTAAATCAGTGTCAGTGGAAGAGTACCAAGTTGAGCGCTGAGTGAAACCCCCATGAAAAGTAAAATATAATTTACGACTTTCGATTTGAGTTTGAGAGAATAAATATATTTCTGCATGATTGGGTAAATAACGGCAATTGAGAGAACTGCCAAAAAAGAAAGTTGAAATCCGGCTCCAAATAATTCTTCAGGATTTAATGAAAGAACAATGAATGCTGCAATTGCCAGCGAGTTAAAAATGTTTGTAGATCGATTAGCCATGTAAGCCATAATTATAACAACTGCCATTACAACTGCTCTAAACACTGATGGGGGCATTCCTGTTAATAATAAGAATGCTATCAAACCAACAATTGTCAAGATTGATCTGATGAAAATATTGAATCTTCCTAGTACAACCACGAATATTAAAACAATGTAACCGACATGAAGCCCTGAAACAGCGAGTATGTGCATTACTCCTGAGTTAACAAACTCAGTTTTTGTTTCATAATCAATATTGCTTCTATCTGCAAGCAGCAGTCCGCGCAAGAGTCCGGCAGTTTGTGCATTATGTAAAGATTTTATTTGGGAATCGACAAACTTTCGTGCGTTGAATATTGCTGTCTGGAATGCACTCGAATTCCAATTGATTATTTTCACATCGTAGTCGTCATTAACATAAAGTAATCCGCTGATACCTTGTGAATGCAGGTAGTTGTCATAATTAAATTCGCCGGGATTTCTATCTTCCCTGCCCTTCTGAAACGTTCCTTCAATTCTAACTATATTGCCAGGAACCAATTTATTGTAAAGCTTATTCAAGCTTTCGTCATTATCTCTCACCCGGCAAATAAGAAATATCTCTCTTGTTTGGTAAACATTATCAATTCTTATCGAATCGGATTTGAGATTGAATGAAATTTCTTTTTCTTTCCGTAAATCAATCGATTGAACAGAACCTATCACAACTAATTTCTCAATTGTTTTCATTTCATCCGGAAGAAAAAATTTGCTTTCAACTTCTATTGCATGAAGATAATTTCCAAGAGTAAAAAAGAATAAGTAGAAACTGATAGTAGAAACTAGTTCTGCCATCCTTTTATGTTTAATGAAATAGCCCAAAATAGAAATTAATAAGAAGATGATGAGAGGAAGAACAAGAAGCTCATAACCTATTGTAAAGAAATTATTTATTACTATCCCGCTGATGAATATTAAACTGTATCGGATAAAAGGATAATTCTTCATTTGAAGAGATTTATTATGGCACCTTTAATTTTTGTCAGATCATCAACCTGCTTGGATATTTGTTGAGCATTTTTTCCTGCCGCGATCATCAATGCAGGATTGAGAGTATGCGTTTTAATCGATGTATCTTCTAGATTCCCGTGGTCGGAGCAAATTATTAAAGTAGAATTATTATAATACATTTTTTCAAATATTTTATATAAAAATCTATCAAGATTATTTATAATCTGTTCATATTCATCTTCATATCTGCCATGACCGATGTGATCGGTCAGAAAATACTCATAAAGAGTAAAGGAATTTTGCGATGCTATTCGCAGTAATCTTCGTGCTGCGGTTTCCGGAGAAATAATTGGCAATGTGTAACCAAGCTTTTTATTCCAACGTTCATTTGTGATTTCAGCAGTTAATGCTTTACCATGCCGGACATCCGTAACCTTATTCAACCTCATTCCGTTTAGCTGGCACATCAACGATGTGGCGCTTAGTCTCTTCTTACCGGAATTGATATAATCAAAAAATATTTTGGGATAAGCATTTGCAAATGTTACTTTTTGTTTTTTATCAAGAAAATATTTGAAAATATTTTTTTCTTTGATGATTGGCACTAATGTAGAGTAAGGATAAGGACCGAAATGCTGCCCAATTATCCTAGGGGCATTTATTCCGCAAAAAATTGATGTTTGTCCCGTACCGCTTTGAGGTAATCCCTCAACTCCAAGACACGCATCAACGGGAAATAAAAAACGATTGTCAGTTTCCAGTTTAGAATTTTGTAATGAAGGTATTCCTCCGAAGAATTTTTCAAATGTTTTAAAGCCATATTTAAAGAAAGGATTAGATGAATAATCTTTGTTTCCTATTCCAACGCCATCAATAAAGATCATCAGGATATTATTCACAAGAAAACTCTAAAGTATGGTTCGAATTAATTTTGTGTTTGCGTCTGCTCACTTTGAATCAATAATTATTGTAACCGGGCCATCGTTAATTATTTTTACCTCCATCATTGCCCCAAAAATACCTTCTTTTACTTTTTCATCACCTAAATTAACTTTCATTTTTTGAATAAATTTCTCATAAAGCGGAATTGCAATATCGGGTTTAGCTGCTTCAATAAAGCTTGGGCGATTTCCACGCTGTGCATCGCCATAAAGAGTGAACTGCGAAATAACAAGCACCTCACCATCAACATCTTTCAAAGATAAATTCATCCTTTCCTCTTTATCTTCAAATACTCTAAGATTAGAACATTTATCTGCCAGGAAGATTGAATCGTTTTCACTATCGCCATTTCGAATGCCGAGCAAAATAACAAATCCTTTTTTTATTTCTCGTTCATAATTTTCAGATTTAATTAAAACACTGCCAGATGAAACTCTTTGAATAACTGCTTTCAAGTCTTCTCTCCAATTATTATTCGATCAATGTCAGAGAAATCTTTTTTTATTACAATGTTGTTATAGTCATCATCCATTAATATTTTCTTTACTGCTTCTGATTGACCAGCACCGATTTCAAAAAATATTTTGCCATTATTTTTTAGTAATGATCCTGATAAAGAAGAAATTTTTCTGTAAAAGCTTAATCCATCATTCTCATCAGTCAGAGCGATTTTCGGTTCATAAAGACGAAGCTCAGGATCAAGATTAGCAAAATCGTTAACCGAAACATACGGTGGATTTGAAACAACAACATCAAACCGGCTCTCCCCTATCTCAAATCCATTCAAAATATTTTTATTTACAAATATCAATTGATTCTCCACTTCATTTAGCTTTGCATTTTTTTTAGAAATCTCGATTGCTTTTTCACTGATATCTATTCCAATAACTTTACAGCTTGGAATATTTTTGGCTAATGCAATTGAAATATTTCCGCTTCCGGATCCGATATCCAAAATATTTATCGCTGAATCTTTCCCAACCAATTCGATGATCGCTTCGACTAGCAGTTCTGTTTCTGGCCTCGGGATAAGTACCGAACGATTGACTTCAATCTCGAGTCCGTAAAATTCGACTTTGCCAATGATGTATTGCAGAGGTTCAAATCCACTTCGTCTTTTAAGAAGTTCCCGGTAAGAATCGGTTTCTGCTTTTTGAAGGGGACGGTCAAATGACAGGTACATTTCTAATCTTTTACAGTTTAAGATGTGAGCAAGCAATAGTTCAGCGTTCAATCGTGCAGATTTGATCCCTTTATTCTTAAGATAATCTGAGGCACTATTTAGTGCTTCTAAAACTGTTAACATCATTCGCTCAGGAAATAATAAAGCAACAATCCGAAGTTTATTTGCAAAGCTCCGAAAGTAATCCCGCTGATAAGATCATATTTTCTTGTTTCATCAAGTAATTTGCTGTTACCCGAGAATTCATACTCCTCAAATTTATTATCAGCTTTAATCTTAAAGTAGGCAGTTGCTCCACCCAGCACAACAATTCCGGCAGTTAGAATTTTGAAAATGTCTTTTTCGAAAAAGCTCTTTTCTTTTTCTTGGCCACTATAATTCATTGGAACCACTTTACCCGGAATAATATCATCGAATAAAATATGAGTATCATCATAACCGCTTTTTCTTAATGTTAATTTTGTAAAACTGTTTTGGACAAATAATGGAGTATTCCCAATTAAGCTGTCGTTGTAAAAAACATAAGCGTCCTGCGGGCTTGAGTTCAATAAGACTTCTTTTATCGGCACCTGAGGATCTGATTTTAAAGAATCCAAATTGCCGGAGAGTATTAAAGTCGAATTAATTTCTTGAGCAAAAGTATTCACCGAAAGAGCGTTCAAGATTAAGATGAAGATTAAGATAAAGAAAGCCTCATTGGGTGATTTCATATGCTCTTAGATTTCCATTTTCAAAACCGATGAATAATAAATTTTTATTTATTACAGGACTAAGTTTCACTCTTCCTTCCAATGTTAATGAATTGACAATCTCACCATTGTCCCGGGATACAATATAAACCTTCTTGTTTGTATCAGGCAAAATCAAGTAATCATTCGTTAAGATTGGAGTCATGTTCATCAAACCTTTAGTATCCAACCTCCATATCTGTTTTCCATCTTTTGCGAGCTTGTAAAGTTCACCGTTAAGATTTCCGATAAAAATTTCATCTTCAGTCACAACGGCTTCCATTTTAATCTTTGCCCCGGTTTGAAATGACCAATTAACATTACCACTATTTAAATCAATTGAGTAGATATTTCCATCATCATTTCCGATGTAAATTTCGTTGGTAAAGATAATTGCTCCACTAAAAAAAGGATGACCAATTTTTTCACGGAAAATAAGTTTGCTGTTAGGATCGTTGTTACGTAATACATCCCTTTGATCAATACTTATTATTTCTCCGTTATCATTTCCAAAAACAATAACTTTATTATTTGATGCAGGGTTGCTATGGCAAAAAGATTTTGCTTCATAATACCAAATTAAATTTCCAGTGAAATCAAATTTATATAGATGTCCTGTTTCCGATAATAATATTATTCCATCATCTATTTTCAATAATTGATTTATAACCCTCCCCTCAATTTCAACTGATGAAAGTTCTTTACCTTCTTTAAAATCATAAAAGTAGAGAGTAGATATATTTCCCTTATGATTTACAACAGCAAAAATTATTAAGGATTTTTGGATTATAGGAGTTGTAAAAATTGATCCTTTATACCTTAATTGTCCGAGAGTTTTTCCAGTTGCAAGTGAAAAGCAATAAATTCTGCCTGATAAGTCATTCACAAAAACAGCGCTGTCATAAACTGTAACAGATGAATTTGAAAACCCTCCATTAATTTGTGATTCCCATTTTTCAGTAAAGTCTATACTAATCGGCTGCTCATGGTAAAATTTGCGTTGAGAGGAATTTCCATATTGCGAGTAAGGATTATCATCCTTGTAGGTATCTAATTTTATAAGTGATGGCGCGCAGCCACCAATAAAAATTATAAATGACAGATATGTAAATATTTTTCTCAGAAATCCCATCCAAAAAAGAATTGATAAAATAATCCGTCTTGAAAATTCGATAAATTATTTTCTATCTTCTTACCAACATCATATCTGAGTACAAGTACACCGAAAAGATTAAAACGAATTCCTCCTCCCATGCTTCCTAAAGTAGTTCTATAATCCGTGTCCCAAGCGCCGCCGGCATCGGCAAAGAGAGCACCGCGAATTCCAAAAAATCCTAAACCAAGAAATGGAAATCTAATTCTAATTTCATCAATTAACGGGAAGCGCAGTTCGAGTGATGAGAGCCATAGCTTTTCGCCACGAATAGACCAGCGAGGCCATCCCCTCAAATCCCAGCTTCCTCCCATAAAATATCTTCTTGCTTCTTTGCCTTCATTATAGAAAAGAGCGCTTCTAAATGCTAGTGCGGATCTGAAGCTTAATCGGAAGTATTGTCTAAAATCTGCAATAAAAGTGAAGTAATTTACGTTGCTGAATTTTACATCACCAGTGTAACCCAGCAGCAGACGAGCACGTATTCCATCCAAAGGTCCAGACGGGCCCCAAAGCGAGTTGTCCATTACCCATGACAGCGTATTGCTGAGCAGTAAAGCTTTACGCTCAATTACTCCACTGATAACTTCTTTATCTGAGTTAACTAACGAAACACTTGTTTCCAATCTTTGAAATTTGGAGATAGGAAAATTTAAAAGAAAAAATCCGCCAAAGCTTCTTTCAAAGTAAAATTCATCCGAGTCACGAATATCATATCTATTTCCGCTGAAATGGAAAACTCCGTATCCATAATTGGAACGATCGGATAAATTTATTCTTTGCAATGCAACATTAAAACTTTTCAGAAAATCGCTTTGAACATTTGCAGTGTTATAGATAAGGAAAAAGTAATTATCATCCCCCAAAAGATCGCTTAAAGATAAAACTGCACCACCCCGAGTACCAAATATGGGATCGGTTGAAACCTGGCTTTGTGCATAATCTAAAGTGTATTCTTTATCGTAATTATAATTCTTCCGTTCAATTTCAGACATAATTTTTTCCGCATGCCATTTAGTGTCTTTATTATGAAAATCTTCAGTTATCGTGAGGAATGAATCTTTCACTGTTTTATTCAAATCAAACTTATATAGGTTGAAGCTGAATTTTTCAAAACCAGAAAAAATTATAGTTGAATCGTCATAAAATCTTGGGTTAAATGCACCGGTTATAAAATTGGATATTCTTTTTATTTTTTTTGCATTGTTGTTTTCGTTTATTTCCACGGAATAGATATTTCTTACACCATCTTCATCGCAAGTAAATAGTAATATTTTTCTATCAGGTGAAATTATCGGCGAGTGAAAATCAGCGCTTAAATAAGTAAGATACTTTATCTGAAAAGATTGTAAATCTAAAGTGAAAAGATTGTACCTCTTTTCGAACGTTCCGGACGTTCTGTCGGAACTGAAAATTATTTGACTCTCTTCAGCGGAAAAAATGGGTTCCTTATCATCATAATAATCATTTGTCAAACGAAGCAGAGAATCAGTCGAAACATCGTACACAAACAAATCACTAAATCCTTTTTGATCAACAGCCTGAAACACTACTTTTTTACCATCACGGGAATATTTGGGCGAGACAATGTTAACAAGATTATCACCTTTAAAAGTTTTTATAATTTTATTTTCACTTATAGAAAAGAAATGAAGAACATCGGTTCCCCCGGCTTTCGTGACGAAGGCAATTTGTCCATCGCTCGAGATATCAATTGATGTTTGGAAAAGATGAAATGTTTCAAGTTCTTCGGTTTTTTCACCGCGAATTACTAATTCGGGATCCTCGTATTCATTTTCATCATCGAAGGTTCTTTCTGCTAGTTTCATCTTGTATAACGAAGAATATCCATCTCGGTTTCCAACAAAGTAAATAAATTTCTCCTTTTCTTTTTGATAAGCGACAGGAGAAAAGTTATACCCAAAATTGGTAATCTTCTTCGCAGCATTCTCAATCGGTACTTTGTCTTCTATAAGCGGAAAATATTTTTTCTTAAGATGAAGCAGCCATTCCGAATCTAAGTCTTCAATAGATTTTCCTACAGTGTACGATATTACTTTATTAAAATTGGTGTACATCCAAAAATTATCAAGCATTAATGGAATTTTTTCTGGGCCGTATTTCTCTTCCACAAATTCTAAAAAGCTCTGCCCTTCTTTATACATTAAAAAGGAACCGTAAATTTGTGATATGTTTTCTAAGGGAACAAAATAGTTGTTAAGAACTGCATCGCGCATTACCATTTCAGCCTGATCATCGACATCGGTTGAAAAATATTCTGCAATTCCTTCAACAAACCACAACGGGGGCAGCACATCACTTGGGATCCGGTGATCAGTCAGCACGCGATAAATTTTATTCGTCATAAACACATGCACTAGTTCATGACGAATAACATGCCGGAAATCATTTAATGAACCGGTTGATGGAATAACCACCCTCCCTTTTATGAACTCAAAGAAGCCACCAACTCCTTCAGGAATAAATCCTGGAGTTATGTTAGTCTGTTGAAAATGAATATGTGTGTTATAAAAAATGAGCGGAACACGTCGGGTCAGAACATGATTAAGCCTGACTTTAAGTTCATTGTAAACTTCCTCAGCAAAATGTCCACCGATTTCGGCAAGCTGTTCGGTTTCGTTGTAATAATAAATATCAAAATGCTCGGTTTTGAGAACCTTCCAATCAAATTTTTCGTATTGAACTTTATTTCTTCCAAAAAAATAGAATTGAGCGTCGGCAGGTTGCTGAAAAACTAGAAAAAGTAATACCAGATAAAGTTTTAGACTGAGAGTAAAATATTTAGAGACGAACAAATGTTTTTCCAATTAAATAAGAAGATAAGATTTTACTAATGGAAAGTTATTTGAAGAAATAAATAAAGCAACTACAATATATTTACCTTAATGATAAATCGTTAAATAATTTGTCTGGTCCTAATAATTGAATGCTCTTTGAAAAATTTTTCAATTCTGTCACTGATTTCTTTTTCGGAACCCAGTTCAATACATTCGTCTGCCATTTCTTTTGCTTTATGGTATGACATTGACCTAATAATCCTTTTTGCATATGGCAGGGTCGCAGGAGACATACTTAGAGAATCGAGTCCTAATCCTACTAAAAGAGGCATAGCCAAAGTATCAGCAGCCATTTCACCGCAAATGCTTACTTCACGATGAGCTTTTTTTGCTTCACGGACTATATGTGCAATGGTCCGGATAACTGCAGGATTAAATTCCTGATAAAGCTCTGCGACCAAGTCATTTCCACGATCAACCGCCATTAAAAATTGTATGAGATCATTTGTGCCGATGCTTATAAAATCTATCTCTTGTGCAAATTCTTTTGCCAACACTGCTGCTGAAGGAACTTCGATCATAATTCCGATTTTCATTCTAGAGTCAAAAACTATTTTTTCTTTTTTAAGCTCTTTCTTACACTCTTCAATAATTTCTTTTGCATGCTTAATCTCTTTCAATGTTGTAATCATTGGAAGCATAAATTGAATGTTTTTATTTTGACTTGCTCGAAGCACAGCCCTGATTTGAGTTTTAAACAAAGTAATATTCTCAAGAAGAATTCTAATCCCTCTAAGTCCTAAAAATGGATTCGGTTCGGTGTAATCTAAAAACTTGAACTTATCTCCTCCGATATCGAATGCACGGATTGTGATATGTTCCGGATAAATTCTTGAGGCAAGTCTTGTATAAATAGTGGTTTGTTCATCTTCATTAGGAAATTCCCCGAGTTCCTCTAGTATTTGTTCCGTTCTATACAAACCGATACCTTTTGCACCACTTGTAACCACGATATCTATTTCACCTGTAACATCAACATTTGCCTTGAGATGAATTTCCTTACCATCTTTTGTTTTTGCCGGCAAATCTTTTAGTTCTTCAAGTCCTTTTTGAAGTTCAATTAATTTTTCTTGCTTTAAAGTATAGAATTTAATTTGGTCTTCAGCCGGAGTGGTGAAAACATAGCCATGAAACCCATCTATGATTATCGTCTCACCATCTTTAATTAGCTTGCTTCCATTGTGAGTTCCAACTACTGCAGGAATGTTCAGCGATCTCGAAATGATTGCCGCATGTGATGTAACTCCTCCATGATCAGTTACAAATCCTTTTACATTGCAGCGGGAGAGTAAAATAGTATCTGCAGGGGTTAATGAATCGCTTACAACAATTGCATCATTGGGAATCTTAGATTGCCACCTTTTTTTCTGAAGATTTCTGATAATTCTATTCTTAATATCTTCAATATCGTGAGCACGTTCTTTCATGTAAGGTTCGTGCGAAAGTATCATCAATTGCTGATATTTAGAGATTTCATCATTCACGATAAATTCGGGAAGCTTCCTCTCCTTCTCAATTCGCTTTTTAATTGCCGAGATCAGCACAGGATCATCCAGGATCATCATTTGCGCTTCAAAAATTGCTGCCCTTGTTCCGCTCATTTTTTCTCGTGCAATATTGAGGACTTTATTCAATTCTTTTTTTGACTTTCTCAGAGCTTCATCAAGGTTTGCTTTGGCTACCTCAACTTCAAATATCTCACCTTCACTTATTTCAATTGCTTCTTTAGTGAATAAATAAGTTTTAGCAATTACAATCCCCGGAGCGGCTGCAATACCAGGAATTTTATTTTCGGCTTCTCTGAATATTTGTCTGAAAGTTTTCACAATTCGTCAAATCCTCTTCTAAAATAATCTACTATTTCTGCAGCGGCTTCCTTTTCATCTTCACCTTCAAAAGTGAGAGTAACCTCCGAACCCATTTCTGCAGCAAGTGTCATCACGCCGATTATACTTTTACCATTAATGTTCATTCCATCCTTATAAATGAAAAACTCGCATTTGAATTTGGAAGCTAATTTTACAATCGTAGCTGCGGGTCTAGTGTGCATTCCCGCTTTATTTATTATTGTAACTTTTTCCTCTATCATTCTTATCTAATTCTATCAACCAAAGAGTATGCGATCCACTTAAGAATTTCTCTATCTTCATTTTTAGATAATCTTTTAAGGGAATTCACTGCAATATCTGAATAATGAAAAATAGATTTTTTTGCTTCGTCTAAAATACCAAGTCTCGTGTAAATTTCTTTGTATTGATCAACCTGATGCCTCTTTATTCCTTTGTTTAGAATCATTTCAAACAAAACTTTTTTATCTTCGCCTTTTGCTTGTTCAAACGCTTTAATAAAAAGGAATGTCTTTTTACCTTCAATTAAATCGCCACCGACGACTTTCCCAAATTCTGCTTCATCAGCAATAATATCTAAGAGATCATCCTGAATCTGGAAAGCGATTCCGATATTTCGCCCGTAGGTTTCAAGAGCATTTATCTCGGCTTTAGTTCCACCGCCGATTTGTGCACCTATCGAACAGCACATTTCGGCCATAACGGCGGTTTTCTTTCGAATCATGTCCAAGTATTTGTTCAATGAAACATTGTTTCGCAATTCAAATTCTTTATCTAAACTTTGACCTTCGCAAACTTCTACTAATCCATTTGTGAAGGATGCAAGAATATTCTTCGCATTTCCATTGCAATCTTTCAGTAAATATTCATAAGCGATTGAAAGCAAGCTATCCCCGGCGAGAATTGCAGTATTAACATCATATTTTTTATGCAACGTTGATCTTCCTCTCCTTTTATCTGCGTTATCCATAATATCATCATGCACGAGTGTAAAATTATGAAGAAGTTCAACGGCAACTGCCGCATTATATGCTGTGGAGAATTTTGCTCCAACGGCTTTTGCAGATAAAAGTACGAGCAGTGGTCGTAATCTTTTACCACCGCTTTCTAACAAATATGCTGACGGTTCATACAATGACCGCGGCTTCCGTTTGGCAAATACTTTTCTTATTCTCTGCTCAACGATTTTTCTTTGCTTACTAATGAGAGAACGATAACTTTTTATTACTGTCGGATTCAATACAGTTTTTCTTTCAAGATAATTTTATTGTTCCGTAATTCTGAAATTGATTTTGAGCCGGTTAGGAACATAACTGATTTCACAAAGTCAAACCAGTTTGTGATTAATTTTTTCACACCTTCAATTCCACTTTTATTAAGAGTCTGTAAAATTATTCTTGCTGATGCAACAATGTCGGCTCCTAATGCTAAAGCTTTTGCAGCATCAACATGAGAGTTAATTCCTCCCGACCCAATCAAAACAAATTTATGTGATTTTTTCAACTTCCGCACTTCCTTTAAACAGTAAGACGTTGGGATTCCCCAATCCCACAAATCAATTTCTTTTTGACTTTTATTTCGAAGCATTTCCACTCCAGCCCAACTTGTTCCTCCGGCGCCGGCAACATCAATTCCTTTAACTCCGGCTTCAAGTAATTTTTTGGCAGCTAAACCGGAAATTCCTGAACCAACTTCCTTTATGATAATCGGAACATTTAATTTTTTTACTAGTTTTTCGATTTTGCCAAGCAATCCTTTGAAATTGGGTTCACCCTCTTTTTGCAACAATTCTTGAAGAGGGTTTAGATGAACAACCATTGCATCCGCTTCAATTTGATCAACAAGGGATTGAACTACTCCAAGTTTTTTTAATTGAACAATTTGTGCCGCACCAATATTTCCAAAGATAGGAACAGACGGTGCGTTTTTTCTAATGGCTTTGTACGAATTAATATATTTCTGATTTTCTAAAGTTTGTCTCTGGCTTCCAACTCCAATTGGAATGTTTAAGTCTTGAGCTGCAACGGCAAGTCTTGCATTAATATTTTCAGATTCGGTTGTGCCTCCGGTCATACAAGAAATTAAGAATGGGTAGCTGATTTTCTCTTTGAATAGCTTGGTTTCGAAGTTAATCTCATCAATCTCAACTTCTGTAATTGCGTTATGAATAAAATCGTATTTCTCAAATCCATTTGTCTTGAATTTGAAATTAACATCATCTGTCGAACACAATTCTAGATGCTCTTTTTTTCGTTGAGCTGTTTTATCTTCTTTCATGCCTTTTGAAACTATTTTACAAAATCATTAAACATTGTTTTTTGTGCTAAGGAAGGACAATTAATGTGATTTCCTTAGTGAATCTTTGAGTCTTTGAGTCTTGGTGGCAAAAGTACTTTTATAATTAATCAGGATCATTTATTCAGCCACAAAAGCTCTAAGACACAAAGTTTTACCAATTCTTTCCAGTCAATCGCTCAAAGTGTTGGAATATTTAAAAATAAATGAATCCCTTAACTAAACTAATGATGAGGAGTTTTTCATCGATTTACTTTATCTTTACCAAAAATTTTTACAACTCTATTTTAAAATAGGAAATTCCTCATGCAAAAACCTCGTTTATCGTTCTGGCAAATTTGGAATATGAGCTTTGGATTTCTTGGTATTCAATTCGGTTTTGCCCTACAAAACGCCAACGTAAGCCGAATATTCGAAACACTCGGAGCAAAAATAGAGGATATTCCGATTCTATGGATCGCTGCTCCTGTTACGGGTTTAATCGTTCAGCCAATCATCGGCCATATGAGCGACAAAACCTGGAACCGACTTGGACGAAGAAGACCGTTCTTTTTAGTGGGGGCTCTGCTTGCTTCTACGGCAATTATTTTCATGCCGAATTCACCGGTACTATGGATTGCAGCCGGAATGCTCTGGATAATGGATGCATCAATAAATATTTCAATGGAACCATTTCGTGCTTTTGTTGGCGATATGCTTCCGTCAGAACAGCGCACAATAGGATTTTCGATGCAAAGCTTTTTTATTGGAATTGGTGCAATCGTCGCCTCCGCTTTGCCTTACATGATGACAAATTGGTTTGGAATTTCCAATATTGCAGATGCTGGAGAGATTCCCGATTCAGTTAAGTTTTCATTTTATATCGGCGGAGCGGTGTTTCTTCTTTCAGTTCTTTACACAGTTTTTTCCACAAAAGAATATTCTCCCGAAGAGTTAAAAAAATTTTCAGAGTCAGATAAAAATTCGGTTCATTCAATATCATCAGTAAGATCGTCTGAGAATGTGTCTGCTTCTATGTTTAATAGAAATGGCGTTATTGGGATTTTAGTTGGCGTAGCCGGCTCATTAATCCTTCATTTTATTCTTCACGAAAATGATTACGGACTTTATGTCCTGTTTGTCGGATCAATCATTTTTGGGTTGCTTCAACTTATAGCTGGTTTATTCACAAATCAAAATAAAACTTCCAGTGGATTAGTTTCTATCTTAAACGATCTTTACAAAATGCCTAAGACGATGAGACAGCTTGCTGTTGTTCAGTTTTTTTCATGGTTTGCATTGTTTGCAATGTGGATTTACACAACTCCAGCAGTTACGCATCACATTTACGGAGCAACTGATCCTTCCTCTGAACTTTACAATGAGGGCGCAAATTGGGTCGGCGTTCTGATGGCTGTTTACAATGGTTTTGCAGCTGTAATGGCTTTCGCATTGGTTGCTATGGCAAAGAAAACAAATAGAAAAACCGTCCACATGATTTCGCTTATAGTTGGCGGATTAGCTTTTGCTTCTTTCTATGCGATTAAAAATCCAAATTTACTTTTGGTTTCCGAACTCGGAATTGGATTAGCGTGGGCTTCAATTTTAGCAATGCCTTATGCAATACTTGCTGGTTCGCTTCCACCAGAAAAAATGGGAGTGTACATGGGAATTTTTAATTTCTTTATTGTCATTCCACAAATAACTGCTGCTGCTATTCTCGGATTTTTCGTGAAGAACATTGTTGGCGGTGAAGCAATTTATGCCCTGTTGCTTGGCGGTGCATCAATGATTATCGCAGGACTGATGGTTTATTTTGTGGAGGATGTGGATGAAGAAAAGTGAAGTGCAAAAAGCGTACAGCATCCCCTCTCTGAGAGGGGAACGGAAGGGGTGTGTCTGAAACTTCGATTACCAGTATAATCAATGCCTCATACACATCCCTTCCGCCTTGGCTTGACTGCTCGCCTCGTGTTCGACCTCTCGAAGCGGGCCAAGTCGAGACAGGTCGTCCCTTCTCAAGAAGGGAAACGCACCGTCCCCTCTCCAGAGGGGCGAGGGGTGTGTCTATCGCGGATTATATCTTACATTTTATTTTTTCTTGTCTCATACTCATCAATCCACTTTTCAATTCTCTTTATCACTAAGTCAAGCTTATGCACAATATCTAAATCATCGAATCTCAGAAACTCGATGCCGTAGCTCTCAATTTTCTTCTGTCGTCTCTCATCTCGCTTTTCATTTCTATAATGACTCTCACCATCAACCTCTATTGCGAGCATAAGTTCGTTGCAAAAGAAATCCACAATATAATTGTCAATAGGTTTTTGACGATGGAAATCATATCCTTTCATTTGCTTGCATTTGAGGTAGTTCCAGAGCATTATTTCTGGGTACGTGCTGTTGTTTTTTAATTGTCTTGCTTTTTCTTTAAGAGCAGGATTGTAGGGAATGATTGGGCGTTTCATGGTTCTGGTTTGTTTAGCTTACTCGTTCAATCTATTTACCTACACACCCCTCGCCCCCCTGGGGCAAGGAAGCTACTTTGGGGGCAAGCCCTCTCAAGAGGGGACGACACGCTTTAAATTCAGTGCCCAGCTTTACCTTATGTTGTAACCTCAGCTCCATGAATTTTTTCTTCCTTCACAAGCATCCATAATAATTTGGAGAGTAGGGATCTAGCTCCTGCTCGATCCGCAGTTTACGGTAGCTACCCTGTATTCGGAACAAGCAGGAGCTTGTTCCCTACAAGGATAAACATCAGTGCCCAGCTTTACCCCGCGTTGTAACTTCAACGCCATGTATTTTCTCTTCCTTAACAAGCATCCATAAGAATGCTGAGATTGCAAGTGTGACCGTGCTGATTATGAAGATCAAACTCTTATTTTCTGCTTGACTAATCGCTAATCCAATTCCGAAGCTTGCAACAAGTTGAGGCAGAACTACTGAAAGATTGAACAAGCCCATGAACAATCCCATCTTAGCTTGATCGACTTGCTGCGACATGATTGCAAACGGTAAACTGATTGTTGATGCCCAGCCGATTCCAAGAATCGCCATAATAATGTAAATGATAAATGGTGAGAAACCTAAAAACAACATTGCAGCATAACCAACTGCCATTGTTGCAATGCAGATGAAATGTGTTTTTACCCTCCCAATTTTTCTGGTGATTGGTTCCAACACAAATGCCGGTAAAACAGCTGCAATTGCATTGAAAATCAAGAAGCTAATTGTCACAACTTTCCCCATTTGAATTGATACCTCATCGGGAATTACACTTCCATCTCCATACCCATAAACTTTGTACTGAACATAAGCAAACATGTAAACGAACATTGTTTGAATACCAACCCAAGTAAAGGAATGAGCAGCAAGAACTTTCTTAAATCCAATCAATCCTTTTTCTGCAGCAGATTTTCCTTCACTCTTTTGCATAAGAACTTTGAAGATGAAAAATAAAGTCACAACGAAGCAGATAATCTCTGCGTAATAATTGTCGAACTTAATATTTATTATTCTCATGGTAATTGCGTAAATAGCGTAAAGTAAGAATCCCCATAATGGCTGGATGTAGTTTAATATCTCTCCAAACGAAGTTTTTGATTTTGTCTTTGAATCAGCTTCAGTTTGTCCTGCGAGATACCTGGGCTCTTCAATAAAAAAAGTAGGGAAGAGAGATAAGAAAAGTACAAGAAAAACTCCGAAGTAAATCAAAACGTAATTATCCCAAATGGCTCCAATTACATAAGCAAGCACACCAAATGTTCCGGAGATAGTCTGCATCCAGGTGTAACCTTTTGTGCGTTCAACTCCTTCAGGAGTTACATCAGCAATAACTGATCGAGTAGGATTAAAACTGACATTTATTGCTAGATCAAGCGTGAGTGCGACGACAATTGCAACTCCGAGAATTCCGCCAATTCCCAGTGATGAAGAAATAACATCTATGTTGGGCAGAGCAAGAAGCATCATTGCAGCTAAGAACCCACCGATGAGAATGAATGGTCTGCGCCGTCCATTCCACATCCAAACCTTATCGCTGATAATTCCGATTATTACTTGCCCAAGAATCCCAGCTATTGGTCCGGCAGCCCATACAAGCCCGACGTCATGAATATCCAATTTATATTTTGTACTTAGTATCCAACTTAGTGCTGATATTTGAATTGACAATGCAAATCCCATTGCCGTTGCCGGCAATGCAAGCATTGCATAAAAAGTGTTCGTAAGTTTTTTTTGGATTTCTAACATAAGATGCCTTTGTTTTTCTGAATTAATTATTTCCTAATGTCAGTCTGAGCCCGCCTGTCGGCGGACAGGCTTGTCGAAGACTGATTTTCTTAACTAATGTCACACTTCGACAGGCTCAGTGTGACAAAGACTTATGTCTGTTACGATCAAAGTTTAACGCAAGTTAAATTAATTATTAACTATTAATCTTTATCAATTTGAATTTCTGATTATTCTCTAGAACCTTCCAATAAAAATATTTCTGCTGATTTACTTTTAATTGTGATTTTTTTACTTTGATTTAAATCGAATAGCTCTTCGGTTTTAATGTTTTTCACTTTTTGAGTTTTTCCTATAGTCTCAGAATACTTAGTCAAATCTACTTCAACATCATCTTCGTTTCCATTCACAACTATCATTGTTTTTTCATCTTTTGTTTCTTTGAAAAAAGTATATGTATTTTCAAATGGATAAAAGTGAATTAGTTTTCCTTTCGTAAGGGATTTATAATTTTTCCTAATCTCTAATAGCTTTTTCGTGAATTCAAAAATATCATTTTCATTATCGCTTCGATCTGAACCTTCAAAAGCATTTCGGGAATCATCCTCAAAGCCGCCCGGAAAAGGTGAACGAATGTTTCCGTGTTTTTCATCTCCCACAATTCCAATTTCAGAACCGTAAAATATTTTTGGAATACCTCGCGTTGTTAAAAGAATCGTTAATGCTATTTTATACTTTTCAACATCTTCATCTGCTTCGAATAGTCCGCGAGTAATATCATGATTATCAAAAAATGTTAAAAGATTATTTGGATCGAAATAAAGGTAATCCTTGCTTAGAGTATTGAATATCCCTTCAATTCCTTTCTTCCCGCTCAGATAATCTCGAAATGCATCGGACAAAGCAAAATCGGTTACACAAGGAAGATGAGTGTCTAAGTGAACTCCAAATTTATTTTTCTGCTGATATGCTGCAAGATAAGACGGTTCGCCGGTCCATATTTCACCAACTATATTGAATTTAGGATACTCAGTTAGAATTGCCTTATTCCATTCAGCCATAGCATATTGATTGCAATATGGATAAGTATCTTCTCTTATTCCGTCTATGCCTAAGGACTCTGTCCACCAAATTGCATTTTGAATAAGATATTTTTTTAAAAAAGGATTAGCTTGGTTTAAGTCAGCCATATAATTTGTAAACCATCCATTCCATGTTAGGTCTATAGATTCACCAGGACTATATGGATCAGGGAAAGTCATTTTATTGTGATTTGGTGGAAGATGATTTTCAACTGTTCCATTTATCCAGTCGTTAAAAGGAATATTCTTCATCCACCCGTGATTAATTCCAATATGATTGCTGACATGATCCATTATAACTTTTAGCCCGCGTTTATGAGCTTCATCTACCAAAGTTTTGTATAATTCGTTATTTCCGAATCGCGGATCAATTCTGTAAAGATTTGTGGCTGCATAACCATGATAGCTCATGTACATATTGTTTTCGAGCATCGGTGTTATCCAAACAGAAGTTACTCCCAGTGCTTTAAGATAATCTAACTTCGAAAAAATTCCCTCAATATCTCCGCCCTTTCTTCCATCTAAATCATCAGCAGTAAATTGATCTAAACTATCATCAATTTTATTATTATTTGGATTACCATCGCAAAAACGATCCGCCATAATTAAATAGACAACATCTTCATTTGAAAAGCCTTGATGCCTCGAAGGAGCAAATTCTCTTTTACGGATTACGTAATCAAGATTAATTTTTTCTTTGTTCTTGGTAAAAGTTAACTCATAATTACCGGCGGGAGTATTTTTTAACGAGATATCTACGAAAAGATAAGATGAGTTTTGGGTTTGAGTAATTTTTTTAATTTTAAATTGTTTATCCTTGCTTGCTACTTGGATGTCCTTCAAATTCTCCCCATAAATCATGAGTTGCAGTTCATTGTTCTTCATTCCGCTCCACCAATTTGGCGGTTCAATTTTGGTAATCTTAAATGATTGGGCAGCAAGCGATGAAATGAGAATAACAGAAATGAAGTAAATTCTTAAAATCATATTTATAAAGTTGATTTATTTGCTTCAAAGATAGATAATTATTTAGTTTATTTACACTCATTCTAGATATGCCAGATTTGGGGCAGCGGTATTTGCGCTACGAAATCTGGCATATCTAATGTAATAAATAAGTTTTCACTTTCTTGCATTTTATTACATTTAGAATGATTTTTGTTTTCGCAATTGAAAAAAATGGAAATCCAAGACCAAGAAAAAAATATAACCGTAAATCGTAAAGCAAGACATGAATATTCTATACTTCAGACTTTTGAAGCAGGAATTGTTTTAACTGGAACTGAAGTAAAAGCATTACGACAAGGCAAAGCAAATTTAGTGGATAGTTACGCAAACATTGAAAAGGGAGAAGTCTGGCTTTTGAGTGCAAATATAAGTGCGTATGAACAAGGTAACATAAATAATCACGAACCGACTCGAACGAGAAAACTTTTACTTAACAAAAGCGAGATAAGAAAGCTCATCGGAAAAGTAAAAGAAAAAGGCCTAACTCTAATTCCACTAAGGATGTACTTCAAAAATGGAAAAGTAAAAGTTGAGCTTGCTGTCGCTAAAGGAAAAAAAGTTTATGATAAGCGAGAATCAATTGCGAGGAGAGATTTTCAACGAGAACAAGAAAGAAGATTTAAGTACTAATATTATTTTTTAACACAAACTGTGGCTAAAGCCCCAACATCTTTGATATGCTATCAACCCCAGCCTTAAGGCTGGGGTTAAAAAATACTAAGAGTAAAAGTGACTTTAGTCATGAAATAAAAAAAATCATGACAAAAATTAATTTTCCACCAATCAATGAACAAATGGATCTCATCAAGCGAGGAACATTTGAGATTATTCCCGAAGATGAACTAATTAAAAAATTAGAGAGATCGCTAAAAGAAGGTAAGCCGCTCAACATCAAATTGGGATGCGATCCGAGTCGCCCTGATCTCCATATTGGTCACTCAGTTGTACTAAGAAAGCTCGCCCACTTCCAATCGCTCGGCCATCTCGCAATTTTAATTATTGGTGATTTCACAGGAATGATTGGTGATCCATCGGGAAGAAATGTTACTCGCCCAGCGCTATCTTTAGAAGAAACTCGTGAACATGGAAAGTCCTACTTTGAACAAGCTTCAAAAATTTTAGACAAAGACAAAACCAGAATTGTATACAACTCAGAATGGCTTAACAAAATGACCTTTGAGGATGTCATTAAACTATCCTCAAAATACACAGTTGCAAGAATGCTTGAACGAGATGATTTTACCAAGCGATATAAATCCGGTGAACCAATCAGCATGCATGAGATTCTATATCCGCTTGCACAAGCAATGGATTCGGTCGCAATAAAAAGTGATGTGGAGCTTGGCGGAACAGATCAGAAATTTAATTTGCTTGTCGGAAGAGATATTCAGCGAGAATTTGGATTAGAAGCTCAGGTAATTATCACAATGCCATTGATAGTAGGAACTGATGGTATTGAGAAGATGAGTAAATCTTTCAATAACTATATTGGAATTTCAGAATCACCCAAAGAAATATTCGGTAAAACTCTATCTATCCCCGATTCGCTTATATATAATTATTTCGAGCTTGCTACCAATCTTTCCAATGCTCAGTTAAATGAAATCAAACAAAAGCTTGATGATCCTACAATAAATCCGCGGGATATTAAAAGACAGCTTGCCAAAACTTTAGTGACAATGTATCATTCGGAGGAGGCAGCTAAAGATGCCAAGGAAGAATTCGATAGAATTTTTGTGAACAAAGGAACCCCTAATGAAGTGCCTCAATTTAAATTTGGTGATGGAACAGAAATCAATATTTTAGATTTAATAATTTTAGTAAATTTCGCACCGTCAAAAGGAGAAGCAAAACGGCTTGTCACTCAAGGAGGCGTTACTCTCGATGGCGAAAAGATAACCGACTTTCAAAAAGTAGTTACACCCAAAAATGGAACAATACTGAAAGTCGGAAAACGTAAATTCATAAAACTTATAAACTAACTTCAACGAAAGGATCCTAAATTGTACCTACCTACCAAAATCTTTTTTACTAAAGGTGTTGGAAGACACAAAGAATACCTTAGCTCTTTTGAACTAGCATTACGCAGTGCACGTATAGAAATTTGTAATCTAGTGAGCGTAAGCAGCATATTTCCGGTTGGCTGCAAACGTGTATCAATTGAGGAAGGTGTTAAATTAATTACACCCGGGCAAATTACACATTGCGTAATGGCGCGAAATGCTACAAATGAACCAAATAGACTAATAGCTTCTTCAATCGGTGTTGCTCTGCCTGCAGAAAATACTGCATATGGTTATTTATCCGAACATCATCCATACGGGCAAACTGAAAAAGTCAGTGGGGAATATGCAGAGGATCTGGCTGCTACAATGCTTGCAACTACTTTGGGAGTTGAATTTGATCCTGAAAAAGACTGGAGCGAGAGAGAAGATCAATACAAAATGTCTGGGAAAATAGTTAAATCATTTAATATTACTCAATCAGCCGAAGGTGATAAAAATGGTCTTTGGACAACTGTAATTGCAGTTGGCATCTTTCTTCCTTAGATAAATAGATGAACTTTGGTTAGTGAAACAATATTCTGGATTATATTTTCTGCTGTAATTGCTGTGATGCTGTTTATAGATCTCTATGTAACAGATCACCGGCGCGGAAAAATCACACTTAAAGCAAGTCTTATTTGGAGCGGTGTTTGGATTTTCACCGCTCTTCTTTTTAATCTTTTCCTTTATTTTTACCTAGAATACGGCCAGCAAAAAGCTCTTGAATTTTTAACAGGTTACATCATCGAAAAGTCCCTTTCGGTTGATAATCTTTTTGTATTTTTAATGATCTTTAGCGTGATGAATATCCAGCCGGAAAACCAGCCGCACGTTCTTAAATGGGGAATTCTGAGCGCAATAGTTTTCAGAATCATTTTCATTTTTGCCGGAGTTGCATTACTCAATCTTTTTCATCCGATCATTTATGTTTTTGCTTTTATACTTCTTTACGCAGCATACAAAATGGCATTTGGAAAAGAACAAAAGCTCGATGTTGAAAATAATTGGCTGATAAAATTTTTCACTAAGAATTTTAAGCTGGATGCAAATTATGAGGGCAGGAAATTTTTTATTAAATCCAACGGTAAAACTTTTATTACGACAACATTTTTAACTTTATTGTTGATTGAATCTTCCGACATTGTTTTTGCAGTGGATTCTATTCCAGCTATCATTGCAATTACAAAAGACACGTTCATCATCATTTCTTCTAATATCTTTGCAATATTAGGATTAAGAGCATTGTATTTTGCCCTGGCAGGATTGGTTGATCTTTTTATTTATTTGAAATTCGGCGTGGCTATTATATTGTTTTACGTTGGAATTAAAATGCTGATTTCAGAATACTATAAGATCCCTACCGAGGTTTCACTTTTAATTATACTTTTTTTTCTTGGCGGTTCAATTTTACTTTCACTTTTTAAGCGTAATAAATTTCGGCAATAAACCAGTTGCGTGAGTTATAATTGAAAATGTCAATCCCACAAGCATTGGTTCGATTTCTGCTAAAAAAGAATTTGTAAAATCATCTCGAACAAAAAACCAGATTAAACCAGCCAGAACAGAGATCATCATTTCTGACAAGACTAACTTATCATCGATTTTAAGTTTAATATAGTAAGAACTCACAACTGGAAGAATTATTCCGGGAATACAAATAGAACCGATTGTGTACCAAATCTCTATTACCGATGGGATGAAGTACGCCAATAAAACCGACATCACTCCTGAGAGCATCAACCCATAAATCGCAAATGTCTTTAATTTTTTCTCATCAGACTTTTTGCATAATTTAAAAAGAAAATCCCTACTAATTGTGGTAGCGCTTAAAAATAAAAAGCTATTCAGCGTTGACATTATTGTCGCAAATAATGCAGCGTAAAAAATCCCTTTAATTCCTGAAGGTAAAATTGCTTCTGCAAGCAAGGGATAAGATAATGTAGGATTTGAAATATTAGGAAGATAAGCACGGGCATACAATCCAGTTAGAGTTGTAAGTGAATCAAATAAAAACCATAAAAAAATTGAAATAATTATTCCTTTAACTGCTGTGCTGCCACTCTTTGCAGCGTAACACCGTTGATGAAATCCCGGGTCAGCGAATGTCCACAGTGCAATTAAAAACCAGACTAAAATAAAAGTAGGAGAAGCATTTCCTGTTAAGTTAAGATGTTCTTTAGGCAAGTTGGCTTGAAGAAATGCAAAGTCTCCGAGTGAGGTGTATGAAAATATGATTATGATAATGAACCCGATAAACATTACAAAAAATTGTATCACATCAGTATAAATGTCTGACCTAAATCCACCCTTAAATAAATATACTGCAGATAGAATTAAACCTAAAATCAATCCAACTAAAATATTGGTACCGAAGATAAGTGAAATGAGACTGCCTGTCATAAGCAAATAAGGAGCAGGTGAAACTAAAGCAAAAACCAACACGGCTGAAGTCAATCCTACTTTTTCACCATAAACTAGACTTAGCTTGTCTGGAATTGTAAAGAGTGAAGCTTCTCTAATTTTTTTCGCAAAGAAGATCGCAAAAAGAAAAGCGAAAATGTAATAGGGAAAACCTTGTGTAAACCAGGAAACTACTCCGTAGCGATAAACAAATTCTCCCACACCTAAAATTCCGCCATACCATGTTGCAACATTTGTGAGTATGAAAATTAACAGCCCAACTTTTCGTCCGGAGAGCAGATAATCTTCAGCATCATCCTTTGAGCTTCGACCAAAAATAAATCCGATTGAAATAACAGAAGCAAAAAAAAGAATTATGATTATAAGATCAGCGGTGCTAAAGGATACCATGTTCTCTTAGCTTCTGAAAATCGCGAATCAAAAAGATTATCCCGCCTTTTATTTTCAACTCAATTTTATTGTGAAGGGAAACGTTGCTTGTGCTTTCTCTATGACCGAAAGGTAAAGCAATTTTATTCAGCGGATATTTCAAACCCTTTGAAGAAATCTTTGTTCGGTTATCTATTCCATAAATAGAAATTGTTTCTCCCCGAAATGTTGGTATGATGTGATTTCCTGTTAAGGCAGTCAATAGAGAATTTTCGGCTATGATTTTTATTCCAATTTCATTAAAGAATTTCAATACGATCCCCAAGTTGCAAAAGGTATGATCGAGTCTGTCGCCTGTAACACCAGTCAGAACCGCTTCCTCAAATTTGTGCTTGATTGCGTGCTTAAGACATTTCTCAACATCAGTATCATTCTGTCGACTAATTTTTATGATCCTCGCTTTGTCTTTAAAATATTTTAATGTTTCTTCATGAATTGAATCCAAATCACCAATTATATAATCAGGAATTAGCCCCATTTTCATTGCTGAGTTTGCACCACCATCTGCGCAAAATAAAGTGGAATAACTATTTCGCATTAGGAAGGTTATTATATTTTTTGCAGGAGGTTTTCCATTTGCAAGTATTAGACATTTTTTCAACTTAGTATGCTTTCAATTTTAGAAGACCTATAAACCGACTTGAACACCGATTAAAAAATTTCTCTCTGCTGCTGGAAAAAATTCTTTCCCAATTGCATAAGCTGAGTATAATTTATCAAAAACATTATTCACCTGAAGAAATATTTTTGATGGAGCGAGTGATTCAATGAAGTTAAACTCATAACTGCAAAAAAAGTCTGTTGCAAAATAAGCGTTGTTCACATTATCTAAATAATCAACAAACCCGGGACTTAAGCTTAGGTACTCTGCTAACTTCTCATCATAATTGTCTGAATAGAATTTACCAACATATTTTCCATTTAATTTCACTAATAAACCATACTTTTTATAGCTAATAATAAAATTTGTGAGGAAGTCTGGAAATCCACTGAGCCGGTTACCAAATAGATCAAGCGATGTTTGAGAATTAACAAAATATTTTCCACGTTTGATAATGTTTTTACTCAACGTAATATTTGAATGGACTTCCAATCCATCAATCAGCTTAAGTGATGCACTCAATTCAATCCCCTGATGAATCGTGCTTTCCATGTTACCAGTAATCGGCTGACCGAACCGATCTAACTTTCCATTTTTAACTATTTCATTCTGGAAAAGCATGAAGAAAAGATTGGCTGATAACGAGTAGTAATCTGATTGCATGAAAGCACCAAGCTCAAAATCGTTCATTGTTTCAGGATGAACATAGGGTTTGTTGAAATCAAATGGACCATTATCTCCTTTTTCAAATTCCGGAACAGCCCCGCCGCTTGATTCAGCAGCATCATAATAATTTTTTAATCTCGGTTCTCGAGTGACTCTGGCAAAAGAAAAATGAATCAGTTGTCCATCAGAAAATTTGTAATTGACTGAAAACTTTGGATTAAAAAATAGCTTCGCAATTGAGAAATCATTGGAAACATATCGTTCATTAAACAACTTATATTTATGATATGCAAATTGTAATTCTCCTGTTAATTTTATTTGCTCATTCAGTGTAAGAGTTTCATTAATAAACACGTTAAGAATATCCTTGCCACCATTATAATAGTAATAGCGATAATCCTTCGTAAGCCCTGCCGGAAGATTTTCAGCATAAATAATACTGCCCCAATGCGTTGATTTATGATTGCGGTACTCCGCTCCCAGAATTAAATTTTCGTTTTCATGCGAAAGGTTTAATCTTGCAATCCATCCAATTTGAGCGTTTTCTACTTGTGCGCGTATTAAAGCATTTGTTGGAGGAATTCTAATATCAAATCCATTTTGTATTAATCTAAAATAGTCATCGTAATAAATTGACCAGGAGCCGTCGTAATCAAAAAACCCTTCACCTAAAACTAAAAACAAAGCGGAGTTCAAACTAAAGTTTTCGTTAAACTTATAATCGTTCAATAATTCAAAATGAGGTTGTGAAAAGTTCTCAATTTCATCTGATCTTCTTTCGGATTTATAAGTAATTAGTTTGTTTTTTTCATCGGCTTCCCAGTAAGAATAATTCTTTTTTCTTAGCTCTTTATCATTTATCACAAACTTTGGAAGCCCGTTGTAAGCCAAACCATCTGATATTGGCCCACCGTAGAAATTAACTTGCGTTGTAAGTTTATCATCATACCTAACTGCTGAAATATGATAAGAATTAAATTTTACCCAGGATTTATCTCTGTAACCGCTGCTTAAAATTTGAGATAACTTTGCGTAAAAGGAATATTTCTTATCGATAATTCCGCTTGAAAATGAAGCGGAGTATTTTCGTGTATTATAACTTCCAAGAGATGATTGCAAATCTAATTTAGGTTCATTAGCAAATGATGATGTGATGATATTTATCGATCCGCCAATTGCAGGATATCCAATAATTCCCGAACTTGCTCCACGCTGAACTTGAATTAATTCAGCACTTGAGATAAGGTCAGGAAAATCCAACCAATAGACATTGTGGTCCTCAGGATCGTTTTGCGGAATACCATTAATTGACACCGATATTCGCCGCTGGTCGAATCCGCGTATGCTTAAATAATTATATCCGATTCCATTCCCGGATTCTGAATAGGAAGTAACTGATGGAAGCGAACTTAAAAATTGAGGTATGTCTTGTAATGTATAAGTTGAACTTATTTCATCTCTTTTTATCGTAGAATAACTTATTGGAGCTGCTTCCTCTTTTTGTCTGAAAGCTTCAACAAGAATAGATTGCGAAGAAATAATTGCAGGAATCAGTTTTACTATATTGATCTCGGGCGCTTTAAGAAAGCTTGAAACCGTTTGTGAAAATTTTTCATACCCCAAGTAACTTATCTCAATTAAATAGTCAGCTTTTATAACCCCTGAGAGTGTAAAAAATCCTTCTGAATCTGAAATTGTTCCAATAGCGTTATCACCCTTAATGATGATATTGGCATTTTCAAGTGGGTAATCGGTTTTTGAATCGACTACTTTTCCCTTAATTGTTATAACCTGTGCAAAAGATGTTATGCAAAAAATAACTAAAAGAATAATTAATGACTTCATATCACACCCTCACAATAAAAAAGCCGTTTTGGAAACGGCTTTAAATGAATTTTAATTACTCTTTCATCCGTTTCCCTACGCTAGTATTATCCAGATCAGGTTTAAGGGTTTTTTCTCAGCTTCCACTTTCGGAATGCACCCCTAACGGCTATAAAATTTTTTAAGAACTATTTGTTAATATAATATCGATTGAAACTTATTCTTCTTCAAAGAGTTATTCAAGTCGAATTTTCTGACCTACCATTATTTTGTTATCAGAAATTCTATTTACTGATTTAAGCTTGTCTACAGATAAATTATAATTTGTCGCTATAGAAAAGAGGGTCTCTCCTTTTCTAACAGTATGAATTTTAGCGGTTTTCTTAGTTGTATTTCTGCTTGTCTTGGTTTGTAAATCGTTAACACTATAGTCAGAATAGATTTTCAGCTTTTGACCGGCAAGAATTTTATTATTCTGAATGTTGTTCCAGTTAATAATACTGGCTGAAGATACCTTGTAAAGTTTTGCTATTTTGCCAATTGTGTCACCGCTTTTGACTTTATAGTAATTAACGGTTGCCGGAGTTTTTGTTGTTACATCGCCTAAGGAAGACGAATTATTACCGGAATAAATCTTTAAGGTTTTTCCGGCCAATAAATTATTTGAAGATAACCCATTCCATTTCCTGATTTGGGTGGAAGTCACGCCAAACTTTTGAGCAAGCTCACCGATGGTATCACCACTTTTAACTTTATATTTAAATAAAGTAGATTTGTTCTGAGTTTTAACATTATCATTAGAAACAAGATAGTCTGAGGTCTTATCTGAAAAAATCTTTAATCTGCTTCCTAATAAGATTTTATTACTACGCAAGTTGTTCCATTCTTTAATTTCAGAAATTGAAACTCCATATTTTGCCGCAATAGAATTTAAGTTTTCGCCTCTTTTTATTCGATGGTATACCCATGTATTAGTTGGTTTTTTCGAAAAAGTGTTTTTAATAATTGTTTTTTCAACGGGTGTTTGACTATCCAAACTTGCGTAAAATTCCTTTTTTTCTTCTGGAACATAGAGAGTCAGACTTTGCCCGACTGTAATTGAAGTTGTGTAAGGTATGTTGTTCCAATTTCTAATATCAGTAACCCTAGTATTGAATAATTCTGCAATTCCAAGCAAACTATCATTTTTCTTCACTCTATAATTCACCGCAACTTTTCCGGCGGGAGCCACTGGAGTATTAAGCAAAGACAGCTCGCTATCTAGTTCATTAGTGTTTTCTTCGGCAATGTTAGTTTCACCGATTTCAGAAACATCGGTGGTATTTTGATTATTGTTTAGAGCAACATAGGGCGAGACATATTCCCCACCCTCATTTAGATTGTCATCTTCTGCAGTTTCAACATTGGAATTGTAAGCATAACCATCAGTTGAGAGATTATTTACAGGAATTCTGAGCTTAACACCGCGAGATAATTTAGTTTTTGTGGAAATATTATTTGCATCGGCCAAATCATTTTTAGAGACACCATAACGCGAAGCTATTTTTAAAAGTGTTTCACCTTTTTTAACTGTATGAACAAGATAATTTCTTTTAGCATATTCGGGAATGTTTTTCATATTCTCAGCAAAAGCATTGTAGCTGTTCCTGGGGATTTTAAGAGGATATCCACCCTGAAAACTAATGGGAGTGGAGAACTGGGTAAGTTCAGGATTCATATCTTGTAATGTTTCGACAGAAATACCAGCATATTGAGCTAAATAATTAAGATCGATAGCGCCATCAACATTGTAAATTTCATAATCGTAGGGTTTATCATAATTAGCGATTGAAATACCATATTTTTCGGGGTTCATAGCTATCAAGCACACGGCAATATATTGGGGAACATAGTTCCTTGTTTCCTTTGGGATATAATTCATTATATCCCAAAAATTAGTATTTCCGGATCTTCTGATCGCTCTTGTAATTCTTCCTTCACCAGCATTATACGACGCTAGAGCTAAATACCAGTCGCCAAGATTAGTGTACAGATCTTTTAAATGCCTCGCAGCTGCTCTCGTGGATTTTACAGGATCACGTCTTTCATCAAAATAGAAATCCGACTCCAATCCATACATTCTGCCAGTAGACTTAATAAACTGCCATAAACCAACGGCGCTTGCCCAAGATCTTGCAGTAGGATTTAATCCGCTTTCTATCATGCTGAGATAAACTAACTGCTGAGGAAGTTTTTCTTCCGCAAATATTTTAGCCATCATTGGGAAATACTTCCCCGAACGGGAAAGCCACAAACTCATGTACTTACTTCCCCTTCCAGAATAGTATTCAATCCACTGCTCTACTATTGGATTAATTTCCAGAGGTATGTCTGCAGGAATTACAATAGGAGCGCGATTTCTGCTTTCAGTCCAATTTGTCTGAATTTCGGGAAACGTTTTACCCAACCACTCCTCTAATGCTGAGAATGAAACTTCTTCGGGTAAGTCCGTTAGCCCATCAACGTAACGCCGATAGTCATCAATTATTGATTTTTCCAGCTCGACATAAGCTTCGTTATCATCTATTCCAGGGTAATAGCTAAGGTTATTAACAATTCTTAGGGCTGATTCATAATTGTTTACTGCTTCAGAAGGATTATTTTGATTTTGGAAGGAAATTGCAGTTACATAGTACTCCCTAGCCTGCTCTAACATCTCAGAAACGATTCCACCATGGTGCAGGGTCTTCCTAGATTCGTCAGCATTTTCATACCTTGTTATTTCTTTGTTTGCCCCGCATGAAGTAACTATCAAGGAAAGCAAAGAAATAACAATGAATTTTAGTACGGTTTCTTTCATTATACCACCATTATTATTTTGATCGAGAATATAAGTTATATTATTAGAAATTTCAAGTAAATAATTAAATAAATTATCTATTTATAATTAAATCAATCAGTTATGATATGAATAGTCATCATCCAATAAAATTAAAGTGGAATGTTACCATGTTTCTTTTTAGGGTTTTTATCAACTTTATTTCTTAAAAGGTTGAACGCACTAATCAATTTAATCTTTGTCTCATTTGGTACAATTACGTCGTCAATAAATCCTCTTTCGGCTGCAGTATAAGGATTAGCGAATTTCGCAATATATTCACTCAACTTGTTTGATAATTCCTCTACCGGATTAATAGCTTTCGAAATCTCCTTTTTGAAGATTATCTCAACTGCTCCCTTTGGTCCCATAACGGCAATCTCCGCTGAAGGCCATGCAAAATTGAAGTCGCCTCTAATATGCTTCGAATTCATAACATCGTAAGCACCGCCATAAGCTTTCCGTGTAATCACCGTAACCTTAGGAACAGTGGCTTCACAGAAAGCATAAAGCAATTTGGAACCATGTCGGATAATCCCATTCCACTCTTGTTCTGTTCCCGGAAGAAACCCTGGAACATCAACCAAAACCAACAACGGAATATTGAACGCATCACAAAATCTTACAAATCTCGCCCCTTTAACAGAAGCATTGATATCAAGAACACCAGCCAACACCTGAGGTTGATTAGCTATGATTCCAACCGACATTCCACCTATTCTACCAAACCCGGTAATGATATTCTCTGCATATTCACTATGAATTTCCATAAAGTCTTCATCATCAACTAACAAATTGACGACCATTTTCATATTATATGGCTTATTTGGATTATCGGGAATAATCTGATCCAACCTAACATCCGGTTTAAGTGACTCAAGGTCAAATTCCTTTTCAACAGCGTGGTCCATGAAGTTCAAAGGAAAATAATTGAATAAACGGCGCACATTATTCAAAGTTTCAATTTCATTATCATAAATAAAATGAGCAACTCCGCTTTTTGTTGCATGAGTTTCTGCACCGCCCAAATCTTCAAACGAAACATCTTCGTGTGTAACAGTTTTAACCACATTTGGCCCCGTAACGAACATATAACTTGAATTTCTTACCATAAAAATAAAATCTGTAATTGCCGGAGAATAAACGGCTCCACCTGCGCATGGACCCATTACAACTGAAATCTGGGGGATTACTCCCGAAGCTAAAGTATTAAGAAGGAAAATATCAGCATATCCGCCTAGACTCACTACCCCTTCCTGAATTCTAGCGCCACCAGAATCATTTAATCCGATAACCGGAATTCCTATCTTCATTGCCATATTCATAATTTTAACAATTTTTTCTGCATGCGTCTCTGATAATGAACCACCAAACACTGTAAAATCTTGACTAAAAAGAGCGACAGACCTTCCGTCAATTTTGGCAAAACCGGTTACTACTCCATCGCCTAAATATTGCTCTTTATCTAAACCAAAATCTTTAGAGCGATGTTTTACGAACATATCAACTTCCTCGAAACTACCTTCATCGGCCAACAATTCAATTCTTTCGCGGGCAGTCAACTTACCTTTTTCATGTTGAAGCTGAATTCTTTTAGCACCGCCGCCAAGCTTAGCGGTTTCCTTTATTTTTAATAATTCTTCGAACCTTTGATCTGTCATCTCTTTATCTTTCAATATTTTACAATTATTATACCACTTAAGTGTTTCAAACTTATACTAAGGAGAAACTAAAACGGAGTGAAACATACCGTGAGATTTCAATTCAATCTCAATCTCATTTTTATACTTCGTAATAATTTCCGAATTGTGGATTTGAGAATATTCAGTAATCTCTATTTCTTTGAGGATTTGACCGGGATTTTTTCTCATCAAAAATATTTTGTGAGATAGTAAAATTGCGTCGGATATGTTTGTGGTTGCCAAAAGGAATGATATGTTTTTTTCGGCAGTTAAAACTCTAAGCAGTTCGATAAGTTCCGAGCGTGTTTCACCATCTAAATTTTTTAGAACATCATCAAGTAAAATGAATTTAGGATCAAAAGATAATGCCCTGGCAATAGCAATTCTGAGCCGAAATCCCGATGTTGAAGATGAGGTATAGAAATTCTCATAACCGCTCAAACCAACCAAATTAATGAGTTCGTTTACGTTGAAGGTGAACTTTTTGCCTCCTCGTTTATAAAGTTTCGATGGCAGTTCGATATTTTCTTTAACATTCAACCATGGAAACGATGACGATTGTTCGGGAATGTAAATGATTTCACCAGTAGGTTCTGTAATTCTTTTTCCGTTTAGACAAACTTTACCCTCAGAGTTTTCTAGACCCGCAAATATTTTCAGCAAAGTTGTTTTACCTGAACCAAATGGTGCAAGTATGGAAACAAATGAACCAGCATTTTCGTCTGACTTTATTTGGAAATTCATACCCTCAAGAACGATCTGTCTTGTACCAGAATCGTTGTAGTACGATTTACTTAAGTTCTTTATCTCTAAGATATTTTCTCTCAAAGTTTATGCTTTCCAGAAATGAAATTTATTCTTGATTAATTTGAGTAACTGCATACTTATGAAAATAGATATTCCGATTATTATAAATATCATAACAAGTGCAGATAAGTCTCTGAATTGTAGAATTTTCCTCAACAAGGTTCCTATTCCGAAGCCAAGGTTAACATATTCAAAAATGATAACAGAAGCCCACAAATAAATATTTTGTCGAATGATGTGAGCCATTAAGTTCGGTTGAATCGCTTTCCAAATCACTTCCCGAGAAATTGAATTTGTCCCAATTCCAAACGACTGCAAAGAAAGAGAATATTCCGAGCCGATCCGCCCAAGGTTGATTTCAGCCATGTATTTGGATTTAAACATGAAAGAAGTAAATGAAATTAAAAATGCAAAGATGAACTTGGTAACTTCTGATCTTGGGAACCAATAAATAAGAATCATCGCTAAAATTATTCCTGGAATATTTCTTGAAAACCATTGCAATGACAAAACAATATCTGAGAAAACATTTTTCTGTAAAATTACCGGGAAAAGGAATTTGCAGATGTAGTGAGCTACGAGCATTGGTAAATAAATAGCTGAAAGCGTTGACAAATAATTCCAGCCTAATTGATATTTCTGCAACAGATCATCAAAGGATTGTAAAACGATACTGGGCTTCGGGAGGATGTTATTCACCGGCAGGATAATCTCAAACAGCAAAATCCACATTAGCAGATACAAAAGCACCAAATAATGTATAGAATATTTTTCGGATTTAAGCAAACTATTAAAATTCTATTTTGATGACACGAAATGAATATTTGTGAGTGCTAATATATGGATTGAGGATTAGCATTTCAATAAGATTCTTATGAACAACCATACAAAACCAGTTCCTAAATGAAAGCATTTCGTGGGCAAGGAACCGTGTTTGTTTAACAAGATATGCCAGATTTTGACTTCACTAAACACAACGTGAAATCTGGCATATCTAATAGGTACATGTGCGACTCAATTAGGTGTAAAAAAATATGATTTTTAACAAATCCTGTTTCTCTATGTAGTTTGTTTTACGAAGAAATTTTTTTTGGTTGTTGGATCGATCACCTCAAAGGGCGGTCAGGACCTAATCGATCCGCCGTTGGCGTCCTAAATAATTCTGGAAAACCAGGAGGTCGTGCCCTAGGAATTTAGAAATGGATTGTTCTCTTTCTCATAGCCAATCGTGGTTTCTTCTCCATGACCTGGATAGACTTTCACATCATTCGGGAGAACTAACAATTTTGTATTTATCGAGTTGATCAATGTGTTGTAATTCCCACCCCAGAGATCGGTTCTGCCAATGCTTGCCTTGAAAAGAACATCTCCTGAGATTAGGATTTTCTCATTTTCAAGATAGAGGCAGAACTCACCGGGCGTGTGCCCCGGCGTGAAGATAGACTTAATTTCAGACTGGTTTAGAGTTAAGGCTAACTCTTCATAGAGAAGCTGATCCGGTTGAGGTGGGTTTCTAATTTCAACTCCGAGCATTTCGGCTTGTTTTGCAGCATTCTGTAATAATGGTAAATCCTTTTCAGGAACCAGAAAGGTTGGATTGTATTTTTCTTTGATGAATTTGCATCCAAAAATATGATCAATGTGACAATGCGTGTTAATGAGATATTTTAACTTTAATTCATTTGTAGAGATAAATTCAATCAAGATATTTTCTTCACCTTCATCTGAACAACCCGGATCAACTATTATTGCTTCTTTTGATTCATCATCCCAAAGAATGAAGGTGTTTTCTGAAAATGGGTTAAAAACAAATTTTTCGACTTTAATCATCGGCTAATTCCTCTATAATAATCGAGTCAATAGAACCACATAGTGGTGCCATTGATTTGCTTTCAGGCCAAATAGATTAATCAAAAATCTTTGTACCATCCACTAAAATTTTTGGCAATACGCTTCTGCAATTTTTTAGTGTAGTTGCTAAAATTATCCTTTGTTTCTTCAATTGAATCGCCGCCGAACTTTTCGATAAAAAATTCAGCTAATATCCAAGCAAGCATGGACTCGCTGATTACTGCACAAGCTGGAACAGCAACAAAATCACTTCGCTCGCGTCTTGCTTCTACTTTTTTCATTGTTTTGAGATCAATGGTTTGCAAAGGTTTCATCAACGTTGATATCGGTTTCATAGATGCTCGAACTATAATTGGTAATCCAGTTGAGACTCCCCCTTCAATTCCGCCAGACCGATTTGTTTTGCGTGTAAAAATATTGTCCTTTATAAATATCTCATCATGAACTTGAGAACCAAATTTTTCTGCTGCATCAAAGCCATTTCCGATTTCAACTCCTTTAACTGCATTAATTGACATGATTGAGTGACCTATTGCCGCATCAAGTCTTCGATCATAGTGCATAAAGCTTCCTAAACCAACTGGAACTCCCGTGGCAATAGTCACAAATGTTCCTCCAAGAGTATCCCCATTTTTTTTTGCATACTTAATTTTTCGGATTATGCGTTCTTCCTGATTATTATCTAAAACCCTCACATCACTCTTATCTGCACTTTCTGCAATTCGCCAGGCTGAAAAATTCCTCGAAGTTTTATTCATCAGAAGATTTTGTAAATAATTTTTTTTAGAATAAATGCCACTTATGCTTTCCACATAGCTTCCAATTGTAATTCCAAATTCCTCTAAAAATTTTCGAGCAACAGTTCCTGCAGCAACTCGCGATGCTGTTTCTCTCGCACTTGATCTTTCAATTGAATTGCGAATATCATCATAATTGTATTTTGAGATTCCTACCAGATCAGCATGACCAGGACGAGGAATGCTAATCTTATCATAAACAAAACTGGATGACGGAATTTCGCTGGACATAATCGCTATCCAATTTTCCCAATCATTATTTTTGATGAGCAAACATATTGGCGAACCGAGTGATTTCCCGAAACGGATTCCCGATATTATTTCTACCGAATCCGATTCAATTTTCATTCTTTGACCACGACCGTAGCCTGCTTGTCTTCTCTTCAAATGAAAATCGATATAATCTTTTCGCAGTTTTATATTGGAAGGAAATCCCTCGACGATTGTTGCAAGTGATTTACCGTGAGACTCGCCTGATGTAAGAAATCTTACCATAATATTACTTTATTGTTTGGGCAAATATAAAAAAAAGCCCGATGATTAGTCGGGCGTCTGAAAATATTTGCTATGTTCTTAATTATTAAAAGCAAAAATCAATGGGATGTCAAGTGCCTAATTCTTTCTGTAATTTATAATATTGTGGCCCTTTTAATGAACATTCTACTAACTCATTAAACTTATCATGTTCTAGTCTTAAACTTTTGGCAATGAAGCTTGACTTTTTTTCTTTCATAACTCTTATATGTTCATTTGGAATTTTTACTTTTGAAATGAAAATATTGTCCAAATAAATTGAACCTTTCCAATGCTTAGCTTTATGAGTTATTTTAGGATTTACTTTATTAAGAATCGCCTTTCTAATTTCCTTTTCTGTAAAATCTCTTATCATTCATCCTCTTTTTCTACATATTCCAATAACGTTTCTTTCCATTTCCTAGGTAACTTGCCTAACTGATTTTCACTTATATTGAATAATTCCTCGAATAACTCGGTAACATCTTTATTAATTTCCCTCAACACCTCAAACTGGGAGTTCCCAAAAGCATATATTCCCAATTCATTTATTTCGCCAATAGTATCGAGTTCATCTCTTATGATCTTCACTTGAATTGGCTTTTTTAATTTAAATCTATGATCAATTAAGTCGTATAGATCAATTAACTCTGGAGAGTATAAATCCTTACTCTCATTATGAACAAAATATTCTTGGATAGTTCCCGATGATGTATTTGGAATTCTGATAACTCCAGCTGAACCCGCCTTTGTAAAAACAGGGAATAATGCCCAGTAATAATTAAAATTACAAGCAACTTCCATATTAATTACCTTTCTCAGTCTTTAATTTTTTAAATTCATCAACCCTTGCATGTAACCAATCAGCGATAGCTACAGCAGTCGCTATATCTAAATAGATTCCACACTCTATTTCTCTTACAATTCCCTCAAAACCTTTTTTCTCAATCTCTTTTCCTAAAGTTTTATCTTCCGAAATTTCGTGAATGACTGAATCAGGAATCGGGAATTTTTCACTAAAAAATTCAATGAAAATTTTGTTTTTGGGAGCTAATCCACCAAATACTCCATCCACATTATATGTACGATAATTGGAGGTTTTATTATAACTAAATTTAAGAGTTTTTGGTTTTCCGTTATTCATTGGACAATTCCATTTTTTTAATGCAATAATATAGCACTTATAAATTCAAAATATACACTTATTTGACTTGCTTATGCTCACAAGTTCTCAATAAATCTGTAAAGTCTAGGAACCTAAATAGTCTATATGGATTATTCCATTATTCCGGAATTTCAATCCCTCTGAAGAAATTGTTTCCACGGCCATCCTGAAGTTTCAATAAAAGCGCAGAACCTTTTTTATCCTTTATGATGTTACGAAGATCGCTGACTGAATTAATTTTCTTCTTATCAGCTTCAAGAATAATAAACCCTTTTGCCAATTGTCTGTCTTCAGCTTTACTAAAAGGTTTTACTTCAGTGATAATCACACCGTGGTCAACTTTCAAATCGGATTTTTCTTTTGAAGAAAGATTCTTTACTGAGAAACCGACACCATCGAATTGTGCGGTTGAAGATTTTGATTCGCTGTTTACTTCGTTATCTTTTTCCTTATTGGCAACGAGTTCACTCTTCGAATTTTCATCTCTTGCCTTCAAAGTAACTTCGCGCTCTATTTCTCTTCCATCTCGAAATAAAGTCATCTTAACTGTGGTACCCGCTGATTTCGATGCAATGTATCCCTGCAATTGATTTGGTTGATTTACTTCTCTCCCATCAACTTTAAGAATAACGTCGCCTTCTTTGATGTCGGCTTTAGAAGCTGCTCCACCTTCAACAAGACCTTGAACAATAATTCCTTTCGGTTTATCAAGTCCTAATGATTTTGCCATCGCATCGTCAACTTCACCAATATTCACACCAATATAACCGCGGCTAATTTTACCATGCGCAATTAAATCTTTCGCAACAGACTTAACTAGATTGATTGGAATAGCAAATCCATAACCAATATAAGTTCCGGTATTGCCGGCAGCAATTGCGGAATTTACTCCTATAACTGAACCTGATAAATCAACAAGAGCACCGCCGCTGTTACCGGGATTTATTGCAGCATCAGTTTGAATAAAATTCTCAACACCATAACTATCCTTAATCAAGCCTAATTGTCCTCGACCAATTGCACTGACAATTCCTGCAGTAACGGTGGATGATAAAGCTAATGGATTTCCGATTGCCATGACCCACTGCCCAACTTTCAAATCATCTGAATTACCAAGGTATGCAGTAGGAAGATTCTTTGCTTCAATTTTAATTACAGCTAAATCAGTTAGAGGATCGGTACCGACAACTTGGGCTTCAAAAGTTCTTTTATCGAACATTCCAATAGTAACTTTTGTAGCTTTTTCAACAACGTGGTTATTTGTCACGATGTAACCATCTTCAGAAATGATTATTCCACTTCCGGAACCCCTTTGTCCTTTAGGTAAATCTCTGAATGGAAAGAAAAAGAAATCTGAATGTGGATTTTCTTTTTCAGATACTACTGAAACCTGCACAATTGTTGGTGTAACTTTTTCTGCTACTTCGATGAAAGCTTTGCTGAAGCTTGTAGCATTAGCATCAAGATTTACAGGTGGTTTTGCCGCTCCAAGATTAATATCTGCTAAACCTGGTCGCACAACTCCAAAACCCGATACCAAGATTGCACCGAAAATAATTCCAACGAAGATTAATACCACAGCTCCTAATATACCTTTGTAATTCATTTCATGAACCTCTTTTATTTTATAAAAATTTATTTGCTATTTAAGTTATTAAACAAGCTTAGGGATTGTATTCCTTTGAAATCCGGTACGTGATGTTTTAGATGTTTTTCCATAAACGAAATTGCTTTTTCAATCAGACTATTGTTCACTTGTTCCATTCTTTTATTGAATTTTAGACAGATCAAAACTGCGAAAAGTTCCATATTTATATGAAAAGATTCAACTACATTTGCCTGACAATCACTACAAAAAATACCTAATTCATAGTTGTATGACAATTCACTTTTTGATAGCTCTTTTTTACCACAACTAGAGCACTGCTCTAATTGCAGCTGATATCCAAGCTCTGATAAAAAGAACATAAAAAAACGGGCGAACAGAATCACTGCCGGTTCTTTAGATTCATTCATTAATGAAAAGATTCTTATCAAGCCGTTGAATAATTTACGGTTTACTTCATGTTCAACATTTAAATTTTTCACTAATTCCAAAATGGCTTGTGCATACCTCTGGCACTCTAAATCTTTTTTAATATTCGGGAAATGAGAAATGATATCGGCACTTGAAATCAATTGTATTTCTCTCGAATCCTTTTTATAAAAAACGATTTGGAGATAATTAAAAGTATCAACAATCAGACCTAACCTGGATTTAGGATTTCTTCCGCCTTTAACTATAGCAGTGAGCTTCCCATAATCTTTTGTGAATAAAGTAACGATGATGCTTGTATCTCCATATTTTATCTTGTGGAGAACTACTGCCTCAGTTTTAAGTATATCACTCATTTAATAAAATTATATGGGAAAAGATACACCTGATCTTCTGTGATTATACCAGAAACGAGATGAGAAGGAGTGACATCAAAAGCGGGGTTAAATACTTCAACCGAGTCAGAAGCTATACTCATGGATCGATGACTTAATACTTCAGACTTTTTTCTATACTCAATTATTATTTCTTCGCCCGAAGGTATAGTGCGATCAATTGTTGTTGTTGGAGCAGCAACAAAAAAAGGTATGTCATGAAAATTGCACAGCACGGCAAGGTTATAAGTTCCAATTTTATTTGCTGTATCACCGTTTAATGCAATTCTATCGGCACCGACAATAACCAAATCAACTTTTTTCTCTTTCATTAGAACTGCCGCCATAGAATCTGTATGAACGCTAAACGGGATTTCATTCTGCTCAAGCTCAAAAGCTGTTAATCTCAGCCCTTGGTACAATGGTCGGGTTTCGTCAACATAAACAAAAGAAACTAATCCTTTTTCAAATGCCATCTTGAGGATATTAAAAGCTGTGCCATCTCCGGCAGTTGCTAATTTGCCGGTGTTGCAATGTGTAAGAACGTTAGATTTTTTTTTGAAAATAGCTAAACCATTTTTTCCAATCCGATGGCACTTATCGATATCATCATTATGCAAAGCGATAGCTTTATTCTTTAATACCCCGTATAGATTATCAGTGTTTTTATTTTGGATATAAGTTTTTTCCATTTCTTCTAATGCAGAAAAAAGATTCACTGCTGTAGGCCTTGTGTTCGACAATCTTCGATAAGCAAGTTCAAAGGTGGAATTAATTTTTTCTTTAATAGAATTTTTAATGGATAATGCAAGAGCATAAGCAGCAGCAACTCCGATTGCCGGAGCGCCTCTTATCTCAAGCTTTTCAATTGCTTTGGCAATGCGTTCACAATCATCTGTCTCGATATATGATTTCTCGAATGGTAGTTTAGTCTGGTCGAGGAAAGTTAGCTTATCATCAATTAATTGAAATGAAAAGTAATTATTCTTTTTCATCAAATCTCGAAAGTTTACGAAACTCTCTAAATCTATCTTGCACGCGGAGATATTCTAAATCTTCCAATCCTTTTATACTGAATTTTTCAACGCAGAAAGAAGCCATAGCGCTTCCATAAATTACGGCACATTTCATGTTATCCGGACCTAGGTCCTGTGTTCTATGAAGATAGCCTGTAAAACCTCCTGCAAAGGAATCTCCAGCACCTGTAGGATCAAATATCATTTCGAGCGGATAGGCGGGTGCAGAAAATATTTGATCTTCAACAAAAAGAAGCGCACCATGCTCGCCTTTTTTTATAATTAATATTTCAGGACCTAATTCCCGAATCATCTTCGCTGATTTGATAAGATTTGGTTCTTGTGCGAGGAGTCTTGCTTCTGAATCGTTAATTATTAAAACGTTAACTTTTTTTATCAGCTCCAGTAATTCTTTTTTCTTCCCCTCAATCCAGTAATTCATTGTATCGCAAACAACAAATCTTGGATTTTCAAGCTGAGCCAAAACTCTTAACTGCAAGGTAGGATCGATATTACCTAAACAAACAAATTGTGCCTTTTGAAATTTTTTAGGAATTACAGGATTAAACGATTGGAAAACGTTTAGCTCAGTTAACAGTGTATCACGAACATTAAGATCGTAATGATATTTTGCTGCCCAGCGAAAAGTTTTCCCGCCTTTAATAACTTGTAAACCCTCTAAATCTATGTTATGATTCTCAAGAAGTTTTATGTAAACATTTGGGAAGTCTTCTCCAACAACACCGACAAAATGAATAGGGCCAGTAAAATAGCTCGACGCTAATGAAATATAAGTTGCGGAACCTCCCAGTGCATCTTCCATTTTATCGAATGGGGTATAAACTGTATCAAGACCAACGGAACCAACAACTAATAAGCTCAAATTATCACCATTATTTTTTTACTGATGAAAAATAGTCAAATAGCTAAAGAAATGTAAATTGATGAAACTCAAATTTTTATTTCTACAAAATTAAGATGGCTTTTTTGCTTAGTTAGATATTCATAGATAATATCTATAGATCGTCTTTGTCCGATCCATGCCAGCATTTTCTTAGCTTTATTTTTACTTGCCCATTTACACTCGGTATGCTCATGAGATATTTTGACTCTGGAACCAGCATTAACTTGAACGGCAAAAACTGGTAAAACAGATATATGATTTTTCTCCGGCGAATAGAATGAATTAATGTTTGGAACAACCCACATTTTTTTCGGTCTAAGATCCGTCTCTTCAATAATTTCTCTCAAAGCGGTTTGGGAAGCCGTTTCACCTTTGTGAATTGTACCTGAAACCATTTGCCATAAACCGGGATAGATTTCATTTTCAGATCGCTTGAGTAATAAAAACTCAATCTTCCCCTTTTTCATTCTGAAGATATGGGCTTCAATCATGTTAGATATTATTGTTAACATTTTTACGTCTCATATAATTTTTAATTCATATTTTTTTCGAAAAGTTTTTTTATGTCAGTCTGAGCATCTCGAAGACCGACAGCCACACTTCAACTGGCTCAGTGTGACACTACAACTAAAAATACGCTCGCACTTCTGCACGAGCTGTATGAACTGCTTTGCCTCCACTCAGCAGTCTTCCATCATAATTTACCGTTGATTGTAAATTAGCAGTAAGACGGTAATCGAAATTCAGACGCCAAAAATAATTTTTTCCAATTACATTGCCGCGGGTTAATTCAAATGGAATAAAATTCTGATTTGATTTTCCAATCAGTTCCGATCTTTCCACTTCCATTCTCAGTCTGCCGCTTCCTGCAAAAGACATATTGAATCTTATTGACTGGGAATTATTATCTATAATTGTTGGAACATTCGGGTAATCATCTTCGCTCCGGCTTACTTGAATCTTAAATCCAACCTCAATGTTTCTTTCCGGTCTGTAAGAAAAATCCGATATTACTTTATTCGAGTTAATCAATCGTTTTCTATTCGATGTAACGGGCGCATAAACATTATCCTGTTCATTTATAATGTCGGTTTGATTGCTGAACTCTTTGATCAACCTAAAACGAATTCTCAAGCTCCTCTCCCGATTGTAAGCTCTCTCAACTCCACCGGAAAATTGGTTAAGACTTTTCCTTTGTGAATATCTAAATCTAAAAGATAGTTCTTGATTATTTTCATTTACGAAAAAATCCTGTTGAATTAAATTGAATCCGCGAATGGTCGTTTGTTCATTCTGAAATGACGAAAAATTCAAAAGATATATTTTTTTAAAATCGGTTTCCTTGCTGTTCTCTTCAACACGCCAGTAAGTCTCACTCGAAAGCACTTCAAGAACTTGTAGAAATCCATTTCGCTCGGAGAAAAATTTTCCAAATTCAATTTTCCAGCGGGTGCTTGTCTTTAAGTCAATTACAGGAAATAATTCTTCAGTCGGTAAAGTGATCTGAATAAACTCACCATCAAATATTGCCGGCTCAAATTCATTCTCATCGGCTATTCCGTTGTTATTTAAATCGCCCACATAAATGTAGTTGCCTGTCCCCTTCTCAACTTTAATAAAAACTTTTTCTAAACGTGCCGACTTTTGGGTGGATACTTCATAGTACAAATCTCCTGACAGTGGAGACCAAAAATTAAATCTTGATTGTGACCGCATCAGAATTGTCTCATTGTCCAAAAATCCTTTTTGCTTAAAATCGTTTGAATATTTTTTCTGCCTAAAGATTAAACTTAAGTTCGAATTAATCTCACTAAGACCTGTGTAAGCCAAATCATAAAATTGCGCTGTTGATCTTGATTCACGCAGCATTATTCCCGAGACCGGGAAATAATCATTTCGTAAAGAGAATTTTGCCGAAGCATTAAATCCCTCAAACTCTTTCAACTCAATGAATGGGATTAATTCATAATATCTTAAACTGTTGGAAAGCAGTGAATCAAAATTTTGCCTGTAGTCTTTTCTATCCTCGGCTAAAAAATCTATTCCAGGTTTAAGATTCCAAATCAAATAGTTAGCCGATCCTTTTTGTCTTAACCAACTGCTTTTCAAATTCACATTTTTATTCGAAACATAATCAAGGTTATAAAAAGCATTGTAAGATTTCTGATCTGAAAATTGGATAGTATTATTGTAGCGATCAGTCTTGAAATTATCACCACGGCGCAGAAAGGAAAACGAGCTTTGAATTTTCAGTTCATCTATAGGGAAAAGTTTAAGAGTTAATTCTCTCAGCTTCTCATCAACCTGTTCAGTAATTTGAGAAATGTTATAGTTTCTGTTGTACTCCACTTCATTGAACCTGTCAGGCGAAGTGAATTTTGATTGCACAAATCTATCTTTGTACGATAAACCAACTTTTCCCAGGTTCAAATCTCCAACATGAATTGCTTTGGGATTCATCTGAAGAAATATATTTGTAGCATAGCCATAATTTTCGTCGTCATCAATACCTGATAATTTATTTTTATCCCACAAGCTTCCTGCGTACTCAAAATTAAAAATGAAATCTTCAAATGGTTTTAATTCCACCGCGACATTACCCAATTGCTTAAGCTCAGGCAATGGCAGAAGAATAACCGGTGCATAATTTCCTTTCCCAATTCCGGCAAAACTAAAGTTGCCTAAACTCTCTCTAACATAGTCTCCTTGAAACTCACCGATGTAACTGAAAGAAACATTAAAGATTGCAAGTGTATCGCCAGGCGCATAGCGATAATAAAAATATTGGCTGCTGTTGATGAGGGTATCGAGTCTGATGTATGTTCCCTTTAAAACTCCAAATGAATCCGGCGCAGCCAGCGACACACCGGATTTGGCAGCTTTTAATCTATCATCGCCTGCAAACGAAAGTATTCTTCTGTCATCATCTGATAAAGAAATATCAATTGGTGAATCCTCATTGTCACCTTCTCTTAAATATTGAACTTTAAGTCCAACTTTGCCATCAAATAATTTTGATGTTACACCTGTACCGAAAAAATTGCGTGAATATCTTCTGTCCGTATATTCAAAATCAACTGTGATTCTGCTGACTGAAGTTATCAATCGCTTTGGTGTGAATGTTAACTGTGCATTCGAATATTCAATTACATAATCGTTATTCTCGCCTCTTTTCAATTCGATACCATCTAAAAAAACTTTTTCCGTTCCAGCAATTGCAATAATTTCACGTTCACCATTTAAACCGGTCAGGCGATAAGGACCCTGAACTCCATCCACTCCAATTAAGGAGTTGGAAACAAATTTTCCCCGCGAGCTTGCAACTGAGAAATATGCAGAATTATCTTCATAATTAAATTCTCCAATTAGTCCTTGCAATTTTCGATTTATAACTCCGAACTCACCTTGCCGTTTTTGAACCTGATAATCGCCAAAAGTTCCAACGGCATTTGGATGTTTTATCTGAATAAAAACTTTATCAAGCTCTTCAAGCCGTTCAGTATTACCTGAAGGTTGAATTGGAGTATTTTCATCAGTGAGCGCAGCAACAATTTCAATATCTTGAGATAATCTGCCGGCAAGCTGTAAACGTAATCCGCTGTTGAGTGTGAAATCTTTTGTTGTACCTACAGTAAATCCGCGAACCAACGTTCCGCTTTTTTCAATGTTGGATCCAAAAATTGATTCGGGACTGAAACTGCTCAAAACAGATTGAGGCACTCTTATAGTATCGCTTCGCTGCGGATCATACCGAGTGACTAAGCTTCGCTTCCGATATTCTTTGAGAATAGGAATTTTGATTGCCTGATAAGTAACTATCAGCGTATCAAAAATTGAATACTGAAGTGTATCGGATAAAAAGAACACTGCTCTCTCATAATTAAAAAAATAATTTGCCTTATGGAGTATTGAATTTCTAAGTTGAATCGTTTCCGTGAATGGAATGATATTGATTTGACTTATTTCATACTTGTTGGAGAAATTTATCAGAATCGTATCTTGAACTATCGTTGAATAATACTTCGGCTGAGCCGAGATGTATTCTTGATAAGAAAAAAGAATAGATAAACAGAAAATTAACTTTAGATTGAATTTCAATTAAGAATAGTATTTGTGTATTTCCAATCTAAATTTACGAAGTTGTGAAATCAAGTCTATATTAAATGGAAACCTTCGAGGTTACCTCTCGCAAAAGTTACATAAACCTCGAAGGTTTCGTTGAACACTCTTTATGTTTTTATTTTAGTAAGGACACGATGCATCGTCTCCCTACTATTTCCTTACTTCAGCAGAATCATCTTCTTCGTATCAATAAAATTTCCAGCTTGGATTCTGTAGAAATATACTCCACTCGGCAGGTTAGATGCATTAAATTCAACTTTATTATACCCAGGTTCTGTTTCTTCATTCAAGACAACAGCAACTTCTTCACCAATTGTATTAAGAACAGCGATCCTTACTCTGGATTTTTCTCTTACTCCAAATCCTATTGTCGTCGCTGGGTTGAATGGATTTGGGTAATTCTGTTGTAATGAAAAGTCAAGCTGTGTATTTACATATACTTCAATCTCGTTGGAATACTCAAATCTTCCGTCAAAATCGATTTGTTTTAGTCGGTACATATAATTTCCTGGCTCAACGTTGGAATCCAAATACGAATAAAATTTCTTATGCGTTGAAGTACCGGAACCATTAACCTGCGCTACTGTTGTATATTTCAAATTATTAGATTTTCTCTGTACTTCAAACATTTTATTATTAGTTTCTGAAGCAGTAGCCCATGTTAACAAAACTCCTCCTTTATTTGCTTGAGCAAAAAAACCAACTAATTCAACAGGTATCGGTGCCAGCGACCAAGAAGTAGCAACCCGGATTCCATCCAGCTGAACAGAATAATCTCTCGAGCCCTGCCGTATTGAAACTGCATTAACAATGATATCAGTATTTGTATCTGGAACTGTTGCATCAGGAGTACTAGGTTCAATTCCTGTCAATGGAGGATTAACAAATAAATGAATAAGGTCATTATCTGTTCCTACTATATATTCATATTTTAATACAATTAAATATGTCTCATTGAAAGTACGAGCTGTCGTATCCCAATCAATGACTGTTGTACTTCCTTTACTAATTCCAAAGTTAAATCCTCCGCTGCCGTTATTTTGCAACATCACTCTACCTCGTAAAATAGCTGCAACAGGATCTTCTCTGAAATGAAAGAAATAATCCACCTGAGCCCCAATTGAAACAACTTTAACAAGAAAAGAACAATAAACGTTTGAGACACTATCTATATTGAAAGTTGCGGTTAAGTCCTCACGTGATGGCACTGCAGTTGAACCGATAACATCAACCGAATTTCCGATATCGGAGGAAGAATAACCAGGATAGGATAAACTTCCTGCAATAATCATTACAGGGTTTACCCCAGGTTGGCTGTGTGCAACCCAACCATGAGTATTTAAACTATCGCCGGCAGGATAATCGAAGTTCTCTTCGAAATTAAGCTGCGGGAATGACATACTGCCTAGTAAAAATAAGCAGGAAAGGAAAAATAATGTGTACATTATTTTTTTCATGGAACCTCCTATTAATTTGGTTATTTATTTGGCCTTAAACGAATTATTTAGCCACTATCATTTTACTTGAGATTACAATTCCCTCAACAGTCAATGAAATAAAATAAACTCCACTAGTAAGATTTTGCCCATCAAAAATATATGAGTGATTGCCCTCTGGCTGTACATCACTAACAAGACTTGCTATCTCTCGACCTAAAATATCAAAGACTTTTAAAGAAACAAAACCCGAATGCTTAATTGAATATTTTATTGTAGTTATCGGATTAAATGGATTCGGATAATTTTGAAATAAGAAATAATCATATTCTGAGGAAATATCATCCTTAACATCTACAAGAGGGTCTTCAGGAAATGTCATGGTAACGGCATTTGCAAATTTTATCCAATTTGTTTTAGAATCTCTCAACTTTGCGAATGCCTGCTCTAAATGTAAAAATCTTCCAGATGTTGATGGAGAATTAAGATTACACGGATTAATACTTCCATTTATTAACCTCCCCTGGGTGTTTGTTGTTGCTATTAGTCTTGTCCAAGCTAGATCAATATGAGCAATTTTAAACGTCAGCGAATTATCAAGATTCAGGAGATTAGTTTTTAGCAAAGATAAATAATCAATGCCTGAAGGAGTCAATTGTGTGCCATTGCTCATTATTAAATCAGGATCACTGCTTTGTTTAGCAAAGCCATGGGGTTGGATGACAATCAGATTTTCAATCAATGGTAATAGAACTTCGGTGGTTTTTTGAAAAGTACCGTTAACAACATGCGCCTGATCCGATATCCGATAGCTTTGGGATGTACTGCTGCAGACTGTAGTCGTACCTGAACAAGTAGTAAAAACGGAACTGTTACATCTGTGTGTACCGCTTATAAATAAAGCTCTCGCTCCCGAAGTTTTAAAGATGATTAGAGATTCTTTACCTGTATTACTATCATGTAATGGATGAGGAGCTTGAATAATTAGTTTTTGTCTTATTGCCACAGGATTAAAAATAAAAATACCCCAGAAATTTGTAGAGGCAGCTTTCTTTTCAAGAATTATATATTCTGTGTTTTCAGTATCGGATGTATCAGTAAATCTCACTATTTGATAATCAAAAGAAGACGCCTTCAGATCTGCTGAGTTGTAGTTCTTTAAGATAATATTTTCTATAGTGTTAGCCCATTCATTTAAATTTGAATCAGCCGGTGGCTGATATTCATCTGAAGAACTTGAATTTGGAATATTGCTTAAATAATTATTGACATAATTTTCCAAATTACCTGAAATAATTGTTTGAGCGTAACTGCCAACTGTAAACAATAAGAACAAAATTAGAAATTTCTTCATTATATGCACTTCTTTCTAATGAGTAATAATAATCCTGATAATATAAATAAAGAAAAAGCAACAGGAATTTTTTTTATTTTTCTTTCCCAATAAATTGAACTGGACGAAACCACCGACGGATTTAGCGATAAATCATTATCAATTGCAAGACTTCTAATGTTCAATAGGTTAATGAATGGGATGCCTTTTTCTGAGAGACGCATAATGATTCCTCGATCCTCATCTCCGCAGCTTTCTATTTTACTATGCAAACCGTTTGGAATATTTGAAGAATGAACACAAACCCCAAGACCCGTCTGATTTCCCCCAACGTTAATCAGCAAATCAATTTTGTTTTTTAAAAGAATATCAACTTTCTTCCCGACACTTTCTTTAAAGGAATTAGGAATATAAAAATCAACATTATAATTTGAAGCTGTCGCCTTAAGTATTCTAATTCCCTCTCCACTTAATCCTCCGCCATTATCATTTTCTCCACCAAGTGTAGTTAGGGAAGATCTGTATTTTAAATTACTCTTTTCTCTTAAATAACATTCCATGTCTATCCATGTTGCACCAAATTGATTTGCCCCGAACATCGATGCACCTAGTGAACTAAATAATATGGCTTTTACCTTCATAGCCTGAGCTGCGGCTAGACTTGATATTGCTAATGAGGGAAAAGAACCCGACAAAATTATTCCCACGGTTTTAGCTGAATCGATGCCAGAATCTGTCATATATTTTAAGATTAGTGCTGCAAAATTCGGATTAGTAGAAATTTCTTTAGTACCTAATGAACTCAGAGTGGTTGTAATATCAGTAAATTCATTTCCGATTAAATTGCTGTATTTTATGTTAGTCTTAACATCACTTGAAATATTCCTTTCTTTCTTCATTTGATCGATAGCACCGAACCATTTTTCAGCTAAGCTAACTGCCTCACTCATTTTGTTATAGTCAATTCGCTCTTCATATTTAGTAAAGAAAATTTCAATAATTACTAGTGAGATCAAAGCGAAAGAAAAAATTAGAACAAGTTTTAATTCATATTTTAATTTTGAATGGTACATCAGTTGAATAACACTAATATTAAGTAAATTATAATTGTTACTATTCCCAAAGCAGCAAGAGTTGGAAACACCTTTTGACGAACCATTTCATTGGCGATTAAACCCGGAATTATGTAACCTATCGATTGAAGATCGATTTGAAATCCTGCTACCGGCTGTAATTTATATTCAAATAAAAGTTTAAAAAGAAATCCAAGAATCAAAGCAATTAATAATTTTCTCCTGCCGTATATTATCAACCATCTCGATAAGAAAAGAATTGCCAACCATACAATTATTGCGATGGTGATTGTTACAGCAATTTTTCCCGGTTGATGAATGAATAAGGCAAAGTATGCCGGAGCAATAACGCCGCCAGGAGAAATCCCAACTGTTTCATAGAATAAAAATCCGACAATGAGTCCGACAAAAAATGATTCAATTAGCATTATCGATTCTTACCAGTGCATTTTCTTTCAAAGAATTTATCAACAGCAATCCATCGCCAGCAATATTACCCAAGCCAATAAATACTAAGTCTGTTCCAGCAATTTTCCCAAGATTTTCTTGTACACTTTTTATCTTGCTTTTTCCCCATACAGTTATTTTTTGAGATTTAATTCCATTACGAATTAACTCTAATCTGAATCTGGGAATATGACTGCCTATGAGGATTACTCCGTTCAAATTTTTAATTGTACCTATCCATTTTGCAAACACGAGAGATCGGAGTGGACGATCGGATCTTGAATTAAAGATAATATTCAAATGCCTGAATCCACCTAACTTCTTCTCCCAGTAATCGATAAATTCCTGAGAAGATGGTACATCGTTGACTGCAAAGCCGTTTATAAACCTTATTTTTTTATCTACAAAAGGAAATTCAAAAAGCAATTCCTCGAAATTCTTTATCATCTCCAACACAGGCTTTCCCGATTTCTCTTTTTCAATTTTTGCGAGTTTACAGACTGCCAAAGCGATTTTAATATTTGATTCTAACACATTGGTAGGAATATCGATATTTTTAAAATTGATGGAATCTTCAACATAAATTAAGGATGAATTTTTCGACTTTGCCGATGCCTCGATTTCACTTAAATATTTTTTTTCATCAGTCACCACAATTGAATTTGAAGGAATTGCTTCACACAAGGAAATTACCTGCTCTTGCTCATTCCCGATTTGCTCGCGGTGATCATCTCGAATATTAGTAATTACAAAAATGTTGGGTCTGAAGATTGTGGTCTCTAATTTTTGCAAAGCGGGAGTTATAGACATGCATTCAAGTACCAGACAATCAGCAGAAAGCTTAGATGCTAATCTTATGACTTTAAATTGCTCCTGTATGCGTGCAGGAGCAATTCTTTTGATAATTTTCTCAGAACCATCCGGATAAATTATCGTGGGAATTATTCCAGTTATTTTGCCGATTGTTCTTTTGTCAGCTATTCTTAATCCGGCTGCAATATATTTAGTCACACTCGATTTACCTCGGGTGCCATTAACAAGAATTCTTAAAGGAATTTTATTAACGCAACGTCGTATATTCCAATATTCTGCTATTAAGAGAATAAATGAGAAGATTACAAGCACAAAGAAAAGAGTCATTGCTCCCTATTATCCCTCAACGTTTTTTACTTAGCTATTAATATGCTTCTAATAAGTGTATATCATGGTATTTATTAGTAACCAAGCGCAATTCCACCGCGCCTTGGATCAGCCGAACCATAAAAAATTCCGGTAACTGAATCAACTGTAATTAGTTGTGCCCCGCCGAAAAATAAATCGTAATCACCTAAAACCTGGACGTTATGCCCTTTTAGTTTCAATGTATCAATAATATTTTGAGGTATTCTACTCTCTACATATAGATAATCATCGAATTTTTGACAGAAAAATCTTGGAGCAAAGTTTGCTTCTTCCGCAGTCATTTTAAAATCAATAAGATTTACTATCATTTGTACAACCGTTGCAATGATACGTGAAGCACCGGGCGAGCCAATTGCAATAATTGGTTTATTGTCCTGCAAAATTATTGTCGGAGCTATAGAACTCCTTGGTTGTTTGTTAGGTTCAACATCATTTATTTTGGATGAAAATGAAAAATTCATTAGAGCATTATTCATCAAAACTCCGGCTGCTGTAAATCCTGATCCGAAGAAGGTACCAAGGGTTTGAGTAAGAGAAACTACATTTCCGTCCTTGTCAATTACTGATAAATGAGTTGTATGCCCGTCTTGTTCAAGCACCTTTTCAATTTCTTCTTTCACAGTATCAAGCGGTTCAATAAAATTTAAAGGATTACCAGGTTTTGTTTTCCGATATTCTTTTGGCACTGATTTCTCGTTCTTAATATCTTCATAGCGAGAGTTTGCATATTCTTTTGAAGTAAGTTCATCAACCGGCACATATCCGAAACGCGGATCCTCAATGAAGGCGCTCCTGTCAGCATAAACCCTTCTGAACGTTTCCGCCATTAAATATAATGTTTCACTATTTGTTGTGTAATGACCTAAAGTACTAATGTCTTCATTCTCAAGAATATTTAAAGCCTCAACAATTGATGCACCGGATTGAGGTTCGTGAGCAGAAACAATCTGATAACCTCTGTATGTTCCAAAAGTTGGATCGGTAATTATAGCTTCATAATTATTAAAATCAGCAAGAGTAATTATTCCCCCTTCAGATCTGATTCCATTTGTTATTTTTTCGGCAACCTCTCCTGAATAAAATCCATCCTTTCCCTTTTCAGAGATGATTTTCAGAGTTCTCGCTAAATCTTTTTGAATTAGAATATCACCTTCCATAATTGGAAAACCATCAGGCAAATAAATAGAGCTTGTCACCGAATATTTCTGCAGAACTTCAACATTATCAAGAATAATTCCAGCAAGAGTTGCATCAACCGGAAAACCTTCTTCTGCATGTCTTATAGCAGGTGCAATAACTTTGGAAAGTGGAAGAGTTCCATAATTTTCCAAAGCTGTGATCAATCCGGCTACTGTACCGGGCACTAATATAGCTTTTACTGTTTTATTTTCAGTTTTATTGTTAAAATCTAATTTATCTACCTGAGAAGAGGTACGCTGATAATAATTTATATAGACTGGTTTCTTTTCTTTGCTTAAATAAATTAATATTCCTCCGCCGCCTCCAAGTCCTGATCCATCGGGTTCAACCACTCCAATTACAAATGCCGCTGCAACTGCAGCATCAACAGCATTACCTCCCAATTTCAATATCTCCAAAGCTGCATTTGAGGCAAGAGGATGTGCTGTGGCAATCATTCCATTTTTGCCACTAACGATTTCCGGCTGCCTTTTTTGGCTAAAGACAGAACCTGAAAGTGTAAGGAATACTGTAAAGAGGATTATTAATTTGTTATTAGTGTTTTTCATTTATCCGTTGAAGGAGATTGATTAAATAACTGATTTATCGGTTCGGAAGCCTGGGCAATTTTATAAACAAGCTTTATAGGAATTTTTGTTTTTTTAGAGATACTGCTGAAAAATTTATCTTCATCGGCTTGACTTACAACAATCATGTAGCGTGAAGATTCCGCAGCAAGCTTGTTGAAATCATCCGATTGATTTCCTCTTCTTGCATTACCGCCGATATGAAGCATGAGTATTTTAATTTTCTTCTTTTTTGCAGAATTAATCAACTCTTTAATGCGTTTCATTTCATCTTCTCTGCTAATACCTGCGGCACCTAACCCTTTGGAACTGAATCCTGGAACAATTACTAATGTGTTAATACCTTCAAGATCAGTTTCTTTTGCTAAGTTTATTACTTTGTAATGCAGTTTTAATTTTTTGAATAACATTCCCGCTAATGTTACATCAGCACTTTGCCCAGCCGATGAAATTAAAACGGGCTGCTGATATTTAGGTGTTTGGGCATTTGTCGTAGGAACACAAACTAAGGGTAAGAAATATACAATTAGTAATTTAAACATTAGTTTCATTTTTACTCCTCGAATTATAAGAATTATTGCTTTACCTTAAGTACGATCCGACTCCGTTCTCTACTAAATCATCATAGGAAGGAATATTCTCATATACTATTTTCTTATCATTTGAATATTCATTATAAGAATCTAAGATCGCTTTGATGCCTTGAATATGCCTTCCGACCCGCAATGATAATGGTTCACCGGCAAGCTCATAAGATATCCTGAAAGATTTTGTTCTTACTGCCCTTTCGTACTGGTCATCTAATCCGTCAGTTATTAAAATAGAATTTGTTTTCCCCCTCAATCTCCCCTGTATAGGATTACTTGTCTCCATTAAAAATGGGTAGACATCAGTTGCATCTCCCCATTCTCTGTGACTTAATCCTCTAAATTTTTTAGGAGATATTTCCAAAGCATATTGGAGATCTTCAAACTCTAAATTCAGAACTGCAGATGCACCAATTTCTCTGCATTTCTCATGAACAATAATTGCATTAATAATTGGCGCTTCAGGTGAAGCTTCGTGTAGATCTATTGCAACATCAACTTTTTCTAGTCTTATCAATTCCATAATAGCAAATCCAACTGTTTCTGTAAATGATCCGTTGCTTCTGCCCGGATATGATCTATTTAAATTTCTCGTTTCAAAACCTGATAATTGCTGACCGGATGGATAATGTGAGTAAACAAGAGGATCAGGCCATTGATCTAATGGATTAGAAACCCTAGACCCAAACCGGAATTTCCTTGGACCAGAATTAGTCTCTATCGTAAATGATTGAGGTGTTCCTTCCATCGGATCGGTGCATGTAAAACCGCTGCTGCAGGCCTGCGGAATTATTATAAATCTTCCTTGCTTAATGTCCATGTTCTCAATTAAAACTAAAGCTGAAATAAACCCTGCAGTTTCATTTGGATGAGTACCACCCAAAACTAAAACTGTAGCTCCAAGATTTCCACTGTCGAAGAAATATATTTTTGCATCGCCAGACTTTCCTTGTAAATTGGTACAGTATTCAGAGAGACTACTTTCTTTAGTTAAGGTTTTTGTAGGATGAATTTTTTCCTGAATTTTCATTTCCCTAAATTCAATTCCAGCAATCGAATCCAATATTAACACGACAGCAATTATTAATAATGCTATGATATGATTTTTTTTCATCGGTTATTTTACCTGAAGAATTCTTAATAAAAAGGGGATTAAAAGCATTGCTAATGCAATCTGCTTTTTCCAGTCTCTCTCGGAAAATAATTCCACCAAAATAATCCAGGTTATTACGGCAACAATAAATATGTATATCCAGTAGAGCACAATTTCACCTTAAAAAATTTTTGATAAAAAAATTCCTATTTCTTTTGAAAAAATTATAATCATCACCCCAATTGCTAGAGTCATTATTATAGGTATAATACTTTCTTTGAGAATTAGGAAATGATTTTTAACTTTAACCAGTTGTCCGGCGTATGCACATAAAAGTGAAGGCGGCGGCATCAAATCTCCCATTGCCGCTAATAGAGCTAACGCCGATGCAACAACAATTTCGCTTCTGCCTATAAAAACAAAAACAAGAGGAATCCCCACAACCGAAGCCGAAGCGTAGGCAGAACCGAAGAAAGGCATAATTAACCCAGCTAAATATTTTACACTCTCAGGCATTTCTAAGGCAGTTACGGCAATAAAACCTCTCACACCGGTTAAGGTCATAATTTGAATGAACATTCCTATACCAACTAAAATGCTCATAACAGGTAGTGCATTACGAATAGCACTACGCATTAGCTGAAACAAATTAAATTTTTCACCTGTACCAAATCCAATTAAGGTTCCGATCAAAAATATTAATGGAATACCTAAATGCGGCATCAATTCAGGAAAAGTCCTTTCAGCAATCAGAAGAGTAATCACTGCAATTAATGGAATAAATAATTTAATTCCATGGTTTGAATAAACAGGTTTTTCCATTTTGGCAAGAACTTCTTTTATATCGAACTTCTTTAAAAATCTATATCGAAAATAAATTGCAGTTAAAATAGCCGGGGGAAATGAAGCCACAAAAAGCGGCCCGCCAAAACCGATATAGGGCATATCAACTCCACCTCCAATGATCATTGCAGGTATGCTAATCGGCGGAGCAATCTCGCCAAAAACAGCCGCCATGGCAATTAAGGCACCAGCAGGTTTAGGAGGAATACCCATTGCCAAAAGCGCAGGAACAACCAGGGCTCCGGTTGTTAGAATACACGCAGAGGAGAGTCCGGTTAACATTCCGGGAAACATAATAAACAAAGTAATTATTACCATTAATAATAGAGGTAACCGATAGAGCGACCTTATCAATCCATAACTTATTGTTCTTAGCGCACCGGTTGCATCTACTACTTTCATAAAAATCATTGCAGTTGAGATAATTAAAATTGCTTCTAAAAACCCAAAACTACCCTCGACCAAATGACGAACTGGCAGCCCTTCACCGTCTACCAAAGCACCGGTAATGGCTGCAAGCATGAGTGAAACACCCGCGGGAAGCTTTAAAAAGAAGACACTTATAGCGAATGCTGCCAGCATTGCTATAAGTATCAGAAGTTCAATGCTCATTTAGAATCCGACTTTAAGAGAGATGGAATGTACTGATCCTAATCGATCCAATTCGGCGAAAGCATAATCTACACCAACTGCAAAGGATTGAGGTACATCCCAGTTTAGTCCAAAACCTACGGCAAGTTTTCTCACATCGTCATTAAAATAATAACCGGAGCGAAGGGCTATTAAATTCTGCCACTTATATTCAATTCCTATGGAAGCATTTTCAGGTCCATCATTTTGATGATTAGCATCTATTCCGATTTTGATACTATGTATTGGATCGTAAATCATCACATCTCCTTTACCAATAAAATCCCAGCCGATGCCCACACGAAAATTTAAAGGAAGTTCCCAAGCCTCGGTTTTTAGATTACTGGCAATGCCAACATTAGTCGCATTATTTGGGAGAGGATCATAAGATTTTTGCAAGTCTCTTCCGGCAAGGGTCATCGTGGTTCCGAAATTTGTAAGTGCCATTCCAACTTTAATTCCCTTGTAGCCAGTGATAAGATTAGTCCCGATATCAACAGCTAACGCAGATGCGGTTTCGTTATAAATATTTTGTGTTATGTATTTAACCGAAATCCCAAAAGTAAAGAAATCAACTAATCGGGCAGAATAAGTAAGACCTACCATAACATCGGAAGCATCAAAAAAATCACCTGTGCCTTTTGGCTGCTGTTCAGTTGTAATTTCCATTTCCCCCATTGTAAGTATCATTGCACCTACACCAATTTTATGATCTTCATTTATAGGAAGTACAATCCCGAAATATTGATGCTTTAAATCCACAAACCAGTCAGTATATGAAGCAATAACGGAGATTGAATTCACTCCTATAAGTCCGGCAGGATTCCAATACATCGAACTTGCATCATTCACTAAACCTGCACTTGTACCAGCCATTCCAAGAGAAGCAGCCCCAACACCGATTTTTAAGAATTGTGCTGCCGTAGTTCCGGCTTTATTTGCCTCCTGACCGTAGTTCGGAATTAAGTAAAGGATAAAAATAATTATTGTTAAGAATCTCATTTATTTTTTCCTTATTTAATTAATGCGAATTTACTGCGATGAGTATTTCCAAATGGATCCTCAACCACATATATGTACACACCGAATGCGAGTGCTTGATTCCAATCAGTTAATAAATTCCAGCTTAAAGAACCCTCACCGCTTTTATGCTCAATTACTTTAACAAGGGTTCCGGATACAGTATAAATATAAATATTACACTCTGGAGGTAAATACATAAATTGTATTTCACGTACATTTTGAAGTGCTTCATATTTTGAAGTAACAATGTAGGGATTAGGAACAACCCGTATCTGGCTTAAGTCTGCATTCTTAGAATCAAATTGTGCTTTATTGAATTCAAAAGTATATTCATCTTCAGCCCTTAATGCATTGTAACTGGTAATATTAATAATTGTGCCCTGACTTGGAGGCCTTTTTAATGTATCTAATGGTGTATTTTGTATAGAAACCTGGTATGCAAATTCTTTTGCGATTGTTGCAGGATTCGGACTTCCAATAACGGGTACGGGATCAGGATAGGGAACTCGTGTGATAAAAATATTTTCGCCTTCATCCCATTGGTTATTATTATTTGCATCCAAAATTTCAAAACAAATTTTATTATTTGTGTTTGTATTCCATATTGAAAATGGAACATTATATTTTGCTGTCGAACCTGCTAATCCCCATGAATAGGCTACACTACCATCATCCGAAAATCTGATAGAATAGCTTGAAGATTTTGAAGCCGTGTCTGCTTGGGGAAATAATGAAGCAGACACATACCACGAAGTATCACTGCTAATATTTGTCGGACCTTCAACATTTCGTCCGTTAGCATCAGTTATTGATTTTATACCGCCAATTCTATTATCCGTGGAGACTTTAACTCTAAAACCATCTTCTACCGGGTGATCGAGATCGGATATTTTTCTGGAGTCATAAATCAAGGTATTAATTTCATCAAGTCTTGTAATTGTAAATAAAGTAGCTGGAGTACCTTCAAATGTAATTTTATAGGGAAAAGTTTGTAACGATTTCTCATCAATTATTTCAATATCAATTTGCCCTGTGCCGGTTCCATTTGTATGTATAAAACTTTTAACATTAGAGGGAATTTTACCAGTGGCTTCGGGTTTTGGTGTTACAGTGACAAAATAGTCCACCTGTGGTCCATCACCTTTTGTCCCTTCAAGCGAAAAGAGTGTCGGAGTTCCTCTATCATAAGAAACAATTGTATAAGAATAAGCAATCCCATTAACAACATTTGAATCGACCCAACTATGTTTCAGTCCGTTGTCCGACCCAAGCCAAATTAAAGGATTTCTAGTATCGGGCCCTTTAATATTATTTTTCAGATCATATTGGGCTATCGGTACATACCCAAAAGTTCTTCCTTGGGAATCGGTAATTTTTGTTCCCCAAGTAATCCCGCCATCCTCACTTCTATAAATTTTATAACCTTCAAAATCAGATTCATTAGTTGAAGGATCAACAAAATTTTCAGGGGAATCGTCCCAATAGAGGATAACTCTTCCATCCTCTGCTATTGCTGAAAGCGCCGGTGAAGGAGGGGCTATTGGTCCATTGAACTTAGCATCAAATAACTCTTTGGCAGCCCATAAATTATTATAGTAATCAGCATCGTCATCACCTGCAACAACCGCAATAATCATTTTAACAGTATCACCAGCATTCATATTAAATGGTCCAGTCGCAGCAATCCAAACTAAATCTTGTCTCACCGTGATTAAAGAAACATCATCAATTCTTGGATCCGTACCATGAAAAAAGTTACCAGCTTCCGCCAAAATGTTTGGATTGGAGGGATTGCTGCTAATAATAGCCCATAGCCGTTTATCATCGGTCGGACCAGGGTCGGTGAAATAATGGAAATCTGTAATTCCCATATTGTAAGGTGTCTCTAGAAATGCAGTACCGAAAGTATAGTCTTCAGTTATACCTCGTGCATTTGGACGAGTTGCCCCTCCAATATCACCGTCAAAATCTCTATCTGCAATTGAAAAGAGATTCGTACCATCACTATAGGTTGAATCCAGAACCGGTAAAGTTTCTTCACCATGATCACTGCAATCAGGATCTTGATAGATTCCTGTATAACATCCGGTTAAATTTTTCCCGCTTTTATTAATTATCCAGAATTCATAAAACAAAGCATCTTCAGCGTACACTCTTCCGTAAGTATAAGCCATTTCATGAATCTCAATACCAAGAACATCGCCTTGCTGGTTGTTGGCATCAGTAAATTCCATGTAAATATCTCTATCCGAGGCAAACTCTCCTGGGACTTGCTCACCGGTTTGTGGATTTCTTCTAAAAATTCCCGGCCAGAAAGGATTGCCTTCTGCATCTACAGGCCATGTATTCTTTAAGTCACTATGAGCTAAGTAAGGAGTCTGCCCGTTATACAATATAATTTCATGGGGATTAGGGTCAAGAGCTGGATTGTAATGTGTTTTACCAAAGGAACCATCCTTTGCAGTAAAGTCTTCATTATCATTATCTGTCCAAGAATCAATAACATTACCTTGATCGCCGTTTTTTGAATTATCTTTAATCGCAAAGAAAATTGAAAAATCATCAACCAATCCAGTAAAATTTTCGCGCGGATAACGTATATCAAAAAAAACTTCAGTGGGTGCATTACCTACATCTTCAAATCTCGTATCACTTATCTGTCCATAATTCATAGTTAAATTCTGCAGCTGCCCTTTAGTTTGAACTCCTACAGCCTCATCTGCAAATCCTGTTGGCTTTAGTGTTTTTCCAGCTATTCCTTCGGGTGCATCGGTATCTTGAGCAAATAAATGATTTAATGAACACATCATCAAAATCAAGAATAGAAATAGTTTATAAAAAGTTTTTTTCATAAAAGAAAACTCCAATTAAAATTCCAAGTAAAAACCGGCACGTATCGATCTTCTAGGTTCTAAATTAGCCGGATTAGCTTGCCTGTCTTTAGGTAAAACCGATGTTGGGCCTTGATCCAGAGCTTCACCGGTTCTCGTCCAGATCAGTCTGGTATTCATTGCATCAAATACGTTCTCAATATCAAGAAAAATTGTAGCATCGAAAATATTTGTTGGTATTCGTCTAGATAACTTGAGATCAAGATTAAATGTCCACGGTCTTCTTGCACTATTAACTTCGGGAACAATATTCGATTCCTCAGCTGCCCTTGACGTAGGTGTATAAGGTAACCCACTGCCGGCTGTAAAAACACCAGTTAAAGAAAACAATTCAAATGGGTAAAATCCTAAGAACTGTGGACCAAATTTTTCGGGCATTCGAAAATTTAAAAATGCATTAATTTTATGGCGCTGATCGAAATCAAGATAATAATTTCTGTTAGGTCTTAGATGAGCGCTTTCTTCTCTATATGAATTAAATCCCTCACTCGGATCAGATTCATTTCCCTGTGCATACATCAGTGAGTAAGTAATTCTGAAACTGTAATAGTTACTCATTCTTTTATCTAGAGTAACATCTATACCTTGCACTCTTCCAAAATCAGCATTTGTAAAAATCGTATAATCTCTTCCTACGAAATAGTAATAGCTAGAAATGAGATTTGAAATGTCCTTTGAGTAGGCTGTTAAATTTAATCCCCAGTCAGATGAAATTTCCTGCTGCAAACCAACTTCAAGTGAAACAGTTTTTTCAGGCTTAAGACCTGGATTACCAACCAAGGCATCATTTGCAAGAATATCTCGAAGGGCATCATTTCTGTAAATATCATAAAATCTTGGTATCTGGAAAAAATGCCCATAAGCAAAATAGACTGAAGTTTTATCCGAAATCGGATGAGCAATTCCGATACGTGGACTAACCTGTACATGCGGCGAAACCGGTACTTTGTCAACAGTTTTATATTCAGCCGAACCGGAAGGTGTTGTATAAACCTCCAGCACATTTGCCGGATCAGGATAGGCAGTTGCACGAGGATCAAAATAATCCAAGCGCATCCCAACCTTTAATATCATGAAGCTGTATTCAACTTTATCCTGAATGTAGGCAGCTAATTCAATAGGAGTGAAATTAAAAAATTCAATATTTGTTCTTGGCGCCATGCCGATGCGGTGTCTAAAGATTTCATGATTCTTAAATTCAAAACCGGTTCTGATTTGATGATTATTAGTAATTTGGCTTTCTAAATTCCCCTTCACTAAATATTGTGTACTTTCTGTTTTCCTCCAATAGCGTACATCACCGTAACGGAAACTCCCCTCAACACCACCCACATATAACCTTGTGTAATAATCGCTTGAAAGTAAATCGCCTGTAGCCTGATCATAAACTACAATACGATTTGAAACAATATCACTCTCAAAATCTTTAATTCTACCAATAGTAAAATCGTAAAAGGTTTTTGGGGAAAGTACATGCTTTAAATTTATTGTCTGTCTGTTCGATAATACTTTATTTACAGGATATGAACCCAATCGATTTAAAGTATCAAGCCCCGAATCGAACCAGCGCCAATATTTGTAAGCATGATCATAATCCTGGTTAAAATTCTGAGACCAATCGTATGAACCGCGGATAGTAAAAGTCGAGAGAATCGGATAGGTTAACTTAAATGTTAAAGATCGATACAAAGAATATCCAAATGGTAAGGGACTGTTTTCATTTCTAAAACGACCAGCAATAAAAAATTTAAGGTCAGGAATATAGGGAACCGGACCTGATAAATTACCTGAAATTGTTCCGAGCATCTTGATTCCTAAGTAATCCTCTACATAGGGATCATCCAGAACGGAGACAAAATCATACGCTGAACTTCCGTCAGGTTTTCTTACTACGTCTTTGTAAATTGCTTTCTCTACTTCGGAAAGCGATTGCACTTCTTCACGATTTAAATTCCAGTCTTTCTCATGGTAAGGAGAGGAATTAATCATGGGAGATTCGTATGAAATTTTTCCCGAGTATTGATTACCACCATCTTTAGTACTAACCGTTATAATTCCATCGGAAGCATTCCCATATTCAGCATCAAAGGTCCCCAAATGTGCCTGAAGTTCTTGAACATTTTCAACTTCAATATCGCCGGCTAAGCTTCTTAAAAAAGGATTAGTAAGAGGAACACCGTCTACCTGGTAAATTGTGCCTCCAGAACGCCCGCCTCGAACATGGAATTGTCCGTCGGTTCCGACTGTGACACCTGCCTGAAGTTTTAAGATTTCATTTACGTTTTGAGCACGGAGATCTTCAACTATAGTTGAACCATCAACCACAATTCTAGTAGAGGTTAAATCCTTCTGAACGACAGATCTTTCTGCGATTACAACTACCTCGGATTTCATTTCAATAGTTACACTCTCTAAATCTACATTCAGCTCAGTTGTAAAATCAGCACTGATTTTAACATCTTCGAAAATGATAGTTTGATAGCCGATCATTGAGATTTGAACACGATAGCTGCCAGGAGGTATGTTATTAATGAAGTAAAATCCTGATAAATCCGAAGAGGCACCAAAAGTTGTTCCTAGTATAACAACATTGGCTCGTATCAGGGGTTCATTTGATTCCTTTTCTATTATGAAACCATTTAGTTTGCCGGTTTCACCTGCATAGACTGCAGAAATGCTCACCAATGCGATTAGAATTATTCTTATGAATAATGGCACAGTATACCTCAAAATTAAATTTGAAACTTTTGTTCCAATTATTATAAAGCGTCATTTTAGCAGCATCATTTTAATTACCCTAAATTCTTTGGAAGTAATTAATTTAGCAAAATAAATTCCACTCGTTACTTTTATACTACTACTATTTAAGCCGTTCCAAACAAGTGAATAATCACCGGCATCAACTTCTTCGTTTAGCAAGGTTACTACTTTATTTCCCAGGGCATCATAAACAGTAAGCTTAACTTTATCACTCTGAGGTATACTATAAAAAATGTTTGTTAACGGATTAAACGGATTAGGGAAATTTTTCAACAATAAATAGGAAGAGGGCTGGGAAGCATCACTTATACCTACCGGAATCAAGTTATATGGGAAATTAGCATGGACGACGGCTGTTGTATCTTGATCATTGATATTTGGATCTTTTGATTCCCGCCATAGCATGTCTACTCCATAGGCTGTTCTAACTCGATTACCCAGCGAAACATAGCCTCCATCATGATTCAATCTGCTCACAACAGTTCTTGGCGCCCATGTTTCGCCATTATTGGTTGAATAAGTATATACTATTTCAGATAGTGAGTAAATAGTGTCTGCAAGTATATCTCTTCTATAGGCAACATGAATAACATCGTTACTATCAATAACTGCAGAAACGCTTTGATAATTTGCAGCCGATGAATCTATGATTACATTAAAATCAGTTACCCACTGATCAGTCCATCCTTTCTTAGCCATAACTAAATAACTTAATCGAGGATCTGCACCGGAAACAATAGCTAATCCATAAAACGCATAAATGTTTCCCTGTTTATCGATTGCAGAAGCACAATATCTGTTATGATCTCTATCAACAGTCGTAGTATCGGAAATTCTAACTTCACCCTGCCACGAATTGCCATCATATTGATTTGCAAAGACTTCCCTTCTAGCTGAGAAACCATCGATACTGTTATCCCAGACAGCAACCATTTTTCCATCAGACCCAGAAGCTAGTGCAGTTCGACCAACCTCAATTGAAGTTCCAAAAGTACCGACGAAGGAAAGAGTATCGGCGTTTGAACTCCACGTTGAACCTCCATCAGCACTTTTTGTAACGAAGAGATATTCGGCACCATTACCTTCACCATCATTATTGTACACAACCCATAAAGTTCCGTCTGAGGCTACTTCAATAGTAGCTTCTTCCCCTCTGACGGATGCTGCCACAGATATTTGAACGGGTGTTGACCACGAAAGCCCGTCAAATTTCGAATAAAATATTTGATACTTCTCCGCTGATGTATTTCTCTGCTGCCATGTTGCATAAATGTTACCTAATTCATCCGATGCTAGAGCAACTTGTATAGCCCTATCTGCGGCGCTCGTAACAGCGGCAGGAGGCGACCAAATACCAAAAGACTCATCATAAATTGAATAGACTATCTGACCACCAGCAGCATTTTTATCATTCCATGCTGCCAGTAGTAGTCCGCTTGGAGTCCTAGCAACTTTTCTTTGATGGAAATAATAAACTGGGGCATTGTTTGGCAGGTTATCCTGTACTACAGTTGTTGTTTGTGGAACTAAATCGGCAGTAAAGATTAGTACAAAGAAGGTAAGCAATTTTTTCATTTTGCCTCCATTTTTTGATTAGTGATTAGTAAACTCATATAAATAAATTTACTTATATGAAATATTATTTAAACCTTAATATGTAAATAGTAATAAAAATACATTTAATCAATAGTTAAGTCACGAATCAAATTTTTATTTCTAAAAATCCCTCCCCTCCAAAATATTTTTACTTCTATCACGTGAGAAGAAATTGTCATATAGATTTTAATTTATATGATTTAAGAAGATTCTATACTATATAGGATAACTAATATCGTGTTATGGTATTTGGAGAGGAACTTGTTAATGGTAAGAGTGAAAGAAATAAATATGAGGTCGGAATATTTAAGAAAAAAGATCATCGAGAAATGATGAGTAAAAAGCTTTAGCAACCGAAAATTGTAACGCTAAGATATTAAGAACAGAAACCTTCGAGGTTGCCTTGCACTTGAGGTTCATAAACCTCGAAGGTTTTGCTGAACACTTAAATTTTCTTACTATTTCCTCTGTACCGTGATTTTATAGGGAACAATCACCACCAGATTCATCAGCCTCCTCCAAAGGCGGACAGGTCTGGCTGAGGCAGTCAGGTCCTGACTGTTCCGCTGATGGCATACCTCATTACAGAATGACCGGAGGTCATTCCCTACTTTTGTACGGACATGATACTTCATGCCCCTACAATTTCTTCCTATAATTATTTCGAAGTCTTACCGCCATGATCACCAACCATTACCCATTTATTTCCTTTCTTCATTAGAATATCTGTCCAACGCCCACTCTCAGGCATTGGTTTACCATCAGCACCTTCGTTAACTTGTGAGTAAAAGTAATGAACATATGCGAAGTTTCCATTTACCCAAATCCTTGCCGGTGTAATGGTATAAAAAACCATTTTACCCTTGGTTGTCCAATAGTTGAATGATTTTTGTACATCAGCTTTAGTATGTGGGACTTCGTTCTCATATTCCCAGCCATAATAAGAATCATCAAAGTAATTTAGAAAATCCATTGGATTTTCTGACAGCCCTATGGCCCAGTAAGCTTCAACTCCCGTCCAAACTTCCTTTTGCTCTGCAGACCATTGCTGAGCTTGAACATTGAATGACAGCAATAAAAGTACAACTATTGCTGAAAGACCAATAAATTTTTTCATGGCACACCTCTTTTGTTTAAATAATGATTATTAATTAGCTGATAATAGTTTTATCAGCATTTTTTCTTAGCATTAAAAATTTCTTAACATAAAAAAAAATTCTTACAATTTAGCTAACTCTTGTTTTGCTTTATGCCAAACAACAGCGAGATACATTGTGTTCTCATTGAAATTTAGTATTTCATTTAAAAGTTTTTTAGCTAAATCTTTATCGCCTTTCTTCAAATAAGCCTGAGCCATGTAATATTTACCATGTACGTCAGTACCTGATTGCTTTTTGAATTTTTCAATCATTAAATCGTATTTGCCTTCCTTAAAATCAATAAAGCCGAGCAGCCAATCCAAATTTTCCTTTTCTGTGGGATCATTTTTACTCTCAATAGCTTTCTTATAAAGCGATGCATTCTCCTTAGCTTTGTTCAACTGATTGTTCATTGCGAAAGCATAAGTCAAATACATATTTGAATTTCTCTTTAAAGTTTCCTTATCCTCTTTTGTTAGATCGACTTTACCAATCATATTAGCAGCTTCTTGATATTTCTTTAATCCTTCCGCTGTTTTGCCATTGTCTGAAAGTACAAATCCTTCATAGGTAGAAGCCATAACTACCTCTTTTGGCTTATTCTCTTTCTCAGCAAAAGTTCGATAATCTGAAAAACCTTTTAATGCTTCACCCGGTTTATTCTCATACAAGAAAGATCGAGCTTTCATTCTCAGCGCGCTCAGCTTTGAATCAATACTCTCTGCCTTATCAAAGTACTTCTGATAGTTTTCTCTTGCCTTAGTATAATCACCTTTGAAGAGATAGCCATCACCTATTCTGTAAAGACTGCTGGTGAAAGATTTATCAATCTCAAACGATTTGGTGTAGTTTGTTATTGATTCATCATATCTTCCGACTTTAAGAAGGAATTCGCCATAAGAGTCATAAGGATTTGGTCTTTCCGGAGCTAAGCGGATATACTCCTTGAATTCTTTCTCTGCTTCTACATTATCTCCCTTAGTCATGTAAGCATAACCAAGAATATTATGAGCTGGTGCAAACTCTGCATCAAGTTCAATTACTTTTTTCAGATAAGTGATTGTCGAATCGTTTTCCCCCTGGTTAAAGAAAGACACAGCATAAGTAAAATATGCAAGTTTATCTTCGGGAAACATTGTAAGCAGTTTTTTCAAATATTCTCTGCCAAGTTTCCTATCATTATCTAGATTAGATGCTTTGTTAGCTTTAATGAGAAGCTGCTCACCTTCAGTTACTTTATCGGAGAGCAAGACGGCTTTTTCGAGATTACTATTAAGAACTTCTAAACCACCTCCACTAAAAGCCCGAAGGAGATAAGCTAAAGCAAAAGTGCTGTCTTTTTTTATCGCATCCTCAAATAACTTAGCTGCTTTTTCAATTTCTGCATTAAATAAATCTTCTCTGCTCTGTATGAAAAGCTGCTTTGCTTCATCCGACGAAGTTGTAATTGGCATTTCCTTTTCCTTCGTTGAGCATGAAGACAGGAAAATAGTTACTAGCACAGCACAAAATAAACCGTACAACAAAATAATTTGTCGTTTCATAACGAACCTCCTATTATGTTAATGATTATTTAACAGGGTGTTCAGTCGCCAATGTTTTCATTATGATTGAACACTCTAAATGTTTATTTCTGTAGGGAACAATCTCCCGATTGTTCCGCTGTTAGCGTACCTTTTTGCGGAATGATCGGAGGTCATTCCCTACTATTGAATGGTAACCTACTTCTTTTTCATCATTGGTTTTTCTTCTGCAAGTACAACTTTATAACCTAACTGTTTATATAACGGTAGCTGATTATAATAGACCCATTCTTCGGTAATCTTGCCATTTTCCATTTTTGTTATGCTAACACCATTAAATGACATTTCCTTATTTGTTGGTGGCATATTTTCACCTAATGGTCCGTTGTTTGTCCCTGTAGCTCTAAAGGTATGTACTGTTCTATCTTTCAACATCATAGGTTCATCTAATGTTATTGCAAAATCCGGATATGCAGTATAGACCCATTTAATAAACTTCTTAATTTCTTCTGGACCTTTTGCATCCATAAAATCTGCATTATGGTACACGCAGTCTTCAGAGTAGAGACTATCTACGAGTGCAATATCGCCGCCATTCCATAGCTTCGTTGCATTATCATGATTTCTCTGAGCATCAGCATCTGTATAAGTCCTTTCCTCCTGCTGCTGACAACCACTATAGAGGAAAATTGTGAATAAAAGAAGCGATGAAAGAGCAAGTAACTTTTTCATTAGAACCTCCATATAAATTGTTAATGATGATTAATTAATAGGGTGTTCAGTCGCGAGTGTTGTCAGAATGAATGAACACTCTAAATGCCTTATAACACTTTAAAAAATATTAATAGATAAGCTTGCCCCGCCTAAAAGTATAGTTATGCGCTGGAAAATTTAAGTGGAAATTAAATTGGCGATCACAAACATTCTATTCTCCAATTGTTAAAGAATAAATTTGCTGTCACGCCTTGCGGGGAAAATTGTAGTTCCGTAATTCAAGAGTTTAGCTGCAATTCAATATTGTGCAACCTTCCTCTCAAGGTGGAAAAGTTCCTAAAGAACTTAATGTAAATTCATCATTGTATTTATAATTGTCAAGAAAAATTATTACTTGAACGAAGAAAAATTTGGAGTTGTGATATAGAATACATTACTCACATCCAACAAACCCAGTTCCTCTCGTTCGCTATTCTCTAGCAGAAGGAACTGGGTTTGTGAACGTACTATGTTATGAAATGGTTTTAGGCTAAGGCGGGACAAGCTGCGACTGCTAAGTTCATGTTAGCATGGCTGTCACTAACCACTTAGTGACAGAAGGAAATTAGTTTCGGTCATGAAGTGGTTCATGACCGCCGTGAATAACTTACAACCAACCATCATTCAGAATGCTAATCCAAATATTCTTCAGCACAGATCAATGTGAACTCCAATCATTTTTTTCTAATACAACAAAATGATTTTTACTTTTTCTTTTCAATCTCCACAACTTTATTTTTTCTGTGATCCCTAACTCCAATCATCAAACCTGCAGTAACTACAATGGCACCTGTTATTTGATAATCTGTAACATTTTTCCCAAACAAAAGCATAATAAATGGAAGCAGTGCCAGGTAAACATTCGTGTACGGCACCCAAAAATGCGCCGAAAATTTTGAAAGCTTAAAGAATCCAAAACTGTAAATGTATCCTGTTAATCCTGCAGCAATAACAAAAAGTATCGGCAGCCAGTTATTCGGAATTATGTTGCCATCGAAGAGTGAAAAAAATCTATGATACTCTGCAGACTTCAATATTTGTTTAATTTTCTGCTGGTTATTTTCAGAAACATTATTTTTTAGGATATACCAATTATCTGTAGGAGTATATTGCGTAAGCAGAAAATCCTTTTTGTTTTGATCAATCTTATCTAAAACTCTTTCTTCAAAATTTTTAGTTGTCACACGGTCAGGAAGATTAGCGTTCATCCACCCGCCTATAATTGGCACAATAAATAATGCGGCAGTTATAAAAATCAATTTCCATATCTCACGCCATAAAACAAGTGCATTTGGTCCAACGCCATGCAAGGCAGTTTGAACAGTTTTGTTGTTTAAAACTTGCTGAGAAAGTAAACATCCATTAATTACAATTATCCAGATAATAGCACTCGCATCAAGTGCATTCACATTTTCCTCTGCAAAACCCAAAAGCCAAGGAATATGCGGTACCGCAAGTCCGGTTACTACAAGTGATATTCCGATCCAATGTTCTTTCCGGATTGGAGCATTGAACATGAATTTTCCAAAGAAAGGAAGTAAAGCAAGATAAATATTTACGTAAGGGGCAAATATATGAGGTGAATAATTTCTTGGCAGATAAAAGAAACCTATGTTTTCAATAACTCCGGTAAAAGCGCAGACAATAATTGTAGATAGAGAAATAAAACCGGGCCATAAATATCTAACCTTCTTACCGCGAATGACTTCGATGATAACTGCTACCACAGCCCATGCAAGTTTTGAAATTTCTCGCCACCATGTCATTACACCGGGAGAAACATCAATCTTTTTGCCGCCCGTAAAATCAGGCTGATTAGCCATCCAATTTAAAACGTACTGCCCGCCAAGTCCGCCATTAATTATCGAAAGCCAAATAATAAGTAGAATCCACTCCACAGAAGTTTTCTTTCAATAGTGTAAAATATTTTTCTCGATCTCGACCCGACAAAGTTAAATAATTTATTTTTATAAATCAGTTGGTGATAAATAATTTTTGAAGAATCATTAATTCAGTTTCGTGAGCGGAAACCTTCGAAGTTTGGCAATAGTATTTTGCAACCTTAACCTCGACGGATTAGTTGAATTGTAGGGAGCTGCCTCCTGGCAGTTCCGCCTATTACATCTATCCTATGGAACGACCAGGACCTGACCACCGCTTCGGCTAGACCCATCCACCTTTGGTGGAGGCTGATGAATCTGGAGGTGGTTGTTCCCTACTCGTATCTTAAAGCTTCAATAGGATCAAGATTTGCAGCTTTATAAGCGGGATATGTACCAAATAGAACACCAACAAAAACGCATAGCGAAATACCGAGTACCACCCAATCATAAGGAATTGCAGATTGTGCATTGATCGCATTTCCAGCTAAATTTCCAATGCCAACACCGATAAAGATTCCAATGATGCCGCCAATTAGACACAGCACTACAGCTTCTATCAAAAACTGCAGCAGAATATTTTTCTTTCGTGCACCTAATGCTTTACGGATTCCAATTTCCTTTGTTCTTTCAGTTACAGAAACTAACATGATATTCATGATGCCAACACCTGCAGCTATTAATGCAATGATAGACACTACTAAAGCTCCGATCTTAACGCCGCTGGTTATATCGTTAATCATTCCAATAATTGATTCATTACTGAAGATATCGAAATCATTTTCTTCACCGGGTTTTACTTTTCTTATTGCTCTCATATAACCGATGGCAGCTTCAATGGTTTCGTTATAATCTTCTTTAGAGTAAGACATAACCGTTATGTTAACGCTTCGTTTTCTTTTACCGTACATGCTCTGCCAGGTTGTTATAGGAAGCACCATATAATTATCCTGGCTTTGTCCAAAAAGCTGCGGCTGCTTCTCTAGAACGCCCACAACAAGCTTTGGTTTTCCGTTGACACGAATAACCTGTCCCACCGGATTAATCGAGCCAAATAATTTGTCAACAATTTCATTGCCGAGCAGACAAATATCGTTTGAGTATTGAACATCATTTTCTCGAAACCCCCTGCCGTAAGCAACTTTCCAATCGTTAGTACGCATCGCACCTAAAGTAATTCCTGCAACCATAATGTTTGGATTCGTTTCCTTGTTGCCGTATTTAACTATACTTCCGAAATTCCACATCTCGGCACCAATATGCTTTGCTTGAGTTAGTTTTTTCGATAATTCTTCGTAATCCTCTAAAGTTAAATCTTTCCTATTTCTGAATTTATCGCGGGAACCAGGCCCACCGCCCATTATTACCGGAAATTTTTGAATTTGAAAAGTATTTTTAGCAAGCTGACTTACTCCATCTTCAATGCTGTTTTGAAGCATCGTAATTACTGTCATTACAACAATAATTGAAAAAATTCCTACCACAACGCCGAGGATAGTGAGCAACGTTCTTAATTTATTCGTCCTTAGGGATTGAAGCGCAACGGCTATTGTTTGTTTGATTTTCATAATTATTCATACCTCAACGCTTCAACAGGATCCAATTTTGCTGCAGTATAAGCCGGAGCTAATCCCGCAACCAATCCTGTTATTACTGAAACGAGGATTGCAATAACTACTGCATCCCATTGAACTGATGTGGGCAAAAATTGATTTACCATTTTACTAAGCAGCACTGCTGCTAACAATCCTACCAGACCTCCAACCAGACAAATAAAGGAGGATTCAAAAAGGAACTGTCCGAGAATTGTTCTACGTTTTGCACCTATTGCTTTTCTTATACCAATTTCTTTTGTTCTTTCTTTAACCGATACAAACATTATGTTCATTATTCCAACAGCTCCAACAAAAAGTGAAAGACCTGTTATGAAAAATCCCACGAATTGAATTACACTTACGGTTTGATCGATTTGAGCTGCTAAACCTTCTTGCTGGTTTATAGAAAAATCATTCTCTTCATTATAAGCTAAGCCCCGAATTTTTCTCATAATTCCCTCAGCTTCAATTTTTGTTTCTTCGAGCACCATAGGATTTGCAGCCCGAACATTAATGGTAATTGTTCCAAATGATTGGTTTTGAAAATTCTTAAAAATAGTTCCTATAGGGATGAATACCTGCTTGTCGGGATTGAAGCTGCCGAGAATCCAGCTACCCTGCTCATCCAGAACACCAACCACTTTAAAATTAACTCCGCCTATTTTTATCTCTTTATCTAACGCATCACCGCGAGGGAATAAAGTATTTGAAACATCGCTTCCGATCACTGCAACATTTCTTGCAGCATTGCTTTCAATTTCAGAATAAAACCTTCCCATTGAAAAAGTAAAATTTGTCGTCTGCACATAATCCGCAGATGAACCATTTAAAAATACATTTTCAATTCTGTTATCTCCGAATTTTACTGTTTGTCTTGAGTTTATTACCGGAGCAGTGGCCAAAGGAAGCTTTGCTTGCTCTTTAAATGCATAATAATCGTTCATATCAATTCTTCTTCGGTTGCGATACTTCCACCACTCTTCATGTGAAAACCACGACCATTTGTCGATATATAAGACATCAGAACCAAGAGCACTCATACCGGTTTGAAATGAATTATCAATTCCTTTTATTGCTGTTGACATCAGAACAACAACAGTTACACCAATGAAAATGCCAAGCATCGTGAGAATCGATCTCATTTTATTTGCACGAATTGCACGCAAGGCAATCAGCAAGCTTTCACGAATTTCAAATAATATCGTATACATAACTATCTCGCTTCATCAATATGGATAATTAATTTTACTTAGCAGTTATTGAATTTAATTTCGGTATATATCTTTTCTCTACTATTTCATCACTTTCAACAAGACCATCTTTTAATCGAACAATTCTTGCTGCATGTTCTGCAATATACTCTTCATGCGTAACCAATATTATTGTATTCCCTTTACTATGAATTTCATTAAATAAAAGCATTATTTCTTCCCCTGTTTTCGAATCCAAATTTCCTGTTGGCTCATCTGCAAGAATTATCGATGGACTTGTAACAAGGGCTCTTGCAATTGCCACTCTTTGTCTTTGTCCGCCCGAAAGTTCGTTTGGTTTATGATGCATTCGATTATCAAGTCCAACATCTGCAAGAGATTGCTTTGCTCTAGAACGGCGTTCTGCCGTTGGAACACCAGCATAAATTAAAGGAAGTTCAACATTATGGAGCGCATCTGACCTTGGCAGTAAGTTAAATGTCTGAAATACAAATCCTATTTCTTTATTTCTGATTTTCGCCAGCTGATTATCATTCATTTCACTTACATTCTGATTGTTAAAATCATATTTGCCTGAGGTTGGAGTATCAAGACAGCCAAGCACATTCATCAATGTCGATTTTCCGGAACCCGAGGGACCCATGATTGCGACATATTCGTTTTTATCAATGCTGATTGATATATCGCTTAAAGCGTGAACCTCTTCAGTTCCAACCTGGTATATTTTAGAAATATGTTCAATATTTATTATGTTCATTCTAAATCCATTTTATCATTTTTTATCTTTAGAGAATTTTTTCTTTTCTTCAACTCTTACTGTTGAGCCATCATTTAGCTCACGTGAGATTGCCTTATAGCTTCCCGACACAACTTGTTCGCCGCCGGATAGTCCGGTCTTAACATGAATATAATTATCATCGCTAATACCGGTTTCAACCTCCAGAGTTTTTGCTTTTCCATCTTTAACAATAAATACTATTTCCTTTGGTTTCTTATTACTGTTCTCTTTTTTAACTGGGGCAGGATTGTCTTCTTCACCTTCTTCTTTCTTAGCAAAATCGCTTGTTCGAGCAGTTACGCTTTGAATGGGAACGCTAAGTACATTTTGAATTGTTTCAGTTTCGATATCTGCATTACAAGACATTCCCGGTCGAAGTCCTTTATCGAGATCAATAAGTTTCAATTTAACATTAAAATTAACCACTTGGTCTTGAGTTCCAATTCCGGAACTAATGGCACTATTACCTATTTCAGAGACAATACCTTTAAATATTTTATCTCCAAAAGCATCAACTTTTATTCGTGCTGTATCTCCTATTGTTATAAGCACAACGTCGTTTTCATCAACTTCCACACTTGCCTCCATATTATTTAAATCGGAAACAGTCATAATGTTTGTTCCTTGACTGAACCCGCTGCCGAGAACTCTTTCGCCAAGCTCAACATTCAACTGTGTTACTGTTCCATCCATTGGAGAATAAATAGAGGTTTTATATAACTGTTCAGATGCTCTTCTTAATGATGCTTCAGTTCTCATTACATCGGCACTCGCTCCATCATACGCCGCTTTAATCGATTCAAAATTACTTTTAGCTGTTTCAATTTCAGAATCACTTGCCAAACCCTTTCTATGCAAGCCTTTCACACGTTCATAGTCCAATGTTATTCTATCAAGTTCGGCTTTTCGCATAGCTAATGAAGATTTTGAAGACATCAGGGTTGCTTCTGCACTTTCTTTATCAGCAAGATATTGCTTTGCATTAATTTTTATCAGCAAGTCGCCTTTTTTAACTTTATCGCCCTCTTTTACAGGAAGTGCAACAATTTCCCCGGTCACTTCAGGCGTAATTACTACCTTAAATTCAGGTTCAATTTTTCCTGTTGTTGTTACTTTTTGAGTTATATCTCTCTTCTCAACTTTTTCAGTTTGAACCTGGATAATTTCCTCTTTGCTTCCTCCAAGTAATGCAAAAAGAACAAGAGCAACAAGAAGAATTCCAATTCCTCCAAAGATGAAGATCTTTTTCTTCGATTTTTTTTGTTTTCCATTAGCCATTATAATTAACTCCTAAGATTTTTACTCTTTAATAAATAATACCGCTTAATTTCTAATTTTAGATTATTCATAACTCTTATACTCGATTACCCCTAAGTAGTACTTGAGCTGTTCACTCAATGTTATGTATGCAAATTGAGCATTGATAAAATTTGTTTGTGCATTTGTAAATTCTGAATTGGCAACAAGCACATTCAGCAAAGTGCCGGCACCGAGTGAGTATTTTTCAGATTCGATTTTAAGATTTTCCTGTGCAGCTACTATATTTCTTTTACCGACTTCCAAAGCTTTCTCAGCAGCCTGCAAATCAAGAAAGGTTCTTTTTAAATTCTTTTTTATTTGTCTTTCAAGATCAGTTACCACGATTTCCTTATTCATTACATTCACTCTTGCAAGTTGCACCTGGTTTTCAGTACTAAAATTTGAAAAAATTGGAATGCTTAAAGTTAAGCCCAGCGAATAGTTTCGTGATTTAAATAATTTACTAACATCATTAGAATAAGTGCTGAAATTAGCGCTTCCGGTCAATCTTGGCAAATAACCGGACCAGGCTTTTGTGATTCCATTATTGGCACTTTCAAGATCTAATTTAACACTTTGATAATCCGGTCTTTTATTTAATGCTTCTTCAACAATTTTAGAAACATTTTCATCTTCCTTAGATAAGTCTTTTTGTAATATGGAAAGTTCTTGAGGTGATAATGAATCTGATAATTGATATTGATCTAACACATCTAAGCCCAAATAATCAAGTAAATCCGCCTTTGAGCTTTCAAGAATATTTTTTGTTCTAACTAATTCCAGTTCAGCATTCCCAAACCTTACTTGCTGGGCATAAACATCTGCAAGAGTAACAGCACCAAGTCTATTTCTTTCGGTTATGGTTTCCAAATTTTTTTGGTTCCATTTCACATCTTCTTCTTTTACTTTTAATAGCTGCTGATTATTGACCACATCGTAATAAAGATTTATTGTGTTGAAAACTATATCCTGTTTTACTCTCTCAAAAAAAAGTTCAGCAGATTCAAGATCGTTTTTTGTTTGAGAAAGATTAGCAATGTTTGAAAGCCCGTCAAATAAATCTACACTTGCCCCAGCTCCAACAGAATAGTTCCTAGTTTCGGTTGTCACAGGTTCGGAAGTAAAAGTTGTACCTTGATAAACAAATGTTTCTCCGCCTGCTGCTTCATTGCGATTCCAGCTTAATGAACCGCTTGCCCCCAGCGAAGGTAGAAAAGCACCATAAGCTGATTTAACATTTGAGTGATAAGTAGCCAGGTTATTTTCTGTCTTTTTCAGGGTCGAATTTTTCTGAAGCGCTATTTTTATTGCGTCATCCAGCGTTAATTGCTTTTGTGCTGATAACAACATTGTATTACCAATAATCAACAACAATGAAAGAAATGTTCGCATATTTTGCTCCAACTAATTAAGATTTTGTGAGAAATTGTTTTCTAAATATGACACTCTTAGTGAAACCACAATTATTTTAAAAAAATTTCAAATGGAAAATAATTGTTTTGGCTAAAACAAAGAGTTTTTAATTATGAATGGTAATATAATTATTTGATTGGTAGTTAAAGCGATACGAGTCGGATAAAAATTGAGCATAAAATTTGGATTTATGGTGATCATCCCAAAATAACTTAAGACTCACCTTATCCAAAGGTGAAGAATACAAATCCAGTTCCTAACGCATAGTACTGAAGATCAAAGGAACTGGGTTTGTTTGCGAATTTTCATCCATACGTTACGTATCATGTTAAGGGTCAAATGTTATTTGAAAGATATTTTTCCTTAATGGAAAAAAGATATTCATAAGCTTCTTCGTAATTGTTACCGATCTTTCCATCAAGAATTGCCTCTTCAATTGCCTTCTTAATTTCCCCCACTTTTTTAGAAGGTTTTAGATTGCAAATCTGCATAATCTCCTCGCCACGCACAGGCGATTGAAATGCTCTAAGCTTATCTTTTTCCAACACTTCAAAAACTTTTTTCATCACTCTTTCATAATTATAAAGATATTTTGTAACCCGGTTAGGATCTTTACTCGTGATATCCGCTCTGCACAGATTTATAAGATCATTCAAGTCATCGCCGGTATCAACAATCAATCGCCGTATCGCCGAATCAGTTACTTCATCTTTTGCAAGGGCAATTGGTCGAAGATGAAGACGAATTAATTTCTCAACATATTCTAACTTGTTCATCGGCAGCTTCAATCTTTTGAAGATTCCTTTCATCATGCGTGCACCAATTTCATCATGCCCGTGAAATGTCCAGCCAATCTCTTCAACAAATTTTTTGGTTTGAGGTTTTGCAATGTCGTGGAGTAAAGCAACAAGTCTCAGCCAAATATCATCACTAATCTTTGCAACGTTATCAACGACCATGCATGTATGAAGAAAAACATCTTTGTGATGATAATCATTCCGTTGATCTACACCCGACAGATTCGAAATTTCCGGAAATATGATTTCCATAACTCCCGAGTTATGAAGAAGCTTTATCCCAATTGAAGGTTGTGGAGATGCCATTATCTTCATTAGTTCATCGGTGATTCTTTCCTGAGATACAATTTTCAGTCGTTCTCTTAATTTGTTTGCTGCATATAAAATTGAATTGTGTACTTTAAAATCCAATTGAGAAGCAAATCTGAATGCACGCATAATTCTCAGAGGATCATCATCGAACGTGATGAGTGGGTCAATAGGAGTTCTTATTAACTTATTTCTGATGTCGTTCATTCCATCGTAACGATCTATCAATTCTCCAAAATCTTTTTCATTCAAGGAAATTGCAAAAGTATTAATCGTAAAATCACGTCTGCTTATATCATCGGTAAAAGAACCTAAGACTACCTCGGGTTTGCGGCTATCTTTACTGTAGGATTCCTTTCTTGCTCCCACAAACTCTAAATTAAAATCTTCATATTTAAAATGAGCTGTTCCAAAATTTTTATAAACAGTAACTGATTTGATTCCTAGTTCTTTAGCGTACTCATTTGCAAATTCAATTCCATCCCCTAATACTAAAAGATCCATCTCAAGACTTTCCCTTTTTAAAATTAAGTCACGAACGTATCCACCGACCAAAAATACTTTATAATTCATTCGCTTAGCGATTTGCATGGCTGAATCTAGAAATGAGTATTGTTTTATTTTTTCTTTGAAGTTCACGTTATTTTATTTTTATCGTAAGTATTAGAGTTCTTAAAAATATTTCATTTTAGACAAAGCTTCACCGGAATTTTTATACAGCCAATTCATCTTATTAAAATTACTTTGCAACACAGAATTGAAGCTCACATCTTCAGAGTATCTTAATGAAAGTGCCGCCATTTTTCTGGCTCTGTTAAAGTCCAATTTTTCACACATATACGAAGATAATCTATAAATAGCATAACTGCTCTTTTGGTCAGTAACTTCAAGCACTTTAGCAAAATTCTTTAAGAAATTTTCATGCTCAACTTTAGCCGATTTCGCTAATGATGATAAGTATGGAAATGAATTATAATTGTAGCTTGTTGAGTTAAGAGATTTCAGAATCCCATATTTCGCTTCATCCTCACCATTTAAATATTTTACAATTAATGAATCAGCATCTATTAAATCAGCGCGTAAAGTAGATAAACTATACAATGTTCTGCTGGGATTTTGTAAAATCAGTAATTTATAAATCGAATGGGCTTCCGATATTCGATTATTCTTTGCCAGCAAATCTGCTAATAAAAATTGTATTTCATACTGATATGCTGTCTTTTCAAACTTATGGATGTTTTCTTGTAATAAGTAAATTGCTTTCTGGTTTTCATTCAATTCAACATAGCAATACGATAGACCAATTAGCGGCGAATAATTATCGCTGATAGTTAGCAGTTTCTTAAATATTTTTTTTGCATCCTCAATCTTTTTCTGATCATACAATTTCCAAGCCTCATTTATTTTCTTTGCAACATAACGAGGACACACTTTATAAAATATCGATTTACGTCCATAGTAATATTTAGCACGGTCAATTGCAATTGCATGAATACCATACTTATCATTCAAATAAATTTCATGCTCGCGAGCAAGCATAGGCAATTCTTTTCCATAATGTTCCACAAAATCCAAATCCGTATACAATTTTTTAAACTGGTTGATTCCGTATTTATCAATTAAAAACTTGATAAATGAACCTGCAATAATATATCCTAAAGACGACGGCTGCTTAAAAAAATTAAAAAATGTAAATAATGCATTTACATTTAACTTAAAATCATTATTAAAAGCTAATGCTGCCATGTAATCAAGATCAAATCCATCGTAAACCGGGTCAGCAGCCATCGCTACACCTTCAATCAATGAAGGATTAAAATTGTCGGCGATTTTAAAAATGTACGAACCAAATTCCCTAGTAAAACAATGAGCTATTTCATGCTTCAAAGTTTTGTCATAGTTATCAACTGAAATGTAAATTTCCGGGATCCAAGGTTTTGCAACATCAGCATTGGCAGTTCCGAACAGTCGCTTTTTTTGTCCCCTATTATTAAAAATTAATGAAACAATTTTTTTCTTCGGCTTTACATTAAAATATTTCTCCAATTCCGAATAATAAAACTCGTGATGAAGTGCTATTACAGAGATCAATGTATCATTCAATGCAGATGAATAATGAATTTCATAATGCTCTGACGATATCGTTTTATCTAACTCAGCTTTAATGCGCGATGGCGTTGTTGAGTAACCGAAATCTGAGGATAAAATAATGAACGCCAGCGGAACTATTATTGAGTAAACCCATGTAATTTTAAGCGAATAGCGCGAAGAAGAAACCAATGCTCGAAGAACCAGAAAGATTATTGAAAGAAAAAATAGAAGGTTAAGTATTCTATAGATCATTAACTTCAAATCAACTTCAATACCCTCATCATAAATAGTTCCAGGGAAAAAACCGACTATGGGATTGTAAAAATAAACTTGCGGATTGAAATAAATCTCAAATACCGGAATGAGTGCAATTATGAAAAACGCTAGTAAAAAAAGTAATAAGCTGATCCTTTTTGATAGGCTATAACTTAGAATGCCTAATGCAATCCCAATTATCGGTGCGGGTATGGTTAAAAAAGTATAAAAGATAATTCCTTCTATAATTGGACATGTAACCGTTTTAAATAAACTCACAAACGAAATCAAAAACGGTAAGAGTAAAAATATGAAGGAAACCCATGCTAGCGTTTTATATATTTTATTCTTTGTGTTCTCGCCAACGGCAATTTTTTTAAGATAGAAAATGGAAAAAATTCCGGCTAAAAGAATTATTACAACGGAATTAAAGATCGAAAATTCATAGCCAAGGTAATTTGTTAGAGGCAGGTTTAATAATATTAGATTAAAAACTATAAGGATAAGAAGGTAGATTGATAAATAATTATAAGCTGATAATATTCTTTTGAAAATACTAATACTCTTTTCCCTCCACTCTTTCGATGCTTGCACCCAAGCTCATTAATTTCTCCTCAATTCGCTGGTAACCACGGTCCAAATGATAAACACGCAGTACTTCTGTATTTCCTTCTGCAGCTAATCCAGCAAGAACAAGACAAGCACTCGCACGTAAATCAGTTGACATAACTTTTGCGCCTTTTAATTTCGAAACACCTTTAATCACAGCACTATTTTCCTTTACAACTATGTCAGCTCCCAATCTAACCAACTCAGAAACATGCATAAACCTATCAAGATAAACTGTATCAGTAACGGTTGAAACTCCATTGGCTAAGGACATGTAAGCGGTCCATTGTGCTTGCACATCTGTAGGAAATCCTGGAAAAGGAGCAGTAGAAATATTTGTGGGATTGATCATGATTTCTTGAGCATCAACCTCGATTGCGTGATCATACAATTTCACTTTGCATCCGCTGTCTTCTAATTTCAAAATGACAGCATTTAAATATTTTGGATCGATCTTTTCAATTACAACTTTTCCTTTAGTAATTGCCGCTGCAATTAAAATCGTACCCGCTTCAATTCTATCGGATATTGTTTCTGCATTTGCGGCTTGTAATGAATCAACTCCTTCGATAGTTAAAGTTGTTGTATTAATTCCCTCGATCTTCGCTCCCATTTTCACAAGAAATTCTGCAAGGTTAATAATTTCGGGCTCCAATGCTGCATTACTGATAACAGTAGTTCCTTTAGCTAGAACTGCAGCCATTAATAAATTTCCTGTCGCTCCAACTGATGATACATCAAAAATGATTTTTGCTCCATTAAGCTTTTTTGCTTTGGCAACTATATAACCTTCGGTAAGTTCAATATCGGCTCCCATCTTTTTTAATCCTTCAAGATGAAGATTAATTGGACGAGGTCCCCACGCACAACCGCCGGGCAATGATACTTTTGCATAGCCAAATCTGGTTAACAGTGGTCCAAGAACATAAACCGATGCTCTCATTTTCTTAACGTGTTCATAAGGTGCAACGTAATTGTTGATGTTGGTTGTATTCAATTCAAGGACAGAGTTGGAGAAGGTCGATTCAACACCAAGATGCTTAAGCAATTTAATCATGGTGAAAACATCATTCAATTCCGGTGTATTAAATAATGTTGATTTGCCATACGATAGAAGAGTAGCGGGCATTAAAGCAAGCGAAGCATTTTTTGCACCGCTTACTTGAGTTTTTCCTTCTAATTTTTTCCCACCAGTTATTATGAATTTATCCAAAGTATTCCAACGATTTATTCTGAAAGAAATGTTTTTTAACTTTAGGAAAATTAAAGATAAGAGAAGGTAAAATCAATTTTGAAGCAAGTACAAACTAAAATTAGTTGGATACTATCACATATGAATAATTGTCGGGTGCACCGCGTTTGTTGATAAGCTTCTTAAGTTTATTGGAAATTTCACTTAAATCTTTATGCTCCAACAGAATCTCCAATTCGTTATCATTCACTACACAAGTAACCCCATCCGTACAAACAAAAAATTTCAATTGAGATTGATTAGGTAAAAGCATCTTACTTGTATCAATTTCGGGGATTTGATCATCACCGATAGCTTTTGTGATTACACTTTTTTTAGGATGATTTTTAAAATCCTTTACTGCCAATTCTCCCTCATCAATCAATTTTTGAATTAGTGAGTGATCTTTTGTAAGCTGGTTAAGCTTTTTGTTTTTATGAAAATAAATTCTCGAATCACCTATATGACCCCAAAAGGCACTAACACCGTTAAGCAGCAATACTTCACATGTAGTTGCCATTCCTTTAAAGTTTAAGTTGCCATTGGATTTTTCGTAAACAAACTTATTTGCTTTTTCGATTGACTTTCGGATACGTTTAAGCAAATCTAATTCATGAGATTCAACAAAACTTTTGTGAATTGTTTCTACGCTTAACATAGAGGCAAATTCACCAGATAAACCTCCACCCAAGCCATCGCAAATAACTATGAGCAGCCCAAAATCTGTATGAAAAATTCCAACGGAATCCTCATTTTGCTCTCTTATTTTACCGTGTTCGGAAATGGACAAATAGGCGTAATTCATACGGGATTCTACTGATTTGAGCCGAAATATTTTACTAACTTGCATTTAGATTGCTTAAACTAAATCTTATAACTCATTTAATTCTTATTATCGCCAATTTCGTGCCAATTGATGTTCATGATTATATTAATATCTAAAAGATACATAATTCAAATATTTGCGATACAATATCATCGCATTTATATTTGTTATTCAATTATTAAAACAATCCGTATTGCGAGAATGGCGGAATTGGCAGACGCGCTAGACTTAGGATCTAGTACTTAACGGTGTCGGGGTTCGAGTCCCCGTTCTCGCACATTTTTTCTTAATAATTTTACAAATATTGAGGTAGTTTTGAAGTTTACTATTAATGATTTAAGCCAATCTGAACAGGAAATTGGCATTGAACTTTCTTATGAAGAGATTAAATCTGAGTTAGATGCTGAAGTAAAAAAAGAAGCAAAAAAAATTCAATTACCGGGATTTAGAAAGGGAAAAGTTCCGGCTAATATTTTGAAAAGCAGATTTGGTGATGCTTTGGAATATGAAGCATCAGAGAAAGTAGCAACACAGCAATTTTGGAAAGTTGCTAAAGATAACGAACTAAAACCAATCGGAACTCCTGTTCTTACTGATATTCAATTCAATCCGGGAAAAGATTTAAACTTTAAAGTGAAGTTTGAAATAATTCCGATCATTGATCCCAAAGACTATACCGATTTGGAAATAAAAATACCCGACTATGTTGTGTCCGAGCATGAAGTTGAGCATGAGCTGGAGCATATTCTAAAATCCAACAGCACAACTGAGGATGTTGATGTTGTTGGCGATGGCGAATTCTTCATCATCAAAGTCGATCTGCAAAGAATTACAGAGAACGGCGAACCTTTCGCAGGAAGTAAACCGGAAACATTGGACATCGATCTATCTAATTACCGGATTCAACCGGAAATCAGAGACAATGCAAAAGGTAAAAAAGTTGGTGAGAGCTTTACATTTGCGTTTAATGATGAACGTATAAATAAAAATGGAGAAGGTTCTGATGAAAAAGTTTCCGAATCATTTCTTTACAAAGCAGAGCTTAAAGATATAAAGAAAATAGTGCTGCCTGAACTTAATGAGGAACTAGTTAAAAAAATTTCTAAAGATAAAGTAACTTCTCCCCAAGAATTTAAAGAAGAAATTAGAAAAGACTTTACTAATTATTATAATCAGCGAACAGAAGAATTTATTCATAGAAAATTGATGAGTTCAATTGTCAGCAATAATGAATTTAAACCTCCCTCTTCATTAGTTCAAAATGTTCTTCAAGAACTTATTAAACAGGAAGAAGAGAATGGTAAGCGAATGGGAATGAAGAATACGGATAAAAATATTCTCAAGGAAAGACTTTTACCATCTGCCGAATTTGAAGTTAAGTGGTATCTTTTGAAAAATTTAATTCAGAAAAAGGAAAATCTAAAATTCTCAGAAGAGGAGCTTAATGATCTTGCCGCAAAAGATGCGGAAAAAACAGGTTTAGCTATTGATAAACTTATCAATTATTACAAATCGTCAAACGTGACGGACAAATTAGTAGACAAAAAGCTTTTCGATTTCTTAAAAGAAAAAAATAACATTGTAAAAGTTGCACCAGAAAATCTTTCATAATAACCTAAAAGGAATATAAATGACAAAAACAAAATTTGAAATATTTAATCAGTTAGTACCTTACGTAATTGAGCAGACAGGCCGAGGCGAAAGAGGAATGGACATCTACTCACGGCTTTTGCGTGAGAGAATTATCTTTCTTGGAACCGCAATAGATGATCATGTGGCGAGCTTAACAGTTGCCCAATTAATTTTCTTAGAGGCGGAAGATCCTGATAAAGATATATTTCTGTATATCAATTCTCCCGGTGGAAGTGTAACCGCAGGCCTCGCTATTTATGATACCATGAAATATATAAAGCCCGCGGTTGCTACAATTTGTGTGGGAATGGCAGCAAGTATGGGCGCAGTACTATTAGCTGGCGGTGCAAAAGGAAAGCGAAATTCATTACCTAATGCAAAAATATTGATTCATCAACCTTGGGTTGGCGGGTTGCAAGGGCAGACTTCTGATATCGAAATCCATGCTAAGGAAATGGTAAAAACCCGCGATACGCTGTACAATATTTTAGCTGAACACACTGGAAAAACAATTGGACAGCTTACAAAAGATTGTGATCGCGATTATTTTCTCACGGCTGAGGAAGCAAAGGAATATAATTTAGTAGATAATATTTTTGTAAAACGAGCAAGCTTAGATAAAAGCTAATTATGTACCGGAAGGAAGACTTTAATTGGTCTTCCTTCCTTTAATTTAATTTTCCCGCTCCATTCACTTTATTCAAGCTTAACATGATAAAACCATTCTTATTCGAAAAGACAATCTCAAGAATCACCTTTCTTTTCACAGCTTTTTTGAGCCTCAATGCTTGGCAAACTTTATACTCACAAAACCTTAAGAATGACTTAAACAAATTTCTGAATGAATATAGAACTAATAAAGATATTCCATCCATTTCCGGTGGAGTGAGCATAAATGGAAATATTTTCTGGCTTGGAGCCGCTGGTTTAGCAGATATCGAAAATAATGTCCTTGCTAAAACTAATACTGTTTACAGAATCGCCTCAATCTCTAAAGCTATTACATCAGTTGCAATAATGCAGCTTGTCGAGCAGAATAGAATAAACTTGGATGAAGATGCTAGAACATATCTGCCCTACTTTCCAAAAAAGAAATGGAAATTTACAATTCGTCAACTTCTTAATCATACTTCGGGAATTAGAAATTATCGATACGGAGAATTCAATAGCACTGATTCTTTTAAATCTATAAAAGATGCTATTCGTACTGTAATGGATGATTCGCTGCAATTTGAACCAGGAACAAAACGCCAATACACAACATTGAGTTATAATTTGCTTGCCGGCATTATTGAAAATGTTTCCGGAATCAGCTTCGAAGAATATTTAAACAAAAATATTTTTCAACCGGCTGAGATGACATCAACATATTTAGAATATCAGCCCAAAATAATTTTTAACAAAGCGCGGGGTTACATTAAAAATAGTTTTAGAAAATTTGAAAACGCTGCATTGGCTGATTTAAGCATTAAATTTGCGGGTGGTGGTATGATCTCAACTCCTGAAGACTTACTAAAGTTTGCGCAAAAGCTTATCTCATTTAAGTTGATTAAGCCATCAACACTTGATACAATTTTAACTCCCACGATTATAAAAAATAAAGATACAGTGTATTATGGCCTGGGTTTTAGCTATGGCACCGATCAAAAAGGAAGAAAGTATTTTGGCCATACTGGAGGATGGAATGGATTTACTTCCGAACTTTTAATTTATCCTGAAAAATCATTGGCTGCAGTTTATGTGACAAATATTGTCGATAGGAACCAAGAAAATCCCGCAAGATCATTCATCTCAATTTTTCTAGATAACAGCTATGAAAATCCAAAGAAATCTCTAGCCGATAGATTGCTAGGTATCTATTTCGAAAATTCAATTGATTCTTCAATTGTTAAGTTAGAGCAGCTTATTCGCGATTCTTCTAATACATTCAAACATGATGACGATGAAATAGTTTTATTCGGTTACGATTTAATCGCTACAGATAATTATTCTGATGCAATTTATTATTTCAAACATCTAATTTCAAAAAAAGATAATTTTTCTAAATATTATGTCGGCTTAGCTGATGCTTATTACAAAGATGGAAATAAAGGTTTAGCTTTAAGAAATTTTAGACATGCATTTAACCTTAATTCTAAGAATAAGTACACAAATGATATGATAAGAAAAATTGAAAATGAATAGCTAAGCTCGACCTTTGTTTCCATTTGGTATTGATTAATTTTCTATGCTTAGAAAGCACCAGCTTGAGACTTCAATTCTATGCAAAGATTTGCTCGGCTCGACGCTTATTATAAACTCAGATTAAGATTAAGATGAAGATGAAGCCTGCCCACAGTATCATTCGCGTGCCAGGGATGAAGATTTGAATTGTTAGGCCAGCAACTGAGTAAAATGAATCCAGAATAATGAAAATTTGTGATTCAAATCATTTTGGGGAAACGACTTAGACTGTGCTTAAGCTTCAATTTTGTCTCTTAATAGAAATCACTCAAAGAAAAAAACTCAACTTTTAATAAATCACTAAATAAAATTCATTCCTAATATTTTTTTAACTTTGGATAACTGTTTATTTTTTTACAACCAATTTATAATTAACATGGAAAAACTTAAAAAACGATCGTGGGCAGAGCCTTTTAAAATTAAAACTGTTGAACTTTTAAAAATGACTTCTCCCGAAGATCGCAAGAAGGCGTTGGAAGAAGCAGGATATAATACATTCCTGCTAAAATCTGAAGACGTATATATTGACTTGCTCACCGATAGCGGAACTAATGCGATGAGCGATGTTCAATGGGCTGGGCTTATGGTGGGCGATGAAGCTTATGCAGGAAGCAAAAACTATTATCACCTGGAAGAAAAAATACAGAAGTATTACGGATATAAATACCTTGTTCCAACGCATCAGGGAAGGGGTGCGGAACATATTCTTTCACAGATTTTAATAAAGCAAGGAGATTACATCCCGGGAAATATGTACTTCACTACTACACGCTTGCATCAAGAGCTTGCAGGTGGAAAGTTCATGGACGTTATCATTGATGAAGCACATGATCCTGAGAATCTCCATCCATTCAAGGGAAATATTGATTTACAAAAGTTAGAGTCGCTCGTTAATAAAGTCGGAGCAAAGAAGATTCCTTATGTTAGTGTTGCCGCGACTGTGAACATGGCGGGCGGTCAACCAATTTCGATGGAGAATTTAAGGCAAGTACATTCGCTTTGTTCTAAGCAAGGAATAAAAATTTTTCTTGATGCAACACGAGCAATGGAGAATGCATACTTTATCAAGATGCGTGAACAAGGTTATCAAAACAAATCTATGGCAGATATATTGCGCGAGATGTGCAGCTACACAAACGGCTGTACGATGAGCGCCAAGAAAGATTTATTGGTTAACATTGGTGGTTTTCTTGCATTGAATGATTATGAAATATTTGAAGAAGCCCGCAACATGGTAGTTGTTTACGAAGGCTTACATACGTACGGCGGACTAGCAGGACGCGATATGGAAGCGATGGCAATTGGAATTGAAGAAGCAATTCAGGAAGATCACATGAGAGCCCGCATCGGTCAAGTTGAATATGTTGGTGAAAAATTAAAGAGCATTGATATTCCGTTCGTTCAACCCATTGGCGGACATGCAATTTTTCTTGATGCAAAGAAGTTCCTCCCTCACCTCAAGCAATTGGAATTCCCCGCTCAAACATTAGCAGCAGAACTATATCTTGAATCAGGAATTCGCTCGATGGAACGCGGTATTGTTTCAGCCGGTAGAAATAAAGAAACCGGAGACCACTATTACCCGAAACTTGAACTTGTGCGATTAACATTTCCCCGCCGTGTTTATACACAGGCACATTGCGATGTAACTGCTGAAGCCGTCGAAGCAGTTTACGAAAATCGTAATTCTATCAAAGGATTAGAAATGATCTACGAACCGAAGTACCTCAGGTTCTTTCAGGCAAGATTTAAGAGATTGTAAATTAGGGTACGATTATCTCATTAATTAGGATAAAGATAAAGATTAAGATGACGCCTGCCCACTTGTGGCAGACACATTGTATAGTGGCAGGCAATCGTACTACATGAGTGCAAGGAATAAAGATTCGGAAGGTGATACTAATCTTAATAAAAAGAAATATGCTTTGAATACTTTTAGAATTTGTTCAAAGCTATCGTCATATTTCGGCCCATACCTGCCTGCAGCAGGCCGGCGGGACTTGAAATCATTATTGATTCCTATTTTCTATAAATATTCCGTCCTTAAAAGGACTTATACAATAAACAATGTGAATAGCTGCCTTATGTCCCGATTGGGACAAAATATTTGTGGCATGGCCATGCCTTTGGCGTAGAACATTTTTTTCTCCGTATTAAAAAGTCCCATCGGGACGAAATATAAATATTTTATTTTGGGTAAATATGAGACCGATAGGTCTTTATCTTACTCTCCGCTTGACCTTCTCAGCAAGATTACATAATTTTTTATGAGCAGATAAAAGGGATTGCTTACTATTGCTGCCAACTGACTAAATGCCTTACATAATTAAATAATTTAACTGTGAGTAACATGCCGAAAGTGTAAATATTAAACTCGCTCGATGGCGCATTCATGACAAAAGAGAATAGATGGATTTTTTACTTTATAAATTATGGCGTATATCCACCCAATTTAGACATGATATATGCACATATACGGAATTACACTAATTATGCGAATTAGCATTAAGATTTTCTCGTTATTATGACACCAACACAATTACACTTGCCGATTGCGAAAAGACTTCTATTCGTCGGTTCAGGTCTATCGATCTCAATGGGAATGCCCTCATGGACTATACTCCTCAAGACGGTCGTTGAGGAATGCACAAACAGTCCGGAGAAAGCACATCTTCTCGAATTGTTAGAATTACCTGGACATGAGTATGACGCAGCAGAGTACCTGCAAGGCATAATCGGACGAGAATCACTGGAGAATCGAATCATCATCTTATTAAACCGGTTTCAAGAAAAGATATCAAAAAAATTGAACCTTGCAGAGTGGATGGCACTTATAGCCAAGATGGGCCTAAGTGGAATTATTACAACAAACTGGGATACCTTGCTATCAAAGATAACTGGTTTTAAGCAGATTCACTGGCCAGAACAACGGGGCGATTTCTTAGCTGCCCTTAAGAATAATGAACCCTTTGTGTTGTATCTACATGGAAGTGTAGACAGAAAACCACTCGTAATCACTCACCAAGATAAAGTTGCTGCACAGAAAAAATTTGAAGAATACAAATCCTTGCTGGCTGTTATTCTGTCCATACATTACTTAATCATTCTTGGCTATAGCTTCCCAGACGAACACATTAATGAAGTATTCACATTTGCATCAAACCTTGCAGGACCACATTCGCAATTGCGAATCATTCTTACAAAACAAGCAGATAAGGATAAGTACTATCGTGATGTTCCAAAAGTTCATGCAGGTTCGACAACGATTGAATACAAAGAATATAGAGCCTTCAAAGAAGCGTTTATAGATCTTACAGCTCAGTGCGATCCCAGCAGTAGACTAATCCTTATTCCTAAAGTAACTTCCATTGATTCACTTTATGATATCGTAGCATTGCAATCTTTTGAGTACAATACGACCTCATTGATGAGGACTCTCTATACTAATAAAAGTAGTAATAAGAGGCTCCTGCTCAATATGAGTGCCGAGTTCATTATAGAAAATAACCTTAAAGATGCACGCTCGTGTGGCTTATTTGCAACCGTTCTCAACACGATTAGTGAACACTGGGAAGCAAACCGACATCTACTTACGAAACTCAACCAAATCTGTAACAAAGCACTTGCTCAGGAAGACAGCACACTTTCAGGAATAATTGAACCACTTTCCTTTGCTCTAGCATTGAAAGGCTTACCTTCTGCTCACAAGAAGTATCTTCGAACAGTAGTGTATGATAATACTTGGCGCGCAGCTCAGATCAAGCAATCCCATCATTATTACGGCTCGATTAAAACGCAAATAGACGCTATAATGAGACACTTGAACGACACCCGTAGAAAAGGAAAATTGGTCGAAGCAAATGATATTGTCCGCCTTCTGACTCTTTTTGCAACAGAACCAAAGGACGTTGCATTTGTAGTTCAAGGACTGCTACTATCTTCACTAAATGCACTATATGCAGCAGGAGAAAAATCATATGCAACAAGAATAAAAAATGAGGTCCGCAAGATTGCCCAGAAACGCGATTTAACAGCAGGAACCTAATTCAATGCAATTTCACATACTAAATGCAACCACGACGTTCACTTTTTTGAAGAGTATCATTGAGATCATTCCATCGTTTTTGCCGCGAAAGAAAATAAGTTGTTGATAGGTGGCAAATCGCACGACGTTAAAAACACCAGATTTTATAAGCCTCGATACAGACCGCTATTTAAACTGTCTGTGGTTTATAGAAGGCACATTTTGTAAGTTTAACACATATTTAATTAAATTATTGTATTGATCCCGCACTAATCAAACCTATTGAGGACACTATGAAAATATTAACAGCAGCTTCAAATAAAAAATGGATCGATACATCTGCTGCTTCCGGAGCAGTTCAATCAGATGAACAAAAAAAGCTTGAAACCGAATTTCGTCAGCATCTCGTCGATGTTTTAATGGCAAATAATTTGATCGTATTTACAGGTTTAGGAAGCTCGCTCAGTATAAATAAGAAGACTCCTAAAGCCGCTCCTTCAATGAGCGATTTATGGGATGCCGTAAAGGGGAAAGTCACTGATGTTCATCTCAAATTGATCATTGGGAAAGTTAAGTACCAAACCGCTGCAACTGGAGACAACATCGAGATGTTACTATCCAGATGCCAAGCCGCGGAAAAATATTCGACTGACAAAGACGTAAAAAAATTTATTGAAGATACAGAAAAGACCATCGTTGACAAATGCAATTTCGTTACCAATACTCTCAATTTAGATTACCATGAATCTTTCCTGAGAAAAATTGCGCGGCGATCTGTAAACAAGCCGAGATTAAAATTATTTACAACAAATTATGATTTGTTGTTTGAAGAGGCTGCCAGAAGAAACAAAGTAACAATTATCGACGGATTCTCAAATACAGAACCAAGAGAGTTTGACGGTGGTTATTTCAATTACGATCTGGTAAAAAGAGAAAAATCAACAGACAATCTTGAATTAATTTCGAATTTATTTCATCTATACAAGGTGCATGGCTCAATGGATTGGGAACAAAACGGTTCTACAATCATTAAGACAAAAAATCCCTCAAAGCCTCTAATAATATATCCTCGTGATACAAAATATGAACTTTCCTATGATCAACCATTCTTAGAAATGATGGCCCGTTTTCAATCAAGCCTAAGAGAACCAAATTCTTCTCTTCTAATTATTGGTTTTGGATTTAATGATATACATCTTTCGGAGCCAGTCTTATCCGCAATTAAGTCCAATATATCTCTGAAAGTCTTGATTGTTGACCCAAGACTTGAAGTATCGAACAATTCTTATCTTGTGTAAATCAAGAACCTGATAACCGAGGGCGATTGGCGTATGGCAATGATAGAAACATCCTTTGATGATTTTGTGGAATTAGTGCCCGATTTACAAAAAGATTCAGAACAAGAGGTGTTTATGAAGAAATTGAAGAGCGCCGGGGTAATATGAAACTCGAGTATAATCCATTTGATGTTCAACGCTTAATTGGATCTGTTGCAGAGGTCCATCCTACATTCATCAAAGTTAATTTCCCATCATCGGAACTTGCTAAACAAAAATCTATCTACGGATTCGAACTAAACGAAGGTTACGTAGGAGAATTTGCTGTAATTGAAGAAAACAACTTTGCAATATTCGGTAAAATTACATCAGTTCAATTGCCAGACAGCGAAAAGCCAATTGTAGAAAAATCATTCAATTTATCAAAACAAGTTCACCCTATAGGAATGATACAATTATTGTCTTGCATCGACACCTCTAATGATGAGGTCGTAAAGGGAATAAGTATATATCCTAAAATAGGTGCAAAAGTTTACGCTGCCCATCCTACCCATCTCAAGCATTTGGTTGAATGGTCTTCTGCTTCAAAAAACGCGATTGCTCCAATTTCTCTTGAGATGGCTTCATTGTCCAATTCGAAGATTACTAATATAAAAATCCCCGCCGAGGATTTGTTTGGACGGCACTGTGCCATATTGGGTTCTACTGGTAGCGGTAAGAGTTGGACTATTGCAAAATTGATTGAAGAAAGTTCCAAGTTTAATTCTAGATTAATTCTTGTAGATGCTACTGGTGAATTTCATACTCTAAAAAACAAAGTTCAAAAGGTTTATTTGGGTAGAGCGCTAGCACCTCCAACAGGTTTTACAGAAGTAGTGATTCCCCATACATCTTTGTATGAATCTGATCTATTTGCTATGCTTCGTCCAAGCGGATTAGTTCAGGGACCAAAACTTCGGGCTGCTATAAAAACTCTAAAGTTGCTTAAACTAGTACCGGTGCTTGCAAACAATGGGATTTTCAGAAAGGCAGGGGTAAATAAAACCCAATACGAAGCAAGTATGAAAACCAATATTAGAAGCATTGAAAGCCCCATTGCTGATTTTGACATTAAGAAATTGGTTTCTCAAATCGATGAAGAGTGCGTGTACTTGAACGATTTTAACAACACAAACCTCTGGGGAAAAGAAGACCCAAACGCAAAAAGTAATTGTGTCTCTCTATTAACAAGAATAGACGATATAATAAATTCACCTGATCTTGATTGCATTTTCAATCCAGTTGGGAAGATATCTCTTTATGATATATTAAATTCGTTCTTGGCTCAAAATATAAATACAATATTACTTATCTCATTAAAACATTTATCCTTTGCTCATTACACTCGTGAGTTAATTGCGAATGCAATAGGAAGGTTTATTCTTGGAAAAGCAAGAACTAATTCCTTCTCTAACAAGCCTCTTGTTTTATTTGTTGATGAAGCACATCAATTCCTGAATAAAGTACTGGGTGATGAAAACAACAGATACCCATTAGACCAGTTTGAGCTCATTGCAAAAGAAGGTCGCAAGCATTCACTTAACATTTGTATCTCTACCCAAAGACCACGAGACATCCCAGAAGGAATTTTAAGCCAAATGGGTACGCTAATTGTACATCGATTGATAAATGACAAAGATCGCGAGGTAGTCGAAAGAGCTGCAGGAGAAATCGACAGATCAGCGGCCGCTTTTCTTCCTAATCTTACTCCCGGACAAGCAATTATTATCGGTGTGAATTTTCCGTTACCTGTTACGCTCAAAATCAACGAACCTTCTGAAAAACCTGAATCAGAAGGCGCTGATTACCAAAAATATTGGAGTTAGTAGCATCTCCTTGAGCCACAATTCCAAACATAACTGTTCTTTATAATAAGCAACCGAATTAGAATTATCCGCATGCAGGTTACAAATTCGCCTAAGCTGTCGGAGTAGAAACAGATGCACATCTTAGTGCAGCAAAAAATTGCAAAATGAACCATTGCTTTGCTCACAAGAAATTTATCGTTTGATTGTTCGTTAAAGTAATTCATTGTTTGCACCACGTTACTCACCAAATAAATACTCGTTTCCTTTTTCATCAAATCCATTTTCTTTATATTTCGTTAAATATTTATCGAATATTCGATTTTCGCATCAACACACGGCGTTTTAATATTTAATGAATTCTCCCAAGAAAAAGATCATCATAATAGGTCCGGCATATCCTTACCGCGGGGGCAAAAAAGACGGAAGAGTTTGTACTTACATTATGTGAAATGGTTGCCGATATTTTGTATATTTTATTAGCATATAATCAAAGCAATTTATGTTATCACCAGAAATTGATAAAGTAACAAAACAGATTGTCTCTAAGCTGCGAGCACAATATGATCCCGAAAAAGTAATTCTTTTTGGTTCATATGCTCGTGGAAATGCAACATCCGATAGTGACATTGATTTACTTATCATTAAAGATACTAATCTTCGATTCATTGATCGCTGGGTGGCTGTTCAAAAAATCCTTTCGGATTCATCTAGAAAATTTGCTATTGAAACGCTTGTACTGACTCCGCACGAAATAGAAGAACGGCTTTCACACGACGACCAATTTATTGAAGAAATCCTCCAACATGGAAAAGTGCTCTATGCTGCATAGTGAATCCCTCTATCCTAAGGATTGGCTTCGCATTGCTGAAAAAGATTTAAATCGTTCACAACAACTGGTAAAAATTGATGACCCTGAAGCTGCTGGATTTTATCTTCAACAATCCATTGAAAAATTTCTGAAAGCTTTTCTTCTGAAAAACGGCTGGCGTCTCAAGCGGATTCATAATTTAGAACCGCTTCTCAATGAAGCACTAACTTATGATAGTTCATTTGAAAAGTATCGCTCGGTTCTTCAAAAAATAACAGGTTTCTATTTTATAGAGCGTTATCCTTTTACCCTTAATGCTGGACTCACCATAGAAGATATTCAAGTTGCGTTAGGCGAGGTTAAACCATTTATTGATTCTCTTCGCGCTTATCTAGTTACTTGATTTTCTTTTTCACCTTTACTTCGCACAACAAACGAAACAAATACTCTTCATTAAAACGAATTATTGCGGCTCATTCCTTCTTGCAACAAGAAAATTAACAATTAATTTCTGCAAGCGAGACTGAGTTGCTGCGCTAACTCTTACTTGCTAAATAACATCTCCTTCCCTTTCTCATCAAACCCATTTTATTTATATTTCATTAAATATTTATAGAGTTAAAGCTAATTTACCTTAACACACTGCACTTCAATATTTAATGCAAGCTCCTAAGAAAAAGATTATTCTCATTGGTCCGGCTCATCCTTACCGCGGCGGTAATTCGCTTTTCGTTTCGCATGTTTATGATGAGCTCAAGGAAGACTTTGAAGTTAAAATTTTTAACTATTCCCTGCTCTACCCTTCAATTTTATTCCCTGGCAAAACTCAATACGATGAGAGCACAACGCTGATTAAAAAAGCTCCTAACGAACGTTTGGTGAACTCTATCTCACCGATTAACTGGTTTCAAGTTGCTAACAGAATTATCAAAGAAAATCCTGACTTAATAGTGTTCGACTGGTGGCATCCTTTTTTTGCATTCTGTCATTTCACTATCAGCGAATTGATCAAAAAGAAGTTCAGAAAGAATATTTTATTCGTAACTGAGAACTTTATCTCACATGAAGGAAATTTTATTGACAAGACTCTTACCAACCTTGGACTAAAAAACGCATCAGCATTTATGGTGTTATCAAACATAGTAGAAAAGGAAGTCGGCAGAATTTCAAACAATCGGAAAATTTATAAATCCGAATTACCTATTTATGATTGCTATGACACGCCGGCAGCAAAATCTGCTTCTGAGTTTCGAAAAGAACTGGAATTTTCTGAACAGGATAAAATTTTATTGTTCTTTGGTTATGTGAGAAAATACAAGGGACTCGATTTGCTGATAGAGGCATTCCCGGAGATCCAGTCATCAATTCCAAATGCAAAGCTGCTGATTGTCGGTGAGTTTTACAATTCACCAGCTTTCTACACAGATACAATAAAAAACCTTAGTATCGAGAAAGATACAGTTATTGTTAATAAATTTGTTCCGAATGAAGATGTTGCGAAGTATTACACAGCATGTGATTTAGTTATACTTCCCTATCGAAGCGCCACACAAAGCGGAATCTTGAATGTTGCCTACGGATTCTTAAAACCAGTTTTAGTTACAAATGTCGGCGGTTTATCCGAATTTGTAGATGATCGCAAAACTGGAATTATAATCAAACCTGATTCTCCCAAAGAAATTGTAAATGGCGTTCAAGAATTTTTTAGCTTGAAAGGCAGAGTTGATTTCGAGAAGAACATCAAAGAATTCATCAGCAAAAATAAGTTTGGTAATTTAGTTGAACTCTTTAACCAGATAATTTTGGATTCTCAATCATGATACTCAAAACCGACTGCAAACATTTTCCTGGTGATAAACCATGCAAACCAAATAAGCTTGAAAATAAAAAATGTGACGACTGCGAATATTACTTACCGATTAATTTTAAAATCCTAATCATCAAACTTGATGCAGTTGGTGATGTTCTGCGTACTACTTCAATTCTCCATGCATTAAAATTAAAATACTCGGAATCACATGTCACATGGTTGACGAAAAAGAGTGCAAAAGATATTTTTTTAAATAACACCTTTGTAGATAATGTATTAACTTTTGAAAGTTATGATCTCATCTCGCGGTTAAGTATTGAGACATTTGATTTACTTATTCACCCTGATGCTTCGCCGGTTAGTGCCTCGCTTGCTTCTTTAGCAAAAGCCAAAGTAAAAAAAGGATTTGGTATGAACCATCTTGGCCAAGTTACTTCCTTCGATAACAATGCAATTGAGTGGCTTGAAATGGGAGCTTTTGATGAATTAAAAAAGAAGAATAAAAAAACTTATCAGCAGATTATTCATGAACTTGCCGGACTCAACTTTAATAAAGGTGACATAATAATAAATCTAACCGATGATGAACTCGCATTCAAAAATCAATTTTATGCCACGCATAATCTTCAGAAGTATAAAACGATTATCGGACTGAATACAGGCGCAAGTAAACGATGGCAGCTCAAACAGTGGCGATTCGACGGATTCAAAGAACTCATTTCAAAGCTTCAAAAAAATAAAGAAGTAGGAATATTATTATTTGGCGGTGAGGACGAAGAAGACCGCAACTCCGAACTAAAAAATCTCTTCCCTTCTTTAGTTGATACCGGCTCGAAGAATTCTTTGAGACAATTCTTCGCTTTGATGGACATACCGGATATTATTTTAACCGGCGATACTTTAGCGCTTCACACGGCCACAGCACTCAAGAAAAAAATAATATGTTTTTTTGGTCCAACCTCAAGTGCAGAGATTGAAGATTACGGAAGGATAAAAAAGATATCTCCAGAAATGGATTGTTTAGTTTGCTATAAACCGGAATGTGATTTTAATCCTAACTGCATGGAGCTTATCTCTTCTGATATGATTTACGAAGCAATTATCAGCGAAATTAATAACTCACCTTACACAAAATGTGGCTAAAGCCCTATGGCCTTTCATGATTTATTAACCCCAGCCTTAAGGCTGGGGTTAGAAAAATATCATAAATGATATGGACTTTAGTCCAAAAAGTTACCAATTCTCCAATGCATGTATAAGGTGAATTAATAAATAGAAATTAATATCGTAGCAATATTTAACTTGCCCAGTAGACGACACCAAGCTCGAATGGACTTATTAATAAGAAATTCTTCGGCAGAATTCTAATTGTAAATCCTTGCTGCCCGCTTCTCTCAGATTTAATGTTTCCACTAAAAGTATAAAATCCTTCTTCATTTTTTTCTGAAACTGAATTCATAACAATCGTTGAATTATACTGTGGATTATCTTGATCTTCTAGCGGACCGTAATAAATCTGAACTTCAACATCTTGCGGTTTTAGTTCACCCAGCAATATCTCGGCTTTAACAGGATATTCTTCACCAACAAAAATTTGCTTAGATCCGTTTAAAGTTTCAACGTTCACAACTCTTATTTGACTCCACGATTCTTTTATGAAACTTTTCCATGCGGTAAGCTCTTTAACATTTTTTGCACTCTCTTCCAATAATGCAATTCTTTTTTCGTTAGCTGGAGCATAATAGTTCTCAAAATATTGCTGAACCATTCGTTGTGAGTTATAGATAGGCCCGAGCTTTTTCATTGAGTTTTTGATCATGGCGATCCAAGCTCTTGGAAGGTGATTCTGCCCCCGGGCATAGAACAATGGAGTAATTTTTGTTTCAATTGTATTATAGATTTGCCTTGACTCCAGATTGTCCTGGTAGATTGAATCAGCAGATTCTTCGCCATTTCCAATTTCCCAGCCGACTTCAGGATTGAAAGCTTCATCCCACCAGCCATCCAGTACGCTAAAGTTCAATCCCCCGTTAGCAATCACTTTCATTCCCGATGTACCGCTTGCTTCTAATGGTCTTCTTGGATTGTTAAGCCAAACATCACAGCCCTGAACCAGATAACTCGCAACATCAAGATCGTAGTTTTCAACAAATACTATTTTTCTTTTGAACCTATCTTCTTTTGCAATTTGAAAAATTTCCTGAATGAATCTTTTTCCTTCATCATCTTTCGGATGAGCCTTGCCTGCAATTACTATCTGGACGGGTTTTGATTTATCGTTCAATAATTTTGATAATCTATCTAAATCTTGAAAAATAAGAGTTGCTCGCTTGTAAGTTGCAAATCTTCGCGCAAAACCAATTGTCAAGGCATTTGGATCAAGCACTTCACCGGCAGACTCAATCTCAGTTTGACTTCCGCCCTTTGATGTAATTTGCTTAACTAATCTTTTACGCACAAATGCAACCAATCTTGAACGTCTTCTTTCATGAAGCCGCCAAATTTCTTCATCAGGAATTGTATCAACTCTTTCCCACAAAGTAGTTGATGCCGGATTTTGAATCCACTTTTCGCCCACGTACTGAATAAAAAGATCATCAAATTCTCTTGAGATGTGCGATCTTGCATGAACTCCATTAGTAATATATCCGATTGGAATTTCATTGAACGGAACATTAGGATAACCTGAGACCCACATTTTGCGGGATACTTCACTGTGAAGTTTACTGACACCATTAATGAATCCCGATGTGTTCATTGCAAGATGCGCCATGTTGAAAAGACTTGATTCTCGGTGCCGGTAAATTGAACCCAAAGAGTAAAATACTGAATCGCTTACCTTTAACTCATTTCTATAATATGAGCCGAGATATTTTTCAACTAACTCATTAGGAAATACATCTATTCCGGCAGGGACCGGCGTATGTGTTGTAAATACATTTGAGTAAAATCCAACTTCCTTTGCCTCGTTAAAATTTAGTTCGTGATTCTGTATGAGAAGACGAATTCTTTCTAAAGATAGAAATGATGAATGTCCTTCGTTCATGTGACAGACTGTTGGATTAATTCCAATGGTCTTAAGCGCTTTAATTCCGCCAATACCAAGCACAATTTCTTGCTGTATTCTTGTTTCGACACTTCCGCCATAAAGTGATTCAGTAATTTTTCTATCATACTCGGAATTTGCTGGAACGTTCGTATCAAGTAAATATAGCGGAACTCTTCCGATTTGAATTTTCCAAATCTGAAAATAGACTTCTCTTTCTGCCATAGAAACTGATATAACAAGAGGTTCTTTCTTCTCATCAAGCACCAGCATCATAGGAAGGTTATCGAAATCATTTATCTCGTATCTTTCGTGCTGCCAGCCCTCTGAGTTAAGATATTGCTGAAAGTATCCAACTTTATAAAGCAGACCAATACCTATAAGCGGAATTCCTAAATCACTTGCAGCTTTTAGATGATCACCTGCAAGCACACCTAAACCACCTGAATAAGTTTGCAGGCACTCCGTCAACCCAAATTCTGCAGAGAAATATACTATGTTGAACTCTTTCGAATAATTATAATTTTTCTGAAACCACGTTTTTTCTGTGAGATATTGTTTTAGATTATTATATGCTCTATCTAAATGTGCTTTAAAGCCATCATCCTGAGAAACTTCTATTAATCTCTCCTGACTAATCAGCCCCAGCATCATAACTGGATTATGATTTGTCTCCACCCAAAGGTCACGGTCGAGTCGTTTAAGTAATTCCCTTATATCTGGATTCCATGTCCAAAATAAATTATAAGTTATCTCACGCAATTTTTCCAATTCCTTAGGGAGATAAGGAATTACATGGTATGTACCTAAAAACTTATTCATTAACACCTCGCACTTAAATAATAAAAAGCCGGAGAATTTCCGGCTTTAAAGATAAAATATTTTCCCGATGTTTACTTAATTAAAATCATCTTCTTCATTTGAGTAAATTCGCTTCCGTCTATACCGGCTGCACTTAGTTCATAAAAATAAATGCCGCTGCTGACTGAGTTTCCATTAACATCATCAGAATTCCAATTCAATTTATGATAGCCAACATCTTTCCCTCCATCATAAATCACCTTTACGGTCTGACCCAATAGATTATACACTTTTACTTTTACCTTGGCTGAGACAGGCAAAGCAAACTCAATAGTTGTCGATGGATTAAATGGATTCGGATAATTTTGCTTCAGAGAATATTGAGATGGAACAGTAGATTGATCACTTTTAACCGAAGTTGGTTTTATAGCTAAATAAGCAATATCGGTTAAATGCTTCAGTCCAGTTGCTCCAATCAGAGTACCCACACCTGTGGATGTATTAATAGAAATTAAATTGTTGATTTGACTGGCTAAGCCTGTTACTCCAAACAAATTTCCATTTTCGTCAAAAGCAATTCCGTTTGTTACAATATTGAATCCTGTCTGGCCAATACGAATTGTATCGCCTGTTAATTTGTCCAGTTTGTAAATCCTATCTTTGCCTGTACTAGTTGTATAAATTGATGTCCATAATTCATTATCTATTGGGTTAAATGCAATAGATGAAATAGAGATTGGAGCGGTCATTATAGAATCGATCTGTCCATTATCAAGATTAATTTGATAAATTTTACCATTTCTTGCTGCTGCAAACAAAACACCAGTAGTATCGAATGCGAGACTTGTTAAAAAGACTGAAGGAAATTCATAAAGTAAATAAGCATCTCCCTTCTGGGAATTGATTCTTAATAATTTAGATGGGACGCTACCGGAAGGAATAACTCCATAAATAACTTTATTCTTTGGATTTATAGAAATTGATCTTATTTCCGGAAATAACGAAGGACCAATATTACTGGCGATTCCTGAACTTATATCAATTGTACCTATCTTACCTCCATTACCGCTTCCTGAGGTAGAATACAATTGATTCTGAACTGCAGGATTGATAACATAAGCATAACCAGTTAAAGTAAAACCTGTGAACAGTGGATCATTGCATGCAATTGAATAATTAGTGTTATAGTTTCCCGTATCAACAGGAGAGAAAACAAATTTAATCACAGCAGAATCATAAGAAGCTAAATTAAGAGGAAACGATAAATTAGAAACCATGCGGAATGGTCCTATTGAGTTTGGTATACTTGTAATAACTAAAGTTTCTGCACCGATATTCTTTATTTTTGAAAAAAGAGTATCACTTACAGCATTAATTTCTAAATCTCCAAATTCTAATGAAGGAATCTCAGTAAACAAAGTTGCCGTTGGGAAAGGAATCATTCTAATTTTACCAACCCAAGTTCCCCATTTATTGTTTACATCTGCATATTCAGTAAACAACCACACATTATTCTCGTCAAAAGGATCAAGGAAAATACCCATATAATCACCCCAGCGATTTCTTGTACCACCAAAAGTCACAACATAGTTACCTTTCCCTTCTTGTAACACGTTGCTTCCACTTAACCCTGGAGGATCATTTTTTAATCTTGTTGTAAAATAAGCCCCGCAATATTCATCATTACCACTTCGTGAATAAGTTATAGCAAGATTCTCATCCTTATCAATAGTTAAAGCTGGGAAAAGATACCAATATCCGGAATTTCCTAAGGTTGCAGTCTCAACTACAGTCGAATTACCTACGTCTATTTTATAATACCTGACAGATGAATATCCTGCCGAGGTCGGATTTTCTATAGACTGCACTCCCCACAAATAACCGTTTCGATAAATCGGAGAAGTTGTCATCCCGCTTTCATTTGAAGAAATTAAAGTAGAGCTTCCACCTTTTTGATTAGCATTTGGAGCCGCATTAAAAGGTTCGACAAGGATATTCACCCTAGTTAAAACTGGATTGCTAGTCGGATTTGTAATTGAATATAAACTTACAAAATTACCTCCATATCTCGGAGAATGCAGAAAATAATTTGGATCATCAGAATCGTAAGTGATAGCCGGCATTATTACATCTGGTTTATACGTAACACTAACATCAGTGTCTGTTATATCCCAAATGTCCGTCCAACTTATTGCACCGCCCAGATTGTTATAAATATCGGATTTAGCAATAATTCTAATTTTATTGTATTGGTATTGCGCAGGCGTAGTAGTAGTGGCAAAAGTCCATGACCTTGAGTTGATATAGATTGCTTCCTTATCAAATCCGATATGCGGGTAATCACCCCAATTATTCACTACTGTGCCTCCATTTTGATTTGCCGGTAAGGCCCATATATACCAGTTTCCTAATGGAATTGAATCATCTGAAACAGCCACCAAGAAATGAGCTCTCTTTAAGGCATCATCTTGACTATCCCAGGTCATTATCCACTTTTTCTCATAGTGATCGTACATAATCTGCGGATCGAAACAGCCTGGATCTGAAACCAAACCTTGAAACCATGTGTCGGGATTAATTGTTTGGATTAAGTTTCCTTCCTTATCCCATATACCAAAAGAAGTATTCACCGTGGCAATAATATGTGTTGGTCCAGCAGCAACATGAGGATCGGGGGGAATTGAGTTACCCATACTCAATCCTTTGAAGTTTTTCAATAAAATTGTGTTCGAATTACCCTGTGTATTCTTTCCTAAATAGCCTCTGTCTTCAGAATAAATGGATTGGTAAACATTACTTCTATTCCCAAAATCAATAAATCTTGGAGTATTTTCTATACCGCCAACATTTCTTGTTCCTTTTTCTCGAGGGGGACCAATCTCAACTGATTTTAGAAAACTTCCCGTGGTTACTGAACTTCCACTCGCGACAGAACCAACAGCGGGTCCTTGATATGTTTGACCGTGTGAATATTGCAACGTGATTAGAAAAAAGAACGGTAACCCCAATCTAAAAGATGTTTTCATTTTTTTACTTTAATAGTTAATGTTTATTTTATTAGTGGTTAAAATTATTATTAATAGATAATATAATCAATTTTATTAATAACCGAATGACTCATTCTAATTTAGATAATCCCTTCTTTACTCTCACATCCGAAATTTTTAATGTCATTCCAATCGGAGGAAATAGTGAAAAAATTCAATCTTAAAAAAGTACAAGAAATCCTAACAAACATGAATATCGATGCCTGGCTTTTATACGATTTCAGGTTTTCCAATGAATTAGCTTTGACAATGCTTGGCATTACCAAAAAATCCCACTTAACAAGAAGATTTTATTATCTAATTCCCAAGCATGGAGAGCCAAAAAAAATAGCTAATGCAATCGAAACATTTCACTTTGACCATCTGCCCGGTAAAAAACTTCCTTATGCAAGTTATGACTCTTTAATTGATAATTTAAGATCGAGCCTGCTAGGGATTAAAAAAGTTGCAATGGAATATTCTCCTCTAAATGCAATACCTTATGTCTCTCGTGTAGATGCAGGAACAATCGAACAAATAAGATCGCTCGGAGTAGAGATCGTAAGCAGCGCCGATCTCATTTCAATGTACAATGCACTATGGACAAAGGAACAATTCAACGAGAACAAACCTGTTGCAAATGCTTTAAACGATATCGTCTATAAAGCTTTTGATTTTATAAAAAAGAAGATAGAAAACAGTAAAAGTATAACTGAGTATGATGTTCAACAATTTATGATGGATGAATTCAAACGAAGAGAATTATTCACCGATGATCCACCTATTGTTGGAGTTAATGAAAATAGCGCCAATCCTCACTATACACCAAGTAGAGAAGTAAATAAGAAAATTAAAACGGGTGATTTTATTTTGATTGATCTTTGGGCAAAAGTAAATAGTGAAGATGCAGTGTGGGCTGATATCACGTGGGTTGGATTCGTAGGCAACTCCGTTCCGGATGAATACACCGAAATATTTAATATAGTCGCTGAGGCTCGTGATACAGCTTTTGATTTGGTTTGTTCAAGATTCAAACAGGGAAATGAAATAAGAGGTTACGAAGTTGATGCATCGGCGAGAAATGTGATAGAACAAGCTGGCTATGGAAAGTACTTTATTCATCGCACAGGACATTCAATAACTACGGATCTTCATGGAAGCGGAGCACATATGGATAACTTTGAAACTAAGGATGAACGTTTACTGCTTCCGTCAACATCATTTTCAATTGAACCGGGTATTTATCTTCCAGGAAAGTTTGGAGTAAGAAGTGAGATAGATGTCTTTATCACAAATACTGGGAAAGTAATGTTCACTGGAAAGGAAAAGCAGAAAGAGGTCGTTGCAATTCTCGGCTAGATTACAAAAGACAATTTACTTTGGTGCAGCACTTTTAGAATGCATATCCATCAGATATTGGGCAATATTTTTTGCTTCGTCCAGTTTTAGTGCGAGATTTGGCATTGGAGGATAAGCTGGATCTACTTTCACTGGATTTCTAATAAACGCAACCAACTGATCCAACTTTCCTTCGTATTTAGTCAGCACTTTGTTGTATGGAGGTCCAACTAATTTTTCATCAAACTTATGGCAAGATGAGCAAACGATTGTAAATATTTCTTCTCCGCTTCTTGCTTTAACTGCCAGTGTTCCTTCACCTTTCAATTCACTTAAATATTTATCAAAATCCGAACTAAGAACCGCTGAATGAAGCTTTGTTGAATTGCTCATAGCCATCTGATCTTTGATTACAAGAGCGAGAAAAGCAAAGATCACTGCAAAGAAAAGCTGACCACTCATTTTTAAATTTGAAGTTTTGGAAATTGCGTATAAGAAATGATACGATAAAAATATAAGCACAACTGCAATTACAGTGTAAGTGAATACCGAACCGGATAGCGATGATTTAGGTAAAAGCAAAACGTTAATCAACAGTATTAGAGGAAGCAAAATTAATGCAGTGAAAGTAATAGTCAATGAAGTCTTCTTGACAAAATTTTTATAATCATCAGTTATATTTTCTCTTCCGCCTTCCCAATAGAAAAATGCAAACAGAATTGTACTTCCGGTTATTGCAAATGCCAAAAGTAAAAACTGAATGAAATTTAAGATTGCCGGCATTGAGAACAATATTATCAATCGATTGCTGCTCCCCCAAAATTCAGAAAATGCGGCAAACGAAATTGCTGAAATATAATACCAGGATCCAACAGCCAGTAACGCAAGTCCGCTGATTCCTGATCTTCTTGCTAAATTATTGCTGTCGAATTCAAATTTTGCGACCTTATCTTTTAATTTCTGTTCTAATGATGAATCATTTTTCAAAAAATTAAAAAGATCATTGAAAGTTAATGAATATCTAAACGTGTAAACTAAGATAAGTCCAAGCGCAATTAGTGGAAACGCAATCATCAAAATAATCATTGCAGGGGAATTGCTTTTATGCAAAAGCTGAGCATAAATAAGTATTGAAGTAACAATGGGAAGAATTCCGAGAACTACTCCAAAGCTTTTATTAACTGTGAGAATGTCGATTACATCCTTTGAGAATTGGATGTAGAGATGGTTTTTTTCTTTTAATCCCTTTTTCCAATATCTCAAGGAGAGAAAAGTACCAACAAGTACAATACTTATAAATGATAGAAACAGAAACTGAAGCAGCACCATCAAATAATGAAGAAGCTGAATATGTTCAGCAGACTGAGGTAGAACTACACTATCAAAAAAATTCATTAATTACATTTCTCCGGCTAAATAAAAAATAAAATTTGATCAAGCGAAATAATTAACATTACAAGCAGAACGAAGATGTTAATCTCTTTAAACGCAAATCTAAAGTTCATTTTTTGATCTTTGTCTTTGAGAAACTTAGACGCATTCCAGGTTAACCACAATCCTGCTGCGAGAAGTGCAAAATAAAAACTGGGATTCTTCACAATTCCAAAAAGAGGAATTAACAAACTGGTTACTACAGTTGCGATTATCCACACAAATGTAATTCTTGAAAGCTGTTTTGTATTGAATACCCGGGTCAAAGTCGGGAATCCTGCTTTTTCATAATCATTTCCAAGCACAAGCAGAAGTAACCAAAAATGAGGTATCTGCCAGATAAAAAAGAAAAATGAAATCACTAAAATCTGTGAATCAAAAATACTTCCTCCAGCAGAAGCCCATCCAATGGCAGGTGGAATTGCTCCCACTAACGAACCTGGAATAATAGCTATTGGGCTTATTCTTTTTAGTGGTGTATAAACTACATTGTACCAAAATAGATTAAGCAATCCCAAAAGTAATGGAATGATTCCATTGAATGACAATAAAACCGAACCCGTTAAAACTAGTAAAAGAGAAATGATAGCTGCATTCTTAATACTAATTTTGTTTGAGGGAATTGGACGATGCTTTGTTCTTTCCATCAGCGCATCAGTTTTGTGCTCCTGAATGTGATTTAATACAGCAGAACCGCAGGCAAGCAATAGAATTCCAAAGACAGCTGAGAGAATATTTGATGGGAATTCCTTTGAATTACAAATATATCCGAATACCGTTGTTAATGTAACGAATGATGTTATTCGAATCTTAGTCAGCTCTGATAATATTTTTAATTTTTCTTTCAACCTAAAACTAAATTTTTTTATTTCTGATTAGTAAAGTTATTTACTTGTCCAACATCGGTAGTCAGCCAGGTAATAAAATTATTTTCAGGCATAACAACAACTTCATTATACATGTAAGAATGATTCAAACCGCAATACTCGGCACAAAATATTGGATATGAACCAACTTCGGTTGCTTTGAACCAAGAGGTATTTTGTTTCCCAGGAATTACATCCTTTTTAACTCTGAAAGCAGGAATGTAAAATGAATGATTAACATCTAAAGAATTAAGAATTACCTTTACAGGACGATTTACCGGAACATATAGTGTATCTGAAATTCTGCCATTTTCATATTTAAAGCTCCATTTCCACATTTGCGCAGTAACAGTTACAACCATAGAATCTTCAGGAATTTTTGACATTTCCTTATACCCCATCCAGCCAAAGTAAAACATAAATAAAACCAATATGGTTGGAATTACCGTCCAAAGAATTTCAAGCGGTACATTACCGTGAATATTTTCTGCTTTAGGATGTTTCTTCCTGCTGTACTTAAAAACAAAATAAATCATCAACCCGGTTATTAGAACAAGGAAGAAAACTGAGATCGCAATTATAAAGAAGAAAGCAAAATCAACTGACTTAACAAATTCTGACTGGGCTATTAACATAAACAACCTAAATAAAAGAATAATCGGAGAACAGTAGAATAAATGAAATTATTATAAAGAATAGAGCTACCAATACGAATACTTTAAAAGCTTTCTGTTCAGCACCAAGATGCATAAATATTTTTAGAACCAAATATGATTTTACGGATGCCACTAGTAATGCTGTAGTGACAGTAATCCCGCCAAAGTTAATTCCTGCTACGGTTACAGTTACCGCGGTTAAAGCTAAGAGAGCTAACCACACCAAAATGTATATTCCATATCCATGCTGTTTATGTTCTGCTAATGAGTTGTGCTTTTCCATCAAACGTCCTAAGTGATAAGATAAAATAATGGGAATAAAAATATCCAAATTATATCTACAAGATGCCAGTAAAGTCCTGCTGATTCGAGCTTAACGTAGCTGTCTTTATTTATTACATTTTTCATGGTAAGCCTGGTCATAAAACCTATTAGAAAAATTCCAATCACCACGTGCAAACCGTGCAATCCTGTCATTACGTAATACAACCCGAAGAATAGAATCTCACCCTTTGGTTTATTTAACAGTATTTCGGAACCAGGAAAAATTCCATGATGAAATTTAATTGACCACTCAAAGTATTTATTGATTAGAAATCCGAAAGCAAGAAGTATAGTTAATGTCTGAAAAAAAACCGATAAACTCTTGTTATTTCGTTGGATAGCTCCAATAGCTAAAGCCATTGTTAGACTGCTTGTTAAGAGAATTATCGTGTTAAATGTTCCAACAAGAGTATTTAACTCTTTGGCTGCAATGTTAAATTGCTCTTGATTGATAAACCTGTAAACCGAGTAGAGGAAGAACATGCCTCCAAAAAGCAAAAGCTCGGTGAACAGAAACAACCACATTCCCATTCGAGCACCGACATCATCTCGATGAACATGTGCAGCAGCGTGCTCCTGAGTGATCACTTTACCTCCTCTTTCTCAGCCAGTTCATCATTCATTTTATATTCATAGGGTCCATGAGTTATCTTAGGAATATCATGAAAATTCTCATGAGTTGGAGGAGTTTCGATCTGCCATTCCAATGTTTCTCCGCCCCAAATATTTCTTGCGGTAATTTTTTCACCGCTTCTAAGGGATTTAATCAAATTGTAATAAATAATGATCAAGCCTGTTATTAAAATCCAGGATCCAACAGTAGAAATTTGATGATAAATTGCATACTCAGGAAGATAATCATAATATCTTCTTGGCATTCCTAACCATCCCATAACGAATAGCGGAAAGTAAAGAGTGTTAAATCCAACAAACAGAAACCAAAAACCAACTTTAGCAGTTTTTAAATTGTACATTCTCCCAAACATTTTGGGCAGCCAGTAATGAAGTGCCGCAAAAATTCCAAAGCCTGTTCCACCAAACATCACGTAATGAAAATGTGCAACAATAAAAGATGTATCAGTAAGATGGATATCAACCGACAATGCGCCTTGAACAACTCCTGTTAATCCACCAATTGAAAATAGGAATATAAATGCTAATGCATAAAGCATCGGGGGATCAAGCTGAATTGATCCTTTATAGAGAGTTGCTGTCCAATTAAATACTTTAATAGCACTTGGGATTGCCACAAGAAAAGTTAAAAGCGAAAAAACAAATTGCGCTGTTGAACTCATTCCTGCAGAAAACATGTGATGCGCCCAAACTAATGAGCCAAGCAGTGCAATTGCAATGCTGGAGAAGGCTATGAACTTATATCCAAAAATTGTTCTTCTTGCAAATACAGGAATGATTTCCGAAACAACTCCCATTGCAGGAACAATCATTATATAAACTGCAGGGTGAGAATAAATCCAAAACAAATGCTGATATAAAATTGGGTCTCCGCCAAGTGCGGGATCAAATAATCCAACGCCAAGAACTCTTTCAACGACTATGAGTAGTAACGTGATGCCAATAATTGGTGTAGCTAAAACTTGAATCCATGCTGTTGCATATAAAGCCCAGGAGAATAACGGCATTTTAAACCAATCCATTCCGGGTGCGCGCAATCTATGAATTGTAGTAACAAAATTAATTCCAGTAAGTATAGATGAGAATCCGAGTATAAATGCCGCTAATCCTGTGAAGATAACGTTTGTACTCGTTCTAACACTGTAAGGAATGTAAAATGTCCATCCCGTATCTGCTGGTCCGCCTGGAAGAAGTATTGATACAATCACTAAAACTCCACCGATAATGTAAAGCCACCATGACAATAAATTTATTCGTGGAAATGCAACGTCCTTTGCACCAATTAAAATTGGCAGGAAGAAGTTTCCGAATACTGCAGGTAAACCGGGAATTACAAAAAGAAAAATCATTATCACGCCATGCAGTGTAAAGAACGCATTGTAGGTTTGTGGATCTACAATTGTTTTACCTTGAGTAAATAGCTCAAGTCTTATCAGAAAGCCAAAAGTAACACCGACAGCGAAAAATGACAAAAGCGCAATTAGATAAAGAATTCCAATGCGTTTATGATCAGTCGAGAAAATCCACGATCGGATTCCCTTATATTTTCCCTGGTAATCCAGAAAACTAGTATGGCCGTTTGTTGAAATAATTGTTGTGTCTTTTAACATAATTTTCTACCTGTTTTCTGCTTTCTCTTTTCTTGGTTTCACCGAAAGATAAACAACAAGAATTACTGTTAATAATAAAATTCCGCCTCCAAAAACTTTTAATAAATTAAACACATAAGTTTTTCCTTCAGGGTCATAGCTGAAACAAAACTTCATTACCTTAGCAATAGTCGGTGTAGGTGTTCCTTCAGAAGCTTCAAGCACTGCCATCTTAAAATCGAATGGTAAAATGCTGAATTCATCCCTCCTGGTAAAATCCGGGTATAGATATCGGCATATTTTCCCATTTGATGCTATAAACATTAAAGCAGCTGAATGAATAAACTCATCACCTTCTTTTTTATAATAGAATCCGATTGCATCAGAAAGTCTTCTGACAGATAAGCTGTCACCTGTTAAAAATCGCCAGCTATTGGGATCAATTTGCTTTTTCATCATCTTCAGGTAATTCTGCTTTTTAGATGTAGCGAGATTATAATCTTCTGAAGCATCCATACTTATTGTGAACACATTGTAATCAACACCTGCAACCAAATCGGCCTTACCAATAACACTTGCAAGTTCAGTCAATAAAGGCGAACAAATTCCCGGACATTCGTAATAAACAAAATTTATAACAACCGGTTTATCTAAATTATTTTTTAGGAGAAATTTATTCCCGTTTTCATCAATTAGTTCGGTGTCAAGAGGAACATATGAACCTAAATTCTCCACCACGCCAATCTCAACTTTTTTCTGATCCGCAGAAAAAATCTGAAACAATGGAACTAATAAAAAGACGATAAGAATTACTACACTTTTCATTTCAAACCTCACATATCAAATAAGTTTTACCAGATAGTTGTACAACGCATTCCAATCTTCTTTACCAAGGTTATTGACTTTGCTTGAAAATCCGCCATTGTTAATGCTTCCCGATACAATAACAACAAACTTCTGCTGATTTTGGTGCCACTCAGTTGAAGAAGTCAAAACTGTTAATGCTTTCATTTTATTATTAGATATTCTCCTGAAAATCTCAGCACCTTTTTCAACTTTGTCGCTATCAATGATTTGCATCGTAGCAAAAATTTTTTGAAGCCTTTGATCGGTGCCTTTGGATAACAATTCAATTGCCGCACCAACAGGAATCTGAGGAGAAATCTGCAGCCCTTTGGAAAGATTATAAGTCTGGTCAAGAACAGTCAGTTCATCTTTTGAATCTTGTGGAGCATCAGGAATAAATGTGCTTCTGATATAATGAATAATTGATAATCTATCTTCTGGTAAAATGAAATCGTAAGCAACCATTCCACCGCTGGCAATTCCCTCCTGCAGAGTTTGATAGATCTGCGATATCTTTGAACCATTCTTCCAGCCATCCTTAACTAAAAAATTTCTGGGCGGAGGATTCAATCTGGCTGAAGCTGCTCCAATTCCATTACCATCTTCACCATGACATGAAACGCAATTAGTAGTGTACAGCGTCTTTCCTTTGCTAATCACCTGATCGGTAGGTTGGCTCAATGCATATATATCAATCGGAGGAACTGTTTTTGCATTGATAATTTTTAACTCTTCAACTTTTGATGTATCCGGTAAAACCGTTGGAATATTTTGTCTTGTTATCAAATTCAAATTGCTTAGATAGAAGCGACCAAATCCAATTCCTATAACCAAAATGTAAGGATACAAAAGGGCAAATGCCCTTACAGGTTCTTCCGTTATGACAGATAATTGTTTCTTTAATAATTCGTTTAATTTATTCATAAAACTCCTTAAAGTACCGGATCATGGAACCCGGAAATCCAATCCCTTCTGCAGCTTAGGATCTCCGATTGGAACAAGATTAGATTTTTTCGCTCGATAATTGAAAACAAGTATTATCAAACCAACAGCGATTAATGGAACTACGATATCAATCAAGCTAAAGTAATATCCATTTACGTTCGGCATAACGAGCCAATACAAATCAATGAAATGAGCAAAGAGGATCCAAACTGAAATAAATTTTAAACGTTTCGGATCCATTTTAGCCGGCTGAGAAAGCAGCGCAGCATAGGGAACAATAAAATGAGCAATAATTAATAAAATTGATAAGTACTGCCAACCATTTTCCCATCTTTGCAAAAACCAAAAATTTTCCTCCGGTAAATTTGCATACCAAATAAGCATATATTGTGAGAAAGCTATGTACGCCCAAAAATTAACAAACGCAAATTGAAGAGCACCTAAGCTGAAAAGATGATCGTCAATTAATTTAGGATGCATGAATCCTTTTTCTTTTAAGAAGACTACGAATAAAGTTATTGCTGCAAGAGAAGCTATAACTGAACCTGAAAAGAAATAAACTCCGAATATGGTTGAGAACCAATGCGGCTCAAGACTCATCAGCCAATCAACAGCCGTAATAGTTATGGTGATAGCAAAAACAGGAATGAAGATTGCAGATAAGATTATATTCTTCTTCGTAAGAAGCTGATCTTTGGTTATATCCTGTGCATTTGAGTTTCTGATTAACAGGTAATAAAACAATCCCCAAACTGCAAGAACAGCAAATACGCGAATGATAAAAAATGCTTCGTTCAAGTAAGAAGATTTTGCCTTTAGAATTTCGTCTTTAGCTACCACATCTGTATGAGCCCAATGAAAAATGTCATGGATGCTGAACACCAATGGCAATACTAATATTGGCAGGAAAATAATTGTGGATGATAAAAATTCCACAACTCGTCGAATCGGAACACTCCAATCCGCACCGCCAACATATTCAAGTGCGATGAGAAGCAGAGAACCGATCCCAATGCTTAGAATAAACATGTACGCTATCAGGTAATTTAGCAGTGCCCTGTGCTGATCAGTGAAAAATCCGATTACACCAAGAATCAGTCCTGCACCAAATAAAATCCAGCCAAGTTGACTTAGATTTTTAGGAAGATCTTTTTTCTGATATTCAATATTATTTTGATGCATCTAATAATCCCATTTGTAATTCTTTAATATCAGATTCCTTTGCATTTTTAGCTCTCTGCAAAGCTCTAATGTAATTCACAATTGCCCATCTTTCCTCACGTGTAACCTGTGATTCATAGGCCGGCATAACATTCTGCCCGTACGTCACGATGTGATAGATCATTCCATCACTAAATTCTCTTGCACGAGTTGAATGAAGAGTAGGTGGATTTGGGAATTGCCCCCTTAATCTGCTGTCGCCATCAGCATAATTACCGTGACATGGACTGCAGAATGATAAATATTTATTCTCGCCCAACTTTAAAACTTCTTTTGTTGGAAGCAAAGGATTAACTAGAGTTTCAGTTGGAATGTTTTGACCCGCAAACGGATAAGGCAGAAATCCTCTTGCAACTGTGCCTTCAACTTTCGGTCTCGCTCCATAATTATCTGAGAAAAATTCACTCTTCTCCTGTGCTGATAACCTATCCTGATAAACCATCCAGTTAAATGGTGTCATAAATAAAAGTTTATTCAAGACAAAATAAGTTGTTCCGGAAGTGACGACTGCAACAGCAAGTAAAAGCATTAAAAATTTTGGTTGAAAGATAGGGTATGATTCTTTTTCAAAATAGTAAATTAATTCAACGCTGCTTGCATTAAGCGAGCTGAACAGTTCTTTTACTTTTAATTCGCTGAATTGCTGGTCATCTGCATAGATAACTGCACCAAATTTATCGGCAGAAACTTTTTTCATATAATTGGTGTCATGCAGAGATTGCTTGTTGTTCGGGAATCCGAAGACAAATGTTAATAGACCGATAACAGTTGAAAGTGTTGCAAGTAAAACAGTCACTTCAAATGCTACTGGTATGAATGCAGGGAATGCGAAAAATGGTTTACCGCCGATTACCTGTGGATAATCAATGGACATTGCCCAAAACATAAACAGAATTGCAAACAAAGCACCGCTAAGTCCGAATGCTAAAGTAATGTAACCCAATTTGGACGGCTTCAACTTCATCGCCTTATCCATACCATGAAGCGGGTATGGAGTATTTATATCAAAATTTTTATAACCATAATCAGCAATAACTTTTGCTGCATGGATAATTTCATTCGGCGAATTGAAGATTGCACTAATTCCAAAAAGCTTATTACTTCGTTTCATTAGTGATGACCTCCATTGTGTGAAGGTTGTGCACCCTCTGAAACGGCTTTAACTTCAGAAATTGAAACTACAGGTAAAGTCTTAGTGAATAATATTACCAGTGTGAAGAACAATCCAAAACTTCCAAGCAAGATTCCAATATCATACAGAGTTGGGACATAATATCCCCAGCTTGACGGGAGAAAATCTCTGTGGAGGGAAGTAACAGTAATTACAAATCTTTCAAACCACATTCCAACATTCACAAAAATTGCGATTGCAAGCATTATGGAAATCGATCTTCTGATTTTCTTAATCCAGAATAATTGCGGAAAGATCACATTACAGCTAACCATAATCCAATAAGCCCAGGCATAAGGACCAAATGCTCTGTTAATGAACACGAAGCTCTCAAATTGATTTCCGCTGTACCATGCAATAAAAAATTCCATTGCATAAGCATAGCCAACCATCATTCCGGTAGCTAAAATCACTTTATTCATTTTTTCCAGATGATTTATCGTAATGATGTGCTCGAGGTTGAATATCTTTCTTACAAAAATTAAAACAGTAACCACCATTGCAAATCCGGAGAAAATTGCACCGGCAACAAAGTATGGCGGAAAAATTGTTGTGTGCCAGCCGGGAATTATCGAAACAGCAAAATCAAAACTTACAATTGTGTGAACCGAAAGAACTAATGGAGTTGCGAATCCGGCAAGAAGCATGTAAGCTTTTTCATAGTGCTGCCAATTTCTATGTGAGTGCCGCCATCCCAAACTAAAGATTGAGTAGATAGTTTTTTTAATTTTTGATGTCGTACGATCACGCAGCGTTGCAAAATCCGGAATCAAACCAACGAACCAAAAGACAAAAGAAACAATAAAATAAGTGGATACCGCAAAAACATCCCAAATTAATGGTGAAGTAAAATTAATCCATAATTGGTGCTGATTCGGATAAGGCATAAGATAACCATCTAACCAAGGACGACCAGTGTGAATTGCAGGGAAAAGTCCTGCACACATAACTGCAAAAATAGTCATCGCCTCTGCAAATCGAGCGATACCTGTACGCCATCTCTGACGGAGCAAGAAAAGAATTGCTGAAATTAGAGTACCAGCATGACCGATACCAACCCAAAAAACGAAGTTAACAATATCAAATCCCCACCCAACCGGTTGATTATTTCCCCAAAGACCAATTCCATAATAAAATGTTAAGCCCAAACAAATTGCGCCTATCAGAAGCAAGCTTCCGCTTATGCTTATAGCTATTAAAAACTTTTTATCAGGTTTCGTATCAAGAGGTTTTGCAACAAGCTCTTCAATCTGAGCCTGCTTTAATCCTCCTTCAACTACCGGCAGTTCCTGTGAATAATCAATATTCAATTAAGCTTCCTCCGAATGGGTATTTCTTAATTTAGCGATGTATGTAACGTTTGGCTTAATATTCAATTCTTCAAGCACATAATAACCTAAATCATGATTTCGGTATTTATGAAATTCTGATTCTTTATCATTTATATCACCAAATTGAATTGCATTTGTAGGACATGCATCCTGACAAGCTGTCCTTACATCTGATCCTTTAAGATTTTTATTTTGACGAACTGCTTCCTCTCTTGCATCCATTATCCTTTGAATGCAGAATGTACATTTTTCCATCACGCCGCGTGAGCGTACAGTAACTTCCGGATTGTAAATTAAATTGAAGCTTTCATTTTGCTGATACGAATCTTTAAAGAAATCTCTATAATTGAAATAATTAAATCTTCGAACTTTATAAGGACAGTTGTTCGAACAATATCTTGTACCAACGCAGCGGTTATACGCCATTTGATTTAATCCATCAGGACTATGAGAAGTTGCGACTACCGGACAAACATTTTCGCAAGGTGCATGATCACAGTGCTGGCAAAGCATTGGCTGCAAACTGGTATTTGGATCATCAACTGAGCCTGAATAGTAACGATCTATTCTTATCCATTGCATCTCACGACCTTTTGCTACTTGATCTTTTCCTACAATAGGAACATTGTTTTCTGCGGTACAAGCGACAACACAATCTCCGCATCCCAAACATTTATTCAGATCGATTGACATTCCCCACTTAACACCGGGATACTCGATGAAAGGATAAACTGTGTGAAGCTCCACTTCCGAACCATCATGCAAGAACTTTGGATTTTTTAAATATTGAGCTACAGTTCCTTCACGAACCACTTTTCTTTTTATTGCAGCATCTTTGGTTAGTTCATTATCAAACATATGATGCTCTTGAGCAGTTGCCAATTCATGAGTACCACCAACCTTTGAAACATCACCATTTAATAAGAAAGGAGACGATGAATTAGTTCTCGACAAAAGTGAACTTGCATCAAAACCTACGTCAGTTCCAACAATTCCAGTTTTTCTTCTACCATAGCCAAGTTCGATTGTAAAAGTATTATCCGCCGAACCTGGCTGCAAGAAAACTGGAATTTTTAATTTCCTCGAGCCAACTTTTATTTCAACTAAATCATTGTTTTTCAGAGTTAATTCTTTAGCGGTCTTAAAGGAAACAGCCGCATAGTTATCCCACGTAATTTTTGAAACAGGATGGGGCAATTCTTGAAGCCAACCGTTATCTGCAAATCTTCCATCGCCAATTGAATAATTATTTTTAAGTACTATCGAATATTTTGATGAGTCTGCTTTGTAGGAATTTAACACTGCCAACGCTGAGGAATTGAAGCTGCCAATTGAGATTGGGGCATCCTTCACATTAATAACTCCATCATGCAATAATGCAAACCAAAATCTATCAAAAGGTAACGTTGCATCTAATTTTGGATAGACTTCATCTTTCCATCGCTTCATTAAATATTCATGATAAAGCTTTTCGCTGTAGCTGTCTGATCTGCCATCAATCCATGAAAGTAAAATTGATTCCTTCTGTCGTGAATTGTAAAGTGGCGCAATAACCGGCTGCTGTAATGAGTAAAATCCTGTTCGAGTTTTGTAATCTCCCCACGATTCAAAATCATGATTGATGGGCAGAACATAATTTGCTAAGTGGGATGATTCGTTTTCCTTCTCCGACAAACTGATAACTGTTGAAACCTTGCTGAGAGCTTGTTCGTAATCGTAATCATCCGCAAGATGAAATACAGGATTAGAATTGAAATGGATTATGGTATCAACTTCTCCGGCGTTCATTTTTGAAATAAGATTATCCCAATCACTCTTTTGTGTAAATGGGAATAATGAAACTTCTGCAGTGTCAGTTCTAAACAGCGAATTATTGCCCAGCATATTATTTAAATAATTTACCGCAATGTGAACTTCTTCAGTCAATGTTGTTCCTGAATGAACAATAGATTTGCCGGCATTCTTAACTAAATCGCTGACTAAAGAATTTAACTTCTTTAGCGGCACATTATATTTGTTAGAGAAATCAGCAAGAGATAATGAATTACTTAAGCTGCTTCCCTTCCCTATTTTTTTACTCACTTCAGAAATTAAGCTGAAGACTAATTCGAGTTGAGCATGAGGACGAAGAGGAATTCGGTAATCAGAATTAATTCCGGTTAATGAAAGATTTCCTTCAATTACATACAATCTATTAAAGTTTTTTATTTTATCTACATCTCTTCCTTCAACGAAAAGCGCAGAATTCTCAACTCTGTTTCCCTCACTCCCTAAAAAGTCGGATTCAAGAGCAACAATAATTTTTGCTTCATTCCATTTTATTAACGGAAACGAACCTGTACCATAACACTTTTTCCATGCTGTGTTCTTTACTTCATCATTAAATAATTCGTAAGAATATATTTTTGTTGTAGGAAACTTTATGGCAAAATCATCCAGCACTTTAAGAGTTGAAGGAGAATTAATATTCTGTGCTACAATTGCGATTTCTTTATCACCGGCAAAAGTTAGGGAAGCCAAGATTGCTTCATCAACTTTTTTCCAACTGATCTTTTCGAAACTGCCAACACCAACTTTTTGAAGCGGATCAGTTAATCTTTCCGGATCATAAAGATTAAGAATTTCAGCTTGGCATTTCAGACAAACCTTTCCTTTACTTACAGGATGATCTGGATTACCATCAACTTTAATCGGGCGCCCTTCACGAGTTTTTATCAATACTCCGCAAGTGTGCGAACAAGCCGTAGATGTTGAGGCGTAATGATTGGCTTTTCCGATAGTCACTTCTTCCGGTTTCTTGTTGTAAGGAATGATCTCGCCTTTGTCGGGATAATCAGCACAACCAGCACCGGCTAATGCTGCAGAAGCACCAACTAACGCTAAAAATTTTCTTCTGGAAATGTTGGATAAATTTGAAGGATTAAATTCTTCTGTTACACCTTCCTTAAACTCATGATGACTAGCTTCGATTGTCTTAGGGTTATTGTAAAGATCCTCAAAACTTCTCCAATAATTCTTATCCATCATTTCCGGGTTTTCCTGCTTGGACAACTTCTCATCTTTCTTAAGCATGTCCACCTTCTTTCCTGCTTCGGCTAACTGCTGATGGATTTATCTTAACTTGTATTTTGCCGCTTTCCGATCTGCTATTTTTTCGGAACACATTAAATGGAAATTTCCTTAGCAAGGTTATACCTAAAAAACCTGTTGCGGCTGATAAGAAGAATTTTTTCCTGTCTATTCTCATAATTGAATTTTAATTTTTTACCTGTGACAAGCGAAACAATTTGTCGGACCATTATTTATCTCAGTTACATTCGGAATATTTGTGTGCGGGCTTCGATGACAATCTAAACATGCTCCCATCGTAAATGAGTTTACCTGCAGAACCTTATCCATTCTTCCTACATCACCATGACAAACCGTGCAGTCGATTCCCCGATTTACATGAACGCTGTGATTGAAGTAAGCAAAGTCTGCAACTCTGTGAATTCTTTTCCAAGGAAGCGCTTTGCCTTCGTTATAATATTCTGTGAGCTTAATAATTTCGGGTCTATCTTTTCTGGCAATTGAGTGACAATTCATACAAGTGCTTACCTGCGGAACCATTGCATGACGTGATTTTTCAACTCCGATATGACAATATTTACAATCAATTTTCATATCACCGGAATGCAGCTTATGTGAAAAAGTTATCGGTTGATCAGGTGCATAACCAATTCCATCGCGTTCGGGTCTGCTGATAAAATATGTTAATGCGAATGAGGCAACGGCAACGAATAGCACTATGGGTAGTTTAATTCGAAGTATGTAATCCAGAAAGGAACTATTCATAAATGGAAATTATAGTTACGAAATTGGCTGTAAAAATAGAAATAATATCTTTTAAAAAGCTAAAATTTTAATGAAATTATGATTTTGGAAAATGAAGTGATAAAAATCTTCGCTTAGAAATTAACAACCGAGTATTGCTCATTTTTTGACGGACAAATCTATAAAATTCGGTCATAAAACAAAAATTTGGGTGTGAGATACCTAAAATATTTTGCCAATGCAGGAAAGAAGAGGGTTACATGGTTTGTTCATGGGCAATCACGAACCACTTCGTGACTGAAGATGATTGCTGTCATGAAATGGTTCATGACAGCCCAGCAATGTTGTGCTAGTTTTGAATAATTTTTATGAAGTTTTTATAAACCCAACGACTTTTTTATAAGACTTATCGGATGCATTACTTCTACTTCAACATTAAATTTCTTCGCTCCATAGCGGAGTTGGGTTAAGCAGCCGGGATTTCCTGTTAAAACAACTTTTGCATTTGCCTTTCTAATTTTCGCCATTTTTCTCTCAAGAATTACCATAGATTCTTCATAATGAACAATGTTATAAATTCCCGCACTTCCACAGCACCATGATGCTTCTTCTAATTCAGTGTAATTTGTCCCGGGAATGGATATAAGAATTTTTCTCGGCTGCTCTGTTATTGTCTGGAAGCCATGATCGCCGTCATTAAATGGTTCATGACAGCCCATAACGGAAATCTTTTCTATAGTATTAACAAAATTATATTAAGCTGAAAGAAATTCATCAGGTGTGATACCTCCCTGCTTCAAGATTGCTCGCAGTGTCCCTTCAGGCATATCGCCGGTATGATTGGGAATTGTTGTGTAGCGACGAGTTTCGGGGTTATACCAAATTTCATGACTTCCGGCAGCTTAGCGATGAAATCTAAAGCCAAACTTACGAAGCCGTTTTGTTATTTCGCGGTATTTGAATCCGGCAAGCCGTGTCATATCAGGATGCAACAATCAATGGATAATCAAACGATTCAGCAATCGGTTCAAGCCGTATTGCATCATTGTTTTCTGCCCGGGCTTCAAGAAGCTTGCGGCAAACGTCTCTCGCAATCTCAAGCGTTTCAGTAACTGTTCTCCCTTGCGCAACTAATCCCTGAATATCCTCAGAAGTTGCGAGATATAAGTTCTCAGGAAGCTTTTCTATATGAACTCTTATAATTCGTTCCATCTTTTTTCCAAATTTTTAATATGTTGACAAGTATTCCTCTATGAAAAAATATACAATGATCAGCAGATATTCAAACTATAATTAAATGCTGTCATGAACTGGTTCATGACAGCCCAGATTAAAAATTCCTAAAGTGCACGCCGAATAAAACTCACTGGATGCATTACTTCAACATTCACATTAAACTTTTTTGCACCGTAACAAAGTTGCGCTAAACATCCAGGATTTCCGGTAAGTACGATTTTAGCATTTGTCTTTCTGATATTCTCTATTTTACGTTCAAGGATCACCATCGACTCTTTGTAATGAACAATGTTATAAATTCCCGCACTACCGCAGCACCAGGATGCTTCTTCCAATTCAGTGTACTTTGTACCAGGAATTGCTTTGAGAATATTTCGCGGCTGCTCTGTTATTTTTTGAGTGTGTGCAAGATGACATGCATCGTGATAGGTTATGCTTTCTGCTAATGATTTCATGTTTTGAGGAATATTCGTTTCGATTAGGAATTCGGAAATATCTTTCACTCTCTTCGAAAAATTTTTTGCTCGTTCTGCATACTGAACATCATCACTAAGAATATGTGCGTATTCTTTCATAAAAGCACCGCAGCCTGCAGAGTTTGAAATCATGAAATCAAACTGGTAATTGGAAAACACATCAATCGTGTGTTTGGCCAATTTTTTTGTTGTATCAAAATCTCCGTTGTGAGCCTGAAGTGAACCGCAGCATATTTGATCCTTGGGAGTAAACACCTCACAACTGCAAGATTGAAGAACGTCTACGGTATCTTTATTTATCTCTGCAAACATTACATTCATCAAGCAGCCGGAGAGAAAGGCGGTTTTGTATTTTACTTCTCCTTTTGCCATAGTTATTTCTGGAATAATATCATCGCTAAATTGCTTTGAAACTGTGGGAGAAAGTTTATCAATTTCTTCAAGATCAGCAGATATAATTTTCATCACTCCAGATTTATGAAGTAGTTTTCTGATAAATGAATTCTGATAAATTCGGAGTAATCTTGAAACGAATTTCAGGTTAAATTTTGATCCGACAATTACTTTCAGAGAAAGTTTTTTAATTAATCTGTAAAGAGAAGATCTGTAGCCTGTGTTATTAACTTCGACTCTTGCGGCTTCAACCATTGAACCATATTTTACTCCCGCTGGGCAGGCAGTCTCGCACGCTTGGCAATCCAAACAAAAGTTCATCTCATCAGCAAATAAGTTTGTTATCTCCATTTCACCACGAGCCACCGATTTTATCATCTTTATTCTTCCTCTCGGTGATGATCTTTCATTCTTAGTCATGTCGTAAGTTGGGCAAACAGCAAGGCACATCCCGCAATGTATGCACTGCTGGAGTACATCATCACTTGGTAAGACGCCTAAGAGTCGGGTGTTGGGTTGATAGTTTTTATTCATCGAAGATCGTAGTATCGTTCCCGTGTTTTATTTTTACAAACAAACCCAGTTCCTCTCGATCCTAATCCGATATTAAGGAACTGGGTTTGTAATTTTGGTTTTAATAGCTATAATCCTTTATTGCTTCCCTTTTTCTTGGCATCGTTCCTTCGCACCTTGGAGAGATGGAGAAGATTTTCCCCGGATTCATTATGTTATTCTCATCAATTACAGATTTTATCTTCATCATCATATCAACTCCCGGTGCACCGGCAACTAATTCGAGAAATTGTTTTTTGGATAAGCCTGTTCCATGTTCGCCGGTGATTGTTCCACCAAGCTTTATCGCTTCATTAAAAATAAATTCAAATGCTTTGTGTGCGCGGTTAATTTCCTGATTGTCTCTTTCGTCAGTCAGACAAGTAGGATGAAGGTTTCCATCACCAGCATGCCCAAAATTTCCAAACGTAAGATTAAACTTTTTAGCAGCTTCAGCCACTTTCTCTATCATTATTGGTAATTCACTGCGAGGAACGGTTGCATCTTCAAGAATTGTTGTAGGGCGTCTTCTAGCCAACGCACTAAAAGCACTTCGTCGTGCAGTTTTTAATTTTAATGCTTCTTCTGCATTGTCTGCCACTTTAACTAAAGATGCATTATTTTTCTTTAGAATATTCTTAACGGTTTCAGCATCTTCATGAACAATGCTGCCTCTTCCATCAACTTCTATTAAAAGAATTGCTTCGCTTTGTCTCGGCAATCCGATATGCGTATAATCTTCAATACAATTTAAAGTTGTGTTATCGAGAAACTCCATCATCGATGGAGTTACGTGTGCGGCAATTATTTCTGAAACCGAGTTCGCACTGTCGCCTAATTTATCAAAGTAAGCGAGAAGAGTAATAGCCGATGAAGGATATGGGATCAGTTTTAACAAAATTTTAGTTATGATTCCGAGCGTCCCTTCGCTGCCGACAATAAAATCCCTTAAGTTATAGCCCGCAACGTCTTTCATATTTTTCCCACCGGTTTTAAGAAGCTCTCCATTTGGAAGGATCATCTCAGTTCCAAGAACATAATTCTTGGTTACGCCATACTTTAAACCACGCAAACCTCCAGCGTTGTTTGCTACATTTCCCCCAATTGTGCAAACATTCTGACTTCCAGGATCCGGAGGATAAAACAATCCTATTTTTTCAACCTCCTTTTGAAGCTGTGAGGTTATTACTCCAGGTTGTACAGTTGCTGTAAGATTTTTTGAATCAATTTCTAATATCTTATTCCAGCGGGTCATCACAATTACCAATGAATTCTCAACAGGAATTGATCCACCGCTTAAGCCTGTACCGGCTCCACGGGGAACAATATTAAATCTTTCTTGATTGGCGAACTTAACTATTTCACAGATTTGCTCTTCATTATCAGGAAAAACTACTGCTTCAGGAAGCTGCTGAAAAATGGGTGTACCATCATAGGAGTAGCATAATTTATCTTCAGGTGAATCAAGAAAATTATTTGCACCAACTATCTTTCTGATATTTTCCTTAATAGACGAGTTCATGTAAAGCTCGGTTTAATTATTTTTAGACCCCAATAATTTTTGATAATTAGAGGTACTGATCAGATCCAATGCAGCTTTTAATTGTTTATCATTATTTAAAAATTCTCGAGCTCTTCCTTCACTTCCAAGATATCTTGAAGCAACTTCTTCTCTAATCTCACGAATAACTTCTGCTTTAAAAGTCGATAACTCATTTATTCCTAACATCTCGAATTGAGTTTTAATCTTTTTCAAGTCGGAAGATAAATTATCACCAAGCTTTTTCTTATCAACTTCTTTAATCAACTTATCAAGTTCATGTTCCGATTCAGAATGATAAGTGTATTTTTGCTGCACAAGATAATTTTTAAATTCGTTGTATAGTTTTTCATCATTTAGATCGTTGAATTTGATTGCTGAGTTAGCATAGTAAAAATGATCGGCAAACTGAAAAAATAAACCCTTAGCTAATAAATCTCTTGTTATTTCACCTTCAATTTCAAAGTTAACAATTGAATCGGGAGTAATTCCTCCACCGCTGAAAACTGTTCTCTCATTATCTGTGAGAAACTTACTTGTGGTAATGGAATCACCCCCGGTAAAGACTTTATTCTTTTTTGAATAATCAATTTTTTGAATGCTTCTACCGCTGGGGGTGTAATATTTTGCCGTTGTAATCTTTAGTGATGTGTTAAAATTAAGCGGAGTTATTGTCTGGACCAATCCTTTACCAAAAGTTTTTGTCCCAAGTATTATTCCCCTATCATGATCTTGAATTGCACCGGCTAAAATTTCGGATGCAGATGCTGAACCCTCATTAACGAGAACCACGAGTTTCCCATCACCAAACATCGGTTCCTGCACCGAGTAGTATTTTTTTTCACTCGCATCATCTCGTCCTCTAGTTGTAACTATTAAAAGTTCCTTATTTAAAAACTTATCGCAAATATCAACAGCAACATCAAGCAATCCTCCCGGGTTTCCTCTTAAATCGAGTATAATAGACTTTATTTCTTTCTGTGAGCGTAATTCTTTTAATGCTTTTTTCAACTCGTCACCAGCAGAACGGCTGAAGTTTGAAAGCTTGATATATACATTGCTGGTATTCTCAGGGTAAAAACCATAAAATGTCAGGTTCTTAATTATCACTTCCTCGCGTACAAGGTTAAAATCAATCGTGTCTTTATTCTCATTTCTTACAATTTTTAGTTTAACCATTGTTCCAGGTTCACCTTTAACAAGTGATGAAACATCGTCGACGTTCTGACTGCTGACTTTTTTTCCACCCGCCTCAATCAGAACATCGCCAATTCTCAATCCTTGCCTTTGTGCAGAGTAACCATCAAGAATTTCTATGATCGTAACATTATCACCTCTTACACCAATTGAAATTCCGACTCCGCCATATTTTCCATTTGTAATTAGATCGATCTCATCTTTTCTGTTTTCATCAATAAAAATTGTATACGGATCCAAAGTTTTTAACATACCTGTTATTCCTGCCTGTATAAATTCTTTAGGATCAATTTCATCTACGTAATTAAAGGAGATTTCTTTGTACACTTTTCCAAATAGATCGATATTGCGTGATATTTCAAAATAAATATCATCGTTCCCCGGGAAGAATCCGCAGAAAAAAATCAGAACTAAAAATGAAAATAAAATCCGCTGCCACTTAAGATATTTCATGTCAATTACCTTTTTTCTAATAATTCAATTTCTCTAATAATATGGTTGTGAATTGCTTCGATTGATTGCATACCATCTATTTTTCTAAACCGTTTATCTTTTGAAAGATATAAATAACCATTCCTGACTTTTTCAAAAAAATCTCTCTCAGATACCTCGATTCTGTCTAATTCATGATGCAGCTTTTGCCGCTTTCTATTTTCGGCTTCTCCAACCGGAATATCGATAAAAAAAGTTATGTCCGGAATCGTTTCACCAATTGCTAAGTTATGAATGTTGATTATGGCATCAACAGAAAGTCCTCTTCCAAAACCTTGATAAGCCGTAGATGAATCATGAAACCGATCAGAAATTACATAATATCCTTTCATTAGATATGGCCGAATTTTTTCTCTAACCAACTGCGCTCTGCTTGCAGAGAAGAGAAATATTTCGGTTTCGCTGCACATATTTTCGTGAACCTTATCCAGTAAAACAGAGCGAACCATTTCAGATATTGTTGTTCCGCCGGGCTCACGTATAATTTCTACTATCTTCTTCCTATCTGTTAAATATTTTCTCAGAAGTTCAACTTGGGTTGATTTCCCGCAAAAATCTATTCCCTCAAAAGTAATGAACATTAATTTTCACTTTTTATTTATTGAATTTTTTTATGACGTATTTCAAATTTTCGGGTTTGATGTAAACCAATTTGGTATTATCAGGAATGATCAACCTCGGGGTGACATTACCAATCGTATCGAGTACAACATCACGGTAATTAACCACTGCCGCAATTTTAGTTTTATCTAGCTTCCCGAGAACATCAATACCACCTCTCAGCAAAATATTTATTTTATTTGGCAGTAAGATAACATCTCTATCAGCAGGAATATCAATAACTCTAACATTTATTTCATCAAAGGATTTCTCAACAATTCTCTGAACATTTAAAATTACAGTGGCTGATTGGTCTTCATAATTCAGCCCGGGTATATTTTTAAGTTCAACTATCTTTTCAATTTTGTCACTCAAATCTTTGATATGAAGAAGCTCAGTAGGAATATCAACCAAAGCACTAACTTTTTGAATTGGACCTGATACAACGGTTGATTCAGGCATAACAATAACATCGGATACTAAGCTATAACCTGTTTTAAACTCCAATTGAAGATGGGGAACTATCTTCAGTTTATTATAACCAATTTTTTCAAATGAAAATGAAATCGTGTCCGGAGTAATTTCCAATATTTGGAGTTTAGAAGTCAACCAGGTGTTATCCGCCGCAAAAGATTGGAGGTTTAATATTTGTTTTTTCTTAAGTTCATTCCCGGCGTCAACATTATAATCATTTTGGGAAGTAATCTTAGTTGTGAGGAGATTCCATCCTTTGCCTCTCACCTTAACGTTGATTTTATCTGAAGAAGGTGAAACCGGTACATATCCCTCGGGCAAATTGATAAACTTAATTGGTAATTGCAGATTTGTGCTATAATCATTTGAGAGTGAAACTGAAACCCAAAGAATTACTGAAAATGTAATGCTTAGAAATATTACGTAAAGATTCTTTTTCATATTATAATATTATCCAAAGTAAAAATAAATAAACTGCATGATAAATTGGGTCCTAAAAGAAACGTTTACTATCTAACCCATTATGCCAAGTCCTTGAAATATTTCACTAATTCTTTACGATTTGATTTAGAGATTTCTCTGCCTTGAATCGGGAAGTCATTAGTGCTTCGAGCCAACCTTCTAAGCTCGTGAACATTTAAATTCTCAATCTTGTTTATATTGATTTCTGATGTAGCTTTTCCTCCTCGATCTTTTGATACTCCTTCTTTCGCTTTAGCAAAATTTTCAGACGATAGAGCTTCGCGTCTTAAGCGTTGAATTGTTGAAGTTGTTCCTAAAAACTTAGAAGTTTTAATTTTTTTTTCTGCTGCGGACAGTTTCTTCAAAACTTTGACTGGTTTTTGCACTTGTGTTTTTTCAACTTCCGTCTCAGCTTTTTCTGCAATGATTTTTTCTTGAACTGTCTCTCTCTTCACTGAAGTCAATTCGGCTGCTTTATCGCTTGTAAATAAAAATTTTTCTAATTTCTTATTGTATTTATTATTAATGTAAAGAGCCACAATCTCGCCGACTAATCTTGCTTGCTGAATAGCTTTCTCAAATGAGGTTTTCAATCGTTCATTATTGCCTTTGAAAAAAAGTGAAATAATTCCGCCGCCGGTTTTCTCGATCTTGACAAGATCAATACTATTATCTTCTAAAATTTTTTCCGCCGCAGAAATTGCAGCAGCAAATCCCTTTGTTTCTAAAATTCCAAGTGATGTTTCCATGTTAAAAAATATATTAAATGAATTATGATTTTATTTATCTTCTAAGCTTTTAAGATACTCTTCCAAAATAATTGCAGCCGATTGAGCATCAATTAACGATTTATTCCGTCTTTTAGATTTTTTGGTTACCGAACTGATAATTCGTGACACAGCCATTTTTGATGTTAGCTGTTCATCCCAAAGATCAATTGATAATTTTGACTTTAGCTCGAGCTGGTTTTTAAACTTCAATATTTCTTTTGCTAACTGTGTGGTTGCCCTACTATCATCATACGGATAACCGAGAATAATTTTATCGATATTCTTTTCCGAAATAATTTTCAATAATTCGGAAAATATATTTTTATCATTTTTAAGAGTTATAGTTATAGAGGGAAACAAACGAAAAGGATCACTGATTGCAACACCAATTCTTTTAGAACCATAATCAATAGCTAACGCTCTTTTCATTGTATCGGTCAGCATTCTATTCAAAAGCTTTCGAATCTTTCAACAGAAATAACGCCCTTTATCTTTTTTAATCTTTCAATAATTCTTTCAAGATGACCGATGTTGTGAACATACAATGTTACACTTCCATCAAAAGATGAATCTGCGGTGCTGATGTTTACCGATTTGATATTCGTGTTCTGATACGAAACAATTGCATGAGAAATATCATTTAAAATTCCAGGAGAATCTTTACCGACTATTTTCAAACCGGCAACAAAAAGTGAACTTTCATTCTCCGGCCACTGCACGGTAATAAATTTTGATTCATTTTTTTCCTGAATCATCGAAAGATTATTGCAAGATTTACGGTGGACTTTTACTCCTTCACCAATTGTAACAAACCCGATTACAGGATCACCCGGAATAGGGTTGCAGCACTTTGCATATGAATATAAAATTCCATCAATCTTACCGTCAACTAGAATTCCTCCGGCAGTATTTCGTGCTGAAGATGCAAAGCTATCGAATTCCAGAACCGAAACTTTTTCCTTTTTTTCTTTTTCTTTTGTGGTTGCAAGTACGTCATCAAGATCGAGCTTGCCCTGCGCAATTGATTTAAAGAAATGTTTTGTACCCTCAAATTTCAAGCTAACTGCTAATCGTATGATGTCCTCCATATTAAAAGATAATTTGAGCTTTTTTAATTTCTTTTCCCATAGCTCTTTCCCGGCATTAACTATTTCCTCTTCTTCCTTGTTTATATACTTTCTAATAGCATTTTTGGCTTTGTGTGTTACTGCAAACTTTAACCAGTTTTTGTTAGGATGCTGATTTTTAGAAATGATTATCTCTAATTGATCCCCGCTATGAAGCCGGGTATCAAGCGGTACAATTTTACCGTTGACCTTTGCACCGATACAGTGATGTCCAACCTTGCTATGAATTTCAAATGCAAAATCAACAGGGGTTGAATTAATAGGAAGCCGTTTCAGATCGCCCTTGGGTGTGAAAACATAAATTTCATCCTGGTAAAGGTTGAGCTTAAAGTTTTCAATTAAATCTTTCTTCTCTTCATCCTTTGTGGCAGATTCAAATATATCTCTCACCCAGTTAACCCAATTCTCCAAATCTTTATCCGAAGTAGTTTTACTTTCTTTATATCTCCAATGAGCGGCAAAACCGCGCTCGGCAATTTCATGCATATTACGTGTTCGGATCTGAACCTCAACCAATTTTCCATCAGGGCCAACAACTGTAGTATGAATAGATTGATAGTTATTTGTTTTGGGAATAGACACATAGTCCTTAAATCTGTCCGCAACGGGAGGATACATCTGATTAACAATTCCTAAAGTAGTATAGCAGTCATTTTTATCACTTGTATCTAAGATAATCCTGATTGCAAACAAATCATATATTTCTTCAAATGGTTTGTTGCGCCTAACCATTTTACGGTAAATGCTGTAAAGATGTTTTGCTCTACCGCTGATTTCATATTTCAGTTTATACTCATCTAACTTTTTAGAAATAGGGTCTGCAAATTTCTTTATGAATGATTCCCTCTCATTTCGTTTAGCGCTTATTTTGTTAGAGATTTCATCATAAGCAACTTTGTTGAGGTACTTAAATGCGAGATCTTCCAATTCCCATTTGAATTGAGCCAATCCGAAACGATGTGAGAAGGGAGCATAAATCTCCAAAGTCTCCTGGGCAATTCTCCTTTGCTTTTCAGGGTGCAGATGCTCTAATGTTCTCATGTTGTGAAGTCTATCAGCAAATTTTACTAGAATTACACGAACATCTTTAACCATCGAAAGCAAAAGCTTTCGAAAATTTTCTGCCTGAGTAATCTCATGCCCCTTGAATATTCCGCTTATCTTTGTAACGCCATCAACAATTTCTGCTACTTCTTTCCCAAACTCTTTCTGCAGCAATTCAACACTGATCTCGGTATCTTCAATGGTATCATGCAGCAATGCACTAACAACTGTCACGTCATCAAGAGGTATTTCCTGAGCAACAATCAAAGCAACCTCAAAAGGATGAGTAATATATTCATCACCCGATGCACGCCGGTCATTCTTATGAGCTTCAATAGCAAATTCAAAACCTTTTGCTAGCAGTTTTTCATCAATGCTAGGAAAATTTTGATGGCATGCTCCCAAAAGCCGGTCAAACATTTTTTTATATTTTGGATTGCTAAAGTTCATTCTTTGAAGATAATTGTAAAATTATTTCGATTTCTTGAATAATTTACTTTTTTTATTTGAATAGCGAAAGTCACTACTATGGATTAAACCAAAAGTTAATCTATAAGTTCCTTCTGTAGTTTTTTGACTCTCTTAAATCGGTCAGCAAGTTTTTCCCGCACATATTCAGTTAAGTTTTGAAATGAGAGAATTTCGTCGCATAACCTTAAAGCATCCCTTTTCTCACCAATCTTTGCATACTGCTGCGCAATTATGTGTTTCAATGCTATCTCATGATAGTGATTTTGATCCGGGATTTTTTGGTAGGATGTGATGAGTTCCTTGTAGACCTGAATCGCTATTTTCGGATTGACATCTTCATAAGCTCTAGCTAACGCCCACTTATAGGTCCGGTTTATCGGATTCTTCTTTAACTCCTTTTCAGCAATTTGTATGGCGCGGTAAAAGTTTTTGTTCTCAATGTAAACCCAGATTAAAGAGATGGCAGCAAGATTTTTATTATATGAGGTTTTATCCAGTGCAAGCTCTAAGAAACGGATGCCATTTTCTGATTCATCATCAAAAAAAGGAAGCCATTCTAAAAATTCCAGCTTTCGGCTTTTCCAAAATTTAAATGTACCAAGAGCAACGTATGATTCATAAAAGCTTGAATCCAGTTCCAGGCAATCCGCAAAATAATTAACCGAACTAAGTCCACTTGAAATTGCTGAAAGCCAATCCCCATTTAAAACTCTGAGATAAGATTTGTACCCTTTCGAAAGTGCCACAAAGTAATGATTCCAAATATCAGTGGGGTTATTTTCAAGTAGATTTTCTGAAAGCTCAAGAGCTTCATCTAGATTTTTAGCTATCGCTTCTGAATTAATTTCTTCACCATAATCGAAAGCCTTAGTAATATCAACTACAGCAAGGTAAATTTTCCCAAACGGTAATTCAGGATATTTCTTTTCAAGCATGCTGAATTTGGATTTCGCTAAATCATAATTTTGATTAAGCACGTACTCAATTCCCACATCAAGCAGTCTATTTATTTCCTGATTCGGAAACCTTTGCGAGTATGCAAAATAGTTTAGTAAGAGAACGAGAAAAGTTATAGTGATTGATCTACAAAGTACCAAATGTTCTGTCCCCCGCATCTCCTAAACCTGGTACAATGTAACCCCACTCGTTAAGCCCTCTATCCAAAGCTGCACCAAATATTTTCACATCGGGATGATCTTTTTTTATTTTATATAATCCTTCGGGTGATGCCACTATACATGCAAACATACATTCTTTTGAACCGCGCTTTTTCAAATTATTTATTGCTTGAGATGAACTTCCGCCTGTTGCAAGCATTGGATCGAGAAGAATTACTTTTGATAATCTCAAATTCTTTGGAGTTTTGTAATAATACTGTTTCGGTTTTAAGGTTTCCTCATTCCGCTGAAGCCCGATATGTCCAACTTTAGCATCCGGAATAATATCGAGAAAACCTCCAACCATTCCCAATCCTGCTCTGAGTACAGGAACTAAAACTACTTGTTGAACTAACTCAAATCCTATAGTCAACTCTAAAGGCGTTCTAACTTCAAGTTTTGTCACTTTCATGTTTTTACTTATCTCAACTGCTAAAAGTGAAGATATTCTTCTGACTGCAGAACGGAAAGACTCACTTGGAGTGTTTACATTACGAAGTACAGTTACATCTTTTTTCACCAAAGGATGATTCAGTAAAATGAAATTTGAGAATTTCGTATTGCTCATAAATTTTATTGTTTAAATATGTTTAAGTCAAATTTATTATTTCACTTATCTTTAAATACCAGCGTCAGGGGAACGCCGATAAATCCAAAGTGCTTTCGAATTATTTTTTCCAAAAACTTTTTATAATTATCATGAACATCTTTTGGGTAATTGCAAAAGAAAAGAAATTTGGGATAGTCCCCATCGGCTTTTGTTATGTATTTAATTTTAACCTCTTTACCGGTATGAGTTGATGGCGGTGGAGTTTTTTCAATCTCGGGCAATAACACCTCATTCAGTTTACTCGTTGTGATTTTTTTTGCTCTTTCTTCCTGAATATTCTGACACATTTCAACCAGCTTATAAATTCTTTGCTTGGTAAGTGCTGAGATAAAGATCAACGGTGCAAAATCTACCGATCCTAACTTCTGTTTTATTTCATCCTCAAATTTTTTGGAAGTGTTGGTTTCTTTCTCGATCAAATCCCACTTATTAATTGCGATGATAATTCCTTTCCTCCAACGAAATGCCTCATCAATAATTTTTTGATCTTGCTTTTCTAAACCGAATTTAGAATCCAGCATAATGACAGCAACATCGCAATCACCGATTGCTTTAAGAGTTCGTATGGTAGAATAAAATTCAATGCTTTCTTCTACCTTACTTTTTTTACGCAGACCAGCGGTATCAACGAGAATTATTTCCTGGCCATAATATTTCAGAATTGAATCAATGCTGTCTCTTGTAGTTCCGGGAATTTCAGTAACAATGCTCCTATCGTAACCAAGTAGCGAATTTACTAAAGAGGATTTCCCAACATTCGGTCTTCCAACGATGGCAATCTTCAATCGCTTATCTGTTGATTTTTCTTCAACAGTTTCAAAATCCATAGTAACTGCATCTAAAAGATCGCCGACTTTCCGCCCGCCAATTGCAGAAATATCGTACAAGTTTTTTACTCCGAGCTTGTAAAACTCTCCGACTAAAGCTTCATGCTTTTCTGAATCAACCTTATTGATGACGAGAAAAAAATCTTTGTTAGCGGTTCTGAGCATTTTTACAATTTCAACATCAAAAGGATTTACACCTGTTCTCGAATCAACCATGAATAAAATTGAATCGGATTCTTCAATAGCTATTTCAACTTGTTCACGAATCGCAGCTTCAAATCGATCGGCTGAATTTGGAACGTAACCACCAGTATCAATCAATGTAAAGTACTTTCCAGCCCATTCAACGTCACCATAATTTCTATCACGAGTTACGCCGCTGATGTTATCAACAATAGCATCACGACTGCCAATAAGTCTATTAAATAGGGTTGATTTACCAACGTTTGGCCGGCCAACAATTACAACAATTGGAGTTTTCATATTGTTAATTTAAGAATAAATGGAGAGAAATGGAGATGTTCTAAATATGCAAGATTTACGCTGCTATTCCAGATATGCCAGATTTAACATCGCTAAATGCGCCGTGAAAATCTGGCATATCTTTAGACGAGATTTAAAAACTTAAAGAAAAGTTTAGTGTAGGAACAAGTTCTATTCGTCCGGTTAAGTTCATTTGCTCAATCCGCATTTTCATAGCAAGCTCGCTGTTGTAATTTGCTACTGACCATGCGGCATCGAGCGCACTTAAAAAATGATTAACATAAATCCCAATGACTGCAGTTGATGCAACATTATACAAATCGTTTGCTTTACCACGCATTGTCGAATAGGATTTGAAGTTTGGAGATAAAATGTGATAATCAGTATCTTTAAAGATGCTATCATTCCAACCGTGGCTAAATTGAGGATACTTCCCTATCATCTCGTAGTATTGTTGATCACCAAAAGGCGCAAGGGTGTGGGAATACCCAACATTTTGGTACTTACCTAATTTCCTTTCAAGTTCATTCAATCCACTCCAATTTACGCTACCATCCGAATTGAATACGATACCTCTGTAATATTCAATATCTACACTTGGATCAATATTTTCCTTAAGATACTTTAAAGACCAATCCGCATAGTTTTTTGCACTCCAGTTTTGATTAGCATAGTTTTCAAACTCAGCAGTTTTGTCATCGCCTTTTTTGTCGTAAATTATTGCGGTTGTAATCATTGCAGCTTCAATCGCAATAAAAATTCCGGCTTTCCAATATTCCCCGGCATAAATCTCTCCAGCTCCCGGAACAACTAAAGACATTATTCCGCCTAAGAATGGAGACTTTCTCTCATTCGTCTGAAAATTATATTCAACGGCCCGATTCTCTACATAATTATTTTGAATTACTTTGGAATCGTTTGCCAAATTACCTGTAAGCAATAATTTTTCATCAGCAGATTGACTAAATGATGCAGTTAAAAACAATATCGAACAAATAAGAATTTTCATAATAACCTTAAAATATTTTGAGAACACAAAAGAAAATTTATAGAATGACTCAACTAAAAATCAAATCCGAATAAAATACCGCCGTAAAATCTCCACTCTTTACCGTAGGTGATAGTTTCATCTCTTACCTTTCTATCAAACTTATCAAAACCATATGATGCGTTGAAAAAAACACTCGTTGGAAAAAGATAAAATGAATTCATCTGAATTCTAAGTTCTGCTCCTGCACCCTTTTTAAATTTATTTAACTGCGGTATTTTTCCATCCCAGGCATTTCCTAAATCACCATAAACAGAAAAGAAAATTTTATCAAAATAAAGATGACCGACTTTTGTGTCTATGTTTGTAAATAGCGGCAGCCGGTAAGTAAGATTTAACCAGCCGACTTCATTACCACTTATAGCATAAAACGGATAAGCTTTCATACCTATTAAACCGCCAAGATAGAAATCAAAAAAGTCAGGTACTTTAGGGCCGAATATTGTCCCGGCTCTTATCTGAGCGGATAATGTGTGTTTAGCCCAGAGCGGAAAGTGCAGCTTACTGTTCAGTTCAAGCTTATGAAAATTGTAATTGTTGTATTGTGGTTTCAGAAGCCCATCTTCTGCAACATAATTTCCCTCGTTGTTAAATTTATTCGATTCAAAATTATACCTAAGTTCGGCTTTCGCACCAATCGGATTAATATCTGCATCTTTGTATGGCAGCATCAAATCAAGTGCGTAAGTGATTTGGAAATTTCTTCCAATCAAATAAACATCGTTGGTTGTTGGATACAATATATTATTCTGAGGAATAACAAAAGCGGCAAGCTCAGCGGAATACCTACTAAAAATAAATCTAAACTCAAGGCTTTGAGCTCTAGAAATGAAACGATGCTTTGCTGCTACATCTACTTCAAATAAATTGTAAGTAACATCAGTTGCAGTGTTAAATCGCGAATCAAGTTCATCAAATATTATCTGGGTGTCTGCTTTCCTGCTAATATTGTAAAGCTCAAGCGACATTTCCGGTTTTATGCCCAGATTAAACAACAGAGGGAGCTTATTCTTGTAATCAAATATTAAGAACAGATCACGCTCCCATCTTGTATTCAAAGATGCTCCTGCAAATATTGAATAACGATTCAACATATCATTTGAAGAAACGTATAATCCCGGTTTGAGCTTTTCGGTAAACTTATTTGAGGTATTGTAGTTATCGTATCGAAGAAACGGGAAAAAAGTTAACCGAGTAAATACGCCGGAGTATTTTTCTTTGCTGAAATTTGGAACTTCATAATCATTAAAGTTTGTTAGCCGCGCTAAATTAAGAGATGCTGCGTCGCCATTTGGTCTATCGATTGAAAGCGGAGGATTGTCTTTCCGTTCGTACTTATTTCCCTCAATTATTTTTCCTTGCTCCGTTAAAGGCAGACTAAATAATTTATACCCCGTTGAAGTGTAACCCGAATAAACGATATTTCCATCTTCGGCTGCTGCCGGCATAAATGCGCCGCCAAGAACATTAGTAAGCTGCTTCTTTTCTTGTGAAGATAAATTATACGAATACAAATTAAAAATTCCGGTTTCATCTGATGCGTATATCAGGTTTCCATTCTTATCAAAACATGGGTTTCGTTCATCATGATCAGTTGCAATAACTTGTGTTGGAGCTACGATCCCCCCTACATCAATCTTGTAAATGTCTCTGGTTTTATGATAAGAATAATCAAAGATTATAAAAGTTCCATCATTAGAAAATTTTGGATTATAAATCTGCTCACCATTGTTGTAAGTTGTTAACGGCTTAAAATTTTTTCCGTCGATATCAACCATTCCCAAATTTGTTGTACCGTCTTTTTGGAATATGAATGCAATTTTCTTTTCATCCGGTGAAAGTGCCGGCTGATTCGCCCTGAGATTGTAGGTTAATCTTTCTTCATTCTCTTCTTTGATATTGTAAACATATAGATCGTGAACATTGTACATGTTCGGGTTATCGTCATCCAATTTAGAGTAAATAATTTGATTGCCGTCTTTAAGCCAAGCTAAAGTTGAACGAACTCCAGATGCGATTTTTTTTTCTTCTTTAGTTGAAGGATCATAAAGATAAATTGATGAAGGACTGAAATAATCGGAGGATTTATTCGAAGTATAAAGAATTTTCTTTCCGTCTGATGAAAATGTTGGATAGAAATTTCCAAATCCATCTTTGGCCACCATTTCACCGGTTACAGGATTAGAACTTATTTGCCCGGTTCTTTTCTTGTAATCTTCAGTTAAATAATTTTTCCATTCTTCATAAAGCTCATTTCCATCTTTACCAATAACGTCCTTGAATGCAGCATCGATTGTAAAATTACCAAGCTTGCCAAGTGCTTTGGTTACTTCTCTAAGCTTATCTTCTCCGTACTTTTGAGCAATGTATTTCGTTAAAGCAAAACCTGAGTTATAAACCGATTCATTGCCGAGACTTGTTTTACCAAACACTCCCATTTCATTCCACGACAGCATATTTCCGTCGAGAGCATAGGATCGCAAAATCATATCGCGATGTGTATCCCAATTATCGTAGTCAAATTCTTTCCGCATGTACTGAGCAGTTCCTTCCGCAAACCATGCAGGTATGTTTATCGTTGCAAGCGGATAGGACACAATAAAGTTTGGAAAGCCGTAAAGAATATCCGGTCGTCGTTCATCTTCATAATTTAAAATTTGAAGAAAAACAGCGGGCAGAGAACGAGTTGATTTCATTGAAGCTTGTAATTGAACAAGATGTGTAAACTCATGTGAGATCACATTACGCAGCCAATTGTGCGTTCCTCGAAGATCAAAATCCAATGCACTTGTCCATATCTCAATTTTATTATCAAAGAAATATGTGGCACCGTTGGAGTAATCATCAATGTCTTTAATTACAAAGTGAGTTATATCTGGTTCGTACTTGTAAAGAGAAGTTACCGGTTCCCAAATTTCATCGGCAATTTTAGCAACTACTTTAGCAGTTCTCTCAGCACCTTCATGAAAGTGAACTTCGCAATGCTTTCCCTTTATTGTGTACCAATCCAGTTCGGGATGGAATTCTGTGAATTGCGGTAAAACATTTGTATATGGTAGTAAGAAGAAAATAAATATTATGGAGATAAATTTCATTTGAGTTATTAATTTTGAAAAAATATGATGGGCACGCAGATCCGCCATCTAACGGATTAAGATCGATTATGATTTTTGAACATAGAATTTATTAATTAATCATCTTAGGTAGAATGTGCCTAAAGCCCCAAGTCACTTAATGATTTATTAACACAATTGAGATGGACTTTAGTCCAAAAAGTTACCCATTAGCCAATTCATGTATAAGGTTAATTAATCACTATTAAAACTAATCATTATCCGTTAGCCACCGGATCAGCATTCTATTTTTGTTATTTAACTACCGCAATTTTAATTACTTTACTCTCAGTTTTGCCTGATGAACCGTTTGCTTCAACTCTGGCAAGATAAACACCGCTTTGAATATTTCCCACATTCCATTCAGTTTCGTTATCAAATCCTCCGCGGGCATTATCATTCAGTTCAGCAACAAAATCACCGGCAAGATCAAAAATCTTTATACTAATCTTCGAATCTTCAGTGACAAAATATCTTATGAACGTAACTCCATCATAAACAGGATTTGGATAATTATAAGCTTTGCTTGTTGGGAAAAATTCATTTACTAACTGGCTTCGTGAAGCTGCATCAACAAAAGATTGATTAAATCCATTTCCATTTTCCTGCGACCAACTTTGTTTTCCTTCATCAGCTCCAATTTGCCAAGCAGAAAAATTATTTTTCTTGTTGATTGCTGCAAGCGAAAGTTTTCCGTCGCTGGTGAAAAGAACAGGGGTACAACTTAATACGCTGCCTGTTGAAATTGGAAAACCATCTACTATTTTTCCCGTTCCGCCATCAATCGCGAATATTCTTCCATCTTTTGTTGCGGCAATGATTTCAGATTTTGAGTCACCAATAAAATTCGCAATTAAAGGAGTTCCTGTAAAGCCAATACCTAATGGATCAACAAATGGAAAATTGTCCGCTGATACCCCAACCAAGTTTATGGCCTCGATGCCTGTTCCATTTGTAAATACGATATAATTTTCACCGTCATTTCTTAAGTCACCAATGCTTAACGAATGAATTGTACCTTGTGAAGAAAAAGTTACATCAGCTAATTTACCTTTGTTACTATTGTGAATGTAAATACGATTAGCTCCAATTAGAATTGCAGAAACAAAATCTCCGGAAGAATTTTTCGTTAAAACTAAATCCTTAAGATCATTAGCTGAAAAAACCTCATTGCCATTTTCATACAGTTTGGAATTGGTTATAAACGAATAGTAAGTTCCGGAATTATCATATGCTACTTTGATGATTGGTTCATATGCTTGGGAACTTAAAGTTTTAACATACTTTGCCGTATCACCAATGGAGTACTGAAGCAGTTTCCCCAACTTTGTCGGAATTATTAGAGAACCGCCGGCAAATACAGGTGCTGAAGAGATTTCATCATTATTCAAAATATCTGTTGTAATTACAGGAAATTCAGTGTCAGATAAGGTTTTGTAAAGATTAATCTTTGAGCCGAAAGCTCCTATAACGTAGTTTAAATTCTGCTCGCTGATTACTAATGGATTGAAACTTGAGAACTGTAAAAATAATTTGAAAAAATTTACATTCTGATCAAATAAATATAAATCATTTCCTGAAAGTGTATAAAAATTATTACTTTCTTGAAGATGAGTCAGTTTTAATGAGTTACTGTCGAGAAATGATAATTGCCTTGAGAATATCGGTTTAATGAGTGAATCACCAAAACTTAATCGAAAAGTCATTCTATTTGAGATAGTAGAAAAATCTAAGAATGTAATTAAACTATTTGCATTTCCGTTTGAGTTAGTATTGGGTCTAGTATCTTTTGAAAATTTGTTTTCATAAAGTATTGATGGATTATCTGCATACCAAAAATCATCTGATGAACCTTCACCAATAACAACATCGCCAAAAATTGTAGTGAATTGCTCGCCAATATCTTGAATTCCATCGGCTTCTTCAACATCAACACCGCGATGATTTTTATCGTTGTTGATTTTATTATCAGCAATATTATCATTGATGATATTTTCATCTATATGCCAAATCACAATGCCATTTCCGGGCATAGCCCAATCAAATTCATCAACATTGGTTACAACACCGTCAATTGAATCAACAGCGTAACTTTGAAATCCTGCAGTATCATTGGGAAAAGTCTTTGTACCAGTCTGCCCGTTTATTATGTATGTTATTTTTGCGCCGTCAGAGTTTACATCGCGAATCCGATTCTCAACTAAATAATATTCTGAAGAGTTAATAGGAATTTTGATTATTGATGCATCTGAAAGATTTGCTATGGCATTCGCTGCAAGTGTAATTATTTTAGAAATTCCGGGCAATTGTTCAACAACTACTGGCTGCTGCCATCCCAAATAAATTTTTTCCCACGCAGATGGTTCAGGCGGAAAAATTCCGTTGTATCCAAATATCGATTGTCCATCCATTAAACCAAAACGGCCGATAGCACTTAATCCTGTTTCAGTATCAAATAAATCAGGCAGCCCCAAATAACTTGCAACGCTTGCAGCTATCAACCCGTTGATTGTAATCTCAAAAAGAAAAGTGCTTCCGAAAGAAGTTAATTCTCTGCTTTCAGTTTCGGGCAATATCATCGAATTATTTATTCTAAAATTTCCGCCTGAAACAGGAAATCCTTGAAAGCTGCTGCCGTAAATATTCTGAAGAGCTTTGGGACTAAGATACAGTGAGGGAAGATCGCGTTCATTTCCCAGGCTTCCAGGTAAAGTTATATCTCTTCCTACTCCCGCATGAAAAATTGCGAATAAGTTATAATCACTAAAATTAAAACCCGGATAAAGCTGATCTACAATTGTCCAAACTTCTGAAGTAAAATCTGCAAGTGGCAAAAAATCATTTGAATTACTTGGCGGTGAATAGTTCCTCATAGTTTTTGAAACAGAGAAAATATCCGGCAAAACTGTGAAAGTAACTGCCTGTTTACCTTTAGAAATTTTATCAAAATAATTTTTTACAAAAAGCAGATGTGATTCAAAATATTCTTTATTGTGAGGAAGCGGGTCCAAAATCTTCGTTCCGTAATCTTTTGAATAAATAGTTCCAAACTTACCATTGCCAAATGTTGCCGCATCGTTATCTTCCTGAAAGTCAACCATGACAGCAAGAATTTTTACCGTATCCTGTGAATCCGGGGTGTGAGGAAAAGGATTAATTTTTGTTAAAAACGATTGGGCAGATAAACTGCCCAATACAAATAATGTGAAAACTATAAAACCAAGAATTTTAGACATGATTTATTTTAAATGCCTCGTGGAAGCCCTCTTGTATTATCAGGAACACCACCCCAGCCGATTATTACACTGAATCTTAACGTATCTGAAAGTGGATGATTCTCCTCTGCAGCGGAGATGTAGCTGAAATCAAATCCATAAATATCATACCTGATACCAGCACCAAAAGTCATGAATTTCCTGTTTCCGTAAGAAGGATCTTCATAAAAATAGCCAGCTCGTAAGGCGAATAAGAAATCGCCGGGGCTTCCATACCAATACTCCAATCCACCAGATGTAACGATATCCCTAAGCTCTTCACGGAATGGTTTGTCTCCCCAAGCTGTAAAAATTGCTTTATAAAATTCGTCAGATTCTGAAATAGTTATTGTAGAATCCTTTCCCTTGATATTAACAACCTTAGTTCTAGTTCCTGTTCTACTAACAAGCAGTTTGCTAAAATCAAGTGTTCCAATTAATGAGTTGTATTCATCCTTGAAAATGTTGAAAGCAAAACCTAGCCTGAAATTAGTTGGTATTGGATCAGCTTGATCTCGATCTATGTAAAAGATTTTAGGGCCTAAGTTACTAAGATTAACGCCTACACTAAATTTATCGCCAATATCCTCATCCAATAATGGAATCACGAAAGAAGTGGGTCTCCACATTGCAGCAATATCGAAGCTCACAGAAGTTGCAACACCTTTGCCTTGCTCTTCGGCTGTCGGCTGGTCGGATAATCGACTGTGAATTAATCTGGCATTTAAACCTAAACCCCAGTCTTCCGATAATTTGGAAGCAAACCCTAATGTAAGCGCTGCGTCAAAAGATCTAAAGCGTCCTAATTCTTCAGGTGAATCGGGACCGGTTCGAACAAACTCGCCAAAATTCATGTAAGTGATGCTTGCAGTAACACTTCCGCTTAAATCCTCTACGTATTGACGATAAGTCAAATAATCATAAAAAAGATCAAGTTGAAATTGCGGTAGCCAATTACTGTGAGTTATGCTTAGCTCGGTACCGGTTTGAAAAGCAATTCCTGCAGGATTCCAGAATATTGCGGCTGAATTATCGGCTAATCCTGTACCGGATTCACCGATTCCTCCAGCCCTTGAATCGGGGGCAAGCAGCAAGAATGGAACAGCAGCCTCACCTTGAGCATAAGACGATCGACCAACAACTATAACCATAATGCTGACCATCATAATCCTAAATAATATGTTCATTTTGTAACCTCCAAATTTGAATTTGTTCTTTTATTAATCTATTTCAAATGACTATTAATTATTTCTACCGAATTTAAATATATAAAATAAACCAAAGAAATCTATATAATTATTGTCCACATAAGTCTATCGCACAATTGCCAGCTTACCTAAAACACTTTTATTAAAAGCACCATCAGTGCTTTTAACTATCAGTTTATAAAGATATGCACCATTGGCAATTTGATTACCATCTTGATCCCGCCCATCCCAGTCAACTTTAATAAAATTATCCGATTGATTTTTTACTTCCAGATTACGAATCAATCTTCCGGCTACGCTGTAAATTTTTATATCTACATCTACGAGAGAGTTCACACTGTTCTTCTGGAAAGTGAATGTAGTGTTTGAAGAGAATGGATTCGGATAATTGTACACATCTGTAATAAATAGATCGTTTCCGGCAACGACAGTAAAATAAATTAGTTCTGATGATGGATTGTTGAATACATCCCAAGCTTTAATTTGCATCTGATAATCGCCTGTCTCCAATTTATTAAACTGATAGCGGATAGATCCCGTTTTTCCACCAGCATCAAGATCACCCGTGAAGAAATTAGTAAAATCAATTGGCTCGCTGAACTTCTCATTAAGTATTCCTTCGAGCTTATGCCCAACTCCTGTTCCGGTTGTGTTGATTCCAGTTTCATCACTCAGTTTTATAATTAGTAATGAATTCGGGTTTAACAAAGCTGTATTTTCAAGTGTTGCATCATCAAAATAAACTTCAATCTCAGGACCTTTACCATCATTTTCTGTAGAAGAATCTGTGCCGCCTATTTTTACTTTTGTGGTATAACCTAAACCATCTGCCTGATCGGATGAAAAGTAGATGAGCACTTTACCATTTGTATTTTCATAAGAAATATCTTTAGGCACTACAAAACCGGATTCAAATCGACCATTTGCAATTGAAATTCTGCCTCTGAAAATTATTCCACCCTGAACAGAAATATTATAAGGACTGTTTGCAGTGCTTAGCGGATCCAACTTAACTTGCCTTTTTGAATCAAAAACTGTTAAAGTTCCTTCGCCATTAAAGTCATCCCAGTTAATTAAACTGGATTTTTTAACTACTCCTTCAATTTTTGTATTGCTTAGTGCTTTAATCTGAACATCAACAGATAAATTCTGCCCATTGATTGAATCTATGCTTGCAGGATATTGGGGAATGTTCAATCTTAATGATGGATCGCAGAATAGATGAAATTTATTATCATTAGCTTGATTACCGCTGCCAATCAGTTTAGCTTTCATATAAGCTTTACCAACTGCAATTGGCAAATTCATTGTATCCCTTGGTGTTCTTAACAAGCTTGAGTAAAAGGCTTCATTCAGTTCGGCATTCTCAAATGAATAAACCGGTCTTGCAGATGTGAAAACACCAATGGAACCACTCGATTCTTTTGTAATTAAAACTTCAGTTGAACTTTGAAGCCCGGGAATATCGTAGTAGCCAAAATCGCATGTTGCCGCCGTTAAGAAAAAGTACTTATCATTTTTCATCAAAGGAATTGTAGAACTTTTAACGAATACTCTCTCATGTGCCCATAGCTCTGGACTTCCGTGACCAACATAATTCATGATAAGTGTTCCTCGATTTGCCGAATTTATAATTTCGTCATAAACCCCGGGCTTTGTTCTTCCCAAAGCCGTTAATACAGTTGGATATGCTGCTAAGTAAATTTTATGAATATCAAATGATTCAGGAATAATGTTGTTCGCTAACGCTTCTGATTGAGGTGTATGCCAATTTCCTTCTGGTCCTGCAGTTGTCATGTTATCATCAGCAACAAGAGCTATTAGGTTTCTCCAAATTCCTTTTTCGTGAGTTGTTTCATAATCAATAATTTTATCAACAGCTATTCTCGCTTCTGATGAGGACTGAACATTTAATCTGCCAAGGGCGATATCTACACGCGAATCATTTCCATCAACTCGGGCAAAGAAATCATCCATTGGGTAAGAATAAATTTCATTTAAACTTTCTATAGTTTCGAATACAGCAATTAGATTGTCGCCACTTTTCTCGGTGTTTTTATAATCATAAGTACCATCACCGAAAAGAAGTACATACTCAGGTTTTATTGTCCAATTTTCGTATGCAAATTTAATGTAATCCCTAATAGCAACTACATCGAGCAATCCACCTGAAAACTCGTTGTAAATTTCGTTAACGTCGATTGCTACAGTTGATATATTAAGCTTTACATTATTTTCGCGATAGCTTTTTAATCTCAGGGCTTGATCTTTCAAATTTCTATGATAAATAATTATGAGCTTTCCACCGTCCGAATAACCGTGAAGATTTTGATTTGGAATTTCAAAAGGATTAACCGGAGTTTTAAACTTATCGCTGCCAACTGCAAAATATTTAGAAACCTTACCCGTAAATTCGGTACTTTGAAATCGAAACTCACTACCGCTTTGCATTAACGGATTAGTAATAATCTTTACGTTTGAATAATCGGAAACGTCAAAGACACGAATATTTGTCGAGCTAAATCCGTAAAGATCATATTCAATTGTTGAGGAAGTATCTTTTGAGAAGAACAGCAAATTATCATCATATGCTTTAAGTTCCTTCTCGTATTTTATTTCAAAGTAATCGAGATAGCCGATTGAAGTAGTAGCGGTTGGAGTAAATTTTAATTTAAGAACACTTCGTGAATCAGGTAACACACCAGCAAAAGATGTACTTTTGATATGAGCGGCACCAACATCATAATCTGAACTTCCATATCCGGAGAAAGACTGAGAAAAAAGCTGAGTATTGTTTTCTTCAACGCCGAAAATTACTGAGCCAGAAGAGGCATTAACCAAGCGAAAATTATAGTTGATAGTAGAATTCTCAATTCGTCCATCAAGCTTATTAATATAAGTTCTAGAGTTTATGGATTGTGTGAAATCATCTCCGAGATAAATTCGTCCAGTTTTTCCGATGTTGATTTTATCCTCTTCGAAACTCGCAAAAGCAATGGTTGATGTTTGATCAAACTTTATCGTGGTATTTATACTGGACTTATCCTGAATTCGCTTTCCATTAGAGCCGCCGTAAGTGATCCAATAATAATTTGCTATCGAATACGGATGGAAATATCTTTTAATTGCCCGTGCAACGGTATCGTAATCCCAGAAATTTGTACCTCTTCCGTAAAATAAAATGTAGTCGTCAGTATCAAACTTACCATCAGCTTCACCGGAAACAATAATTGCATTCTCAACCAAATCACTTGGTCTTTGTGCACTGACAATTTCCGAAACAGCTTTTCCACCATTATTATAAATTTTTATTGTCCTTGGATCAACAACATTTGGATCTATTCCAAATGATGCTAGGATTGATCTGCTGATCTTATAAATTCCTTCTTCTTTGGTTTCAAACCTAATCCACTTCCCTGATGAAAGGACACTTTTATCCAAAAGCACCTTATTTAGACCGTCGTTCTTTTTTTCTTTTATCCAATTCTTAGCAAAATCAAAATTGGGTATTATGTCTGACAGGAAATCATCTTTTGAAGCAGTAACAATGTTTTGACTGGAACTGTAATTAATCCTAAAAATAATTTTTGTATAAAGTTTTATTTTATTTTCATTCGGAGAAAACGAAACGGGATTGATTAAAAAATATTGTACGGGCATTCCGCGAACAATTGCATATTCTCCAAAACCGATAACTTGATCAACCGGTAGAGATGAGTAGTACTTTTCACCCACTTCGTATTTGTAAGAAACAAGTCCTCCATTCTTAACCATTGCCGGAATTGGAATAATTTTCCCTTCAATTTCTTTTATTGATGTGGATAAAATTTCAACCGTATTCCCAAATTCTGAGGGAACGCCGATAGGAATTTGTCTTGTTTGGAGTGCAGGAGATCCAACTGCATCAAAATTAAGAATTGAACCAAATGTTAACGAAACTCTCACAAAAGATTCGTTATTAATCTCCTCATTCGAAATGGAAAAAATGGGAGAATATTCCATCGTGACTGAGTTTCGGTCTGATGATAATACTTTGAGGTCTTCCTGTGGGAAAATTACAGAGGTAATTATCAGAAAAAGTATAAAAGAGATTTTGCTTTT
>MHAR01000008.1:0-54862 GCA_001803045.1 Ignavibacteria bacterium RIFOXYB12_FULL_35_14 | reverse complement strand
TCTGAATTTTAGCCATTTTAATGCTTCGTTAATTAAAGCTATAACCAATACTAAAAATTGATAGAGGCATAAAAAGATAATTCAAAGGAGTTGATCAACCATCACAATCCCAATTCCGCTCTATTTTCTTTCATCGCATTAATGCAGAACTGAATATGTTCCTCCAAAGGAATATTCATAAGCTCAGCACCTTTGGTTATATCTTCTCTGCTGACATTTTTTGCAAACGCTTTGTCTTTCATTTTCTTCTTAACTGAATTCACTTCAACTTCATCAATTGATTTACTGGGACGGACATATGTTACTGCTGTGATAAATCCGACAAGTTCATCGCAGGCAAAAAGAACTTTTTGAAGTAAAGTTTCTCTAGGAACATTTGTATAATCTGCATGGGATAGAATTGCTTTTCTAAATTCTTCACTAAATCCTTTCTCATTTAAAATTTTCGAACCTTTGAATGGATGTTCCGCGGCAGTTGGAAACATTTCATAATCAAAATCGTGCAGTAATGCGACATTCCCCCAAAACAATTCATCTTCACTAAACTTTTTAGCATAAGCTTTGACACATGTTTCAACTGCATAAGCATGTTTCAATAAGCTTTCGCTCTTTGTGTATTCCTTTAGAATAGAAAGACACACTTCCCTATCTCGTTCTATACTTTCCATAATGAATTCTACTTTTTAACTTTAATTGATTCTGTATCTGCATCAAAACTTGGGCAGAGATCACCCAAAACACATTTTTTACATTTTGGTTTTCGGGCAATACATATTTTTCTTCCATGAGACATGAGCAGATGTCCAGAGATAATCCAATCTTTTTCGGGTAGTAGTTCTTTCAAGCGTGCTTCGATTTTTTCAGGGTCTTCACTTTTAATAAACCCAAGTAAGTTCGATAATCTTTTTACATGAGTATCGACCGCTATTGCCGGAATTCCAAAGCCATTTCCTGCAACTACTGAAGCAGTTTTTCTTCCAACTCCCGGAAGCTTGATTAATGATTCAAAATCAGATGGTACATTTCCATCGAAAATTGAAACTAATTCTTTACAGCAGGCCTTAATACTTTTTGCTTTTTGACGATAAAATCCCGTTGAAAAAATATCTTTTTTTAACTCTTCATCACTTGCATTAATAAAATCTTTTGGGGATTTATATTTCTTGAATAGAGCTTTCGTCACTATGTTAACTCGTGCATCTGTGCACTGTGCCGAAAGAATTGTAGCAATCAATAGCTGAAAAGGATTGACAAATTCAAGCGCAATTTCTGCTTCGGGATATTCCTTTTTTAGGAGTGATAAAATTTTTATCGCTCGCTCTTTTTCAGCTTTTAACATCTTTATTATAATTGGGATGATTTATCAATAATCTTTGCACAGGTTTATTGCCGATTAGATGGCTTTGAATTATCTCTTCAACATTCTCAAGCTTAACACCTCCGTACCAAATTTGTTCGGGATAAACCACAATTGTCGGTCCAAATTCACATGCATCTAGGCAACCTGAAGAGTTCGCTCTAATTTTGGATTTTATACCAAGTTCATGTAACCGCTTTTTAAATAATTCTCGAATTTCAGAACTTCCTTTATCAGAGCAGCATCCTTTAGGGTTTTCGGGCGGTCTTTTGTTTTCACAAATAAAAATATGTTTTTCGAAACACTTCATAACAATTTCTTTTTTTATCAATAAATATAAGAAGAAATTTGCCTTTCTTGCTTCTAATCAATTTTATATTTTTGATTATTATAAAAAGAGAATGTCATGCCGAAAATTCTTTTTCTTTTATCAGCTCTTATGCTTTTCAGCAGTTGCGAGCAACTTGTTAATATTGGAGACGTGACATCATCTCAAAAATATCCTGCTAAAACAGGCCATGAGTGGGAATATTACACTGAGTGGAAACTTGAATATTATGACACGACAGGACACATTAACAGAACTTCTAATGGTTCCTCAGGAAATACTATTGTTAGAATTATCAAAGAAGACTATACTCTTGGATTATACAAGGATTTAGTTCTGTTCGAAAGTTTTGATTTAAGTACCCCTCAAAATATTAATAGAATCTGGTATCTAAATGCAGATTCAGGATTATTTGCAATAGCTTATTCCAACGCCGGTTCTTCACAATTTGTCTGGCCAAAACAAAGAAATACATCTCTTGAACAATTGCACAACTTTGTAAGAACAATAGGAATTTTCCCAAGTTTTGCGGATGCCAACACAGCGCTTTATCCGCAAACAGATACTATTCGATATTACTCACCATCAAGAAAAGTTCTGACATATCCATTAAGGATTGGTTCACGGTGGATCGAATTAACAATACCTTTCTTCAGGGAAAGATTTATTGAAAAGCAACAAAGCATTAATACAAATGGGCAGGATTACTATTGTTATAAAGTCGAATCTAATTGGACTTGGGTACCGAACCTTGAATTTACCGACTACGTTGATCTAAACTCCGGTTTAGTGATGCGAGAAATAATAGCTGATAGCGTTGCACAGGTATTGCCTGATTCACCAGATATCGCAGGCTACTTCAAATCAACTACAATTTCAAAATTGGTAAGAGAAAAAAAAAGATAATTCTTAATATCAGATAAGTAAAACTGTATCATATCGTATTCAAAGAAGAATATTATACCAAGAAACAATTAGCAAACAATTTAAACAAGCAGTAAGGAAAACATACCCAATGAAAAAATCCACTTTCATTCTGTACGTTATTGTTTTGCATATTTGATCGTTGAAAAATTCTAATCATGCAATTTTTAGTGAAAAAATTACAAGTCTACTACCAGATGTTAAAGACTAATTGCTTTTAACGCTTCTTGACTGGCTCTTATTGTTTTATCTAAATCTGCTTTAGTGTGTGCAATGGAAACAAACATCGCTTCAAACTGAGCTGGCGGTAAATAAATTCCACGGTTCAACATCTCATGAAAATATTTGCCGTAAAGCTTAGTATCAGATTTTACAGCTGTACTGAAATCAGTTACTTTCTCTTCAGTAAAGAAGAATGTCATCATAGAACCGATGCGGTTGAATTGGAAATTTTTGCCAACCGATTTTATTCCGTCTTTAATTCCGTTTTCTAAATAAGCGGATTTCTCTTCGAGTGTCTGATAAACTTCAGGATGTTCTTTGATGTATATAAGCGCAGCGTATCCCGCATTCATAGCTAAAGGATTTCCGCTTAATGTCCCCGCTTGATAAACCGGTCCGCTCGGTGAAACCATTTCCATAATTTCTTTATTGCCGCCGTAAGCACCAACAGGCAGCCCGCCGCCGATAATTTTTCCAAATGTTGAAAGATCAGGTTTTACACCAAGAATTTCTTGAGCGCCGCCTTGTGCCAGACGGAAGCCGGTCATTACCTCATCAAATATCAAAACAATTTTTTCTTCATCGCAAATTGTGCGAAGCTCTTGTGTGAAAGAATCTTTCGCACGAACGGTTCCCATGTTTCCAACAACAGCTTCTATGATAATAGTTGCAATCTCATTCTTGTTTTGCTTAACTAATTTTTTTACTGATTCGATGTTGTTAAAATCGGCGACCAATGTATCGGCGGCATTTCCTTTTGTAACGCCGGGACTGGTTGGCACACCAAAAGTTAACGCACCGGAACCGGCTTTAATCAAAAAGAAATCACCATGACCGTGATAGCAACCTTCGAACTTGATAATCTTATCTTTACCAGTATAACCGCGAGCTGCTCTTACAGCACTCATTGTTGCTTCGGTTCCGCTATTAACCATACGTACCATTTCAATTGATGGAACGAGTTCCAAGATTAGTTTTGCCATTTTGATTTCAATTTCTGTCGGTGCGCCAAAGCTTGTACCTTTCTCCACTGCTTTAAGTAATGCTTCTTTGATAAAGTGAGGATTATGCCCGAAGAGATGCGGACCCCAGCCTCCGATGTAATCAATATATTCATTGTCATCAACATCATACATTTTAGAGCCACTTCCTTTTGACATAAATAGCGGCGTTCCGCCAACAGATTTGAAAGCTCGAACAGGAGAATTAACTCCGCCCGGAATATATTTTTTTGCCTCTTCGAAAAGTTGTTGGCTTTTTTTGATATTCATCAATGTCTCGGTTAAAAGTTACTTATACTTATCCAAATATTTTGCGATATCTTTTGCGAAGTACGTTAATATCATATCGGCACCTGCTCGTTTAATTGCAGTTAACGATTCAATCATTACGCTTTCTTCATCAATCCAATTATTTCTACCGGCTGCTTTTATCATTGCGTATTCACCGCTGACTTGATAAGCCGCAGTTGGCATTCCGAATTTCTCTTTAACGCGCCATATGATATCGAGATAAGCGCCTGCCGGTTTTACCATTATAATATCGGCACCTTCTTCAATATCGCTTTCTGCCTCACGTAATGCTTCAGAACCGTTTGCAATATCCATCTGATGAGAGCGACGGTCACCAAACGCCGGGGCTGATTCAACAGCATCTCTAAATGGACCGTAAAAACTAGATGAATATTTTACAGCGTAACTTAAGATGGGAATTTCAATAAATCCTTTCTCATCAAGCGCTTTACGGATTGCACCTATTCGTCCGTCCATCATGTCCGATGGCGCAATTATATCCGCACCGGCTTCGGCATGAGAAATGGACTCTTTCACAAGAAGTTCAACCGTCTCATCGTTCAAAATTTTTTCGCCGTTCAAAACTCCGCAGTGACCGTGTGATGTATATTCACAAAGACAAACATCCGTGATGACTAATAATTTTTTGACTGCTTTCTTTATTGCGCGGACAGCTTGTTGAATAATACCATTCGGGTCGTATGCACCCGAACCGACTTCATCTTTATGATCCGGAATTCCAAAAAGAATGATTGCCGGAATGCTGAGTTTTTCAACTTCCTTACACTCTTCGACTAAAATATCTATCGACATTTGAAATACTCCCGGCATAGAGCGAATTTCATTTTTAATTTTTTCACCGGGCACAACGAAGAGCGGGTAGATCAAATCATTCTTTGTTAGAATTGTTTCGCGAACCAAATCGCGGACAGTAGGATTGTATCTTAATCTTCGTAAACGTTTTGTTGGAAAATTTGCCATAATAACCTCCTCTTAATTCTCAATTATTTTTTTAAAAACTTCGTAAGAATTTTTTACACAATCACCTACGGAAATTCCCCCGCGGTAGTTACCGCTAAGAAAGATTCCTGGATGATCATATTCAAATTTACTGAAATAATTATCGTGTTCGATGTAACCGATGTTATATTGAGGAATAGCTTTCAGCCATAATTTTTCTCTTAAGAAAATTGGATCAGCGTCTATATGCATTATCTGCTTAAACTCATGCAGCACCTTATCAATTAATTCTTGTGTATCATTTTCGAAAAGATGTGCAGAACGAGCTCCGCCAATAAAAAGTGTGAACGCTGCTCTATCATTATCGCAACGATTTGGAAAGATTACGGAACTCCAGATAGCTCCAAGAAAATTTTTCTTTTCTTTCGATGGAATTAAATAACCAAATCCATTAAGCGGAATTCCAATATCTTTTTTATCGAAGCCCAAATACAAAACCATTACAGGCGGGTAAAAAATATTATCTGCATGTTTTGTAAAATCGTTATCCAAAGACGAAAAAATTTTTGAAGCCGAATGAACCGGAACAGTAGATAGAACATAATCGGAAATTATTTCATGTGTATGTCCGCTATTTTCATAAATTATTTTCCACCGACTGGTTTTAAATTCTGCACTCTGCGTTCTGCGTTCTATACTTTGCACTTTGCACTCATAAGAAATATTATCTTTCAATTTCCGAGCAATTGCTATGGGGAAAGATTGCATTCCATTTATGAATGAAAACATTTTTGCACTTTGTTTAGATTCCTCGGCACGTTTCTTTCGTTCGCGTGCGCCTTTAATCATGCCTTTAACTAATCCGCCATAAACTTCTTCTAATCGGTACAATTTCGGAAATGCCGACTTTACGCTTAATTTATTAGGGTCTCCGGCGAACACACCGCTAACAAAAGGATCAATTGCGTAATCCAAAAATTCACGTCCCAATCGTCTGGAGACAAATTGAGCGATACTCTGGTAATAACCGTCATCAGATTTACCAACAAATGGTTCACCCAATAATCGAAATTTTCCTTTAGCTGAAAATAATTTTGACTTGATTAATGAAAGAGGATTCATTGGTAAGGGATGCAGTTTATTATCGCGAAGAATATATCTCTTATTAGATATTTGACTCGCGTAAATCATTTCATTTGATAAACCAACTTCATCAACAAGTTGACGAATCAATGGAGTTGTCTCAAGTCCACTATTTGGACCATAATCAATTAGAAATCCTTTTTCGTATGAAGTTTCCATTGTACCGCCGGCTTCACATTTAGCTTCGAGTATCTTTACATCGAAGCCATCTTTGTCAAGCCAATATGCGGCTACTAAACCGGAAATACCGGCACCTAAAACTGTGATCCTTTTTTTATTCATAAATTATTTTTTACCAGATCGGAAAGTGCATCAATAAACAATTTCGAATCATTCAATCCTTTCATAACAATGTAATTCTCTATACCAGCTTTTTCTGCAACGTGCCGATATTCAATATCAAGTTCAAATAAAGTTTCAACATGATCGGAAACAAAACTTATAGGCACTATCAGTAAATGTTTTTTATTTAAAGTAGCGAGCTCTTTAATCTTTTTGTCTGTTGCCGGTTCCAGCCATTTCATCGGACCAACTTTACTTTGGAAACATAAGTGATGATTGTGTGAATATTGTCTGCTCTTCATTACAGTTTCAATGGTTTGTCGGATATGTCCGCCATATGGATCGCCTTTCTTTACTAAACTAACCGGGGTTCCGTGCGCGCTGAAAACAATTTGTATTTCATTTCGAACTTTCTTTGGAAATTGTAGTATTGACTCATCAATTCTTTGATTAATTGCCACGATATATTTTTCGTTAGTTGGATAGCTGTTAACATAAATTAGTTTGGAACTATCATTTTTATAATGTCTATTCCATTCATTAAAAGAAGAACCTGTTGTTGTTTTTGAGTAATGAGGATAGAGCGGAAGCAAAACGATTTTGTCATAGTTCTTACTTTCAATATTAGAAACGGTTTCAATTGTAAGAGGTTTCCAGTATCGCATAGCTTTATAAACATCAAGAGATGGAAAATCTTTTCGTAAATTTTCTTCAAGCATTGCTCTTTGTTTCTCAGTCCACTCGTTTATAGGAGATTTACCACCGATAAGTTTATATTGAACTGCAACTTTAGGTGCACGGCGCTTCGAAATTAATCGCGCAAAAAGTTTTTGTCCGAACGGTAAATTGAAAATATCCTGGTCACAGAACAAATTAAATAAAAATGGTTCTATTGCATCTAATGAATCTGGCCCGCCAAGATTGAAAAGCACTACAGCGATTTTTTGCAAATTAAATTCCTTAAATAAGACTATACTGTTCTAGAATACCTAGCTGTATCTTCTTTGCGCTCAATATAACCGTCAAAGTTCATGGCAATATTGCGGATTAATAATCTGCCCATTTCCGTGACTTTAATTCCGTTGTCATTTAAGGTAAGCAAATCGTCAGTTTCCATTTCCCTAAGGTTGTTCAGTCCCCATACAAAATATTTTTTAAAATCTATTTTGAATTTTTCTTCAACTGTTTTGAAGTTTAGTCCAAAGTCGCACATAATTTTCATAATTATAAAACGTCTTAGCTCATCATCTTCAGTTAACTGGTAACCTTTTACAGTTGGCAGAGTTTCACGATCAAGTGCGTTGTAATATTCCTTTTCAGCCTTATAATTCTGCGCATAAATTTTTTGAAGCTGACTGATCGCAGTAATTCCCATGGCGTACAAATCTGCATTTGCATTTGTGCTGTAACCCTGGAAGTTTCGGTAAAGTTTTTTCTCTTTTAAAGCAATTGCCAAGTCATCATTTGGTTTCGCAAAGTGATCCATTCCAATAAAAACATATCCAGCAGATGTTAACTTCTCTATCGTCATTTTAAGAATATTTAATTTTTCCTCGGGTACAGGGAGATCTTCAGCGTGAATTAATGCCATGTGTTTCTTCATCCATGGAACGTGCGCGTAATTGAAAACCGCAATTCGGTCGGGAGAGATATCAATTATCTTGTTAACTGTTTCTGCAAATGTTTCAGTTGATTGATAAGGAAGTCCGTAAATCAGATCAAGATTCAAGCTCTGAAATCCTAATTCACGAATCCAATTTACTGTTTGTCTTGTTATATCTTCGGGCTGGATTCTATTAGTAGCTTTCTGGACTTTCTCATTAAAATCCTGAACTCCCATACTGATTCTGTTAAAGCCATTTTTTCTTAAAACTTCGAGATGTGCTTTGGTTAATCCCCGGGGATCAATTTCACATCCATTTTCTGAACTATCTTTAAAGTTGAAAGAAGACTGAATATACGACGCAAGATCATCAATCTCATCGGGATTCAGGTGAGTTGGGGTTCCTCCTCCCCAATGAAGCTGAGTTACTTTTCTATCTGGCAGCAAGCAGCTTCTTAACAAATCCATTTCCTTTTTAATATAACGAATATATTCCTTTACGCGATCTCTGTTGCGTGTTATTATCATGTTGCATCCACAGAAGTAACAAAGTGTATCACAGTAAGGAAGATGATAATAAAGAGAAAGATCATGAAGATTTTCTCCGTAATTGGTTTTGATTATTTCATCAAGATAATGCGCTGCCTTAAAGCTCTCGTTAAACTGCGGAGCCGTCGGATAGCTTGTGTAGCGAGGTCCTGGCTTATCGTACTTTTTTATTTTTTCTAAATCTATTTTGAACATACTAATTCCTTTTGCTCAACTTCATTATGACTTTGTGCCTCTGTGGTGAAATATTTTGCTTTCTTCTTTAAGATAAGCTACCAGCGCTTTAGCATTTTCAGGATTGACATCGGGAGGGATGCCGTGACCCAAATTAAATATGTGGCCATTACCCTTCCCAAAAGATTGCAATACTCTCACGGTCTCTTTTCTGATCTTTTCTTTGGGCGCATAAAGCACGGTCGGATCAAGATTGCCCTGAAGCGCAACTTTATTCCCGATTTTTTTTCTTACTTCTCCAAGATTCATTGTCCAATCCAATCCTATTACATCGGCACCGGAATTTGCCAACTGTTCCATTCCAAAGTGAACGCCTTTACAAAAAACGATAACCGGTTCATCTTTTCGTTTTATTTGTGAAATGATTTTTGAAATATAGGTAAGAGAGAATTCTTGAAAATCATTTTGTGAAAGAATTCCCCCCCATGTATCAAATATTTGAACTGCATCAGCACCGGCGCGGATTTTTGCTGTAAGATAATCCGCAACTGCATCGGCAATTTTATTAAGCAGTATATGTGCAGCTTTCGGCTGATTGTAGATGAATTTTTTTATTTCAGAAAAATTTTTCGATCCGCCGCCTTCAACCATGTAGGTCATCAAAGTCCAAGGAGAGCCGGCAAAGCCGATTAACGGAATTCGTCCGTTTAATTCTTTTTTTGTTAGTGAAACGGCATCAAGAATGTACTTTAATTCTTTGGCAGGATCCACCTCTTTTAATCTTTTAATATCGTTAATAGTTCGAATAGGATTATAAAGTACTGGTCCTTTACTTTCAATTATTTTCAGGTTCATTCCCATCGCTTCTGGAATTACAAGTATATCTGAAAATATTATTGCAGCATCAACACCTATAAGATCTACCGGTTGTAATGTTACTTCCGTTGCAAGCTCGGGAGTTTTACACATAGTCAAAAAATCATATTTTTTTCGTATATATCGATATTCAGGTAAATATCGTCCTGCTTGACGCATTATCCAAATTGGAGTTCTAACGACAGGTTGTCGCTTACAGGCTTTTAGAAACAAATCATTCTTTAGATTACTCAAAAATATTTCCCCTTTTTTTATTTCTTTTTTAAAAGCTTGGTTTGATAAAAATTCACCAATGATTTAGCCATGGCATCCATCGAGTATTCTTCAGGCATGATATCCACTACGACATCTCTTTTCTCAATTGCGGATTTAGTAGTCGGACCTATTGCGGCAATGTGACTATCAAGAAAATATTCAGCCGGTTTGGTTAAGCCGAGTATCTTTGAAAAATTTTCAAATGTTGATGGACTTGTGAAAATGTATACATCGGGTTTATGTTTTGATAATTCTTCTATGTTCTCTTTAATTTCTTCTTTCTCAAATATTGCAACATCATATACATCAGCAGCATGCACAATTCCTCCAACTTTTTCGATTCCCAGCTTAAGTTCATTACGAGCAATTGCTGACTTTGGGATGAAAAATCGTTTCCCACCGAAGTCTATCTCTTTTAGTTTTTTAATTATTCCTTTGCTGGTAAACTTATATGGAGTAATATGAACAGGAATATTATTTTCGCCACACAAAGATTCGGTTTTTTTTCCTACAGCTACCACTTTAATCAAATGAAAATCTGCTTCAACACTAATTTCCTGACATCTTCTGCAGAACATCTTAACAGCATTAGGTGAAGTAAAAATAATGTAATCAAATTCTCTCAATCGTTTTACAGATTTGTCGAATTCTTCCCAGCTTTTCGGCGGAATAATCTTGATGGTAGGAAAAAGTAAGACTTTCGCACCCAACTTTTCAAATATTGCACTTGATTGACGCGCCTGTTCCGGGCTTCTGGTTAGAACAATAATTTTATTTTTTAGCGGTTGTTCAGAATTAATATTCAACACTTTCTTCTAACTCTTATTTTTTCTTTCGGTGTAATAAATTTCGTCAAGAATTTCACTTGCACCAGCTTTTAACAAACTCTTGGCAAGTTGTATTCCCAATTTTTCCGGATATTTTTTTGATCCGCGAACTTTTTTTCTGAAGGTTAACTTTCCATCTAAAGAACCGACTAAGGCATCAAGATAAAGTCCTGTTGATTTAATTTCTGCAAATGCGCCGATTGGAACCTGGCAGCCGCCTTCAAGAGTTCTTAGTAAAGCTCTTTCAGCTAGAACTGCAATGTAAGTATCTTCATGATGAATTGATCGAACTATTTCATTCACAATTTTATTGTTTTCTCCAATCTCAATTCCGAGAGCACCTTGACCAACAGCCGGAAGCATAATATCGCTGGATATAACTGAGGAAATAAATTTGCTGAGTTTAAGCCGTTCAACTCCTGCGCGTGCTAAAATTATTGCATCCCAATTCGAATTAAGAAAGGTTTTTATTCTCGACGGAACATTTCCTCTAAGTTCTTCAATCTTTATATCAGGGCGAAGATGAAGAAGCTGACTTTTTCTGCGGAGCGATCCTGTTCCTACAACTGCATTTTCTTTAAACGAAAATATGGTCGTTCCTTTTTTTCGAGCGATAAGCACATCTTCAACATTGTGCCTTTTAGAAACAGCCGCAAGTTTCAAACCGTTCGGAATTATTGTTTGCAAGTCCTTTAAGCTATGAACAGCAATATCAATTTCCTTGTTCAGTAGAGCTACTTCAAGCTCTTTGGTAAATAAACTTTTGTCACCAATTTTTGAAAGAGCAACACCAAGAATTTTATCACCTTTGGTTTTGATGATTTTAATCTCTACGCGAAGATTTTTATTGCGCTTCTCCAACTCCCTTTTTACAAAGTCGGCTTGCCAGAGAGCCAGCTTACTTCCGCGTGAACCAATTATAATCTTTGTCTTCAATTATTTTTCTTCCTTAGAGCTGGCGTTGTCTATTCCGAATATTTCGCGAATAATTCCTACTTTTGCAGCAGTTTCATCATGGTTGTTCTCGCCTTCGGTAAGTTTCTTAAGCTCAACAGTGGGCTGATGCAGGATTTTATTAACTATTCGCTTAGTAACTATCTCAAGCTTTTCCTGATCCTCGCTTGAAAATTTATTTTTATTCTTTTCAACTTCCGCAAGACGAATATTTTCAAAATGATCTCGTATGCTTTTAATAGTTGGCGCAACCTCAAGCGAGTGATACCAATCGAAGAAGCTTTTCAATTCCTCATCAATTATTTTTTCTACTCTGGGAATTTGAGCACGACGCTTTGTTAGGTTTTGCTCGACAATAATGTTCAGTGAATCAATATCATGATAAAATACATAATCTATTTCTTTTGATTCCGGATCAATGTTTCTTGGAATGGCAATGTCGGTTATAACAAGATCTGCAAAATTACGCTTCTTCATTATAGCGCGAATTTCATCTTTAGTTAAAAGTAAATTTTCCGAGCTTGTTGCACTGATGATTATGTCGAATTCATGAAGCGAAGATTTGAAATTTTCGAAAGGAATTATTCTTGCTTGAAGAGATTCAGCCAGGAGCTGTCCTTTTTCAAAAGTTCTATTTGTTATGGTGAGTCTACCAATTAATTTTTCTCTTAAATGTTTAGCTGCTATTTCGCCTGTTTCGCCAGCGCCAATTACCAGTGCAGATTTTTTTGACAAGTTGGAAAATATTTTTTCAATTAATTGTACTGCTGCATAGCTTACCGTTACGGCGCCTTCACTTATCTCAGTTTCGTTGATTGCTCTTTTCCCGGTTTTGATAGCGGCATCAAATAATTTTTGGGTTAAGAATCCAGTGAACTTAAGCTCTTCTACGTAACGCATAGAGTCTTTTACCTGATGATAAATTTGATTATCGCCGATAAGCAAAGAATCTATTCCGGTAATAACTCCAAATAAATGTTTTACCGCATCGAATGAAAAATAATTTTTGAAAATTTCTGATTTTATTTCCGGTACAGGTTTTAATCCTAGTATAAAACTTTGAACGACAGAATGATTTATGTTCGGATCGGATGGAATACCGTAAATTTCTGTTCTATTGCAGGTGGAAAGTATCAAACCCTCGTTGAAGAGTTTTCCCTTAGCCTGTTCAATAAAAGTTTTTATTTCTTCATTGTTAAGATGAAGAGCTTCCCTTAATTCAACAGGTGCTGTATGATGGCTGATTGAAAGTGAAAGTAAATTCATATTTTAATAAAACGAGTGAAAGCTTTGAGCTAAAAAATTACTTAGCAGAGTTGATAGGATGGCAAGAATATAACCTATAATCGAAAATAAAATTACTTTTCGACCGCGCCAATTCCCGAAAAGTTTGCTCGCAATTCCCAATCCATACAATATCCAAACGATTGATGTTCCAATTAATTTTGGATCAGCATAAGAAAAATCCGGAAAAGCCGTCGGCAGCCAAATAACGCCTACAACAATTGCAATTGTAAGCATAAAAAAACCGATAACTGCAGAATAAAAGCTTAGCGTTTCTAAAACTTCTAGGCTTGGAAGCTGGTTGAATACAATTCCGAATTTATTAAGCTTAATTTCTTTGTAAAGAATCAGGTAAAGCAATCCGTAAACAGCCGAAATAGTTATTCCGGCATAACCAATTAGAGCACTAAAAACATGTGAGCCCAAAAGATTGCTTCTCAAAATTTCTTTTACTTCCACCAAGTCTTCTATAAAAAGAGAAGAAATGGCTTGAAAAATAATTGATATGATAATGATGAATGGACCCGTATTTCGAATGTCGGTCAATAATTCAAGTATGAAGTAAGCGAAACTCACAGAAAACGCGAGGACGGTAAAAATTTCGAAAACATTTGTTATTGGTGGATGATTGAATGCAATGATTCTAATAACTAAATAAATGCTATGAAGAATTAATGTTAGAAAAAGGAATAATCTTTTTGAGTTTGTGAGCTTCTTCCCGCCTTTCATGAAATCATAAAAATAAATGGAGAAGGTTGCCGTGTAAGCAAATGGAAGTAGAATATTTAGAAAATCAATTACAGACTTCATTAAATGTCCATTAAATTTTAGGTAAAAAAATTAACCAAAAGATGTTAGCTGAACAAGGTAAAATAGTTCGGAAAGTGTGAAAGATTTTAGGATAAAAACAATACTTATTGTCATTGCCAGTATGATCCCACATCGTAGTTGGTGTATTACTGCTGTCATGGAAAGCTAAATAAATTAACTAAGGCAGATTGAAGACTAAGATTTTAGATAAGTATTGCGTACAGGATTACTCCGAAGTTCCGTAGGAATGCCTTTGGTAAAATATCTTCGGGAGAACCCGTGATCCCCGTCCCGATTTTATCGCATTAGCGTCAACCTAACGACAAGAAAAAATATTGTGAAACAAAGATATTATTGCTAAATAAATTAAATATTGAAGAAAATATATACAATGACAGAATTAAAAAATGTAAAGTCGTTATTGAAAATAAGTCTCTCCCTTCTCAAGGGAGAGATTAGAGAGGGTTCTGGGATATCTGTTAAATTAGCAAACTCATCCCAACCCTTCTGGCTTGCCATGGCTTTGCCATCTTGCCAAGAGAAGGGCTTATTGGTAAATACACTTTAATTTATCATTCTGACATAACATTATTATATAAAGGCTTATGCTAATATTTTATAAAATTAAGTTGACGCCTATGCGATTTTATCGGGAGCGGTGCTTTAAGCCATCTTTGTAGCGCGTACGGGATTCGAACCCGTGATCCCCGCCTTGAGAGGGCGGTGTCCTAAGCCACTAGACGAACGCGCCTAGAATGAAGCCCCACTTTATCTCCCCAAAGGGGAGACTTTAAGAAATGAAAAAAAAATCTAAGTGCCGTTTTATCATTATCAATTATCCAGCAACCAGAATCCATCATCAATACATCCGCTACCCATCAGAGGTCGAACCTTCCAGACTTTGTGCTTGATCCAGAGAAAAACCTGGTTACAGTGAACTAATGTCGAACCAAATAATAAAATAAAAAATAATTGTACAGTAACTGTATAATTCTATGTCAAATTTATAAAATATTTTTTATTTATTCAGTTTTTAATACTTGAGGCAATTCGATATAAAATGCTGCTTAAATAATTCCCCGCAGAATTTCTTTATAATCTATTTTATTCTCACCAAAGATAATTTATTTTCTTTTTGTACGTGGAAGGTGTTTAATACATGGACAGCCTGATAAAATGTCCGTAAAAATATACTTCAACCCATAACGGATCCTGTGTTTAATATTTCTTCATCAGATTCAAGATATATGTAATCGATCCATTCTTTATGTTTCTGATCCCATTCAAGAGTTCTGTTTAGGCAACTAAATATGATACACATGTTTTTCTTTTTCGATTTTGAAAAGCTTATAATTTATGCTATCGCATAGAGCTTGCCAGCTTGCTTCAATTATATTTTCTGAAACACCGACGGTTGACCACGTTTCGATCCCATCGCCGGATTGAATTAACACTCTAACTTTAGCCGATGTGCCGTGTTTCTCATTCAGCACGCGTACTTTATAGTCTATCAATTTTATTTTTGATATTTCCGGATAGAATCTTGTAAGTGCTTTTCGCAATGCATTATCAAGTGCGTTCACAGGACCATCTCCGTTTGCGGCCGTGTGTTCTATTTCGCCATTTACCTCAATCTTTAACACCGCTTCAGCAGAAGTGTGCCTTTGATTATCAAATGTAACGTGAACTTTTGAATCCAGTGTTTTGAAAAAGGGTATGAACTCGTTTGTTTCGGAACGCAAGATCAATTCAAAAGAAGCTTCAGCACCGTCAAATTGATAACCATCGTATTCAAGCGATTTAATGTGCTCGACTAACCTCTTGCTTAATTCATTATCTGCCGATATATCTATCCCGAATTCTTTTGCTTTGTACTTGATGTTGCTTTGACCCGACAGATCTGAAACCAAAACACGCTGCTTATTCCCTACCTTGTCAGGTTCAATATGTTCATACATTTTATTATCCTTCATTACAGCACTTACATGTATTCCACCCTTATGTGCAAATGCAGATGCGCCCACGTAAGCCGCTCGCGTATTCGGAACTAAGTTCATTACTTCAAAAACAAAATTTGAGAGTGATGTTAATTCATTTATTTGAATTTCATTTTTCGTATCCAAATTCATTTTCAAAAATAAATTAGGGATTATGCTTACAAGATTTGCATTGCCGCATCTTTCGCCGACCCCGTTTATAGTTCCCTGAACATGCACTGCGCCGGTTTCAATAGCTGTTAATGAATTTGCAACCGCAAGCTCACAGTCATTATGAGCATGAATTCCTATCGGTTTTTTAATTATATCTTTTACCGCGAGTACTGCATTCATTACTTCAGGCGGAAGGGATCCTCCGTTTGTATCGCATAAAGTTATGACATCTGCTCCGGCTTCATCTGCAGCTTTAATCATGCGCAAAGCAAATTGCCTGTCGTCCTTAAATCCGTCAAAGAAATGTTCGGCATCATAAATAACTCTTCTCCCGTGTTCGCGAAGAAATTGAACAGATTTAAAAATTAATTCCTCGTTTTCATCTTCAGTTAAACCGAGTCCTTTCTCAGCATGGAATTTCCATGTTTTACCGAAGATCGAAACAGTTGATGTTTCGGCTTTAAGAAGAGCATTCAAATTTATATCAGAAGAAATTTTATTAGGAAATCTTGCTGTAGAACCGAATGCACAAATTTGTGACCGCTTTAGATTTAACTTTTTTACTTTTTGAAAAAACTCTTCATCGCGCGGATTGCTGCCAGGCCAACCACCTTCGATAATATCAATTCCGAACTCATCAAGCCTTTGAGCAATTGCAAGTTTATCAATAATTGACAGATTAATTCCTTCGCCCTGAGTTCCATCGCGTAAAGTTGTATCAAATAGTTCTATTAGCTTCTTTTCCATTTGGTTCTCTCTTGTATAATTTTATATCATATTATTTTCACGCGCGTAATTAAATAGTCCACCGCTCTTTACAATGTCATACACACTTCCAAGCGGACGGAGGCGATATGTTTCTCCACTTGAATGATTTGTGATTTTGCTGCTCTCTAAATCTACTTCTACATCATCACCCGTTTTAATTTTATCATTCAGCTTTGAGCTGCTTTCAAAGGGAATAACAAAACCTCCATCTACAGAATTGCGATAGAAAATTCTTGCGTAAGATTCTGCAACAACGGCTTTAACTCCGGCAACTTGAAGCGAAAGGGGTGCGTGTTCACGCGATGAACCACATCCGAAGTTTGAGCCGCCGACGATTATGTTAAATTTTGACTTGTGATTATCACCGTCAATAAAAGGTTTACCGCCGAATGGCAATCCAGCTTGCTCGATCGGCACACTTGATAATGCAAAGTGTCCATACTTTTTTAATTCTTCCGGATCGCTTGTGCTGTATACCAGGTGTTCAGCTGGAATGATTTGATCTGTATCAATGTTATCACCAAGAACATATGCTTTACCAATTATTTTCTTTTCCATTATTTATTCCTTTTTTGCCTTTAAAAGTGAGGCTGATTAAAAAGTAACAATTATTTTAAAATAGCACACTGATGATGCAGATTTTAACTGATTTTCGCAGATCATTTAATTGCAGAGTTACTTTTTGGCCACCCTCATTTAGGAGGGGGCAATTATAAAAATTTTCTCGGATCAGTTATTTCTCCGGATATTGCTGAAGCGGCAACTGTGAGCGGAGAGGCCAAATATACCTGCGATAATTTACTTCCCATTCTACCCGGGAAATTTCTGTTAGTAGTTGATATAACCACATCACCTTCTACACTTCTACCGATTGTATCCGAAGGACCGCCTAAACAAGCAGCGCAAGACGATTCTGCAATAATACATCCCGCATTTGTAAAAATATCTTTAAGAGAAACACCGCTTATTGCCTCTGCCTCCAACTGCTTGGCAATTTGAGTACTTGCCGGAACAATAAAGGTTGTTACCTTCACTTTTTGCCCGAGCAGCAATTTAGCTGCAAACTGAAAATCAGTCAGCTTTCCGCCGGTGCAAGAGCCAATGTAACATTTGGTAAGGTTGGTACCTTCAACATTTTTTACTTTGTCCATGTTATCCGGACTATGCGGTTTGGCAACAAGGGGTTCCATTAATTCAACATCGTATTTGTATTGAGAATGATAAAACGCATCTTCATCACTATTAAACTCTTCATATTGCGTAACATCAATTTCATTGAGATAGTGTCTTGTAACATCATCAACGGCAATTATTCCATTCATACCACCAGCTTCGATTGTCATGTTTGTCAAAGTCATCCTTTCCATCATATTCATTGATCCAATTGCTTCACCTCCAAATTCCATAGCCCGGTAGGTTGCACCATCCGTTGTTATGTCTCCAAGAATTTGAAGGATCAAATCCTTAGCAGTAATGTATTCGGGCATTTTTCCGTTGAATGTAAACTTGATGGACTCAGGCACTTTCTCCCATATTTTCCCGGTTCCCATTATGAAAGCGGCATCTGTGTTGCCAACTCCGGTTGCAAACATTCCAAAGGCGCCGGATGTACATGTATGTGAATCTGTTCCGAACAAAACTGTCCCCGGTACATTGTAACCCTCTTCTGCAAGGGCGATATGACAAACACCTTTGTAACGTTCGGTTCCAACATCGTAATAGTTTGGCAAATCATATTCTCTTGCGAACTCACGAAGTAAATCAACATTTCTATTTGCGTTCGTGTTTTTTGTAAAAATGTAATGATCCGGAAAGATCACCAATTTTTCTTTATCCCAAATTTTTGCTTTCTCACCGAATTCTTTTTTCCAGATTGCAATTGTTGGCGGTCCGCACACATCATGTGTCATCAGCACATCTACATCTAACCAAACACTTTCACCTGGAGCTACTCTTGTTTTCTTAGATGCTTTCGCAAATATTTTTTCTGTGATTGTCATTCCCATTTTTATTTCTTAAACATTTCTGATGATCAACTCATCCTCATGAAACTCTAAATTTGTTTTTGTAAAAAGCAGATATTGATTAATTGCCTGCAGATATGCTTTTGCGCTTGCTTCAATAATGTCTGTTGATGTTCCTCTGCCTGTGAAAGAATTTTCACCGTTTCTAATCCTGACAATTGCTTCGCCGAGTGCCTGTCTTCCCGAAGTAACAGAACGAACATTGTAAGATTCAACTGTAGGTCTGATTTCGAGAGCTCTTTCTATTGCATTAAAGCATGCATCAACAGGTCCATCTCCGGTACAAGATTCTTGTATAACTTTTTCGTTTGATCTGATCTTAATTGTCGCTGTTGGAATAGTATCAGTTCCTGCAGTGACATGTAAGTATTGAAGTTCGTACAATTCTTCTTTTTTATAAATCTCATCACCCATTAATACTCTCAGGTCGTCATCGAACACTTCTTTCTTTTTATCCGCCAGTTCAAGAAATGCTTCATATACTTTTTGCATGTCTTCTTCAGAAGGATGATAACCCAATTCACCTAAGCGTGATTTCAAACCATGCCTGCCGGAATGCCTGCCAAGGATAATTTTTGTTTTGTTAACTCCAACAGATTCAGGAGTCATGATCTCATAGGTCTGTTTATTCTTCAGCATGCCATCCTGATGAATGCCGGATTCATGTGCGAACGCATTTTCGCCGACAATAGCTTTATTCGGCTGCACAACAATTCCAGTAAATCCCGAAACCATTCTGCTTGTGTTATAAATTTCTGTTATGTCGATGTCTGTGTAATAATTACAAATGTCGTTACGAACTTTGAGAGCCATAACAATCTCTTCAAGCGAAGCATTACCAGCTCTTTCACCAATTCCGTTTATAGTGCATTCAACTTGTCGGGCGCCATTTTGAATTGCAATGATTGAATTAGCAACTGCCAGCCCAAGATCGTTATGACAATGAACGCTAATGATAACTTTATCTATGTTCCTAACTCTTCTTTTCAATTCCGCAATCTTAAAACCGAATTCAGATGGAAATGTATATCCGGTTGTATCGGGAATATTGACAGTTGTTGCACCTGCTTCGATTGCAGTTTCAATTATATCGCATAGATAACCGATATCGGTTCTTCCTGCATCCTCAGCCGAAAATTCTACATCGTTACAAAACGTTTTTGCGTAAGCAATTGAATCGTAAGACATTTTTAAAATAGTTTTTCTTTTTTCCTCGAGTGAAGCGCCGTACTTGCTATCACCGAATTTCCCGAGTATATGAATATCAGACGTGCTCGAAAAAGTATGAATCCTCGGCTTCTTAGCATTTCGTAATGCATTGTACACAGCTTTGATATCAATTTCTTTTGCACGTGCTAATCCTGCAATTATCACTTCCGATTCATCTGCAATTCTTTTTACGGCTTCAAATTGAGCCGGAGATGAGACCGGAAAGCCGGCTTCGATTACGTCGACTTTTAATTTTGCGAGCTGCCGGGCAATCTCTAATTTTTCATAAACATTTAATGATGCGCCGGGAGATTGTTCTCCATCTCTTAAGGTTGTGTCGAATATTATAATTCGTTCGTTCATATTCTTGCCTATGACTTTTAAAAAGTTAAATTTTTCATCCTTCTCTTTTTGAGCGAGTGCTTAACTGTTTATAAGCTAAACACCCCAAGAGCCTGGTTGTGATAAATTTCATTTATGTTTTCAATTACAGCATTGGTCATTTCTTGTGTTGATACCAATTTGCAGCCCTCAGATAAAATATCTTGGGTACGTAATCCTTTCGCAAGCGCCAGTTCGATTGCTTTCTCAATTACATCTGCCGCTTTTTGTATTCCGAAAGTATAATTGAACATTAATGCTACAGATGAAATTGCCGCAAGCGGATTTGCGCTGCCTTGTCCTGCAATATCAGGTGCACTTCCATGAACCGGTTCATACAAAGAATATTTACTTCCGATACTCGCCGAGGGCAGCATTCCTAAACTTCCGGTAATCATGCCCGCTATATCGCTGAGAATATCACCGAACAAATTTGAAGTAAGAACAACATCAAACTGTTTTGGATTTCGCACAATTTGCATCGCTGCGTTATCAACATACATATCGTTTAGCTCAACATCAGTAAATTCTTTATGAACTTCGTGAATTGTGTTTCTCCAGAACTGAGAGACTTCAAGAACATTAGCTTTGTCTACTGATGTAACTTTTCTTCTTCTTTCACGTGCCATCTTAAATGCCATTCTACCAATGCGTTCAACTTCTTCACGAGAATATTCCATCGTATTCCATCCCCTTTCATTATCAAATCCTCGCGGTTCACCAAAATAAATTCCTCCGGTCAATTCGCGCAGAACAATAAAATCAGTTCCATGCAAAACTTCTTTCTTCATGGTGGATGAATCAATCAAAGCATCATAAACTTTTGCCGGACGAATGTTTGTAAATAGTCCAAGTGCTTTTCTAAGTTTGAGAAGAGCTGCTTCCGGTTTAAGTTGATGCGGAAGCGATTCCCATTTAGGACCTCCGACCGCACCGAGGAATACTGCGTCTGAATCGTAACATGCTTGGAGTGTTTCGTCGGTTAAGGGAACCTGATATTTTTCATAAGAACAACCGCCAATTAATTGTTCGTTGAATTCAAGCGCCACATTAAAAACTTCTGCAGCAGTTTTCATCACTTGAACTGCGGCGTTTGTTACCTCCGGGCCTATGCCATCGCCGGGAAGTAAAACAACCTGGTAACTCATACACCAACCTCTTCCTTTTTATTCTTCTTAAAGAGCCAGCTCATCATTCCTCTTAACTTTGCACCTACTTCTTCAATAATATGTTCTCTGTTTTCTTTTCTAAGCTGATTCATCTTTGGCATACCCGCATTGTATTCATCAAGCCATTCTTTTGCAAACTGTCCGCTCTGAACTTCGGAAAGAATTCTCTTCATTTCCTTTTTTGTATCGGCAGTTATCAATCTGCTTCCTCTAGTCATTCCGCCGTACTCGGCAGTATCACTCACCGAGTAGTTCATTCTAGAAAGACCTCCTTCATAGTAGAGATCTACAATTAATTTCATTTCGTGCATACATTCAAAATAGGCCAGTTCAGGTGGATAACCTGCTTCCACCAAAGTCTCAAACCCCGCTTTGATGAGTTCTGCAGAGCCGCCGCACAATACTGCTTGTTCACCGAATAAGTCTGTTTCCGTTTCATCCTTAAAATTTGTCTCGATAACACCTGCTCTTGTGCCGCCAATTCCTTTCGCCCATGCAAGCGCAAGATCTTTTGTTCGTCCTGATGGATCCTGATGAATAGCTATCAGACAGGGAACACCGGATCCTTCTAAAAATGTTCTTCGAACTAAATGTCCCGGACCCTTCGGTGCAATCATCATAACATTAACATCTGGTGGTGGAACAATTTGTTTGTAATGAATATTGAATCCATGACCAAATGCAATCGTGTTACCCGGATTTAAATTCGGAGCAATTTGCTTATCATAAACTTCTTTCTGATTCTGGTCCGGAAGAAGAATCATTATTACATTCGCCCATTTAACTGCGTCGGCAATGGTTTTAACTTCAACACCGGCATTCTTGGCTTTTTCCCAACTAGCAGATGTGTTTCGAAGACCGACACAAACATTCATACCGCTTTCTTTCAAGTTCAGGCAATGAGCGTGACCTTGACTCCCAAAGCCGAGCACAGCAATATTTTTTGATTTAAGCAGTTCAATGTTCGCATCTTGTTCATAATAAACTTTCATTTTATTTCCTTAATTAAGTTGTAATGTTATCTTTTTTTTGAATTTTTAATTGCTCACCTCGTTTTAATGCCACGATTCCAGAACGAGCCATCTCTTTGATTCCGAACGGGGCAAGAACATTTACGGCGGCGTCAATTTTGTCGGGTGGTCCTGTAACCTCAATCATCATCGATTTATTAGTGATATCAACAACGTTTCCCCGGAAGATGTCGCAAATATTTTTTATTTGTTCCATTGACCCTTTGTGAAGGCTTAGACTGATTAAAGCAAGCTCGCGTTCAACATGGTACGTATTTGCAAGATCAACTACCTTGATTGTATCAATCAGCCTGTTCAATTGTTTTACCACTTGATCAATAATTTGATCGTCACCTTCAGTAACAATCGTCATCCGTGAGATATCTACAATTTCGGTTTCACCAATTGAAATGCTTCTAATGTTGAATCCTTTACCGCTGAACATAGTGGCAACACGATCGAATGCGCCAAAATGATTTTCTACCAATACAGAAATTGTGTGTTTCATATTAAATCATCCTCTTTGGATTTAGTCGTTTGACAATCATCTCGGAAATTGATCCTCCCGATGGAACCATTGGAAAAACCATATCGGCTTTTACAACTTTGAATTCTAACAGAATAGGCCGATCATTAACCGAAAATGCTTTATCTAAAAGTGAATCAACTTCTTTTGGATTATCGGTTGAGTAAGATTCAATTCCAAAGGCTTCACCTACTTTTACAAAATCTGGATTACTTGCACTTAAATCAGTAAAGCTATATTTCTCTGCGTGAAATAGTTCTTGCCATTGTCTAACCATTCCAAGAAAACTATTATTGATGATTATGAATTTCACCGGAACTTTGTTTGCAGCGGCGGTAATTAATTCCTGAATGTTCATTTGAAATCCACCATCGCCGCTTATTGAAATAATAGGTCTGTTTTTAACGGCAAATGAAGCCCCGATTGCTGCAGGAAGCGAAAATCCCATTGTACCTAATCCACCGCTTGTTAGATTTGAGCGCGGATGATTGTATCTGTAAAATTGTGCTGTCCACATCTGATGCTGACCGACATCGGTGACAATGACAGCTTCACCTTTTGTTTTTTCATATATCTTCTCTATTACAAATTCAGTTCTTAACCTGCCGTCATTATCTTCGTAAACGAGCGGACATTCTTCGCGCCACTCATTTATTTGGGATAACCATTCTTCAGTGTCAGGCGGATTTGGCATCTCCGAAGCAATTTCAGCAATTATATGTTTTACATCGCCAACTATAGGCAGGTCTACAACAACGTTTTTATCGATGCATGTAGGATCAATATCAACGTGAATTTTATATGCATTCTTAGCAAACGTTTCAACTTTTCCGGTAACTCTATCATCGAACCTTGCACCTAAAGAAACAAGCACATCGCAAGTGTCAACTGCTCTGTTTGCCCAATAGGTTCCATGCATTCCAAGCATACCGACCGATAGACTGTCTGTTCCGGGAAATGCACCAAGCCCTTGAAGTGTCATTGCTACCGGCAATTTATTTTCGCGCGCAAAAAAAGCAAGCTCTTGGGAACCGCCCGACATAATTACTCCCCCACCCACATAAAGTAATGGTCTCTTTGCAGCAGCGATAACTTCCACAACTTTTTTAATCTGATTGACATGCCCTTTGTATGTTGGTTTGTATCCGCGTATCTCTACATCTTCCGGGTAAATGAATTCACATTTAGATGCAATCACATCTTTAGGTAAATCTACAAGAACAGGTCCGGGTCTTCCGGTTGAGGCTATATAAAAAGCTTTTCTGATTGTGGCTGCAAGGTCATTAACATCACGAACAAGAAAACTATGTTTAGTAATAGGACGGGTGATTCCAACAATATCTGCTTCTTGAAAAGCGTCATTACCGATTAAGTGAGAAGGAACCTGACCGGTAAAAATAACGATGGGAACAGAATCCATATAAGCATCTGCAATACCTGTGACAGTATTGGTTGCGCCAGGCCCGGATGTTACTAATACAACTCCGACTTTTCCGGATGCCTTGGCATAACCTTCGGCTGCATGAACTGCGCCTTGTTCATGGCGAACAAGAATATGCTGAAGGAAATTGACATCATGGAGGTGTTCATAGATTTTAAGGACAGCTCCGCCGGGGTAACCGAAAATGTGTTCAACTTTTTCCCGCCTTAAACATTCAAAGAATATTTCTGCCCCACCTAAAATGTTTTCTGATTTTTTCATAATGTATTCTTTCTATCTAATTAGAAATTATTTTTTAAAATAGCACCGGTATTTGCAGAGGAGACCATTCTTGCGTAACGTGCAAGATAGCCGCTTTTTATTTTTGGTACGAATTCGGGAAGAGCATTCAACCTTTGCTGAATCTCTTCATCCGCCAATTCCACATTCAGAGTTCTTTTTGGAATATCAATATTTATGACATCACCATTTTGAAGAGCCGCTATCGGACCACGTTCAGCCGCCTCGGGAGAAATATGACCGATGCAGGCTCCGCGTGTCCCTCCGGAAAATCTTCCGTCGGTGATAAGAGCAACTTTATCTCCAAATCCTAAACCCACAATTGCACTTGTCGGCGAAAGCATTTCAGGCATTCCCGGTCCTCCCTTCGGTCCTTCATATCTTATAACAACAACGTCACCGGTTTTAACTTGGCCAGCTAATATTTTTTCTACCGCTTCTTCCTGCGATTCAAATATTCTTGCCGGTCCAGAAAAAATTTGCATGTTTAATTCTACGGCACCTGTTTTTACAACAGATCCATATGGCGCCAAATTTCCGAATAATACGGCAAGTCCTCCTGTTTTTGAATATGGTTCTTCAACGGTTTTGATAATTGTGCTGTCAAGAATTTTCACATCGGCAATATTTTCGCCAAGGGTTTTTCCGGTTACAGTTGGTCTTGATAAATCGAGGACATTCACTTTGGAAATTTCATTTAGTATTGCAGAAATTCCTCCCGCTCTATCAACATCTTCCATGTGAACGTTTTTAGTAGCAGGACTTACTTTGCAGATATATGGAACTCTTTCGGAAAGTTCATTAAGCATCTTCAATTGGAAATTAATTTTTGCTTCATTTGCAATTGCAAGTGCGTGTAGAACAGTATTCGTGCTGCCGCCCATTGCCATATCGAGTGCAAACGCATTCATAAACGATTCGCGGGAAAGTATTTTACTCGGTTTCAGATCTTTCTCTATGAGAGTTAGAATTTGCTTTGCTGCTTTCTTTGCTAAATCTTTTCTAAGCGGGTCTATTGCAAGAATGGACCCGTTTCCGGGTAGAGCGAGTCCAAGGGCTTCCATCAAACAGTTCATAGAATTCGCAGTAAACATTCCCGAGCATGAACCGCAAGTCGGACAACTGAAGTCTTCGTATTCTTTTAATTTTTTCTCATCAATTGTTCCTGCCTGAAATTTTCCGACTCCTTCAAACACGGAAATTAAATCAACTTTCTCTCCATCGGGTGTACGACCTGCTTTCATCGGTCCTCCCGATATAAAAATTGTCGGAATATCAACTCGAACTGCCGCCATCAACATACCGGGAACAATTTTATCGCAGTTCGGAATACAGACCATGCCATCCAAACGATGAGCTTCCACAACTGTCTCAACACAGTCTGCAATCAACTCCCGACTCGGTAATGAGTATCGCATACCAAGATGCCCCATTGCAATTCCGTCGTCAACACCAATCGTGTTGAATTCAAAAGGAACACCTCCCGCTTCCCTTACGGCTTCCTTAATGACTTTACCAAACTCTTGCAAATGGACATGCCCGGGTATTAAATCGATATAGGAATTACAAATACCAATGAATGGTTTATCAAAATCATCATCGCTTTTAATTACGCCGGTGGCTTTAAGTAAGCTGCGGTGGGGCGCCTTATCAAAGCCTTTTTTTATTAAGTCAGATCGCAACAGACCTCCTAAAAAAATCTTCAAAAAGCATCTCCGGGTTTTGTCAACCCTTCGATCTTACTTTTTTCTTTTTATGTTTTTAGCTTGATTTAGGATTGACTTTTTTATCTTAGCCTAGAATGGTAATAATAATACCAAGTAGAGCTAAAATAATAGTAATCCCTAGAATGATGTTGATTGAAGACAGGTTATTTGACACAACACTGCTATTGCCAAATTCGGCATCCACGAAAACTGAATCGATATTTTGTGTTGTGTTTTTCATTGTTGATTTATTGTTGGACAAAGATAGGATTTGAAAATTAGTATGTCAAGTGAAATGTTACATTATTTTAAAAAAATCACACAGGCAGTGTATCCTTTTCTAAAAAAATCATTGGTGTCCAAAATAATCTTATAGATAGACTTAAATACAGAATCTGTAATGTTTTCAAAATAATTTGTAATTACTTGTACTCAATCCTCATATTTCGTCCCATACGGGACTTGGAATTATTATGGGTTTTACTTTCTGGCTGGAGGCATAGCTGTGCCAAAAATATTTAGTCCTTAACAGGATTAGCAATAAAAAACTCTTCAGAATAAACGGTTTATGTCCCGATAGGGACAAAATATTTGTAGATCATTTTCCCGTTATTCATTTAAAAGTCCCATCGGGACGAAATATTATAACTTAATTTGGAAAGATATGATAAAAATGTAATTTAATAATTGTTTCCGTTCGTGAAAAATATCGAATAAAGAGAAGATGCATCAGATGTATTATCTGTGCTTAGGAATTTTCGTCTGGTCTTTTGAGACTAAATTCGATAATGTAAACACTATTTGAATGTTGAGCTAAAAATATGTGACCCCCAAGCATTTTAGAGTTAATGTTCAGTCAGTGTAAAGTAGAGATTAGCTTTAGTATGAAGTGAGTTAGACGAGCTATTTCGAATTGATTCGAAATTTGCTGCCCCGTCAGGGGTCGAACCTTCCCGACTTTGTCGGGATGATCCAGAGTCAGCTGCCCCGTCAGGTCTCGAACCTGAACTTTCCTGATCCAGAGTCAGGCGTGTTGCCAGTTACACCACGGGGCAAAAAACTTATTGAAAAATTAAGGGAAATGAGAGTGAGATGCAATTTGATTTAAGGTAATATATAAAAGTTTTATTTTTTTGAGATTACTGTTTTGATTTTTTAATTTCTTTGTCCTTTTACATTTTGTAATTTTAAGAATCCTGATTCTTCTCATAGTTTTCTAGTTGTCTAAATGCCTACTATTATTGAATCAATTAAATAATTCTTACAAAACTATCTGCATTCCGGTAAATAATTTCTTATTTTTTATTTTTTCAACCAAGCCCCTTAAATCAAAAGTTTGTTCTGCAACTGCTTCACGCCATAGTGCTTCCGGAAGTAGTTTGCTAAACTTGGAAACCTTAGTTGTTCTGACCTCTTCTAATAATTTGGTTGCAAAATATTTAAATGATTCTTCATTAATTGATTTCAATTTATTTAGGAATTCTGAAATTACTATATCCAGTTTTGTTTCATCATTTTTCCTTCGGCGGACTTCAACTCTTTGATAACTGGATGTAGCCATTCCAACACCGGATAAAGTTATAAGTTTTGCTAAGGTTTTATTAATACGGTCTCCGGTGAATGTCCAGATTTCAGCTTTGTTATCATTCAATAAAACAATTCGCCAAATATTTTCAGACCAGTTTATAAATTTTAACTTTTCTCTTTTTGAACTAATGCATTCTCCTGCTTCATTGGTTAAGAAATTAATTCTTTCGTTCCCAAATAATATTTCCCCGGCTTCCTTTGCAGTTTCATAAGGAATCTCCTGACCCCCATAAACAATCCATTTAGGGGCATCGCCTATTTCTGTTTTTCTTACAAATAATTCTCTGGATTCATATTTTACTTTTACCGCCTCCCATTCGATTCCACCTAATACAAAAAAGAAGGGTATATCTAAAGCTTCCACAAAAGATGCATCTAAAGTTCCAATATGTTTTTTTTCACTCCAAACATCGTACATAAAGCTGCTATCAAATACCGCAAATAACTTCCTCCAATTGGCACCTAAAAAATTCTTTTCACATACTCTGCCAACTATTAATAATTCATCGACGTTTCTTAAATATTCACGCTCTATCATATAATCAATCAATGTTTTAAATTTTTCAAAAGTAATATTAGAATAGCAATATGCGGCTGAAAGAATATCCCAGGCCTTTTGTACAGTTATGCCATTATTTTGAAGACTTAAACAAATAATTTGGTGAGCCATTATATGATAAGCTTTTGTAGGAAAATTTATTTTGTCAGATATACCTTTTAATCCCAGACTAACAACAGCGGTGAGTAGAATTAGATCATCTTCCCTTAAACACAATCCTTCAAAGACCTGAGGCTTATTTGGTCTTCTTCCGGTTCTTCCAACTCTCTGAAGAAACGAACTTGAACTTGAAAGAGCACCAGCCTGAATGACCTGGTCCAATTCTCCTACATCAATACCTAATTCAAGTGTAGAAGTACTAATAATAGCTTCTAATCCGCTTCCAAAAGAAGACTTCATCTTTATTAAGCTCTCAGCTTCCTCACGATAAAATTTACTTACTGCAGAATGATGAGTGCGTACCCTGACGGGGTTTCTTGTTCCTGAATGAGTATTCATTCGATTGATTGCAGACGCTAACTTTTCAGTATAAGTTCTTGAACCGCCGAAAATAATAGATTTTTTATTAGGAAGTGATTTATACAAATTAAGGAAATAACGATTCAAAGCAGAAGAAGCTGTATTATCTTCTGTGTCATTATCTTCATTAAAGAATGAGATTTTAAATTCTTTTTGCTTCTCTACCTTTGCAATAACCTTAACTCGCTGACCTATTTTTCTTTTTCGTCCCGCTAACCAATTTAACATTTCTTCCGGGTTACCAATAGTAGCTGATATTGCTATTCTTTGAGGCTGTTTATCAATTGCTGTTTCCAATCTCTCTAATAACGTAATTAAATGGCTGCCTCTGTCACTCGAAGCGAAGTTATGTGCTTCATCAATTATTATTACTTCAAGACCATCAAAGAATTTATTCCATCCTGCTTTTCTTAACATTATTGCTTCTAAAGATTCAGGCGTAGTTAAGAGTAGCTGTGAAGGATTTTTGAATTCTTCAATTTTATCATTTTGTCCAACATCCCCATGCCATTTAAAGCAATGTAAACTACAAGCCTCTGCATAAGATTCGGCACGTAACTCAATATCATTAAGTAAAGCACGCAACGGTGCTAAGTATAAAATTTGGACAGAAGATTTTTTGTCTTTTGATGAACGAGTTAAAACGGGAAAAAATACAGCTTCAGTTTTTCCCCCGGCTGTTGGCGCCTCAACTATACAATCTTTATTATTTAAGATTACCGGAATCGCTGCTTTTTGTATGTCAGAAAGATCTTTCCATCCTTTTTCAATAACAATCTTTTGTAATCCCTCGTGAATACTGTCCAGTTCTGAAGATTTGTTATAAATATCAGTGCCCATCAGTTTAATATTGATGTTATCTGTGAGGCAATATTATTTTTGTTATTATTGACCTTCATCAAATCAGTATATGAAAGACCTGGATTTTCTTCACACAGATCAAGAATAATTATTAATTCTCTTAAAACAGGACGAGGTTTTCTTTTAATTTGTTCTTCCCCGAATGCAGTCCATTCCCGGACTAAATTTTCCAACATTTCATCTGTTAATTTTTCTTTACTATTCCAATTATAAGCAACACCATGAATATCTCTTATCTTCTTTGCCACATCTAATAGTTTTTGATAGTTCAACCCTTCTAAAGTTATGACCGGTTGTCTCATGCTACTTATTGTTTCAGAAACATTGGGGACTATTACTCTGTCAGCTAAAGCTTCATAACTTTTAAGCCCGGCACGATCATCCTCAAAAAAAGCATCTGTACCAGTGAAAATTAAAAGACATCCTGGGAAACCGTTTTTACCTGATTCATCAATTAATAAACGAAGTATTTCTAATGCTTGTTCGCGTTGTCTTGTATGAGGAAATCTTCTTATTAATTCCAATTCATCCACCAATAACAATAAACCCTGATAACGAGCACCTTTAATGACTTCTAAGAGTGCTCTTATTCTTGGGAATACTTCATTGGGTTCTAAATAACCTTTAATGCCGATCTCTCTAAGATTACTTGTGGACATTGATCTGCTTCCACTTAACCATGCAACGGCTGTAGATGCTGTAACTTGATCACCATTGCTTCTTGCTATATAAAATGCCCGCAACGCAGGAGCAAAACCCGGATCTAAATCCGCTAAGTAGGCAAGTTCTGATTCGACTCTTCTTTCAACAATAGTTCTTAATTGCTTTTGAATTGAAGGTTCCAAAGAAGTCATTCCTTCAATTTGAGCAGTCTTTCTATGAATGTTAAGCAGCCACAATTCTAAAATATCTACCAAAGAACTTGAGTCTCTCTTTTCCAGAGTTCTTAAACCATTAATTAAACCTGAAAAGAAAATCGGTAAATCAGATAAAGGTTGGTCAGGTCCAATGTTTACTGTTGAAACAGCAAATTCATTATTTAATGCATATTCTCTAAACCACGAACACAAAAATGTTTTACCTGCTCCATAAGGGCCTCTAATAAATTTAAAGAATGATTCATTAATTTTTGTTTCATCCAATAAATTTTTTAAATACTGATGAGTTTTTGATTGACCAATAAGTAATACATCAAGATTCTTTTCGGGAACTACTCCTTGTCTCAGTGCATCAATTATATCTTTGGATATTTTAGATTCATTTAAATTATTTTCTATTAATTTTTCACCGATCCATTCATAAATATTTATGCTTCTCACACTTTTAACCCGAATTGGCATCTTATGTGATTTTCGCAATTTATATATCATTTCCGACAAGCGTGCTTTAATTAAAAACCACCCAAGCCCGTGTCTTTTACTCGCGCGTTCTATATCCTGTTCTGTTAAAGATTTTGTTTCTTTTAAAAGAGCAAGAATAATTTGTTCATCTTTTTCAAGTTCGGGAAACTGCGCGGCTATTTCTTCAAAAGCTTTTGGCAATTCGATTTGTTTTTTTAAATCTTCAATTTCACCAACATCGGAAGTCTTTTCTTCTATATCTGGTTGTTTGGCTTCTATACTGCCCTCTTGATCTTCTTCAGCAGCCTTTTGATAGGATTCACTAAATCTAACTGAAGCACCTTCAATTACTCTTTCAATTATTTCACTTTTAATCCCTGATATTGGTATTCCTAATCTCCAACACAAATTTGAAAGTTCTATTTTCCTGAGATTATTCAATAAACTTTTTTCAGACCAGGGACTTTCAACTAACCTATTAATTTTCTCCTCTTTAGTTCCGCTTGTTTTTAAATACCCTTTAGAAAGCATATCATAGAGTTGATCATTATTAAGATTCTCTAAAAGTCTTGAAAAGGATTCATTGTTTAATTCTCTTTCTTCGGGTTCCAAAGGAAGCAGTGGTTCGCCTTTTGCTTCTTCAGTTGTTTTCAAATCATTTCGCTGCTCAAAATGATTTATAATATTTGAAATTACGTCTGACTTCTTTCCTGAAACCTGAATATTATTTTGCCTGCAATATTCTCTTAATTCATCAATTGAAATCGTATCTAAAAATTCAAATGGCGGGACTAGAGCATTAATAATTCTTTCTATTTTTTCTTCTTTTGTACCGCTAACCATTAACACAACTTTTTCCAAGGCATTATAAAGCTGTTCATTCTTCACACCGTTTAACATTCGTTCATAGCAGTCTTTTTCTAAATCTATTCCCCAAACCCTGCGAATTTGTAAAGCAACTTCTTCAGCAATCACAAAGTTGTTTTCAAAAGTCAAAACTAATCCTGTTAGTAAAAGACGATTTCTCGCGGCAACGTAAGAGTCAGAGACATCCCATAATTTTTTTATTTCCGTATGGTGTTCAAGCAGCAAATGTTCCCTCGTCCAGATCCCGAGTTCATTTCTCAGGGCTTCTAAAAGCTGAGCTTCACTTCTATCAATTTCGTTACCACTTTCCCAGGCATTTTTCAAAACGTTTATATATAGCTTATAATTCTTTATAGTTAAAAGACCTTCACCGCTCTGGGCTTTTGTTGTCATTTCAAATGTAGCTTGCATTACTTTTTCCTGAAATCCTTCAACAGGCAGCATATGATCTTGTGCTTCGAGCAATAATTTGATGAAAGCATAGTTCGGTGGTTTGGATGGTGCTAAAGCTTCTGCAACATAAGTCAGTGAACTCAGAGCAGATATAATTTCCTGAACAATAATATTTCTTGGCAGTCGTAAATTTGCAGATTCATCAACTTTATCAGCAGCTAATTGATCTATTGCGACATCAGAATACTTTTCTAAAATTTTAAAAATTTTCACAACTTTATTTCTCCTTTTTTAAAAAAGTAATTTTGTAAAAAAGCAAATACGTAATTATTTTTGAATTGTAATTTGTCCGGATATAGCTTTGCCATCTTTTACTAAAAATAAAGTATACGTTCTCTACCTACTCTTCACAAACTTAAATATTTACCTCAACTAACACAATTAAAATCGTCCTTCTACGTTTATTTCCTCATCAATATTTTCTATCTTAACTTATCAATATGAAGACTTTTTTAGCAATAATTTTCTTTTCCACTACAATTTTTTGTCAGACTTATATTTTCAATTATTCATTTGGAAAATTCACATCTGCCTCTGCATTTTCAATTACTTCTTCAGGATTCATTTACATTGCTGATGATGGCGATGATTCTCTAATTAAGCTTGATACTCTCGGAAATGTAATCAAAGAAATCGGAGGTTATGGCTGGGGCGAATCGGCATTTGATACACCTACCGATGTTTTCGCAAATCCTTTAAATGTTTACATCTGTGATAAGCAAAACCATCGAGTACAAGCATTCGACAAGGATCTAAATTTCATTTCAGAATTATCTACCCGCGAAAGAGATAATCCGGAAGAACGATTTGGTTATCCGCTCAGTTGCGCTCTTTCTTCTATGGGTGATCTTTATGTTTTAGATTCTGAAAATATACGCGTTCTAAAATTTGATCTGTTCGGTAATTTCATTCAAAACTTCGGCGGATTCGATTGGGGAACATTTTCGCTGAAAAATCCTCAAAAGCTGGCAATAAATTTTGATAATTCCATTCTCATCCTTGATGATTCCCTTCTTGTTCTTTACGATCAATTCGGAAATGGAAAAGAAAAAATTAATTTGGGCAATTCATTCACAAATTTGAATACTACATTTGTAAACCTAATCCTAAATAATGAAAATGAAATTTACATGAGCTTAATAGGAGTTGGTGAGAATATTCTAAATAAGATAGCTTTAATCGGATTTAACAATGACTTAAAAATTTTGAGCTGTTCTGTTCTGAATAATAAACTTTATGTGCTGACACCCAAAGAAATTTTTGTATTTAATAAATCAAAAGAATGATTTTTTCGCAGATGTATTCCAAAAAATATCTCATAATTTTCTTCATCTTTATTTGCTTACTGTGTTTTGGAATAATCTCACCGGTAATTTTCCAGCATGAAAAGGTTTATCAATTTGCAAAACCATTCCTAAACTTAACATACTCACAAGTTTGCCATCAATCGCATGAAAAAACAATTAGTTTTTGGGGAGAAAATATTTTGGTCTGCTCGAGATGTACTGGAATTTATTTGGGAGCTTTCTTAACAGGTCTGTTTTCACTAATCCTTACAAAAATTCCCAAAAGAGCTTTTTACTTTTTACTTTCTTCTTTTATCTTAATGTTAATTGATGTTTCATTTACTACTCTTGGCATTTACACTTACTCAAAATTATTTGCATTAGTAACCGGATTACTTTTGGGTTCAACTCTTTTGCTATTCGTTTTAGAACAACTAAACTACTTAAAAACACAAAGCAATTATGAAAAGTAAATTCATCTCACCTCTTGTCTGCGGTTTTGGAGCATCGGTATTAACTATTGTCCCGGGTTTAAAGGAAATTAGCTGCTGCCTTATAATACCATTTGCAGCAGGATTGTCATTATACCTTTATCAAAAATCTAATAAAAGCGTAGAGAAAATTTCAGGTAAACAAGCCGTAATATTTGGTTTAATGACAGGTATTTTTTCTGCTGTCTTCGCAACCTTATTCGAAATTACGTTCACGGCGATATTTCAAACAAACGATTTTGTAAAATCACTTCCGCAAGTTGAGATTGCTTTCAGATCATTTGCACCGCAAAATTTATTGGATGAGGTTTTTAAGATATACAAAAAGATGACAGATGATATTCAGACAAAAGGATTTTCACTTAGCTACTCTATCTACTTTTTTATGGCTACATCAATCACTTCATCAATCTTTGGTTTGATTGGCGGTTTACTCGGTATGGCGTTTATAAATAGAAGAAATAAGCGTATATGAATTAAAAATTTATACTATGATAATTTCATTAATATTTTTCATCCACTTAATTTTTTCGTTAGTCATATTCACAACTAAATGGCAGGAAGAGAAATTATCTGCTGCTTTTTTAAATATTGGATTGATAGCAGTCTTGTTTACCGTCGGTTGGTCAATAGCGAGCATAATTGCAAAAGCGGTAATGGAACCGAAGGGATTAGGGATTCATTTTGATAGAGATACTTTTGCTTTGACTCTTCTAACCATCGGTGAGTATTTATTCTACCGGCTTTACTACAAACCTATCCATACTATTGAAGGCGATACGGGAAAACAATAATAGCAGTTTGTTCTATCTGTTTGTAAGAAGATGACAATGGTTCGAATCTCCATTGCCTAAGCGAGTTTAATGCAGCATTTTCAAGCTTAGTATCAGCTTTTGTCAGCAATCTTGCTGAACCAACAGAACCATCGGGCTTGATCGTGAAAATAATTTTGATATCAATTTCCTTGTAAACTCCTGCAGGATATTTCGGAAGCGGGTAGCTCCAAATTTGTCGCTTACCTTTTCCGCCCCAATCAATATCAAAACCAAAGCTTCCCTCCCCTTGCAATTGATTGCCTTGTGCTTCTGTTGAAACATTCGAGTTAGGTTCTTGTTCACTTTTAGAATTGCTGACTGATGCAACTTCCTTATTCTTATCCGCAGGTTTTATAACGTTTTCTTCCTCTGTATTTTTTGCTTTAGGAAGTTCAACTTCTTTTACATCTTCACTTTTGTCTAAAGTCTGATTTTTTTCTTGCGGACTTGATAGCTGTTCAACTTCTTCAATTTGATTTCCTTGAGCGCCAGAAGACCCAATATCTCCGGATCGACCGAAAGACAATTCCACATACTCTCGAGGCGGGTAATCAAGCGTTATAGTTATCAGCAAAAAAATTAATAGCAAAAAAACATGGAATAGAAATGAAAAAGAGAAGGACATATTTCTGATTGCATTATATGTCATGTTAATTTTCTTAAAGTTTTTCTCTTTCTGTTTCGATAGTAAATTTATCAATATCAACTGATTTAGCCGCATCAATGACTTTAATTACCATATCGATAGCTACAGATTTATCAGCCCTGATTATAAGATTATCTTCCAACTTTCCGAGCTTAATTGATTCAAGCTTTCCGGGAAGGTCATTAATTCCAATTTCTTCATCGCCAACAAATATTCCTCCACCCGTAGTTAAAGTAACTATCAGTCTTGAAGGAATTGACTGTTCATTTGTTTTTGAACCCGGAAGCTTAACCTTAACACCGGTTTGCATTACAAATTGTGAAGTAAGCAAGAAAAATACCAGCAGCAGCATTACAATGTCTGTTAATGATGAATAAGCAAAAATACTTAACGGTTCACTCGATGTTTTAAATTTCATTTTTCAATCCTAAAGATCTATTTCAATTTCTTCATCAAGTTCTGCTTGCGCTGTTGATGTATCCTGAACAACATCAACAACATCATTTGCTACCATTTCAATTTCACCGACTAATTTTTTAACTGCGCTGACAAAATAATTATAAAGCGCAAGAGCAGGAATTCCTACGATCAGACCAAATGCAGTTGTTATCAATGCTTCCCAAATACCGCCTGCAAGATCACTTGGATTTGCAGAACCTTGCAAATCTTCAATTCGCATAAAAGCCGAGATCATTCCGGTTACTGTACCGAGGAATCCTAACAGTGGAGCAATACCGGAAATTGTTGCAAGTATGGGCAATCCTTTTTCCAATTTGCTTACCTCTTGACTTCCAGCATTCTCAATTGATTCTTTAACCCGTTCATGCCCGAGTTTATATTTTTTCAATCCTTTTCTTACCACATTTGCAACGGGGGATTTTTCCTCCATACAATGACTCACAGCACCGGAAATATCTTTCTTCTTAATGAATCCTCTAATTCTAACCATAAATGCCGGCACATTTATTTTTGCTTTTCTGATTACAACATACCTATCGATAACTACCGCTAAACCTATAATTGAGCAGAGAAGAATCGGCCACATTAAAATGCCGCCCTTAAGAAAGATCGAAAATAAATTCATAACAACACTATTCCTTTATTTATTCTTATTTAAAAAAATATTTGCATCAACAATCGAGTTGAAACCACCAATCATAACTCTGTGATATTTTCCAAGATCGTTTGAAGATTCTTCAATTAAGTCTGCACGAAAACCATTCTCAATATACTTTCTTAATTCTCTTTCAGCTTTTGATTTTGATTTCCACGAAGAAACTTGAACTATAAATTGTGAACCCCTTTGATAAATATTTTCCTTCACCCTAACTAATTCATTACTGATTCCATTTCCGGAACTGGGAATCAATTCGCTGCTACTTAAATCATCAGCTTGCAAAGTATGCTTCCTAATAAAAACTGCGGGGTTTATTATTAATGAATCCGGGATTTGATCTACATTCTCTTTTTCTAATTTGTATGGATAAGTCACTGGAATTTCAAAAGTCCTGTCAATTACAACTGGTTCAATTCGCTTTTTAGCTACAACAGTTTGGGAAATATTGCTGCCATCCCTAAAAACCATACTCTTTATTTTATCGTAGTTAAGATACACACCGGCTGCTGCTGCGCCGATAATTATCAATCCAACTAATGCCGGAACTAACTTCCTCATTATGTTCTTCTTCGGTTTCAGCCCTAAGCTAACATCTAATGGCTTTTTAAAATTATTATTTTGATTTCTAGAATCCGTGATGGTAGTTTTTTTCGAGAACGGATCTTTTACTTCAGAATAACCATTTATTGTAACATCGGATTTTAGTTCATTATTTGTTCCCATATCATCTTCAATGGTAAGGTCATCAAAAATCCATTTTGCATTTTTTTCATCTTCGCTCACTGATTCTTCCAGGGATGTCACATTGCCCGGTTCAACTAATTCATAATCATCAAATGTTTCGCTTAATTTTTTCTCATCACCAATTATTGGTTCATCAGGTTCAAACTCAGTCTCTGCCTTTTCAATTTCTTCGATAGGCTCTCCCCGTGATCCCGTATCAAATAAGACTTCTTCGTCTTTTGGAGCAACAATAAATTCTTGCTGCGCTATTTCAGTGTTACGGTAAATTATGGCTTCAGAAAATAATTTTTCCGCTTTAGATTCAATCAAACTGATCATTTCATTATTTGAGGTAGAAAGAATAAATTCACTCTCAGCAATCTTCTCGGAAGTGATTAAAGGTTTTCCAAAACTTAGATTTAAATACGAATCAATATGCGGAAACTCTTTCTTTGAATCATCAGGCAAAAAGAACAGCAAGAAATTTTTATTTTGTCCTGATATTTTTTCTTCAGAAAAAAGTATGATTTTTTGATATTCATCGCTTTCTGAATGAACCGGTTTAACTTTTTTATATGCAAAATATCCCAATGAATCAATCTCAACTTCATCACCAAATCCAAGCTTTTGTGAAATGAGTTTTGCAAAAATTTCAAGACTTAATTTTCCTTCTGATTCAGGTATTCCTAATCGCCGGGAAAATTTTTGCAGTAGTTCTTTAGAGTTTATCATTTCTTACTATGTTTTATTTTTGGGTCTACCATCTGTAAATCAAACCAAATACAAGATCAAGAGGCATTTCCTCGTACTCAAACCAACGATAATTCTTCCTGTTAAGCAAATTGTTGAGTTCCAATGTCAAATTGAATTCTGGTGAAATTTTATATGTAAAATCTAATGCTAAATTTACAAAAGGATTAATAAAATTGTCGTTTGAAATATCCATGTACTGCTTGGAAAGATAATCTAAAGTCAACTCTGAATTCAATCCAAAATTAAAATTGTAACCGTAAGACAAGTACGAAGATAATGCCGGATGATAAGGCAAAATTTTTCCATCGCTCATTTTTGTCTGATTCAGCTCGATGCTGCCATAAAAATATCCATAAGGACCAAGATGAAAAAGCAGATTAACATATCCCGTATAACTTTTTGCGGACGATACTGCCACATTAAATCTTCCTTTAAGAGCTGAGCTATAAAAATATGGGAGTGAAGGTGATGAGAAATATTTTAGCCCGCCATTTATTTCATAAAACTTATCATAATCATATTTTGCAGAAACATGGAATGCATTATTCTTTTCATAAGTAACATTGACAAAATTTTGAATGAAAAAATATGGATTCATATCTAAGAAATATCCATTCCCTAAAAAAACCGTTTGCGGAGAATACTCAGCTAGGATTGAAAACCAGTCGTTAACTTTTGAGCCGAAAAATAAATAAGGATAAGTTTTAGCCTGATCATTAAAATTAGAATAATTTAATCCAATCGATGCTTTAAGATTATTTTGATATGAATAGCCAACAAATGGTAGTACTGAAATAAAATCCTTAGTGCTTTCATTCACAATATCGTTTTTCAGAAATTGAACTTTGTATAATGACCTGACTCCGAAACTAAATTCCGAGATGTTCGCCCGGAAATTTGCACCAATGTTCAAGAGGTTTTCAGAATAAATATTATCCTGAAGCGAATGAATGTCGTCTGAAAAATTAATGGCATAATTGAATTTCTCTTCCAATAAATTTTCAATATTTAATGAAACATTGCCCTTGTTCAAATTTCTTTTGATGAACGGATCATTTGCAGCATAAAGTTGATATGAAGTTCTACCATAGTCGCCGTGAAATTGAAACTTAGTACCGTTGAGGAGCATCGATTCATTCTCTAACTGATAAAAAACATTTACACCGCCATTGATATAATATTGCTCGCTGTTATCTATAAATGCTCTTCTGTTCTTTCCGCTTGCAGTAATTTGAAAGAGACCATTCTCAAAAGGACTGGATAAAGAAAAATTAACTATTGGTAAAGTGTAAATGCCGGCACCGGCTTCTAACTTACCCGTGAAATAATTTAAGGAGTCAGTTAAGCTGAATTGATTCCTGACCGGATCGGACAATTCCCGCAATGCTAAATCCTCCGGAGAATAATTGGGTTTAAGAAATTGTTCATCCAAGATAGGAATTGTGCCCGGATCAATCTTTTTTCCTTTTTGAAGCGCTACAACATCGCTGCCTGTGATAACGAAATCGGGAAGTTCAACATTTGGATTCTTTCCTTTATCATCCTGCCCAAAGACAGAAGAGGAAAAGGTAAAAATGAAAATGAATGTTAAAAAATTTTTCATTCGATTTCTCTCAATTTCTTCTGTGCGCTTCTGCCGATCTCATCACCGCGATGTTTAGCAATTACATCGCGATAAAATTGCCTGGCTTTTTCAAAATCTTTCAGTTTTATGTAACAATCACCCAGCATTAGAGTTGAGCGCGAAAGCCATTCGCCATAGGATGAATACACAGTTCTAACTCTAACAAATGCTGAAATTGCCTCGCCGGTTTTTCCTTGTTCGAATAGCGACATTCCTAAATAAAATTGTGCTTTTGCTCCAAGCTCATCGGTTCGTGAATCACCTAAGCTTCTCAAATAAACCACAGCATTGTCATATCTCCGTGCAGAATATTCGATCAAACCAATTTCAAATTTCGATCTATCTGCAAAAACAGTTTCCCTATGATATTGAACTATCTCATCAAACACTTGATATGCATTGATTATATCGCCGCTGTTGGCATATGTAGTTGCCCGCATAAAAAGTATTTCGGCAATTTGCGGCGAATTCGAAAGTTTTTCACTTCCCTTATCATAAACAGCTAAAGCTAAGTCGTATTTTTTCTGCTGATTATAAATATTTCCCATCTCAATTACAGATGCTGCGGCTAATTCACTGTTAGGGTAAGAATCAAAAACTCTATTGAAATTGAATATTGCTTCGTCGAACTGATTAAGGTTTTGCGCAGATTTACCAATCCAGTAATATGCATCTGCAATCAGCTCGCTTTTAGGATAACCCGATGCAAATTCCTTATAGCTCGTCTTGGCTTTTTCATAAGAAGCTTGACTGTAATAAATCTCTCCTTTCTTAAAAAATATTTGATCCGAAAAGCTAAGTCCCGGATTTTTACTCACGAATTCATCTATCAATTTAATTGCTTTATCATCCTGGTTCTGCGCAACATAGCAATATTGAATTCCATTTACCGCATCGAATACATAATTTGAGTACGGATATTGATTTATAACTTTTTGGTAATTGACTATCGCCGAGTCATATTTATTCAAGTTGAAGAAAGCATCACCGATAGAATAATACACTATGGGATTAAGTGAAGAATTGGGATATGTATTCAGCAAAACTCTGTAGCTATTAATTGCATCGTTATAACTATTCTTTTGAAAGAATATCCATCCAACAATGTACAATGATTTATCAGCGTATTCGGACTCGGGAAATGTGCTTTGCAATATTCTGAATTCGCTAATTGCCTCTGAAGTGTTTCCTCCCTTGAAAAGGGCTTGTGCATACTGATAGTGAACATACGGATCTCTAGCTTTTTCTTCATTCGACAAAAATATTTCTTTATAAATCCTTCCAGCAGAAATATAATTTTTATTACCATAATAACTGTCCGCAAGTCGTAAACGAGCATCTAGATTTCTTATATCGGTTGGATTTTTCTTTATGAAATTGGAAAAAGATAATATCGCATTTTCATAATCTTTCAAATTGAAATAGGAATATCCTTTTCCATACTGACTTAAGCCGTTCAATCCTCTATCGTCTTTATCAATTTTATTATATCGCTTCACAGCTTCGGCATAATTGCCTTTTGCAAAGTAACTTTCAGCTAAATAAAAACTAACTTTATTGTGATTGAAGCTCGCATCTTTTGTTTCAAGATCGATTAAGCTTCTGGCTGCTTCATTATATTGCTTTAAATAAAATGAACTTATTCCTAAACCTAACAAAGCGTTGGAATAAATATCGGAGAGTGTGTCAGCAATGCTAAGTGTTGTTTTGAAATTCTTTCTTGCTGCTGAATAATTTTGATTGTTCAAGTTCATTTCACCGAGCAGTATATATGCTTTTGATTTAACGATTGCATTATCTGAATCAACAGATTCTAAAAGATATTTTTCCGAGTCCTTGAATTTATCTCCGGTAAAGAAAATTCCTCCGACTTGATATTTTGCATTGTTTACCAAAACCGAGCCCGGATATTTTTGAACAAATTCTTTAAAGATCGTCAATGCTTCGCTCTCTTTGCCGGCATAACGTTTTGATTCAGCTTTCCAATAAAAAGAATTCCCACCAATACTATCATCAACTAAGGATAAAGTGTTAAAAACTTCGAAGGCATCATTGTATTTTTCTTGTTGAAAATATGACCATGCAAGTCCGTACTTTGTATTTCTCAATAAATTAGAACCGGGATGATCAACAATAAATTTCAGAAAAACATCTTCCGCATTTGAGAACTCTGAAAGCCTGTAGTGTGAATTAGCGAGCAAGTATAAAGCTTCGGAATGAATGTCGGTTGGTAAAGATTCAATGGTTGGATTGTTAAGTTCAAGAATTGCTGATTGATATTCTTTCAATTGGAAGTAGCAATAACCAATTCTGAATTGTGCTATTGGCGCAAACTTACTTTCTTTATGGAAAGAAAGAAGCTGATCGTAATATTCAACGGCTTTTTGATATTCACCTTTTCTTTCATATACATTTGCCAAGGTGTAGATCGAATAATCAATATATTTGTTACTTTTTCTTTTAGCTACAGCATCTTCTAAATATTTTATAGCTACATCAATTCCTCCCTCTTCAACATACGATTCGCCAATCCAATACAACGCAGGTCCAAAATATTGGCTTGTTGGATAATTATTGATCAGAATATTTAATCGATCTCTTGATTGTTCGAACTTTTTTGTATCGAAATAAATCAATCCCAATTTATATAGCGCAGCATCTCTGAAAGTTGACCATTTATAATTATTAACCAGAAACTCGAATCGTTCTTTTGCTGCGTGCTTTTCACCTAAATTTAAAAGTGATTCACCGGAATAATACTTTGCAGTGGAGTACATTTCATCAATCTCATTATGCTCATTGAAGAAACTCTCAAAGTAGTTGTACGCTTCTACATAATCTTTAGTAACAAATGCCTTCGTCCCAAGATTAAATTTTTCAGCAGCCGATTGCGGGAGAATCTGAGAAGAAAGAAGCATCAAAAAGATGAGAGATAAGATTATTTTATTCATATGATTAATTTCACTAGTGCAATAGAAAAAAATCCTCCAAAAAAGCTTGCTGCTAAGTTGACAGCATCGTTGTTCAACCACGTAACTCCATTTATATGAACTGAATTTTTCCCGCAGTGAATTTTATTTTCAACAGTTTTGTCACAAATGATGCAATTAAATTTTCCTTGCAAAGTAGAACCCAAAACACTATCCAAGGTGCTTCCAAGTAATCCCGAAATAAAAATGATCGTCATGAGTTCACTTATATTATTTAACCACGGTAACGCTGAAGTTGAAATTATGATAGCTCCCAATGCCGCACCGGTAAAACCTAGTAACGAAACTCCACCGGAAATTCCTTGTTCAACCTGATGAAAATTAATAATGTTAAAAGTTTTTGCTTTAATTAGTGTCCCAATTTCTGTTGCCCAAGTATCCGAACAAACTGCGGCTATTGCTGAGACGTAAGCAATATAAAAAAGTTCCGAACTGTGAATCTGATTTATTAAAACTAATATTCCAGGAAATCCTCCATTAGCCAAAACTTGAACATGGTCTCGTACATTACCCTTTTGAAAAACAGAATTAATTTTGGGATTTATTTTTTTTTGAAGTTTTGATAGCAAACTCGATAAAATGAAAAAGATCAAAATGGGAACTGTCCATTTAACATGCCCGAAACCGAAAATGATCCATGCCAAAAAGAAAGTTGCAATTGCACCATTTAGTTTAAGCAATTTTAGCTTGTAAGAAATTATCGAAATAATTAATCCAAAGATTACACCAGAAAATACGTTCAATATCATCTAAATTAGATTCATGATTAAGAAATTGATAGTGAGCCTAAATGAACTTTGACACCAAATCTAAAAACTCTTTTTAATTCGTGACAAATATAGGTTTTTAATAATTTTAAAAGCAAGCTATTTAATGGAATATGCAAACTCACTTAAAGCAAAGTCTTAAGTAAGCCCTTTTTCTTGAATGATCGCTGTAAGGAAAATTCAATCAAAAGAATGAAGAATATTGCCAGATAAAAAAAATCCCTCCAGCTATTAAGAGGGATTATAAATCAAACATAAAACGGAATTACTGCAAAAGTGTAAGTTCGTACTCAGCAGTTTTTTTGTATTGAGGATCTGCCTTTGCATTATTGAACATTTCTTTCGCTTTCTGTGTATCACCTTTAAACTTGTAAGCGATGCCCATGTAATAATAAGGTCCGCCTTTGCTGATTGATGATCTATATTTCATAGCACTTTCACTAGCTGTAAGAGATTTGTCATAATTTCCAGTCTCGGAATAAAGTTTAGCAAGCGAGAGATAAGCTGCATCGTAATTATCGTACTCAATTGATTTTGTTAGGTACTCAATGGCTTTCGAAGAATTTCCACCGGAAATTTCGTTAGTGCCAAGTTTAGCATAAGCCTTAGCTAAATTCTTCTTTACAGTATTCTTTGTATTATTGTTTGTTGATATTTGTAATACTTTCTCAAAATTTGAAACTGCTTCATTAAGGTTCCCCATAGAAAAGAGCACACCACCAAGAGCGTTATAAGCTCCATCAAAATCGGATTTTAATTTTATACATTCCTCAAAAGTTACCTTAGCGTCTTGAAGCTTGCCTGCTTTTCGTTGAGAAATTCCCTTCTGATAAAAAATTCGATAATCTTGTTGAATTTTCAAAGCATCCTCATAGTGCGTAATAGCAGCACCATAATTGCCGGCTTTAAGTTTTTCATTACCCGCGTTATAAAGCTTAGCAGCCTCAGGATTCATTTCTTGTGCATAAACAGAAAGAACTGATACCAGAAATAAAATTACTGCGAATGCAGAGAAAGTGACTTTTTTCATGTTCATCCTTTATTGTTGATAAATGTGTGTGCGGAAGGCGGGACTCGAACCCGCAAGCCAGTTACGGCACTACCCCCTCAAAGTAGCGTGTATACCAGTTTCACCACTTCCGCAATAATTAACGCCAAAAATATAGCGGAAGGGTTAGAAAATCAACAGAGTGGAGATTTTTACACTGTTTTATTTGCAAAGTTAATTTAATTGTCTCGCTGCTTCTTGAACCTCTCTCTGAATAGCAGGCCGCTGACCTCATTGCGAAATTTTTCTTCAAATACAACTAGTTTGCCCATTTGCTCAATGGTCAAGATCTCAGTAGCAGACTTTAAGAAATTTTGACGTTCTCGCATTATATTCTCTTGTATTTGCAGATATTCATCAATCGCTTTTTTAAGAACCTGGTCACTATTTTCTTTTTGTCCAGTTAACAGTTCATCAATCTGATCCATTTTTTCTTTGCCTGTCTGGTTAAGATTTTCAATCCTTTTCATATGTTCATAACGTCGGGTGAAGAACTTTACGCTCGTTTCTTCATTCATTTGAAGAATTTCAATCAACTTAATCTTTCTCAATTCTTCCATTTTCTGCATTGGTTTCATTCGTTCATGTCTTTGCGCCAACACCGATGTCAGAAGCATAAAAACTGATAAAATCGTTAATAAATTTTTGTGTAACATTTTTTCTCCTAAAAATATTTTTTATTTATAATTTCGTTGTAGATAAAATCTGCTTCTTCCGATTTAATTTCTGAATATACGCTCTCGATACTAATTTCATCAGTAAAAACTAAGCTGTTCAAATCTGCTTCTTGAAGATTCAGTTCAGAAGAAATTAGTTCAGTAAGAAGTGAATCAGAAGTTCCATTTAGCTGTTCGGTGTTCATGGTCGATAAATCATCTGAATAATAATCCAATATCTCAGTTACTTCGTTTTCACTTAATGTCGAAAGCAGTTTATCTACAGAATTGTTTTCAGATGCCCTGAAAATATTGAAGATTAACAGAACAACTACTAATACTGATGCAAATGCTGTTAGTGCATAGGCAGTTTTAAATTTGGATGGCTTTTTCTCTGCTGATAGGATTTTTCTAATATTCGGAACGAGATTCACAAAATAATCTTGATCAGAATAATTCTGTTCATCAATTTTCAAGCTTTGCATGACATTATTATAATGTTTGAGTTGATTTGAAAGTTCGGGAGATTTGTCCAATTCAGCTTCAAAAACCCGTTTCTCCTCTTCCTTCATTTGATTATCCAGGTAAAGAATTATTCGTTTATTAATTTTCATAATTTTTCAATAGCTCCAAAATTTTATTTACTCCATGGAAGTAGTTTGCTTTTAAACCACCAATACTTTTACCGGTTAATTTAGATATCTCCTCGTATGAAAGTTCATTATAATTTCTCATAATAAAAATTTCCCTTTGCTTCACTGTAAGCCTCTGAAGAAGTTTATCAATTTTTTGAAGTTTTTCTCTCATTTCTAAATTATTGACTACATCTTCATTACTGCTAATTAAACCTGTTGAGGGATCATCAAAAGAAAATATTTTCCTCAAAGATCTCTTTCTTAAATAATTCAAACTCCTAGTTGAGACAATTCGAAAGATCCAAGTGTAGAGTGAAGACTTAAATTGAAAATCTTTAAGCTTCTTATACATTACTAAAAGAACTTCTTGAACCACTTCATCGGCATCGAGGTGATTTCCCGTCATTCTCCTTGCATGCCAGTAAATCTTATGCTTATACTTATTAATGATTTTATTGAATGAAGCTTCGTCTCCATTTATAAAACTCTTAACCAATTCAAAATCTGAAGTATCTTCGGACATTAACAGTATTTATCTTTAATAATTCGACAATATTTACTAAGAGCAGGTTTAATATACTATGTTTTAAACCAAAGGAATTTTTTTATTGTCAAATTTGTGAAAAGTTAAAATCTAAAACCAATAGGAGGTACAAAATGCAAAACATAGTAAAAAAAGCAATGCTAGTCGTTCTCTCGATAGCTTTTCTTTCGCCATTAACCTTTTCACAACCTGGAGAGGGCTGGAACCTGAAAAGACTCGAAAGCCAGCTCAATCTAACCGATGGACAGAAAGACCAAGTTGAAAAATTACGCATCGAACATCAAAAATCCATGGTTGATCTAAAAGCAAAGTTAGAAAAAGCGAGGATAGAATTGAGAGAAGTTATGAGTAAAGATGACTTCACCAGAAGTGAATATCTCGCAGCACATAATAAAATGACAAAGCTTCGAGAGGATATCAAATTAGCTGCTGCAAACCATAGAATGGATATTCTTGATTTAATGAATAAAGATCAGAGAAAGATATTAGCAAAGGAAAAGCAATTTGAAAAAAGACAGAAATATTTTAACAGAAAAGGATGGGGCGGCTGCGACTTTGATTGTCCCCAATACCGTGAAAGAAAAAGAATTCACTGGTAATAATTACCAAACAAATTATATCCATTTCATAGCCGGCTAAACACCGGCTTTTTTGTTTCATTCTATATTAAAAATATATTTAAAAGTAAAATTTTACTAATTGATAATAAGCAAATAAGGTTGATAAAGAACGCATTTGTCTCTGCTGCTAAGATTTTATTCTTAGATAATATTTCTAGAATTATTGTCGATGAATATTCAAAGCGATTTTTACAAGTGAAGAACTATACTTTGATTGGGATGACTAAAAAACCTTACTCCTATTTTATTAATCCTCAGTAATATTCCAAAATGGGTATGTAAAACCTTATTGCTTTATTCGATAAATATAAAAATTCAGAATTTAGGTTACTTGCAACTTTGGAGCGTATCGGGGAACCTTCTACTTTGCTCAGCGTCTTAATATTAAAAATTAACAGGAGCTTTTATGTTCAAAACAAAACTTCATTTACTGTTCTTTCTCAGCGTTTTAGTACTATGTTCATCATTTTCATTAGCTCAAGAGGAAAAGGTTTTCAAATTCAAGAAAGAGAGCCCATTCAAATGGGAGATGAAAAATGACTTAAAACTTTCTGAACACCAAGAGAAGCAATTTGAAGACCTTGATTTGCAATTTGAGAAAAAAATGATTGACCTTCGTGCGGAACTCGAAAAAAGCAAATTGATGAAGCGTGAGCTTATCAGAAAAGGGAACTTCAGTAAAAATGATTACCTATCTGCAGAAGAAGAAATTATACAGGCAGAGAATAAAATTCAAATGGAAAAAGCTAAATTGAAAATGGACAAATACTCCTTGCTTGATGAAAAACAGAAAAAATTATTTATGGAAAAGCGGGAACGTGATTTCAGGTTCAAATTTGATATGGATGGTTTTAGGGATGGAATGCGTATGTTTCGAGAGAAGATGCATAATATATTACCCTGCCCACCGGATATGGATGAAATTGAAAAAGATGTTGAAGTTGAAATTGAGAGTGATGAGATTTAAACTTATTAGATATGCCAGATTTCGGTCCGCCAGTAGTTAATAAAAATCTGGCATATCTCTAATTAAAGAAAGAAAATGGAGCTTATTTTGGATTTGTTGGTCTTATATCAATTTCACTTATTAAAGCACGAATTGGTAAATTTATAATTGTTACAACTGCTTCTGCGACATCTTCAGGACGAAGAATTCTATCTAAATCAGGTTTAATATCTTTATCAATAAAAAAGTCGGTGTTTACCGAACCGGGGCAAATTGCTGCAACTCTAATATTATATTCTCTCACTTCCAGCATTAAAGATTTTGTGAAGCCCATCAATGCATGCTTAGTTGCGCCGTATATTGTCCCTCCAACAAAAGCGTTTTTTCCTGCAAGAGAAGAAATATTGATGATTGATCCTTTACGATTTGCTATCATATTATCAATCACTGCCTTTGTAAAGTTGTACACTCCATAAAGATTTACGTCAATCTGCTTTTTAAACTCATCCAAATTTGAATCAACAAATTTCTTCAGAATTCCCATTCCTGCATTGTTGATCAAGTGATCAACTCTGCCATAAGTTTTAATAATGTCGCTTACTGATTCATTAACAAATTTTGGATCCACTGCATCGCCTAAAAACATTTCCGTCTTAACACCTAATACTCGAACTTCTTTATTAACCTTTTCAAGAGCAGTTTTATCTCTTCCAAAAAGCATTAGTTCATGCCCTTCTTTTGCTAATCTGAGAGCAATTCCTTTGCCAATTCCTCTGCTTGCACCGGTAACAATCGTAACATATTTTTGCACCATTTATAAATCTCCTAATATTGGTCTTAGAACAATTTCCTCGGTAACAAGATTCCCCTTTTGCAAGTAAAGCCAAACAATTACTTGAGCAATTTCTTCGGGTGTCATCATTCTATCACCGTATTTTTCTCTTACTTCAGAATTCCACATTGGAGTTTGTGTCGCTCCAGGAATAACATTGATTATTCTAACATTATGTTTCCTAACTTCTTCACGAAGAGAATTTGTATAACCGATCAATCCATGTTTAGATGCTGAGTAAGCACTGCTTTGGGAAAACACTTTTTTGGTTACTACGGAAAGAATATTAATAATTGTTCCTCCGCCTTGTTTTATCATAGAAGGAAGAACACTTTTTATTGAATAGATAGGACCTAAAAGATTTGTGCTAATTATGTCATCAATTTCATTTATTGAATTTTCTTCAGCCAGCTTGAATGAAGTGATACCTGCATTGTTGATAAGGCAATCTATGTTATTTATCGCTAAAATTTTCTTAGTAGTTTGATTGACATTTGAAGAAGAAGCAATGTTGCAAGGAAAAATTTCCACGGAAAGATTTTCATTATTCAGTTCAGTGTTCAAACGCTCGAGTTCGGATTTTCTTCTAGATGAAACAAAAACTTTAGAACCTGTTCTCGCAAATTCCTTAGCTGCAGCTTTGCCTATTCCGGAACTTGCACCGGTGATCCAAATTCCGTTTGGTTGATTTTTCATTGTAAATTTTTGTGAGCTATTAATTCAAGAAATTCTGTGCGCGTACGTGCATCATCCTTAAAAACTCCGTGGACAGCGCTTGTGGTAGCAGATGAATTTTGTTTTTCAACACCTCGCATCATCATGCACATGTGAAAAGCTTCCGAAACAACAGCTACACCTTTCGGTTGCAAAAATTTATCGATTGTATCTGCAATCTGCTGCGTCATTCTCTCCTGAACTTGCAACCTGCGAGAAAACATATCTACAATTCTAGGAATTTTACTTAATCCGACAATCTTTCCATCAGGAATATATGCCACATGAACTTTCCCATAAAACGGAAGCAGATGATGTTCGCAAAGACTGTAGAAGTCAATGTTTTTTACTAATACCATTTCATCATACTTTTCATTGAAGATTGCATCATTCAAAAGCTTTTTAATATTTACTTTGTAACCAGTCGTTAAGAATTCGTATGCTTTAGTAACACGCTTTGGTGTGTTTCTCAATCCTTCTCTCTTAGTATCTTCACCTAATTCTGTCAGCAAGTCAATAATGAATTTTTGAACTTTTACTTTATTCATTTTCATTCTCCTCGGTATTCAAAAAAATTATTTTCTGTTTCTGATAACTTAACCGCGTATAATTTTCCGTTGGGAATTTTATCAACCAGAACTTTCCAAATTGCAATTGTAAGATTCTCCGTTGACGGAATTATTCCGCTCATAAAATCAGTCTCCGTATTCAAATTTTTATGATCAACCTGTGATAACACGTTATACTCTATTATTTCTTTTAGGTCAGCGATATTTAGAACAAATCCTGTTTCAGGATTTGGTTCACCCGCAATCACAACTTCAAGTACGTAATTATGTCCATGCCAATTGGGATTACTGCACTTCCCAAAATTTTTTTCGTTTTCTTCATTTGAAAATATTGGATTGAAAAGTCTATGCGCTGCGGAGAAAGTTTCGCGTCTCGTAATATATACCATAATTTATGCTTTCAATGCTTCTATTACTTCTTTGTTGTGATCATCAACTTTCACTTTCGGAAAAATCTTTTTAATCATTCCTTTTTCATTGATAACGAAAGTAGTTCTAACTACTCCCATATATTTTTTACCATACATGCTTTTTTCCTGCCAAACACCATATTTTTTTAACACTTCTTTTTTCTCATCACTTAGCAAGCTGAAAGTTAATTTATATTTTTCCGCAAACTTTTTATGTGATTCAACTGAATCCGGACTGACACCAAGTATTACCGCATTAAACTTGGAGAACTTGGGTAATTCATCACGAAAATTGCAAGACTCTTTAGTGCATCCCGATGTATCGTCTTTTGGATAAAAATAAAGTACAACATTTTTTCCTTTTAAAGAATCAAGTGATATAACCTCCCCATGTTGATCTTTAAGTTTAAAACTTGGAGCTTCTTTACCTTCTACTAACATAATTAAACCTTTCTGAATTAAGACTAAAAATTATTTTTTAATATTTCAGAATTGATTTATCAACTTTTTTAACCATGCATCAATTCTGCCTTCCCAATTATAAATTTCTTTAAATCCTTGTTGAAGCAAATATGTACAAGCATAAAAACTCCGTGAACCATGATGGCAATAAATTAAGAATGAATTGTTTGGTTTAAACTTCTTCAAATGATTTGTTAAACCTCTCAAAGAAATTAATTGGGAGTTCTCCAGTTTTACAAGCTAACATTCCCGCAGCTCATTAACGTCAATTAATTTTAATGAGGATTCATTTTCGAAATATTGCTTAGCTTCTCACCGTGGGATGGGTTTGATCACTTTAGTATCTCCGACATTTGGATAGTAAAACTCCTAAATAATTACTGGTTGAATGATACAGTGAAAACTTAATGAATTGCCTCGGTACATTCAAGAAACACTAGATTGTTAAACAAATGAAATGCTTTAAAGTTCAATAATTAACTGGAGATTTCTGAAATGTTTATAACTACAAATGATTGCTGCTATATCAATCCTTGCTTCTTTGTCCAAGTTCTAAAACCATCCTCAAGTTGTTGAAAAGAATCAATGGCAAAGAGAATCGGCTGCAGATGCCAAACATCATATTCTTGCTTAACAACACGATCGGGATCGAAGGGGTAAACTTTAACATTATCAGAAAGTGCATGTTTTATTTCTTCCTTTGAAGAAATAATTCCAGCACCATAAATCCGCATACCTTCCGATTTTTTGATGAGGCCAAATTCAACTGTGAACCAATGTAGAGTTTCAAGCTCTTTTCGAGTCTCTCCTTTTGCGCTTAGGGCTGCCTCACCAACCATTTGATAAAATGAAGCAAAGTTTTGGTCGGTCAGTAATGGCATGTGACCAAACATATCGTGGAAAAGATCGGGTGCAGGAGTGTAGTCTAATTCCTCTTTCCCTCTTATGTAGTCTGTTGAAGGAAAAACTTTTCGGTGCAGCAATCCAAAAAAATCCTGTTCATGAATTAATCCCGGTACACGTGCAACTTTCCATCCGGTAGTTAAATTAAAAATATGACTGAGTTCTTTTAGGGAAGGAATTCTATCAGGAGAAAAATTTAATCTGTCAACTCCATTTACGTATTCTTCACAAACTCTGTTTGGTAAAGCCGCCATTTGCCTTTGATATAATGTCTTCCAGGTCTCGTGATCAGATTGATGATAAGCCGGATAAACGATATCGTCATGTTCGGGAACAGTCCCAGCTAATTTCTGTGGAATGCATCTTGAATCAATTCCCTCTTGAGCAGCTTTTTCATATGCAGATAAAATTTTCTGGTCTTTATTCTGATTCATTTGTAAAATCCTTTTGCGGTTTGTAAAGATTTCTGAATTAATTTTGGTGGGAATATAAAAACAGGTTTAGTTAAATCAAATGCAAGAATAAAAAAAGCGGCAGTTGTGGGTTGCCGCTTTATTTAAATCAAGTTACTATTAATCGCAGTGTCCGGAACCTATTTTGCCCTCATTATATTTTTCGAGTAGTTCTGCAAGCTTAAGGAATTTTTCTTTTTTACTTGATGAAAGATATTTAACTTGGTTAGGTGTATAAGTATTAAATAATGTTTCGGCTTCAGTGATAGCACTGGCAACATCTATCGGAGCATAAGCACCAGCTAATACATTTAGCTTAGCAGCCATGTATTGATGGGCGAGGTTATAATAAACATTACCACTCGGACTTGTCCAAAATACTTTATACCAAGTTTTTCCGGATTTGAAGAAATCAGTATCTTCCTTTTTTGCACCGACTAGATCCCAAGTTGAGTTGCGTGGATTAGCAGGACCATACTTAGAATGTGTTTTCCAATAACCCAGAGTGTATGTGCAAACTGTTGAGGACTTATAAAGACCAGCATCTCATTTTAGATCCGTGACACCGGAACCTAATGTAATACATTTGGTAAAACCGGTTGCTGGATCTGCATCAGAGTCTTTTTCATCATTAGAACCCTGATCTTGCTTTGTGAAAACATAACCCGTTGGAGCAAAGAATTTCACTTTGTAATCTCCAGGAGTCAAATTGCTGAAGTAGTATTTTCCATAGTAGTCTGTGGTTGTCGATTTAATATAGTTCCCGTTGCAATCGTATAATTTAACCACAACATTTTTAATTCCATCTTCACCATAGTCTTGTATCCCATCTTTATCTTTATCTAACCATACTCTATCACCTAACTTAGCTGGCTTCGTGCAATCAATTTTAACGGTTACGGAAGCACTAAACTCAACATTTGCAGAGCCATCAATTGGATGACCAACAGCTTTTACAGTGTTAACTAAATCTCCACAGTCGTTGGATTTTACACAATAAGTTTTTGTTATAGATTTTGAAGTTCCAGGATAAACTGGGGTAATATTAGCAATTTTATGTGGTGCAGTAGGATTGAGCAGTTTATCATATAAGTCAACACCACCGCTTAAAGTAATATCTCCGCAGTTTTCAACTATGAATGTATATTTTATATATTCACCTGGTTTTGCTGTTTGTTTATCCGCTAACTTAGTAATACTTACACATGTTTTGTAGAATCCAAAATCGAGTGTAAGATCATCGTTATTGTTCAAATCAACACAAACGGATTCATTTTTTAAAGCATCACTATCTTTAGCATCGTTGGATCCTTGATTCTTCTTGGTTGCATACCACTTAGTTTGTGCAGTATTGAAGAATACGCCACCGCTTTCATAGTTTGATGCTGCTACTCGAACACAATAATTACCATTTGCGAGATCATTAAATTCATATTTATCATTAGCATCAGTTGTAGTTGAATTTATGACTGTACTTCCGCTTAACAATTCAACTTTTACGCCGGCAATTCCTGGCTCACCAGTATCTTGTATTCCATTAACATTTTTATCATGCCAAACAAAGTCACCAATTTTGTTTAATTGAGTGATTGATTTTAGATATATGCCAGCATCCCAGGTTAAGTCACTTTCTCCAGGACTTAACTCAAAGCAATCTGTATAACTTGGATTAATGTCAGTCGAACCGAAATCGGAATCTTTTGCATCATCATCACCTTCATTTTGCGGTGATAATGACCAGCTATCTGGAATATTCATTGCCACTTTATAACTACCTGGCGGAAGGTCCTTAAATAAATAATTTCCATTAGCATCTGTCTGCATGCACATATTTAGCCAAGTTCCATCACACTTAAATAGACAAACGGTGATTCCTTCAAATCCTGATTCCCCATCATCTTGGATTCCGTTTTTATTAATATCTTTCCATATTCTGTCTCCTACTTCGGCTAATAGAGAAGTTACAGGAGCTGATAATGAGGCAGTAACCCAACAAATTGAAGCTGGTGAAGCACTTGGACCACCAGGTCCGGAAAATATTTGTACTTCCAATTGATTAGCTCCAGCTGGGATATCTATGTTTAGGGCATCTCTAAAAACAGCATTTAGCAAATCCATCGTATAACTTCCGTTGACTAGTTTAGCAAATGGAGGAGGCAGATGCTTCCAG
>MHAR01000007.1 GCA_001803045.1 Ignavibacteria bacterium RIFOXYB12_FULL_35_14 | reverse complement strand
TAAAATTCCTCTATCCCCTTATCTCCTCATATGTTATGACGTTTCTTGTTATCATTTTTACCCACTTACTTCCACGATGAGCGTAAAACTGAAATCTTTCTTCTATCGGAAAGGATTTTTCAAAAACAAGTTTCATCACAATTTTTCATAAATAAGCTGAGAAGGTTGAGAGGGGCGACCTTATTATGTTACTAAGGTTGTTGATTTTAGAAATTGAATAAGTATGTGGACATTTACATTTCTTAAACCTCAGTAAAAAAATCTGATGAAATACAACCTTATTACTTTATTACTTTTGGATGGAGATTATGATTCAATTTTAAAATAAGTACAATCTGACATTTATTTTGGACAGAAATGGCAATGTTTATTAAAATCTAACACTAATTCTTTCCGTTTCGACTTTCATACTTTCTCAATATATTTTACCAGACAATAATTTTTAATATTTAAGTGAAATATTTCAAATTCATACTCGTTTTAATTCTTCTAATCCTTAATCTTTCCTGTGGAGAAGGTATTGCACCTGAACCTATAGTGCAGACAGGATTTAGCGGTACAATAAGTTTTGTTGGTAACTGGCCTCAAGGAATTACACGAACTCATATCGTTGTTTTTAAAGATCCGCTTTTATCTGCAGGAGATTTTAATGCTTTGAATTTAAAATTCGTGAGCGTTGAAATTCCATATGGTTCACAAGTATTTTATTTTAATTCGGCAGATACAGCAGTAGTTAAAATTAGTGAGGGTGAATTTTCTTATGTTGCAGTTGCTCAGCAAAAAATTCCAAATGTTTCCCTGCTTAGAAAAGATTGGGTTGTTGTTGGAGTATATTATGCTGGCGGTGATACGACAAAGCCAGGTAAGCTGGTTATTCCGCAAAACACTTTAGTTAAGAACATAAATATTATTTGTGATTTTAATAATCCCCCGCCACAACCGCCGGGCGGATAGGTTACAGTGAAAAAAATGAATATCATTAAATCAAAAAACTTTCTTCCTGGCAATCGTACTGTATGGTGGGTCTTCATCCCTGGCGCCCATATATTATGGTGGGCAGGCTTAATCTTCATCTTAATCTCAGTAGAATCTTCCGCTCAGCAATTCAGAATTTACGGAACAGTGAAAGACAATTCGGATAATCCCTTAATTGGAGCCAATGTTATTTTATTGGGAGCTGAAAAGGGCGCTGCAACGGATAAAGAGGGAAATTTTGAAATTAGGAACGTTAGCAGCGGATTGTACACTCTAGAAGTTTCAATGGTTGGGTTCAAGACAGTAAAAGTTGCAGATTTAAATATATTTGATCAGTCTAAAAGAGTAGATTTTGTACTTGAACCAATTGTGATTGAAGCAGGCCAAGTAATAATCACTGCCAATAAATATGAACAAGATATATCCGACCTTCCTGTGAGTGCTGAAGTTATTCCTTATGAAAAATTATTAAGAAAAAATTTTACTAATCTTGAAGATGCCATGAGATATGTTCCGGGAGTGAATATGACCAGCTATCAAATCAGCATTCGAGGTTCAAGCGGTTACAGTAAAGGTGCAGGAACTCGCGTTCTGCTTGCTTATGACGGAATTCCATTTTATACCGGCGACACAGGAGAAATTATTTGGGAAAGTATTCCGGTTACTCAGCTCGAAAGAGTTGAAATAATTAAAGGTGCCTCAAGCTCGCTTTACGGTTCGGCTGCTATTGGTGGTGTTGTAAATGTTATTACTAAAAAAATTCCTAACGAACCAGTCACCTACATAAAATCAAGTATAGGTGTTTGGGATGATCCTTATTATAGTGAATGGAAATGGGCTGATAATCTTAGAATACTCAACAGTTTGACTCTCTCTCACTCAAGAAAAATTGGCGATTTGGGAATAGCCGCATCATTATCACGAATTGAGGATATGAGTTATAAGCAAAGCGGATTTTATCATCGTTATATTGGTTATCTAAAAGCCGAATATGCTTTTTCTGAAGCAAGTTCGGCAACATTATTCTTCAATTCATTAAATCAGAAGAGCGGGAATTTTCTTTACTGGAAAGATTCCCGGAACGCATTAATTCCGCCTGAAGCAGATCAAGGACAAAGTATAATTACTAACAGGCAAATGTTAGGTTTGCTGTTTAAGAAAATTATAAGTGAAAATTTCTTCATAAACTTTCGTGGAAGCTATTATCGTTCCGATTGGAAAGATCAAACTGAGTCTGCCAACTCGGCGGTTACGGATTTATTTCGAGTTGAAGTTCAGTTGAATAATTCTCTTACTGATAAATTGTTTCTTATTTCAGGATTCGAATCTTCCTTCTCAGCTGTGTCATCGGATATTTTCGGTAATCCAATTGCTCTAAGCTTAGGAGCTTATTCACAAGCCGAGTTGAAATTTAATTTTCCGCTTATTGCAACGCTCGGATTAAGATATGACTTCACAAAACCGGATACTCTGGAAAGTTCAGGTGCACTTTCACCGAAGTTAGGCTTGAATTACAAAGTAAATGAAAACTTAATTTTCAGATCATCAATTGCATTTGGATTTCGCGCGCCAACCTTAGCCGAAACTTTTACTTCCACAACTGCAAGCGGCATTACTATAAAGCCAAATCCTCGTTTGAAACCTGAAAGTAATTTTACTTTTGAGATAGGTTCGATTTACAAACCGTGTGATAACTTAACATTTGATGCTGCAATTTTTCAAAATGAGTTTTATGATTTTATTGAGCCGGGAGTTGATCGCTCTGATGGTTTAATTTATTTTGATAACGTGGTTCGAGCAAGAATTCAAGGTGCCGAATTAAGCTGCAATATCAAATTACTTGATGAAAAGCTTTCACTTTCTATAAGTCATACCTATTTGTGGAGCAGAGATCTTGAGAAGAAAAAATCGCTGAAGTATAGACCAAGGCAATTATCTTTTGTCACGGCAGATTATTCCTTTCTTGATTTTCTGCTTGGCATTGATTTAAGATATTGGAGCAGGGTCGAAGAGATAGACACAGAGTTGATTGATCTCGGGCTTGTCCCCGATGGCGAAAATCGTGCTGCAGTTTATGTGCTGGATTTAAGAGCAGGATATAATTTTTCAAATTTGGGTTTGCCCATAAGAATGAACTTTAACGCTAACAATATTTTTAATTACAATTATGTTGAGCTTATCGGAAATCTTGCCCCAATCAGAAATTACTCTTTTAGTTTAGAATTAATTTTCTAAACTTTGTTTAGCATCTAAATATTTTTTCATCTAATTAAGAATCCCTAACATTTTAATTATACATTTTTATGCTGTAGAGATAATCTATGTTTGTTGATACGCACGCGCATCTTTTTTATCCTAATTTTAACGGCGAACTCGATGAAGTCATTCAGCGGGCAAAAGATTCAGGCGTTGATTATATAATTGTTCCTGCAACCGACCTTGAAACTTGCGGCAAAGTAATTAAGCTGACTCAGAAATATGAAATGATCTACGGTACTGTTGGAATTCATCCGCATGATACAAAAGATTGGGATCAGAGTTTTATCCTTAAAATTGAAGCGTTCACCAGGCATGAAAAGATTGTTGGGATTGGTGAAATAGGATTGGATTATTTTTACGATTTCTCCCCAAAAGAAAAACAGATTGAAGCATTCAAATCTCAGATAGAATTGGCTTTAAAGTTAAATCTTCCAGTTGTTGTTCATAACCGGGATGCGAGTGAAGATATTCTAAAAATTATCAAACAGTATTCAGGGACCGGTTTGAAGGCACAGTTTCATTGCTTTAATGGAACTCTTGAAGAAGCGCGAGAACTTATTCGGCATCATCATTTTATTTCATTCACAGGCAATATTACTTTTACAAAAGCTGATTCGCTGAGAGAAGTTGTCTCAAAAGTAACTCCAGAACACTTACTTCTCGAAACCGATTCTCCGTTTATGACCCCCGTTCCTCATCGCGGTAAAAGAAATGAACCTGCTTATGTTAAAATTGTTGCAGAAAAAATTGCAGAAATTCGACATGTTAGTCCTGAAGATATATCCCGTGTTACATCATACAATGCGTTTAAAATGTTTGGTATCGGGAGTAAACCAAATACAAGTTTTACCTATCAAATCGGAAAAAATCTTTATATAAATGTCACTAATCGTTGCAACGCCGATTGTGTTTTTTGTGATCGGAAAGGAGAAGCTGTTGTAAGCGGTTATAATCTAAAGATGAGTAAAAATGATGAACCGGAAGCGGATGTTTTTATTAAAGAAATTGGTGATCCTAAGCAGTACCATGAAATTGTATTTTGCGGTTTTGGCGAACCTACAATAAGATGGGATGTAGTTAAAAAAATTGCAGAGTATGTTAAGCGTAACGGTGGAAAAACCCGGCTCGATACCGATGGTCATGGTAATGTAATAAACAAAAGAGATATTACAATGGAACTAAATGGATTGATTGACATTGTGTCAATTAGTCTCAATGCTGCTGATCCAATAAAATACTCTGAGTTGATGAGAGTTAACCCGCTATTGTTTGATGAAGTGATCTCCTTTGCGAAGGAATCAAAAAAATACGTGGAAAAAGTTGTAATGACTGCGGTGCTGCTTGATAGCGTGGAGATTGAAAAAGTTCGTCAAATTGTAGAGGATGAAATCGGAGCAGAATTTAGAGGCAGAGAATATTTTTAAATATGCAATTAGTTGAATTAAATTCTGTAAACCGTTAAAATGGCTAACAATTTGATATGGTCACCCTCGACATAAATAACTAATTGCCATAAATCGTTCAATGGTTTAAATAATATGAAATATATTGCAATGCAGATTGATTTTATGAAATTGTTCTTTTCTCCTCCTCCTTCGGGGAGGGTTGGGGTGGGGCTTTTTTTTCTTCTTGCCTCGTTTATTTTTGCCCAGTCTTCAACAAAGCAAATTCAAACCCAGATTGATAAACTGTACAAGGATAAATTTTTTGAATCATCGCTTGCATCAATCGATATTTTCGATTTAACAAAGCAAAAAATCCTTTATCAAAAAAATAATAAGCTGCTGCTTCACCCGGCATCCAATATGAAAGTTCTTACTAGTGCAGCCGGATTAAAATTTTTAGGAAAGGATTATCAATTCAAAACCTCGCTTTATTATGAAGGAGAAATTATTGACAGCGTTTTAGTCGGTCATCTTTTTGTTGTTGGCGGCTGTGATCCTGATTTTACTTCAAACGATTTGAACGTATTAACTCAAATTGTGAAGAATTTAGGAATCGTAAAAGTTACGGGAAATATTTACGGCGATGTATCAATGAAGGATTCTTTATTCTGGGGAAACGGCTGGATGTGGGATGACGATCCTTCAACGGATGCGCCCTATATGTCAGCATTGAACATAAATGATAATGCAGTTACGATTACCGGTGAGTATGATGAAACCAACAATAAATTAATTTTCAAAAGCATTCCCGACACGAGATATATTAAGATAATTAATGATGTTAAGATTGATACCGCTAGTGGCAGGACTCGAGTCGTAGTTGATAGAGATTGGATAAACAGAACTAACAAGTTTTTAATTCAAGGGAGTTTTTCGAAGAATGGATTTAAGAGGAAAAATAATTATTCGGAGAGATTCAATATTTATAAACCAGAAAATTATTTTCTTACTTTGTTTAAAGAATCGCTGGAGAAAAACGGAATAAAATTCTCCGGCGATTTGTGTATAAAATCACTCAACGAATTTACAAATCATATTTTTACTTTCTCAAGAACATATGATTCAGTAATAGTGAACCTTAACAAAACCAGCGATAACCTCAGCACTGAAATGACGTTGTTTGCGTTATCCGAAAGATATTTCGGTAGACCTGCTTCAGCAAAAAATGGGTTGAAGATGATAGACAGTTTGATAATCGTTTGCGGATTGAATCCTAAAGATTACAAATTGGTGGATGGTTCAGGAGTATCGCATTATAATTTAGTAACTGCTGAACTGCTTCTATCGGTGTTAAAACATTTTTACTACTCCGAACCAAACTTATTTGAATCGCTCTATAACTCTTTTCCAATTGCGGGATTTGATGGTACTTTAGAAAACAGAATGAAAAAAACTAAAGCAGAAAAAAATGTTCATGCTAAAACCGGAACATTAAGTGGAGTCAGCTCTTTATCTGGTTACGTGAAAAACAAAAAAGGGAACATGATCGCTTTCTCAATTCTCGTTCAAAATTATAATGACAATTCAAAGCAAGCGAGAGATTTTATCGATGACGTATGTGAAGTGCTTGCAGAATCTAATTAAAATTTCATAATGCAAAAGTTAGCATTTCTATATGACGATATTTTTTTAACTCACAAACCGCCGTTTTCTCATCCCGAAAATCCTTCACGGCTAGAAGCGATTATGAATAAGCTGAAACAAGAATCTTTTCTTGAAAAAGTGGAATTGATAAAACCTGATCCGGCTTCAGAAGAATATATATTATTGGCACATTCAAAAGAGCATGTGAACTATGTGAAAACATCCGTTAAGCAAAATAGATTTATGCTTGATGAGGATACTTATGTAATAAAAGAATCGTGGAATGCTGCTTTAACTGCGGCTGGAAGTCTTGTCAATTCTGTTGACTTGGTTATGAACAAGAAATTTCTCCATACATTTTGTCTGCTTCGTCCGCCGGGGCATCATGCTGAATCAAATAGACCAATGGGATTTTGTTTATTTAATAATGTTGCAATTGGTGCAAAGTATGCAATTAAAAAATATCATCTTGATCGAATTGCAATAATTGATTGGGATGTACATCATGGAAATGGAACGCAGGATATATTTTATGAATCCCCTGAAGTTTATTATTTCAGTTTGCATCAATTTCCGCTTTATCCTGGAACCGGAACTGAAAACGAAAAAGGTGAAGGCAAGGGAAAGAATTTCACTCTGAATTTTCCTTTACCTGCTTATACAAAAGGTGAACACTATATAAAAATTTTTAATGAAAGAATAATACCTGAATTACTCTCCTACAAACCTCAGTTGATAGTTCTATCCGCGGGATTTGACGCACACAAAGATGATCCTCTTGCAAATATGCTTTTAGTTGAGAATGATTTTGCTGAGATGACAAAGATGGTAAAACAGTTCACTTCATCAGAAAATATTCCAATAATCTCAGCGCTTGAAGGCGGGTATAATCTGAATGCACTTGCTAATTCGGTTTATGAGCATTTGAAAGTATTGAATTCTTAATTGGGCAACACTGAAATATAAATAGAATAATGAATATTGAATTATGAATGATGATTTAACAAATTAAAAATGAACAACTACAAAGAGTTTACGATAACAGCAATTCCATTCATACCTGAAGTACTTGCAGGAGTATTGTGGAAATTGAATATAACCGGAATTCAGGAAGAAGATACTTTTATTAAGGTATTTTGCCCTGGAGTAAGCTCAACAAATCAAATAGAAATCTCCGCTCAGATTCAAAAGCTGGTGAAGGAAAAGGTCATTGAGTCATTCGTAGTCATTGAGAAAGTTTTAGAGAATAAAAATTGGAACGAAGAGTGGGAAAAGAGCAGGAAAGTGATTGTTGTTTCAAACACTTTAGTAATAAAACCATCCTTTAAAGAATATTCAGCTAAGCCAGATCAGATTGTAATTACAATTGATCCTAAAATGTCATTTGGTACAGGTGAGCATGAATCAACAAAACTCTCTTTACTTTTTTTAGAAAAGTATGTAAAAAGGGGAATGAAGGTTCTGGATGTTGGAACCGGGACAGCTATACTTGCAATTGCCTCGGCAAAGTTGGGTGCTGACAAAATTTTAGCAATTGATATTGATGAATGCTGCTACGAAAATTCAATAGAGAATTGTATAGTGAATTCAGTTCAAGATAAAATTGATATTCGTTTGTGCGAGATTAAAGCTGTTGCTGAGAAAGATTTTGATCTTATGGCAGCAAATATCCAAAAAGATATACTGATCAACATCTCGAAAGATATCCGTGATCGGACGAAAATAAATGGTATCTTAATTCTTTCGGGACTATTAATTCAGGATAAGGAAGAAATCCAGCACGAGTATGAGAGGTTAAACTTTTCTATGCTTGAATTTGAAATCTCAGGGGAATGGATTTCGATTGTATTCCAATTATGCTGAAATACCAGTGAATGTAATATATTGCGGCAAGTTAATCCCTAAAATTTATTTTAACCGTACCTGATGCTAAGAAATTATCATACTTATCGTAAGTATAGACATTGTATTTGCCATCATCGTAAAAAGTAATTTTTTTCCAAAACCAAACCCAATTTTCCTCTACATCTTGATAAATAGTAGTATCATATTTTTCTTTACCATTTCTTGATACTTTATAGATGACGTATTTAACCTCATTACAATCAACATCGTCGTCTAATCTAACTAAAAATTTAAGCCAGCCGCCATCTGACCCAATTGTGAATGATGAGCTTTCTTTTTCAGGATAACCGTCTTCATCAACATCTTCACAAAAATATAATACCTGAGCCTGTAGTGAAGAAAATTTTGCCGATAAACCAACAACAAAAAAGACTGCCAATAAAAGTAGACTGAATTGTTTCATACGCTTTCCTTTAATTAAGTAAATAGTAAAATCGATTGTTGCTAAATTTATGCCATAAAAGTTCATGTAAAAAAATTCTTTTTTAGTATAAATAAATAGTTTAAACATGAGATTTTGTAAAAAAGAGATGACCTGCATAGGAAATTACTTCCCGAAGTAAACTAGCTCCCAATATAACTTCCGTTAAAGAAATTGTGCGCTGCGATATTTTAATTGTTTGAGAAATAAGATATGTTAATAGCATAATAAATTTTTTCATTAAAAAGGAGGGTGCTATGATGACCGCTTTTCTAAAATCTTTCTTAATAATTATTCTTTTTTCATTTTTTATTTTAATAGGATGTGGTGGCGATAAAAAGGATCAACCGCAGGATATGAATGAGAAAGAATCTATGTCTTCTGACGAACAGATGAAATCGGATGAATATGACATTTCTAAAATGATGGGTGGAGATTTGCTTGAAAATAAAGAACCCGTTCCACCTGTAAGTTTTAAAGTGCTTATGAATTATCTTCCTAAAGAAGTTGCAGGACTTAAAGCTGAGAAACCGCGCGGCGAATCTGTTCAATGGGATAAATGGACTCACTCAACAGCTAATGTAGATTTTCGAAGCGAGACCGACAACCAAAATGTTAGTGTTAACATTTATGATTATGCTTATATCTCAAATCTTTATTTGCCTTACCAAATGATGTTCAAAATGAAATTTGAGCGAGAATCCTCGGAGGGGTATGAGAAAAGCACTGAATTAAACGGTATGCCGACTTTTGAAAAATGGAATGAGGAGAATAAGGATAATGAAGTAACAGTTCTTGTAGGAAAAAGATTTATTGTGCATGTAGAAACAGATGAAATGCCTGAAGGCAGCGCAAGAAAAATTGCTGAAGGAATGGATCTTAACGGTCTCGCAGGCGAAAGTTCAAAGTAAATTTAGTTAGCAACCTTCGAGGTTGTCTGAAGAACCATGCTAGCCTCGGGCGTTATTTCATAACGTTTTCCATTTCGCAATCCAAAATCTTTCGGTTGAAAGCACGATGATACATAAATGCGAAGAAGATGTTGTTGTTGAGGTAATTTGATAATAATCAAAAATATCTTTATTGTTGTACCAGCCTCCACTCCTAAGGGAGTAGAGAATTAGAAATATATGCCTGCGCTTTGCCCCCCTTGAGCGCGGGCATGTTTTATTTTTTGGAAGACCGATTGAGCATTAAATCCTCAATACGTCTTCGTTGAAAAACACTAAATAGGCAATGACTTCTCAATTCGAGACTTAACCAACAAAATAATTCTTGACAATAGCAATAAATTTCTTTAGTTTTTTTCAAGTTAATTGGTGATATAATAAATTCCTCGAAGAGGGAAACAATTAATCTACCCTTCCAAATATTGTCATATCCAGAAAATTGTTTTTATCTCGGGGATTTTAGAGTAAAGACACACTCATACTTATTTCTCAGTCTAGTCTTTCCAAATTGGTAAAGACTTAAAAATTAATTCATTTCTTTAAAACTCTTAACGGATAAGAATATAGAAGGGAGGTAAAATTTTTTATTATACTTTTCCGGGAACTTCATTAAATAATTAATTATTTACAAAACAAAAGGAGTGTAAAATGAAAAACTTATCTGTTCTCGTTGTTTTGCTTTTCTCTTTTGGGATTTTCTTTACAAGTTGTCAGGACACACCAGATATTTTAGATGTACAACAAACACAAGAAAAAAGTATAAATAGCTTAGCTAAAGCGTTTAACGATATTACACTGAGTGGAGGATATCAAGCAGGTAATTTCCCCGAAGTTTGGGATCTAACATCTTGTGATCTGGTTTTAAGTTTCAAATATGATGGAAATGGATTGGTAGATGATTTTGGTGGTAGTGCACACGCGTGGGCTGAGTTTGGGGTAAGAGCATTTGGATATGGTAATTTTGGGTCTTCGCGTAATCGAGTGGGTCATTTTATATCTTCTTGAGCATACAAGTGAGAATTTTTAAG
>MHAR01000006.1:77739-146864 GCA_001803045.1 Ignavibacteria bacterium RIFOXYB12_FULL_35_14 | reverse complement strand
TTCGTTTCCATATCTTTAAATTATTATTTTCACACTATTAACGGTAGAACCATATTTATTTAACGTATTAAAACCATTTTCTTTGTCGATATAAATTCACCGGCTTTTAGTCTATAGAAATAAACTCCGCTGGGCAACCCTGTTGCATTCCATGTTACCTCATAAGTGCCTGTTGGTTTTTCCTCATTAACTAATGTTTCTATTTCATTGCCGAGGATATCGTATACTTTAAGTAGCACGTTTGCCGTCTCACGTTTCACATTTGACGGAATACTGTATTTTATTTTTGTGCTTGGGTTAAATGGATTTGGGTAATTCTGTGAAAGTGTATAAGCAGTAGGTATTACGTCAATATGTTCTTCTTGAACGAAGGTTACACCGCCGTTTGTGGTTTTTAGTATAATCCCGTAAATACCTACAATCCAGCCGGTTGTTGGCGAAGTGAAATAAACTGAATTCAAGTACTTCGTAGTGCCACTTGTTTGTTCAGTCCAATTATTCCCTCCATCTGTTGTATAGAGGATTCCTCCAGGCTGAGTCCCCCAATCACCACCCACAATCCATCCTGTTGTTGACGAAGTAAAAAATAGGGAAGTGAACCTCATGCCCTCTTTTCTGAATTTTGTCGTCCAGTTATTACCTCCATCAGTAGTATGAAGAAGTACACCATCTTCAGTTGCTTCAGATGGCGTCCAATCCCAACCAACAATCCAACCTACGTTTGCTGATGTGAAAAAAACTGAATTTAGATGATAAGTTGTTCCACTTGTCTGCTCAACCCAGCATCCCCCCCCATTTGTTGTCCGAAGGATTGTTCCCTCAAAACCGACTACCGTACCTGTATTGGCATCCGTAAAATATACACCATTAAGCCCATAGGTCGAATTTATTGTAGTAGTAGTCCAATTTTCACCACCATCTGACGTCTTAAGGATTTTATTTCCACCCACAACCCAACCTGTATTTGCATCGATCAAAAATACGTCAGTATTAGTATAGCCAATATTATCCTTTAGTTGAGTAATCCAATTATTTCCGCCATTAGTTGTTCGAAGGATTATGCGGCCTTCGTCGGACCAACCCGAACCAACAGCAGTACCAACATTTACATTGATAAAACATACATCTGTGAGATGAAAATGCGTTCCACTTAGTTGACTAATCCAATTGTTACCACCATCTGTTGTTCTTACAATTGTTCCGTACTTACCAACAGCTGTACCAATATTTTCATTTGCAAAAGAAATTCCATAAAGATCATGATGAACATCTTTTATTTGGCTAAACCAGTTATTTCCGCCATCTGTAGTCCGAAGAATTATTGGTCCTCTATTTCCCCCCAATGGAAATCCACCTCCAACTACAAAGCCATTATTTGCAGTTGGAAAACAGGCACTAGTCAGCCATTGGCCTAATCCTTTTATCTCAGTAAATTGCTTAGCCCAAGTATTACCTCCATTTGTTGTTCGAAGTATTAAGATTTCGTTGTCGTTGACTTCACTATTTCGGCTACTACCAACGACAATTCCATTATTTGAATCAGTAAAGCAAATACTATTTAAATAAGTATTGGGAATACTATCAGTGAATTGAGTTATCCAATTTGCCCCACCATCTGTTGTTTTAAATATTATTCCATAAAAATTAATGACCCAGCCTGTACTTTCATTTATAAAAAATACATCCCTTAAGAAGATCGTTGTATCCAATTGTGTAATCCAATTCATTCCACCATTGGTGGTTTTTCTGATCCTTCCATCGCCAACAATCCATCCTGTATTTACATCTGTAAAAAAGATTGCTTCACCACCTTCGTCATTTATACCACTCCAATCGTCCCCACTATCCACTGTTCTGTATATTTTTGCGCCACGAATAATCCAACCCGTATCTTTGTTCGCAAAGAAAACATCTCTAAGGGGGTCTTGATCATTGTTAACGATATTTTGGTTAAACCAATCATTCCCTCGATTTGTAGTTTTTCTAATTGATTCGTAATCTCCAATAACCCAACCGTTATTTTCATCAGTAAAGAAAATTGCATCGCCACCTTCTTCATTAATCACAATCCAGTTGCTTCCACCATCTGTTGTCTTGATGATTTTATTGCCTACAGCCCAACCAGTATTTTCATCGATAAAACAGACATCTCGCAGTGTTTCAATGGATAGAGTTGGATTCTGATAAAACCATCCATCTTGTGCGTGTAAGACTTGCTGAAATAAAATTGCTAGTAAAAGAAATAAGTATAAGCGTTTCATTGCCGCCTCCATTATTAATGTTTCTTTGTATTTTTTTTCTTTGATCTTTCTCGCTTTACTTCTGATTTACAAAGCAAGTGCCGACTAGCTTTTGAATAGCTGAGTTAAATTTTGATTTAATTATTAAGTTTTTCGCGGAGGGAATTCTTTTTTAAACGCAGGGTTTTGCGAGTTCGCAGAAGTTTGCGAGTTACTGTATTAGTCAGATACTTGACAACAGTAATATATCATCAATGAAAGGTTGAGCTCGGAAATGAGTCCCCCCTTGAGGGGGGCGAGGGGGGTGTTATTTGCCTCATTATATTTTGATGATTATTTTTAACTAAATAGTTTTTCTATGCCTCGCAATAAAATAATTCCATATAACCCAGTACTAAGAGATCTTGCAAGAAATTTGCGAAAAGAAAGCACATTATCAGAAATTTTATTGTGGAAAGAAATTAAAACTAAGCAGATTTTAGGTTATCAGTTCCACAGGCAAGTACCAATAGATAACTATATTGCTGACTTTTTTTGTCATGAATTATTTCTTGCAATAGAAATAGATGGAATTTCTCATGCACTGAAAGAAACTTATGATGAGAAACGGCAGCAAAGATTAGAATCATTAGGAGTTCGCTTTTTAAGATTTGATGATCTGGAAGTAAAATTTCAGATGGAGAGTGTATTGAGCAGAATTAAAGAGTGGATAAATGCTTATACACAAAACAGTCAGACATCCCCCTCGCCCCCTTCAAAGGGGGACTAAACCCATAGAATGTTACACTACAGTCTTTTTACCTTTCGCTGATTTATTAGCGAAGCAACAATCGAATGATAGGGAATTGGTTCCAGCTTGTTTGGTTCATGAATTAGTCTTTGCTGATTTTGAGCTTATGCATCCTGTATCGAAGTGTTTGCTCGGGAATGTTGAGTGAAAGTGCTGCTTTTGTCTGGTTCCAATCGTGATTTATTAGTGCTTCTCTAATGATTTGTGATTCGATATCATGTAGTCTGGCGTTAAGAGATAGATTTGACTGCATTGCATAATTAGGAAACTTTTCTTCTTCCATTTCTTCAATATATTCTTTAGGAAGAATATCCTTTCCAATAATTTTATGAGCAGGGGGAGTTAGTGCAACAAGACGCTCAACTATATTTTCAAGTTCTCTTATATTTCCTGGCCAATGACGATGAGTCAAAAACTTCATTAAATCGTTGTCAAATGTCTCTAAACATTTTTTCTGTTCTTGTGCAAAAACTGGTATGAAGTGATAAACTAAAGATGCAATATCCTCAGCGCGTTCATCGAGAGAGGGAACATAAATCGGATAGACATTTAATCTATAATACAGTTCTTCTTTGAATTTTTTCTCTTTAACTAATTTTATAAGTGGAACGCTGGCTGCCGCAATAATTCTCACATCAACTTTTTTAACTTCATTTGAACCGACTGAGCGAAATTCTTTTTCTTGTAAGAATCTTAAAAATTTTGACTGCATATCCAGGGGAAGGTTGCATACTTCATCAATAAACAGAGTGCCATTGTTTGCTTCTTCAATTATACCCATCCTATCTTTTGCAGCGCCTGTGAATGCCCCTTTGACATAACCGAATATCTCGCTTTCAATTAGCGATTCCGGTATTGTCCCGCAGTCTAAAACAGAAAATTTTTCCGTATTCCTTTCGCTGAACTTGTGAATAGCTTTGGCAATCAGTTCCTTACCGGTTCCGGTTCCGCCCTCAAGCAGTACCCGAACATTGCATTTGGATACAGCCTCGATTGACTTTAGCAAATCGATGAACCTATCACTTTTCCCGATCAAACCTATTTTGGCATATTTGTTCGTTAAATCGTCATCAGGAAGTGGACAGGCAAAATATTCTTCTATTTTTCCAACTGTATTTAAAAACGGCGCAATAACGTAAGAAAATTTTTCTGCAAGACTGAGATCTTCCTGTGTAAAAATTTTATTGCCTCTTTTATTTAGCAAGTGAAGGGTTCCAATTGGTCTATTTCCAACATTTAAGGCAACACAAATTGCCGATTGAACTTCGATATCTTTGAAGATATCGGAGCTAAATCTCTCATCTTCACACAAATCTGAACTGAGGAAAGAAATCTGATTTTTCTGAACCCAGCCAGCTATGTTTACATTTAGAAGATGATAATTCTGTAAGAAATTATCTTTTTGCTTTATGTAAATTGTTTTGATTGTGTGCTCGGTTTGAGGATTTAACATCATCACCTTTGCTGAATCCGCATCAAAGAGTTGAATCGCCTTAACGGAGATAATTCTAAGTATTTCTTCGAAAGATGATTGCTGGTTAAGCACTTGAATAAGTTCAATAATGCTGCCTAACTTAAGATTTTCTTCATAGTAGTTCACGGTTTTAAGCCAACCATTTTTACATATTCTATAAATCGTTCATCATTCCGGATACTTTGAAAATCTGGATCAGCAACTAAAAAATGTGCTTTAGGATCAAGGACATGAATTGACTCTTTCAACCATTTAAGTGCCTCCTCCTTTTTTCCTGCGTGGATGAATATAGTTGCAATATCATAAGGTGAAGAGTAATGAGTTGAATAAGCACCTGCCATTCCAAATGCTATAGTTTTAAACGCATCATTAACGCTGACCTTATCTATCATCTCAACCATTTTAGTACTGCCAACTGCAGTAAATATTTTCTTTAACACTTCAACAGCTTCTTCTTTTCTCCCCAAGAAGGAACAAGCACGCCACAAAAACCACAAGCCCCACAAGAAAGGAGGATCATAATCCATGTATTTACTGAGGCGTTCAGCAACTTGTTCAAATTTCATTTTACAGAAATCTGCATACTGACCTACCAATTCTGCAAAATCAGAAAGGGGATCTATCATTAGCGCTCTCTCTGTTAGTTTTCTTGCCGCATCGAAATTCCCCACCGATATATGATGCATACCATAATTTATCTGAGTAAGAGTATCATTTGGGTTTAATTCCAGAGCGCGTCGGTAGTAAGAAGACGATGCATCATGTTTAAATTCAAAACAAGCTTTTTGAAGGGCCAGAAGATGATATCCTCCCCACAGACTTTCATCAATCTCCAATACTTTCTTATTGAATTTCTTCATGTATGGCAGTGCTTCCTTGGTACTCTTTGCTCCGAAATACATTAAAGCAAAATAGATTCCTCCAAGACCATAGTAGGCAAGCGCATAGTTGGGATCTTTTTCGAGTGCTTTATTAAAGTATTCAATACAATTACTTACTACCCTTAAATTAAGGTTATTGAAAAAGACCATTCCTTGCAGATAAAGATTATACGCTTCTAAATTGTCCGTATATCGTTTAATTAATTTCTCTTTCTCATTTTCAAGCAGCTTAATTTTTAGTACATCTACGATTTTGAGAGAGATTTCTTCCTGCAGATCAAATACGTCTTTTAATTCGCGGTCGTAGCGTTCAGACCACAAGTGAAAGCCATCTAAAACATTTATTAGCTGAGCTGTAATCCTCAGTCTACCATCCGATTTTCTCACACTTCCTTCAAGCACAGTTCTTACATCTAATTTTCTGCCTACATTACGAACATCGTAGCTTCCTCCTTTGAAGGCATATGCAGTTGTTCGCGCCACTACTTTTAATTCTCTTATACGGGATAGAGTGCTGATAAGTTCTTCTGTTAAGCCATCACAAAATAGTTCTTGTTCGGGATCTGTACTCAAATTTACGAAGGGCAATACTGCAATTGAATTAGATGCTAATGGAGTAGGAAGTTCAAATTCGGAGTCTTCAATTTCACCTTTAGTTGTAACTGTTCCCAAATCTTCCAACATAGCTGCTAAGTCATCGTATCTATTATTTATATACTTTGCCATTGATTTTTCAAGAATATTCAGCAGCTTTTCCGGTACATCTTGTCTATAATCTCTTACGTCTTCCGGCTCTTGGTTGAGAATTAGATAGACAATTGTTTGTTCATAATCTGCATGAAATGGTGGCTTGCCAGTGAGCATTTCATATAGCAGAACTCCCAATGACCATATATCTGTTCTGTAGTCTACTTTCTCTCCCTTTATCTGTTCGGGTGACATATAATTTGTTGTACCAAACTTTGAACCTTTTCCTGTAAACTGGGTCGTGTCTACTTTTTTCGCTAATCCAAAATCAAGTATTTTTACTATGCCTTCTTTTGTGATGAAAATGTTAGGCGGTTTTATATCTCTGTGAATAATACCTCTTTCATGTGCATTGCGTAACCCTTCAGCTACCTGTGTTGTTATATATATGATTTCATCTAAACTCAATAGCCCTTTGCTGAGCTTATTTTTTAATGTCTCACCTTCATAATAATCCATTGCAATGAAAAACTGCCCGTTTTCTGTTTCATCTATCTCATGTATCGTGCAGATATTATTATGTTGAAGTGAAGATGCGGCTTGTGCTTCAAGAGTAAATCTTCGTCTTGATTCTTCATCTCGTGTGAATGATTCTGGAAGGACTTTGAGTGCTACAATTCTTTTGAGTTTTACATCCTCGGCTTTATAAATAATCCCCATTCCGCCTTCGCCGAGTTTTTCTATAATTCTGTAATGTGAAATTACCTGGCTTATCATTTCAATTCTCCTAGAAGAGAAGGAGTGTTTCGGCGGACACGTCCGCCTTCGCCGAGTTTTTCTATGATTCTGTAATGAGAGATTGTTTGACTAATCATTTTATTCCTCCTGTAAAATAAGGTGGGCTTCGGAGGACCATCGATGAATCGTGGCAGGCAGGTCCGCCTTCGCCAAGCTTGTCGAGGATTATGTAGTGAGAAATTTTGTTCCCGATCATAGCTCTCCCTACTCTTAATTATTAGTTAGATAAGTAGTTAGCAGGAAGACAATTTATGCTGGATGCAGTATTTAACTACTTCTCTGTAAAAAACTTAGGAAGAAATATTTGGAAAAGCAATATGGGTTTGATGAATATAATTAAACGGCAGGATGATTGATCATTAGAAAAATGTTTTACCAAAAAAAACATTAAATACCGGCATTAAAGCCAGACATTTCTGTCCACCCTAAAAATTAATTTAATTTCGTATCTAATTTCAACACTATTCTTTGCTTTTCCCAAATAAGATTAATATTTGCAGTATAATCTCCAGTTTTAGTTATCTCATACTTCAGCCATTCTTCAAACTCAGCGGTTTTCGGCTTCATTTTTAGTCTAATTGCATCTTCTGCTTCATTATACTCAAATGCCCCCCATTGATCTGCGACTTTGTTGAAAATTACTATCCATTCTTTCTTGGCAGGAATCACAAAAAAGCTGTATGCACCAGCAGATAATTTTTTCCCCTCAACTATAACATCGGCGGTGAAAGTAATTTTAGTTGCCTCATCTGCACCTCCTCGCCACACTTTACCATACGGAACTAATCCTCCCCAAATTTTTCTACCTTTAACTCCCGGTCTGCTGTAAGAGATTGTAACTTTCGTTAATCCCACCACTTGCATTACTTCGGCTTTAGGACTTACTCTCAGCTTCTTTAAATAATCCTGTGCAAAGTTTTGTGAAATAAATCCAAGAATTAAAAATGACAATAACATAAGTTTTGAGAAAAGATTTACTTTGAGCATTAGTTTTCCTTTTTGTTTTACATTGTTCAAAATAATAAAAATCTGTTCATCAAAAAATAATAATTGAAAGTCCAGGATTAAAAAGAATGTGACACGGATTTAACAGATAAGACGGATATTAACGGATATATTTTCAAACCGACTCGCATATCAAAATAATAAGAACTTTATAGGATATTTTTTATCTCATCCACAACAAAATCTATCTCTTCCAAAGTATTGTAAAAATGCGGAGAAAGCCGAACCATTCCTTCTCTCACTGAGCAATAGATTTCTCTCTTTCTCAACTCCTCAAGAATATGATTTGCTTTCCCATGCTTAAAACTTATAATTCCCGAGAGATTTTTTTTACCACACTGTTTAAGAATTGGATGTATACCAATTTCCAATAACTTTTTTATGAAGTGAGTTGAGTTTTCGATAATTCTTTCTTCAACATTCTTGTAACCGAATTCCGAAAACAATTTTAGCGATGGCAGCAATCCGAAAACACCCAAAGCATTTATTGTTCCGCCTTGAAGTGCATCTGCAGTTTTTTTCAGATTGAGATTATAATCGAGATGATTCCAAGCATTTTCCACAGATAACCAACCGACATATTTAGGTTCTAGTTGCTGCTGAAGTTTTTCAGAAATATAGATGAATGCAAGTCCTTGCATTCCCAACAGCCATTTTGCAGTGCCGCATGAGATAAAATCAACCTTATTTTTTTCAACATCAAGAGTAAAAGCACCAAGCCCTTGAATTGCATCAACACTGAAAATAATTCCCTTCTCCCTGCAAACATTTCCAATCTTTTCAAGATCAACTTTATATCCCGTTAAAAATTGTACATAGCTAATTGAAATTAATCTTGTACTTGGTTTGATTGAACAAATTATGTCATCTGCAGAAACAATTCCGTTTTTTGACTTCACAAATTCAACTTCAACTCCTTCTTTCTCCAAATTCAAGAAGGGATAAACATTGGCAGGAAACTCGATATCATTTAGGATAATCGAATCACCTTTTTTCCATTTAATTCCCTGGGCAAGAATGTTCAAGCCATTTGAAGTGTTATCAACAAAAGCAATTCTGTCTGCTGTGCAATTAAGCATTTGACATAAATATTTTTTTGTTTCACCAGTCACTTCCATCAGTTCACGAAAGTTATCAATATTTGTTTCACTTCGCTGGAGAAGATATTCATTGACAATGCTCAGAACATTTTTTGAAAATGGTCCCGTTGCTGCATGATTAAAATAAATCTTCCCGCTTTTTATATGAGGAAATAATTCTCTTGCTTCATTTAGTGTCATTACCTGTCCGTTATTAAATATAGATTATGATTAGTTGAAAGATAAAGAAATAGAAGAAATAACTTTTACTGAAAATCTCACGGCTGCCTAAAATAATTATCAAGCAGGAAAAAGGTTGCTCTATTTATCCGAATCTTAATGATTATAATTATCTCTGAATACAATCCCTCGCTTATTTAATTATTCTCTCCTCCTTTCAAAAGAATAATCTTCTTAAGTGGTAGAAAGAATTTTTAATGAGAGATCTTTCTCAAATATAAAAAGAATGTGATAAGGTTGAAGAAATTTATCTCATTACGAGTTACTAATGTTTGAATTTTCAGAACATCAATCAGCATTTGGATAAATATTTTTCTCAAACCTTAGTAAAACCAATAACATAGTGGAATAAAACTTTCTCACCTTCATTCTTTTGGATATAGTTTGCAGCACAACATTGAAAATAAACCAATATGAAATTTATTTGGGCAGATATAGAAAATCGTTAAGTGAGCGCTTAATTTCTTTTTTGATATTCATCTTAATAATAATTACATTTTCATGAAAAATCTCAGCTTTTAATAGCAGATTACTTCTTCTAATATATTGAATGAAGGCAAAATGACAACAAAACAACTACCTAAAATCAACTCACAAAAAAAATTCGAACTAAAGCCCGAAGACCTTAGATGGCAATGCGATCCAAATATTTTTGAATTTGATTCAACTGAATCATTAAAACCAATTGAAGGAATTCTTGGCCAGGAAAGAGCATTAAAAGCTATTCGACTTGGGGTTGACTTACACAGCCCGGGTTATAATATCTACATTGCCGGGCTTTCAGGAACTGGTAAAATGACAACCGTAAAACAAATGCTTGAATCCATCAGTTCGAATGTAGGTAAACTGAATGACTATGCTTATGTAAATAATTTTAAGGATGCAGACAGACCGGTTCTTCTAACTTTTGAAGTCGGTAAAGCCAAACTTTTTAAGGAGGAGTTGGGATCTGCGATCAGATTGCTGCAGCGACAAATTCCCCAAGCGCTAGAAAGTGAATCTTATATGTCAAGAAAGCAACAAATAATTTCTGAATATAATGATAAGGAACAATCTCTATTAAATTCATTTAATGAAACTCTGAAAAAAGAAAATTTTACTTTAGGTCAAATAAAAGTTGGAGAGGGAGTAAGACCGGAAATATTTCCTATAATTGATAACCAGCCTGTTTCTGTATATCAGTTGGAAGAGTTAATACAACAGCAAAAGGTGACTAAAGAAGATGCTCAAGCAATAATTAAGAAGTACAACAGTAAGCAGGAAGAGCTGCAAAATGTTTTTAAGAAAGGATTAAAGCTCAGCCAGGAATTCCAAAAACAATTAAGTAATCTTGAAATAGAATTCAGCTCGAACCTAATAAAAGGTGTTATCGCTAATCTCAGAGAAAAATATTCATCCTCAAGTATTCTTGAATATTTAAACCAAGTTGAAAACAATATCCAGGAAAACATACAGATATTTAAGGGAGTAAAGCCCGAAGGACAAACAACTCCCGAAGGATTTATAATCGATTACTTTAAGGAGTATGAAGTAAACATAATTCTTGATAACAGCGAAACGATCGGCTGCCCGGTAATAATTGAAACATCTCCAACTTATATTAATCTTTTTGGTAATATTGAAAAAACAACCGATGGCAGGGGCGGGTACTACACTGACTTCACTAAAATTAAAGCCGGTTCTCTTTTAAGAGCATGCGGCGGTTATTTAGTATTAAATGTGACCCATCTTTTTGAAGAACCTGGAGTATGGCGCAACCTAAAACGAGTTCTGACATATCGTAAGTTAGAAATACAAGATAATCCGAATTTCTTTCAGCTTGTACCAACTAGCTTAAAACCGGATCCGATTGAGATTGATACAAAAGTGATTCTCGTTGGAAGTCAAAACATTTATTCATTTCTTGCACTGCACGAATACGACTTTAAGAAAATATTTAAAGTAATAGCTGATTTTGATTATGAGATAAAAACTTCCGATAAAGTTTTAATTGAATACGCAAGAGTTATTAAAAAATTAATCAAGGAAGAAAATCTCTGCGAGTTTGACAAGAGTGCGCTCAGTCAATTGGTTGAAATCAGCGCAAGATTTGCCGGGCATAAAAGCAAATTGACTACAAGATTTTCAAAGATTGCCGACTTAGCCCGCGAGGCTAATTTTTGGGCGCTTGATGACGGCTTTGATACTGTAAGTGCTGCACATGTTCAAAAAGCTTATGCATTAGCTTTGGAAAGACATGGAATGCTCGAAACTAAAATCACCGAAATGATTGAAGAGAAAATGGTATTGTTAGATACGGATGGTGAGAGAGTAGGGCAAATAAATGGATTAGCTATTTACGGCGCTGATTTTTATTCCTTCGCAAGGCCTACAAGGATCACGGCAACAGTTTCACTTGGAAGCGGAAGCATTATTAATGTTGAACGCGAAGCCGGAATGAGCGGTCGTCATTACAATAAAGGTGTGCTCATTATTTCAGGTTACTTTAAAGAAACCTTTGGACAGGATCTTCCTTTATCCTTTAATGCAAATCTTGTGTTCGAGCAATCTTACGGAACCGTTGATGGCGACAGTGCTTCATGTGCAGAAATTTTTGCTCTGCTCTCAACTCTTTCAGGTTTACCAATTAAACAGTCAATTGCCGTTACAGGTTCGCTTAATCAAAAAGGAGATGTTCAACCAATCGGCGGTGTGAATGAAAAGATTGAAGGATTTTATGATGTATGTAAAGCAAGAGGATTAACTGGAAACCAAGGAGTAATCATACCGGTGCAAAATGTTCAAGAATTAATGCTGCGTGAGGATGTTGTTGATGCTGTTGCTAAAGGTCAGTTTCACATTTATGCTGTTAGCCGGGTAGAAGATGGGATTGAACTTTTGACAGGTACAAAAGCAGGTAAAAAAACTACGAAAGGTTATGAACCCGGTTCGGTGTTTGAACTAGTCGAGAAAAAAATAAAAGATCTTTACGCAAAATCTAAAGCTGCAAAACCAGGAAATGAAACTTCACTAAAAACCAAGAAAAAGAAAAATTAATATGAACAATAAGCTTGTGGAGGTATTTGCAAAAACAAAAATACTTTGCACTTTGGGTCCGAGCACACAGACCGCAGATTGCATAAAAAAATTAATGTTAGCCGGTTTGGATGGCGTAAGATTAAATTTTTCCCACGGTAATTATAATTTTTTTGAAAGCATTTTTAATGAAATTCACAAAGCATGTACTGAGGAAGAAACTCCGCTCGCTGTTGTGATCGATCTACAGGGACCTAAAATTAGAATCGGTGAATTGAACAAACCTGAAATCGAACTTTTAGAGAATGATATTATAGAAATTACTATTGAAGATATTGTTGGGAATGAAAATATTATTTCCACTTCTTATAAGTCTTTACCTCAAGATGCAGAGTTAGGAAATTTAATTTTACTAGACGATGGATTAATAAAACTGAAAGTAATTAAAAAGAAAAATAATTCGGTTGTTTGTTCGGTTCAGGCAGGTGGAATTCTCAAACCCAAAAAAGGAATGAACCTGCCGGGAATGAAATTATCAACCGAGTCGTTCACAGAAAAAGATCGCAGAGATATTTTATTTGCACTAAAGCATAGGATAGATTTCATAGCATTGTCTTTTGTTAGGAGCGCAAATGATGTTGTAAAACTTAGAGAATGGTTGAAAAGCCAAGGGGCTGTTCGTCCCATCATCGCAAAAATCGAAAAGAAAGAAGCAATAAATAATTTTGATGAAATTCTTGAAGTATCCGATGGAATTATGATTGCAAGAGGTGATTTAGGGGTTGAGCTTCCTCCGCAGGATGTTCCAGTCCTTCAAAAAGAAATAATAAAAAAATGTAATTGTATTGGCAAAGTAGTAATAACGGCCACGCAGATGTTGGAATCGATGATTCATAATCCTGTTCCCACACGAGCAGAAGCATCGGACGTTGCTAATGCTGTTTGGGATGGAACCGATGTGGTAATGTTAAGCGGAGAAACTTCCGTTGGTAAATTTCCCGTTGAAACTGTAAAAATGATGAATGATATTATTAGAAATGCCGAAGAAAAAATCAGCAATTATCATGAATATGTTTTTGAGATTCCTAAAAATATAGAAGATAATCTTTTTGATTCGGTTGGACGAGCCATGAAAAACATAAGCGATCAGATAAAAGCAAATGCTATTGTAGCATTTACAATTGAAGGAAGAACTGCACGCAATCTTTCTAAGTTTAGACCTAAAGCAAAGATAATTTCTTTCACCAATAAATTCGAAACAATGAACAACCTTTGCCTTTATTGGGGAGTAACATCAGTATTTTTTGAAGAGATTGATAAAGAACGCATGGCTATTGAAGAAGCAAAGAAGAGAATTAAAGATTCAGGTCACCTAAATAGCGGTGATCTTGTGATATTTACCGCGGGCGCACCGTATTCGGAAAAAAGTCGCGCAAACTGGATGAGGTTTGAAATCGTATAATCAGAGCTGCAAACCTAATTTCTCCGAAAACAATTTTTACAACTTGAAGCAATTGGGTTTGTTATTAATCGTGTTTTTTTCTCATTTAAAAATAATTCAATGAAAACTTCCGGATTAAAAATTGCCGATTGGTGGAAACTAGCTAAAAATGGAAAAATACTTTGCACACTTTGTCCCCGCTATTGTACAATCGGTGAGGGACAAGCAGGATTTTGTTACATAAGACAAAATCATTATGGCAAACTTTATTCTGTGGGTTACGGAAGACCAACCGGTTTCGCAATTGACCCTATCGAAAAAAAACCGCTTAACCATTTTTTACCAGGATCATCAATTCTAAGTTTTGGAACTGCCGGCTGCAACTTGGGTTGTAAGTTTTGCCAAAACTGGTCAATGAGTAAAGCAAAACTTGATGATGAAAATGCACTTTCGGTTTCGCCGGAAGAGGTAGTCGCTCTTGCAAAAAAGAACCACACACCATCAATTGCCTTCACATACAATGATCCAACTATTTTTGGAGAATATGTTATTGACATTTCACGTATTGCCAGAGAGGAAGGAATTAAATCCGTTATGGTAACGGCCGGTTATATTGATAAGAATGCTCGAAAGGATGTTTATAAATTTATTGATGCTGCGAATGTCGACCTAAAAGCATTCACCGAAGAATTCTACCACACGATTACATTCTCACATCTGGATCATGTTCTCAATACTTTGGTCTGGTTGAAAAAAGAAACCGATATTTGGTTTGAAATAACGACCTTATTAATTCCCGGAGCGAATGATTCCGATGCAGAGATAAAACAAGAATGTGACTGGATACTAAAGAATCTTGGCGATGAAGTTCCATTGCACTTTACTGCGTTTCATCCTGATTTCAAAATGCTGAACAAATCCCGAACTCCCGAGTTAACATTATTAAAAGCAAGAAAGATTGCTCTGACTGCCGGTATAAAATATTGTTATGTAGGAAATATATTTCATGCAGAGGGGCACACTACTTTTTGTCATAACTGCAGCACACCTTTGATCAGAAGAGATTGGCACGATGTACTTGTTAATCACATTAAAAATGGGCGGTGTCCGAAGTGTTTGACAAAGATTCCAGGTGTCTTCAAATAGCAAATAAATTACTCTGCTGTTCGAAATAATTATGAAACAGGAAAAAAGTTTATCTAATTCTCTGTACTGGAAGGATTCTAATTATTTCCGAATTCAATCCCTCTCATATTTAAGTCTTCTCTCCTTCTCTCAAAGGAATAATCATCATAGTGTTGGAAAGAACTTTTAATGAAAGATTATTCTCAAATATAAAAATATGGTGATAAGGTTGAAGAAGCTTATCTTATCATGCATGTTACTAAGGTTATGAATTTTAGAAATTTAATCAGCAGTTGGATAAACATTTTTTTAACCTTAGTAAAACAAAAAACCGAATGAAATAAGACCTTATCGCCTTGTTTCTTTTGAATGCAGAGTGTGATACAACTTTGAAATAAAAATAATCCAACATTTTTTGGACAGGTACGATTCTTTAAAATTGTTTTAAGTTTTTAGAAAATTATTTTTAATTTAATCATCAAAATAAATTCTATTTCTCTTAAACTGGATGTGCCATGAAGAATCTATTTATAATCTTTCTTTCCTTAATACTCACCAATATTCTAAGCGATCAAACAATGAAAATCCCAATTGTACCCACTCCCAAATTAGTAAAATCATTAGACGGTGAATTTCTACTAAAAGATAATTTGATTATTTCAGTTCTAGCCTCAAAAGAAGATAATACCTATAGCATTGAATTGATTCAAAAAACATTCAAAGATTTTCACGATATTAACTCACGTATTGCAGGCGATGGCGACATTCAAATAAGTTATATCGGACTCGAAGAACAAGATCATATCATTAATAATTTGTGCGATGAAGGTTACTTGCTAAGAATATCAAACAATAAAATTGAACTCAAAGCTAATACCCCCAAAGGAATTTACTACGCCGCAATGAGCTTAGTTCAAATGCTAGAAAAAGCAGAAGGAAAGCTTCCTGCCATTGAAATAATTGATTGGCCTGATATGAAAATACGGGGAATTTCGGACGACATTAGCAGAGGACAGGTTTCTAATCTCGAAAACTTCAAGAAAATAATTACTCACATCGCCAGATATAAGATGAACACTTACATGCCTTACATGGAAGATATGCTCGTGTTTGAAAAATATCCTACAATTGGCAAAGACCGTGGAGCTTTAACAAAAAGTGAAGTAAAGGAGATTATAGATTTTGCAAAGAAAAATTTTGTTGAGGTGATTCCAATCTTTCAGACTCTCGGTCATTATGAAAATATTCTTTCTCAGGAAGAATTTTTAAAGTATGCTGAATTTCCCGGAGCGGCTTCTCTTAATGTTTCAAATGACTCAACGTATGTTTTTCTTGAAAATTTACTAAAAGAAGTTTTCGCACTCTTCCCCTCCGAGTATTTCCACATGGGCGCCGATGAAAGCTGGGATGTTGGTTTGGGCAAAAGTAAAAAACTTATGGATGAAACTAACATTGCGGTTGTTCATGCGAACCATTACAAAAAGGTTTACAATATCTGTAAGAAGTACAATAAAAAAGTGATGATGTATGGCGATATCCTTCTGGATCATCCCGAAATTCTTACATTAATTCCTAAAGACATTATAATTGTTGATTGGCATTATGGAGCGGAAAATGATTATCCTTCTACAAAAATAATTCGAGATGCAGGGTTTAACTACTTAGTTTCACCAGCAGCATGGAATTTTGTATCAACTTTTCCAGTAAACATAATTTCACTTCCAAACATTAAATACATTATTAAATCCGGGCTGGAAAATGAATCACTGGGAATGATAAACTCAAACTGGGGCGATTATGGAGCAGAGACTTTCAAGGAATTTATTCTTTACAACTACGCTTGGTCTGCTCAATGTTCATGGAATTATAGCCAAGGCGATTTAAGCAAATTCACTAATGATTATTTTTATGATTTCTTTGGAACCGATGATAATAGATTATCTCAAATTTATGAAACATTAAGTAATCCCCTCAATCAAATCATTTGGCACGAAGTCTGGCGCCATCCTCTGCTTAAATTTAAGGAGCCTGTTTGGTGGGAACCTAAATTATCTAAAGCAGGAAGAATTTCTTGGAATGATTTTACTCTTCCCAAAATTAAAGAGGATTTGGAAAATTTGAAATCGACGGTGCGAAAAAATTCTGACCAATTTGAATTATTGCAGTACATTTTAGAACTGAATAATTGGTACAAGCTGAAATTAGAGACACAATTTCATCTTAGGGATGTTTCGAGCGGCAAATCTGTACCTAATTTGAACGATCTATCCACCATGATTGATGATAATCTTAAACAACTAATTTTACTTAAACAAGAATACCGCAGACTATGGTTGAGATATTATAAAGAAGCAAATTTGAATATGATTGAAGATAAATTCGATCGGTTAATTTCATACTTTCAAGAAATCAAAGAAAATCTACTTTCTCAAAATTTAATTAATTTTGACCCATTGCTTGAAAGTAAATGGATTTACTTAAAGGATAATGAACCTGCTTATCCATCAAAAGCCGAATTTACAACCTCATTTGAATTAAACAGCAAACCAAAGGAAGCATATTTACAATTATTGGGCGATTCCTATGTACAGCTTTTCATAAATGGAAAATTTGTGGATAAAGTTTATGCAAGACGCAGCCTCTCTTTATTAGCCGAGTATAAAAGAATAAAGTTTATCGATATTACATCTTTCTTAGTTGGAGGAAGAAACTCAATTAATGTGATGGCGGAAAATTTCAATTCTAATAATCAAGCGGGTTTTAATTTGATTGTAAGTATCAAGTCAAGCGATAAAGAAATCATTATTATCAGCGATGATTCCAACGTATCGTTCGCAAAATGGTACGGACGTAAATCAGTTAGTGATCCCTGGGGCAAGGTTGTTTCAAAACCTTATCCATTTGAGGTTATTGCTCCTAACTTCAAGACAAAAAGAACTAGCTGGATTGAAAGATAAGAGTTTGGACTTGTAAAATTTATTCACACAATTCAAGGATTATGAATGGCAAGTCTTAAGAATAAAATAGTTATGATAACCGGTGCTTCATCAGGGATTGGGAATGCATGTGCAGAAGCATTTGCAAGCAAAGGAGCGAATTTAATTTTGTGTGCCCGCCGAATTGATAGATTAGCTGAAATTAAAAAATCATTAATAAAAAAATATGGCATCAATATATTTATTGCGCAGCTAGATGTGAGAAAATTACGTGATGTTAAAAAAGTAATTGGTTCTTTTCCGGCTCAATGGAAACAAATCGATATTCTTCTTAATAATGCAGGACTTGCTCGCGGTTTTAGTAAAGTGTACGAAGCTGATATTACTCATTGGGAAGAAATGATAGATACAAATGTGAAAGGTTTATTGTATGTAACACGAGCTATTCTTCCCAAAATGGTTGAAAGAAAACGAGGGCATATAATAAATATTGGTTCAATTGCAGGCCATGAAGTGTACATGATGGGGAATGTTTATTGTGCGACCAAATTTGCCGTCAATGCTTTAACACAGTCAATACGTATTGATGTTCTGGATAAAAATATAAAAGTTACTTCTGTTGATCCGGGAATGGTTTTAACCGAGTTTGCTAAAGTAAGATTTTCGGGTGATGAGAATAGCGCAAATAAAGTTTATGAGGGTGTTACTCCATTATCACCCAAAGATGTAGCTGAAGCAGTAATCTTCAGTGCTACACGTCCTGAAAATGTCAACATTAACGAAATAATTTTAACACCTATTATTCAAGCTTCACCCGCACATATTTTCAGAAATAAAGTTTGAATAAAATTCATTTGTAAAAACGGCTAACGTCTCCCGCCCCTTCTCTAATGATTTCAGGAGATTCGCCGCTAAGATCAACTATGCTTGAGAGTTTTCCGCTTAATCCTCCTTGAGAAAGCATTAGATCAACCTGGTTTTCAAAAATGCTTTTAATTTCAACCGGATCAATTATAAGAGTTCCCTTTCGAGTTGTTGTGCTTGTGCTGATTATTGGATTTCCTAATTCTGCTACAAGTTTTAATGCTATTGGATGGTTAGGAACTCGAATCCCCACAGTTTTTCTTTTTGTCCAAAGTTTTTTAGGTACTTGTTTAGCAGCGGGCAAAATAAAAGTGTATGGCCCTGGCAATAGATGTTTCATAGTTCGATATGCATAATCAGAAACCTTAGCATATTTGGCTATGTCCTTCAAATCAGAGCATACAAAGCTGAACAGTTTAGTAATTCCATCATTCTTAATTGTAAAAATTCTTTCTAACGCTTCCTTATTGAAAATATCGCAGCCAATTCCATAAACCGTATCTGTCGGATAAATTATTATTCCGCCTTCTTTTAATACTCTTACAGCTTTATTGACGTACCTTAGTTGTGGAGTATCAGGATGAAGTTCATAATATTCCATATTTAAGATTCCTTTATAATATTTAGTTGAACTCTGTCTTAAAATTCCCGGTGAAAAATTCCCTCGAAACTAAATACAAAAAAAAGGCTTTAATTTCAATTAAAATTGCTTTTGTTTTCAGAAATTTCAAGTGATGGAACTTAAATTATTTGTTCTTTTGTTGGAATAAATTGGTATATTTACACCTCATTTTAAATATAAATTTATTGGAGAAGTAATGGCAAGAGTATGTCAATTAACAGGGAAAAAACCTGCCTACGGTAATAACGTATCGCATGCACATAATCGGACTAAGAGAAGATTTTTACCAAACTTGCAAAAGAAACGTGTCTGGGTTCAAGAGTTAAACCGTTTTGTCACACTTCAACTTTCAGCTGAAGCTATAAAAAATATTGCAAAAAGTGGTACTTCCGAAATCGCTAAGCTGGTAAATACTAAACAGGTTAGAGCAAGATAGAATACCTCAACTTTAAAACAACAAAGGAAAGCGAGTAGCTTTCCTTTTTTTATGCCTAAAATTCTTACAACTATTCTCTAACAACCCAAACTTTAATTTTAGCATTTACTTTGGAGTGCAGCTTTATATTAACTCCATAAATACCTAAGGATTTTATTGGTTCTTCGATTTCAATTTTTCTTTTATCTATCTCGTAACCTTTTTCTGTTAATGCATCTGCAATCATCTGGTTAGTTACAGTGCCAAAAATTTTATCTTCTTCACCAACTTGAACCGGGATAGTAACAGAGACTTTTTCTAATTCGCCTGCAAGTTTTTCTGATTTGACTAATTCCTGATGTTCTTTTTTTACATGAACTTTCTTTTCCTCTTCAAGGGCTTTAAGATTACCTGCTAAAGCAGCATAAGCAATTTTTCTAGGAAGTAAAAAATTTCGGGCAAAACCCGGTTTTACTTCCACAACCTCGCCAATCTTGCCAAGCGATTCATAATCTTTTCTCAATATTACTTTCATTTAGTCCTCTGGATAATTATCTCGCGCTTTCAGAAACATATGGTAAAAGTGCCATATGCCTTGCACGTTTTATTGCTAAGCTTAATTGTCTTTGATACTTTGATGAAGTTCCGGTTATTCTTTTAGGAGTAATCTTACCTTGTTCCGAGATGAATTTTTGTAAAAGTTTTACATCCTTAAAGTCGATGTACTTAATATTATTTTGTGTGAACCTGCAAACTTTTTTTGTTCTAATTTCTTTTTTCATTCACTTACCATAAGTTATTTAATGAGATTTGATTCTTCGTTAGATAAAAATTTATCGAACGTGTCATTGTTAAAACTTGAGTGATCCTCTTCTGTAAAAACTTCGGGTTCTTCTGCTTCAACAACATGACCATTTTCGCCATCAGCTTTCAATCTTCTATTTAAGAATTGAATTCTTCGTGCTTTAATTTCAACGATACTTCTGTTATGTCCGTCATCAGATTTCCAGCTTCTGCTCTGTAATTCACCATCAACTAATACAGCTGAACCTTTTCTCAGTCTCTCACGACAGCTTTCTGCCAGTCTATTCCAAGCGACAATTCCAACGTAACAAACATCTTCCTGCCATTGGTTTGAGCTGTCTCTGTATTTTCTGTTGGAAGCTATTGAAAAATTAGCAACAGGCGTGTTGTTGGTTGTTTGTCTGAAGATCGGATCTTTAGTAAGGTTTCCCGCAACTATAACGTAGTTTATTTCGGGCATTCTCAAGTCAGCCATGTTTTGTTCCTCCATACTTAATCGCAAATTTTTGTGTTAACAATTAATTATTCATCTTCTGGTTCGGCAATTTTAAGGGGTGGTTCAATAGCCTCAATTATTGCTTCAATTACTTGAACCGGTGCTACTTTATTTTTTTCGATTTGTTCCAATGCAATAGCATCAAGTTTAATATTTATGAACCTAAGAATATGATCATCAAGATTACAGAATCTTTCTAACTTTGAAATTATTGTGGTAGGAGCATCAAATCTGAAGATGGCATAATATCCAATTTTACTTTTATTAACCATGTAAGCTAATCGTCTCCTTCCCCAATTTTCAATCTCCCTAATCTCACCACCGTTAGCAGTAATAGTTTCTTTAATCTTTGATACTACGCCCTCAATCTGAGGATCGTCGAGAGATGCATTAATTAAAACAGCACTCTCGTAAGTCTGTTGTCTCATTCATTTCCCTTCGGATAATATAGCACTCATAAGAGAGCAGGGTTAAACATATTTAATTAAAAGCGTTCTAATTTATTTAATTAAAGGTGCAATTACAAGCGAAACGACCGCTATTAATTTTAAAAGAATATTCAAAGATGGGCCTGAAGTATCCTTAAACGGATCACCAACTGTATCACCTACTACAGCAGCTTTGTGGGCATCCGATCCCTTGAAGTACTTTTGACCATTAACTTCGATTCCTTCTTCAAACATTTTTTTCGCGTTATCCCATGCTCCCCCGGCATTTGCCTGGAAAATAGCCATAAGAACACCGGTAACGGTTACTCCGGCAATCAATCCGCCAAGCATCTCTTTACCTCCCAAAAATCCGGTTACAACAGGAAGAACTACTGCCATAAGTCCAGGGATAACCATTTGTTTTATTGCAGATTTAGTAGAAATTTCAACACATTTTCCATACTCGGCTTTACCATCTGCTGCGTGAAAAGTCTGTTGATCTTCCGCACTCCATTCCTTTAATTCTTTACCCAGATTTTTTCGCATAATATTCAGCGCAGATTTAAGCTCAGGAATAGAATTAAATTGTCTTCTGACTTCTTCAATCATAGACATTGCTGCCCGTCCAACAGCTCGCATAGCTAATGCTGAAAATAAAAATGGAATCATCGAACCAATTAACAAACCCGACATTACCACGGCTTTTGAAATATCTATTGATTTCAAATTTGCCGAAACCATGAATGCCCCAAATAGTGCTAATGCAGTTAGTGCTGCCGAACCAATTGCAAATCCTTTTCCGATTGCTGCAGTTGTATTTCCAACTGCGTCTAATTTATCTGTTCTCGATCGAACTTCTTTCGGCAATTCGGACATTTCAGCAATGCCGCCGGCATTATCTGAAATGGGTCCGTAAGCATCTACCGCTAATTGTATTCCTAAAATTGACAGCATTCCAACTGCTGAAATTGCAATCCCGTATAAACCACCAAAATGAAAAGATAAAATAATTGCGGTAGCTAGAACAAGGACCGGCAATGCTGTTGATAACATCCCAACACTTAAGCCTGAAATAATATTTGTTGCCGCTCCTGTTACGGATTGACGGACAATGCTTAGTACAGGAGCTTTACCGCTTCCGGTATAATATTCTGTAATCATTCCAATTAAAGAACCCGATATAATTCCAATAACAGTGGCAAAGAAAATATTAGTGGAGCTATAATAATTTCCTTCTCCGCTAAATGCATAAAGCGGATCCTTAAAAATCCATGATTCAGGAAGCAGCCATTTTATTAAAAACCATGAGGCGATAATCATGAGGATGCCTGCCACAACATTCCCAAAGTTTAACGCTTTTTGCGGATCGCCTCCTTCTTTTACTCGAACGAAGAAAGTACCGATAATTGACATAACAATACCAACACCGGCAATCATCAAAGGAAGAAGTACAGCGCCAAGCCCTGCTGTGGTTTCTTGAAAATCAGGAATCATAAAAAACGATGCCCCAAGGACCATTGTTCCTACAATTGAACCAACATAAGATTCGAAAAGATCGGCACCCATACCTGCAACATCACCAACATTATCACCAACATTATCCGCAATAGTGGCAGGGTTAAGCGGGTGATCTTCCGGGATGCCGGCTTCAACTTTTCCTACCAAATCTGCACCAACATCGGCGGCTTTGGTATAAATTCCGCCGCCTACCCTTGCGAATAGAGCAATAGAGGAAGCACCAAAAGAAAAACCTGTAATAACTACAATAACTTTATCTATTCCAGATTGGGAATCTAACCCAAACATGGAGCCATAAATAAGGAATAAAGTACCAAGTCCTAAAACACCTAATCCGACAACACCCATACCCATAACCGATCCACCAGTAAAAGCAATTTTTAGAGCCTTGTCAAGACCTGTTCGTGCAGCATTTGTTGTGCGGACATTGGCTTTAGTTGCTACTCTCATTCCTATAAAACCGGCGAGAGAAGAACAGAAGGCGCCAATAATAAATGAAACACCAACCAATGGTGATGAATTTTCTGCATTTAAACCACTGTAAGCAAGCAGTAAAGCAACAAAGAGGACAAACATGGCAAGCACTTTATATTCTGCTTTTAAAAATGCCATTGCACCTTCGGAAATATGCTGAGCAATCTTTTGCATTTTTTCTGTGCCGGCATCCTGTTTATTTATCCATGAGGTTTTCCAGAATGTGTAAAGAAGTGCAAGTATCCCGAAGAAAGGGATTATTTGAAAACCTAAGTCCATATTTCTCTCCAATGTTGCATTTATGAATTGATATCTGAATTATTATTCGGCTTAGCTAATTTACTATTAACATCCAATAATTGTTTTATACCACCGCAGATGAATGCCTCAACTAATGCTGAGCAATTTTCAAATACTTCAATCAATAACCTCTCATCTTCTTTGCAGAAATCAGAAAGTACATATTCTGCTATATTGTCTTGCGAGAATTCTTTGCCACCTACTCCAATTCGGATTCGTGCAACATCATCAGAGGATAGGTGATAAATAATCGAGCTTACACCTTTGTGTCCACCATCTCCACCGGTTAATTTCACACGGAAAGTTCCCGTTGTCAAATAGACATCATCATGTATTACAAGCAGATCGTCAATAGAAGCTCTATACTTTGAAAGAGCTTGCATTGCAGAAAATCCACTATTATTAACATAGTTGGATGGTTTGATTAAGCTGAAATAATTCTCCCCAACTTTATGTTCAGCGAGATAATAATCATTTCTGGAGGGTAAAAAAGAAATGGAGTATTTATTCGCCAAATAATCAAGGCACATGAATCCAACATTGTGTCTATTGTATCGATACCGATCATTCGGATTACCAATGCCTAAAATCAACCGCACTTAAAATTATTCTTTTTCTTCCTCTTCTTCAGTTGCTTTGCCCTTACCAATTACCTCGGGTTCTGCAAGCGCTTCTGCTGTAACTTCAGCAGCTACAGGCTCTTTCTCAACCTTCGGATGTACAACTGCAACAACAACTGTTTCGGGCGTAGTTAAGATTGAAATATTTTTAAAAGTAAGATCAGTCGGGTGAATTGATTCACCTAATTTTAGGTTTGTTATATCAATTGAAAGGAATTGAGGAATATCTTTTGGATAGCATTCTATTTCCAATTTATGTAAGACCTGCTGAACTATTCCACCTTCTTTAATACCAATTGCAGTTCCATGATATTGAATCGGTACCTCTAATTGGAATTTCTCACCTTCAATCAAACCTAGTAAATCGAAATGAACGATCGATTCAGTTACAGGGTCAAACTGAACATCTTTAACTACACAGTCATAGTTTTTATCATTTTCAACTTCAAGCGAAATGAGATGAGTTTTAGCTGTAAATACGAATGGTTTGATTGCTTTTTCTGAAACTTCAATTGGAATTGGTTTATTCACCCTTGAATAAAAAACTCCGGGAACTTTTCCGCTTCTGCGTAAATTGCTTCTAGAAGATTTACTTATTTCGGTTCTGATATTTGCTTTAAGTGCTTGCTTTTCCATTATTGCTCCAATTTGTAAAATTATCCTTTATCTACATCAAACAGCGAACTAATCGACTCATTATCATGAGTTCTTATTATTGCTTCCGCAAAAATTTCTGCAGCTGAAACCACTGAAATTTTTTCCAGATTACCACTATGCTTAAAATTTATTGTATCTGAAACCAACAAATTTGTTATTTGTGAATTACGAATTCTTTCTATTGCCGGACCTGAAAACAATGGATGCGTAACGGCTCCATAAATGTTTTGTGCACCTTCTTTTTTCAGGGCATCAATTGCACCAACAAAAGTACCTGCGGTGTCAATTAAGTCATCCACAATTAGAACATCTTTGTCTTTTACACTTCCAATGATGTGAACAACTTCTGCAAGATTTTGTTTGGGTCTTCTTTTATCAATAACAACTAAACTTGCATTCAGTCGTTTAGCATATGATCTTGCTATCTTTATTCCACCAACATCGGGTGAAACTACAACTAAATTATCTTTGATATCATTAAAGAGACCGCTGAAAATGGATGAGCCATACAAGTGGTCAAAGGGAATATCAAAGAAACCCTGAATTTGAGCAGCATGCAAATCCATTGTGATCACACGATCCGCTCCAGCACCAGTGATTAAATTAGCTAAAAGTTTAGCGGTTATTGAAACCCTGGGCTGATCTTTTCTGTCCTGTCGTGAATACCCAAAGTAAGGTATAACTGCTGTAATTCTATTGGCAGAAGCTCTTTTTGCTGCATCAACCATGATCAACAACTCGATCAGGTTTTCTGCCGGAGGATTGGTTGATTGAACTATGAAAATATCCGAACCGCGTATATTTTCAAGATACTTAACCCAAATTTCTCCATCACTGAATCGCTTTAACTCAACTAAACCTAATGGCATATTTGACTTACGCGCTATTTTTTCAGCCAGCGGAAGATTCGAACTACCTGAAAAAATTTTCAAGTTTTCAGTTGCCATTATTTGTTATTTGCTTTTATTATTTAAGAAAAGAGGCACAAATATATACAAAACGACCTGGTATGTCAATAAAATAAACTAACAGCTATGTCATTAATAATAGTTAAAACCTAATCTTTTTTCCTTCTGAAAAGAAATATTACTACCACAAGCAGAACTAAGCCGGAAAGAATGTAAATCCAATAAGGAGTTTGTTTTAGCTTGAATGGTTTGAATGTTACCAAAATTGTCTTACCGCTTCCAATATCATCAAGAGTATAATTCCAAATTAAGGTTCGCCCTTCATTATCCTGAGCATTATGAGTTATTATTTCTCCCCCAAATGTGTATTTATATTGAATGCTAAAATCGCTTCGATTGACTCCGAATCCTGTGGCAACAGGCGGAATGAATTGTGAAAAAATTTTTTGACCAGCGGCACCATCTTTTAACGAAAAATTATAATCGCGAAAGGATTTATGGTTATTTAATGAATCAATGCTCGGAAAAGACAACTCAATTATTGCATGCATAGTACTGTCGGTTGAATCAGTATAAACTTCAATATCTTCAATAGTATTGTACTGAGATTGAAATGCGCTTCTCAAAGAATCCGAATTAAACAGCCCGATTTTTTCGGCAATTACAGAATTTTCATTCCCAAGTGATTGCATCCAGTAACTTATTTTCATAAACCCGGATCCATCGGCATATAGATTTACATCCTGAATGTAGTTAAGACAACCAACGCATAAAAATGGAATGAGTATCAAAAATACTTTTTTTATTCTAACTAAATAATTCACTAAGAATTTCTTTGGATGATTTTTTTGAATAACAAAAATTTAACCAAATCAATTTATAGAATTATTTGCTTTTTTTCATTAAGTTAAGCACTAAATTTTTTAGGAATAAATCATGCCAACTTATGAGTATAAGTGTTTAGCTTGCGGTTACGATTTCGAAATGTTTCAGAAGATGAATGATGAGCCGATTAAAGAATGCCCTAAATGTAAAGGCAAAGTAAAAAGATTACTCGGTGCAGGATCAGGTCCAATTTTTAAAGGCAGTGGTTTTTACCATACAGATTATAAAAATGCAAAAACTGAAAGCAAATCTTCGAAACCCGAAAGCAAAACTTCAAAACCCAAACCCTCGGATTCAAAAGAGAAATGAGCAGATGGTAAATGAAACTATCACACGTGTAGAGATGCCAGATTACGTGCCGAAAGCGAGGCAAAATCTGGCATATCTTTATAGCTGCTAAAAATCGGCACCTAACGACAAATAGAACTTTGGCTTTGTAAACCCATCAACATTGTAAGCCCATGCAACATCAAACCGAACTAGGAAATAGAGAAAGAATACTCTTGCTCCAATACCGGTTCCCATCAATAAATCCTTAGTAACAACATTTCCGTTATTGTTTCTTTCAAAAAGCTTCAGGTCTTTATCTTTTGTCCATGCTGTTCCGACATCTACAAAAGCAACACCCAAAATATTTCTAAATAGAATTGGGAGAGCACCGGTAACCAAATATCTTATCAGTGGAAATCTGAATTCCATATTAACCAACGAATATCTTGTGCCAATCCTTTCTGCATAATCAAATCCTCTAAGCGGTAAAGCCGCTGTTAGGAATGCAAAATCAGAAGCAGATTCCAAAGGAATATCTGTAGTTGCAAATGATCGGTTTATCCAGTTTTCTATTCCGCCGATAAAAAATCTTTGTGGATTGTTTCCTGCTGAATAACCTCCGGAATACCGAAACACAAATGAATAATCGGTCCAAAATCTTAAGTATCTTCGGTAATCACCAAGTATAGAATAGAAGCTTAGCCTTCTATCTGATAAACCGGGATTGCCATAAATGTCAAAACGATATCGTGAACCATCAATTGGCGAAGTATATCCCCACAAAACATTATCATGCACAAATCCTAATGACGGAATTATATAGGAAACCTTATCGGTTTCTTCATTCGGGTTATCTAAGTTTTCTTGCGAAATATTAAGCCAGCTTAATCCTGCCTCAATTCTTTTAAAGCGATTTAATGGATAGCTGAGTGAGCCCACTGCTCCAAAATTTCTGAATCTCACCAGGTCGGAAGTAATTCCTCTGCTTAAAAAGACAAACCTTGCTGTATGAAATGCTTCAATTCCATAGTCAATTCTTTCAGGAAGATAATAGTAAGCTAATCCGTAATCGCTATTCTTCAAATCAATTTGAAGACTTGTTACACCTATCAAACGATGATTTCCCAAAACATCGCTAAAGGAAATTACGGTTGTTCCCTGCAAACCATACAGTGAACTATAACCGGCATTTGCATAAACGATGTCGGGAGAAAAAGTAATCTTATACTTATTTACCTTATAGTTGCCTTGCTTATCTAAATTGTTTGCAAGATTAAACTTTGAATCGTCATTGTTGCTTGTATCTTTGGGAAGATTGAAATCGGTACCAAAAACATAATTGCTAAAATCAATTTCAACCGAATCACCGTATACTTTTGAAGTGTCGACAATATTCCCCACATAAATGTCTAGAGAATCGTTGAATGAATTTTTTAATGCTGCCGAACTATCGCGTTCGATGAACTCTTCTCCATTTTCCTTTTTTAATAAGCTTGAAATGTAGAGTGTCGGCTCAAGCTTTTTCTCTTCAAGTATTGATTCAAAAGGATTATTCATTAAAAAGATATTGAAAGCAGACTGGTACAATGACGTAAATGACAGCTTCTTACCATCTTTTGAAGTGGATAATTGGTACAAACCATTTAGCGAATTTGTGACTGGTATAAGATCATTTGAATTTTCTTCTGTTTTATCGATAGAGTTATTTTCTGTTAAGCTTTTCCTGTATATGTTGTTTATCCCGTTAATATCCGAAATAAACAGTAGATGGTTCCCATCAGGACTTGCAATTGGTGATACTTCGTCGCTGAAAGGCAGCGAGGTAATTCTCTCAATTTTTTTGGTATTCAACTCAAAGGAATAAATATCCTGCTGATTGTAATTGTGCTTGTAGATCTTAAAACTGTCAGGTAGAATTTCTTTAGAAAGCTTATCAATCCGGTCCGAGGAGAAAAATATTTTACTACCGTCAAAAGACCATGCAGGATCACTATCGCTAAATAGATCATCTGTCAAGTTATCAAGCTGCTGATTTTCTAAATTATAAAGATATACATCAGATTGAGTGGCAGTGTGACCAATAAATGCCAAGCTTTTTCCATCAGGAGACCATGTAACACTTTTAACCCCTTCAAGCCAAAGCGGGATTGTTTCCCGATCTTCTGATTCGACGTCTATTATATAAACAACATCGTAACCTCCACTTTTAGCACCAAGTGCTATTTTCTTTCCATCGGGAGACCAGGTTAAGCTTGGAGTAAGAATATTCAGTTCTTCAAAATCTGCTGTACGATTTCCCTTAATCAATTTTTTAATAATCTTACCATCTATTGCGCTCATTATGTAGAGATCAAAATAAAAGTCTCTATTGGAAAGAAAAGCTACCTTATCACCTTGCGGAGAGATTGCAGGACTAGTATTATAAGAACCGCCGTCCTTTTTATGGTTAGTTAGCCTTTTTGCAAATTCATCAGGATCTTTCCTCTTTGCTATATCAGGCCAATAAATTCTCTTTATTTCTTTTTTCCAGCGTTCGTTCAGTTCCTCGATATCAAGTCCGATTGCTTCTTTAACTCCTGTTTCAACATTTCCGGTGTTTCTGATTTTACCAATCAACTCGCCAATTTTTTCTTTGCCATATTTTCTGTCAATATAGTAAAAGACAGATTGACCGCCTCTATAAGCAAAATAACCCCCCAAACTCTGTATGTCAGGCAGATATTCGTTTATTGCGGCATCTCGAATAAACATATCCGTATCTACGTCCCAACCCAACGCTTGATATTCTGCCATACCTTCACTAAACCAGGTAGGAATGTTAATTGAAATATTATTTGATATGATATTCTGAATTGAACCGCCATAAAACATGTCATTCATGACTGCATGAACAAGCTCATGATGAATAAGATGTCTGAATTTTTTGTATGAACCCATATACTGAATTACTACGCGATTCTTAAAAAGTTCGGTAAAACCCTCAATCCCTTCGCTTAAGTATTGATCGATTACGTTGGTTTCCTGAAAATCGTTTTGAGAATTATAAATGATTAATGTGATGCGGTTATTTATCTTATAGTTAAAACTTTTTTGAATTGATGTAAGCGCATTCTCTGCCGCCTTTGAAGTAAACTCTGCAAGTGTTTCACCCTTTTGACTGAAATAAATATCAAAATGGTCTGTTTGAATATAATACCAGTCAAAATCTTTATACTGGACTTTGTTCTTTCCAAACTGCCCGAATATGATTGCAGGAAAGAATAAGGAAAGTAATACAATCTTAATGGTGATATGCTTCATTGTAATTTTCTTCTATTGTTCCGTAATTATAAAATCTAATTCGGATTTTTCTTGATCGACACGAACAAGCTTAACCCAAACTTTATCGCCAAGCCGATATTGTTTTTTAGTTCTTCTACCAATTAAAGAATATTTTTTCTCATCGTAAACATAAAAATCTCCCTCCAAATCCCTAACCCTTATAAGTCCTTCTGCCAATATATCCAGTATTTTAACAAATAATCCGAAATGAGTCACTCCCGAAATTACCGCATGGAAAGATTCGCCTATATGACTTTCTAAGTACTCGATCTGCTTAATTTTAATATATAATCTTTCAGCTTCAACAGCGCTTCTTTCTGTTGCAGATAAATGATTTGAAATTTCCTCCAACTTTAGAGGCGAATAAATGCTTTTCTTACTTCCCTCTAAATAATTAAATAAATTACGATGCACTATCAAATCAGAATAACGCCTTATTGGCGAAGTAAAATGAGTGTAATACTTAAAACCAAGACCATAATGTCCAATATTTTTAGTCGAGTAAACCGCTTTTGCCATGGATCTAATTGCCAGCTCATTAATAAGCGCCTCTTCTTCCCTTCCTTTGATTTGAAGCATCAGGGAATGAAATTGTTTTGTGTTTTTAGACAAATCCGGATCAAAAGAAAATCCGAGCGATTTTACAAATTTAGAAAACTCAATAATTTTTTCTGCATCCGGATAGTCATGTATCCTATAAACAAAAGGTTTGCCAGATTGGTTCTTCAAAGTTGAAATGTGAGCCGCACAGATTTTATTTGCAAGCAGCATAAATTCTTCCACAAGCATATTGCTCTCTTTAGCATCTTTGCGATAAATGGCAACTGGTTTGTTATTTTCATCAAGATCAAATCGAATTTCAGGTGTGGAAAACTCAATTCCGCCATCACGAAACCTTTTCTTTCTTAAGATTTGAGCAATTTCATTAAGAAGCAATACTTCCTTTTCAAAATCACCTTTGCCGTTTTCTATTATTTCCTGAACTTCATCATAAGTAAATCTTCGTTTACTATTTATAATTGTTTTTTTGATCTGGTAATTCTCAACTTTACCCCGTTTTGTAATCTCGACAATTACTGAATAGGTCATTCTATCTTTATTTGGAACTAACGAGCAAATATTGTTCGATAATTTTTCTGGAAGCATTGGAATTACACCACCAACAAGATAGACGCTATTGCCGCGCTCTAGCGCTTCTTTGTCTAACAATGATCCGATTGAAACATAATGCGAAACATCTGCAATGTGAATTCCAATTCGGTAATTATCATTTTCCAAGATTTCAATTGACAGTGCATCATCAAAATCCTTCGCATCAACAGGATCAATTGTGAAAACACTTTGGTTTCGAAAATCAATTCTATTTTTTAAATCCTCTTGTGAAAAATTCTCGCTTATTCTTTCAGCTTCCTCTAGTGTTTTAGGAGAGAATTTTAATGGTAAATTGAATTCATGAGCAATTGAAGATATTTCCGCATCTTTCGTTCCGGATTTACCAATAAGTTCAATTATTTCACCTTCAGGATTCAGAAGCGAAGTATCCCAAATTAAATTTCCAACAATTACCTTATCACCTTCTTTAGCTCCTTTTAGATTTTCCTTATCAACATAAATATCCCGGTGAATTTCAGGTTCATCAGGTTTTACAAAATAAGATACATGTGATCTCCTAAGTGTTCCAACGAAGTTATTTCTTTTCCGGGAAATAATATCAACAATTTGTCCTTCAACATTTTTCCCTTTGCTTTTTGCGAAAAGAGCAACCTCAACTGTGTCGCCGCTAAATGCTGTTGAAAGATTTCGGGATGCAATGAAAATGTCTCCAAGTTTTTTATCTTTTGGGACAACAAAGCCAAATCCACCCGGACTAATTTGCAGTTCACCTGCTACTTTACCTGAGGAAGCGTTTTGATTAAGCTTATATCTTTTACCATTTCTGGTTAAGAAATTTTCTTCATAGAGTTGATACAAGAAATGTTTTAGAGAAACTAATTCCTCCTCTGAAACAAGCTTAAGGCGCTTTGCAATTTCCTTACTTTTAAATGCTGTGCCTGCATTCTTTTTAAAGAATGATATGATTTTCTTTTTCATTAAAATTCAAACCGATATTTAAGCCCGACTTCATTAATCATTTCATTAAGATATTTAGTTTCGCTTAATGCTTCTTTTCTTTCAAGCCGCATAAAGAAACTCCGGGTGATAGGATATTCAATCTTTACATTTGCAAGACCGAGATCCTGAAAGACAGCAGTTGAACCTCCGATTGAGTATCGAAATTTTCCTGCCCTGCCTGCCAAAATAAATTTTGTATCAGTACCTGTTTGCCTTATATCTAAGCTTTTAACATAATCGCCAAGCTGACGATTGAGAAAACCTCCAACGATTGAACCGGCAAAGGAAGCAGCATAAGAATCGATAATATTTCTTTCTTGCTGGCTTACATTATCATTAAACTTATTAAGCAGCATAAACATCACGGCATCGGAAGCATCTTTTGTGAGATCAGGTTTGTTATTCTCAATATCTTTTGTGCCAATATAAACTGCAAGCTTTTCAGATTGCTGTGCAAGATTCTTATCCAATTCTTTTAGAGCGCCTTTAATCTTCATTTTTATTGCTACTTCAACTTCATCACTGCCGGATTGATCTCCTTCGCCGTTTAAGGAACTCTCCTCCGGGTAATAATAATTTTTATATACTGCAGTAATATCCAGATAAGGATTACTAAGTTCACTTTCAAACCTAATTTTACCTTCCGCAGTAAATGTTTTAATAAATTCCAGAGTTGAACCTTCAAGCAGCTCGAGTTCGCCTTGCGCAACCGGTTTACCTCTAATACTTTCATACTGAAAATCTCCACGTAATACTGCAATTAAATTCTGATTAAACTCCTGTGAAAGCACGTAAGTAAAAACAGCTTCATCTTCAACTTTTACATCTATGCTGTAATCAAATTTGCTGGGTTTTGAATTCTGCTGCTGTTCTTCTGAAGAATTTAGTTTTGATAAGTTCACAAGCTTTTCAAAATCCATAACTTCCGAATCTTTTGGAATAGTATCTTCAATAAACTTGTAAATAAAATTTTCCGAAGTGCTTGTGTAAGAACCTTGCGCCTGTGAGTATGTGAGCTTTGCAACATCAACATATATCGGAGCTTTAAGCTTTGCGCCGTTCTTATCAAACTTAAGTTCGAAATTTCCTTTAGTAGAAACGATCAAGTCACCATATAAGTTTGGGCTGACGTATTTTGTTTCATCCCCCAATACTTTAAGGTTTCCATTCAATACAATTTGGGAAGAATTTATATTGAAATTCTCTAGCTCGGCTTTTCCTCCACCAGTAATTCTACCACCGAATTGCGTTTGCGCTGAATTAGCAAGCAATAGACTATCGACAGAAAGATAATCTTTGGCAACACTTAACTTTAATCCAGCGTGATACTCGAGATTATTATACTTTAGCAGGAATGAGGTATTATCGAGTGCGAGATAACCATCTGGAGAGGGCTCTTGAATTGTCCCACTAACCTGGAGGCTGCTGTTAAGCATTCCTTTGAACTTACTTACACCGGGAATTAATTCTCCATAAGGAGTAAGATCGAGATTGTTTGATGTAAGATTCAGATCTATTTCTTCATCATCTATTAGTCTTTTTCCAGAATCAGTGAAAGAAAGATTTATTGGAATGCTGCCAATTAATTTTAACGCCGGTACTGAAGAGCTACTGTACGAATCAAAAAATTTTATATCCGATGAGAAATTTTTATCCGCATAATTAAAATTACTTACAAAGTCACCGAATTTTTTCTCTTTGTAAGTTAGATTTTCACCATTCAATCCTATAGTCATTAGGGGTCTCGAATAATTACCCGTGATTACAGCATTGAGATTTAAATTTATGTCTAAAAAGCTTAACCCATTACCAGCAGAAAAACTTTGGAAAATGTCTTTTCCTTGGATGTTACTGATTTTTAAATTCAAATTCTGATTTTCATTTGTAGCAAGAAAGCCATCAACTGAAATTTCACCATTTGAATGAAACAATCTGAACTTTTTGAAATCAATTCGGTCTTCAGAAATTAATAAGTTAAGATTATCTCTGTTCTTTATGTCAAATCCCTTGTAGTTGAGATCGAGGTTTTCCACATCAAGGTTGATGGTTGAACTTTTCAAATCGGCTAAGCATATAAGTTCAGCAGATGCATAATCCTCCAGTTTTGATGCAAATTTTATGTCGGCAATATTTTCTTTCATCTTCAGATCAAGCAAAACATCATTCAAATCTGTACCGGCAAAAATACGGCTAGTTTTTACTTTGAGGTTGATGTCAACATCTTCAGTCGATCTTGCCAAAAAGCTATTTGCAATATCTAAATCCAAATTCATCTTGGAAAGAAAATATACATCGGTCTTTCCCCAATACTTAACGTAATTCAGGTCGGAGTTTAAAGTCACAAAAATGCTGTCGTCATCATAAACTAAGTTACCCGAAATATCGCCATCAATTTCTAATCTTTTATCATAGAGAAAAGGAGTGATAAATCCGAAATCCTTAAGATCAACCAAATAATTTATTGAAACTCTTTCATCGTTTTTAGATTTTGTGATAGAACCGATCTTATCCGATTTATTTTGTTCAGTCAAGTATTTATCCAATTTAGCTGATGGTAATACTTCCGCAATTTTTTTCATGAAAGCATTAGTCAGTAAACCAGTTTCTTTACCTATAACTGAAATCGCATCAGGCAGTGAGAACTGGCCCTTAAGAGTAACATCGGCAATATCCGAAATAAAGTTAATCACTCTTTCTTCATTGTTATCTGTAAAAATATCAGTAATTGTTCGCGTACTGTCAATTTCAGTTCCGTTTATTATTGATGGTGAAAGATCAAAAGTTAAAAACATGTTCATCTTATCAATATCAAAATTTTCACCTTCTGTTCTGAATTTGAAATTAAGATCAGTAACTGTGGTTGAGTCCTTCATCAATTGACCGATATCAAGATTACTAACTTTACCGCTTGCATTGTAACCTATATTCTCTTGTAAGAAATCCAATGAACCATCAACCTCTGCTCTGGCTTTATATGCAGCACTGAAAAGGGAATAATCGATGACTCCATCTTTTGCTTGGGCGGTTAGCAACAAGGAATCAAAGTCTATTCCTTCAACAGTAGAACCATCGCCTACAAGAAGAATGTTTGCATTCATTTCATTTGGCGAAAATCCTCTGCCAACAAAATTTCCTCTGAGATTTAGGCTTGATGAAATATTTGCAATGGGCGAAATATTAAAATTTTTAGAAATGAAATTAATGTCATATTCTGCAATAGGTTTTTCTAAATCCATATTAACATCCGAGGAAATTTTTCCAGTATTAGTGGAAAGAAGAACTTTGGATTTAAAGTTTAATGGCCGACCATCAAATGTTAATGAATCAATCTTTACGACACCAAGTTTTTCAAATACCGGTATACCAAATTCAGGAAGCAGCTTATCAATATCGGATTGATTAATGTATGAATTTTTAAAGTCCGCCGAGATTGTCAAATCATCCATATTATTAACGTTTCGAATTACAGCTTTAGTTTCGAGATGCGTTTTTTCATAATCCAGGACAATTTTATTTATATCTAACTGAAGTAAGTTGCCCGATGCATTAAGCTGAACTCCTACTGCACCTTTCAGCATACCTATCGGAGGAACAAATGAAGAAATATCATTAAAGTTAAACTGTCTGCTGTCCAACGAAATATCCATTACGGCGTACTTTAGATTTTCCGTCATAGTTGAATCAAAAATATTCAGACCATTTACTTTTGCATTTAAGGTGATGTCGGAACTTTCTGTGTTCATAAATAAGTCATTCGCAATAATTTCATTAGGATTCACTCCAAATTCACCGGAAAAAGATTTTAGATTGAATGCTGTTATATTCGTATTCAGCGAGAGGTATTCTATTTTAGTTTCGAATGTATTGTTATCAATATCTGCAAACGCTCTTAGGGATAGAAAAATATCATCGATTCTAAAATCATCCATATTTAGTGAAGAATAAAATTCGCTGCTTCGCGCCTTATCATAATTCTGAAGTGCAAAATCAACATTGATCAATTTAAAATCAGCGACTTCAATTCGGAAAGGAAAAGCGGATTTTGATGTGTCTTCTTCTTCAGTTGGTGGAAATAATTTTGAGATGTTAAGAACACCCGAACTATCCTTTACAAAAGCTATTCGAGCATCTTTTATTTCAACTTTTCTCACATAGATTGTCTTTAGAAAAATCTTTAACGGACTTGTTCGCAGTTCAATCATTCCGGCGTTAAGCAGCGTATCCTTTTCCATAGTAACAATTGTGTTTCTTAAGATCAACGAAGTGAAAATTGTGCCTTCAATTTTTCCGATGGAAATTTTTCCGTTTAGATTATCATTAGCTTGTTCAACAACAAAGTCTCGCAGCCAATTTCTAAAAGTTTGTGTTTGGCTAAATCCAAAAAGAAAAATCAGTGAAGCGAGAGTCATCAACCCAATGTATAGAAATACATTGACAATTCTCTGAAACAGAGTTCGCCTTCTTTTGGGATTTGGTACGGGTTGCGTTACTTCGCTATCTGACAATTTGTTCTAACGAAAAGATATTATTATTTGGCAAACGTTTGCGTAAGGATATAGATTTTATTCGATTAAAAAAATATCCAAACAAGCTAACTGCAGAATTTATTTTTGATTGATTCTATGATTTTAGATGTTGATTGGTTGTTCACAAACTCAATAGTTTTAACTTCGCCGCCATGTTTTCCTATTGTCTCTCGACCAACAATTTTATCTATAGACCAATCAGCACCTTTAACTAAAATATCAGGAATGATTTCATTGATTATCTCTTGGGGAGTATCTTCATCAAAAAAAGTTACATAATCAACTGGTTTCAAGCTTGAGATTATAAATGCTCTTTCATCTTGACTAAGTATTGGACGCTTATCACCTTTAATTCTTTTTACTGAAACATCGGTGTTCATTCCCACAATTAAAATATCTCCAAGCGCTTTTGATTTTATCAGATAATCAACATGCCCAGCGTGAATTAAATCGAACACTCCATTTGTAAAAACAACTTTTTTATTTTGCTCTTTAAACTTTTTGCGGAGCGATTTTATTTCAGATAAACTTTTTACTCCGTTCATTTATGATCTTCGCCAATTACTTTGAATAAACGATCAATTTCTATGGGGACAATACCAACTTCACCGCAGACAATTCCGGCCGCGAAATTAGCAAGGTAACATGCTTCCAAAATATTTGCGTTAGCGGCAAGCGCCATTGTTAAGGTTGAAATTACTGTATCTCCTGCTCCAGATACATCAGCGACTTTGATTGCCTTTGTAGACATTCTTTTCTCCGGCTGGTGTTCCTCAAAAACAGCTATTCCTTCTTCGCCGAGTGTCAATAGAACATTTTTTGCTTTTAATCTTTCAAGAATTGTCTTGCCTGCAAATGAAACATCTGAGGTAGTTTTAATTTTTATACCTAACACCTCTTCTGCCTCCTTACGATTTGGTTTGAACACTGTTACATTTTTGTATGCGAAAAAGTTATTGAACTTTGGATCAACGGTTATGAGGATATCATTCTTGTTTGCAAGATGCACAATTTTTTCAATCAATTCTGGAGTTAGCACACCCTTGTTGTAATCTTGAAGAATTATTCCATCAATCTTTTTTATATGTGATTCTAGGTATGCAAGAATTTTCTTTCTCATTTCTTCATTGATGTAATCTTTGCTTTCCTTATCAATTCTAACCACATGCTGGTTGTGTGCGATAACTCTTGTCTTTGCAGTTGTTGGTCGTGTTTCATCAATAAATATTCCATCTGAATGCATTTGATTTTCCTTTATTAGCGAAGTGAAAATTGTTCCATCATTATCGTAGCCAATTACTCCTATTAGAAAAGGAATTCCACCAAGCTTTAGAATATTTAATGCAACATTTGCGGCGCCTCCAAAACGATAAAACTCGTCACCAACTTCGACAACGGGAACAGGTGCTTCTGGCGAAATTCTTTTCACATCACCCCAGAAGTAGCAATCGAGCATCATGTCGCCGATAACAACAATTTTCTTTCCTGCAAAATTATTTTTTAGCTCATCCAAACGATGAGTTGAAATGTTTACCATTGTTTTTCCTAAACGTTAAATATTGCAGCTAAAAATAGTGATAAAAATGAAGTAGTGAAAGGAGGAAGTGGGTACGGAATAGCGGACGGAGATAAGACTTGCTTGCTGTTGATGTAAGCGTGTCTGGGATTAAGATTAAGATAAAGACTAAGACCTGTCCACCTGAGCCAAAGGCTCACAGGTCTAGTGGATGTTATAGGGGCATGATGCCCTTACGTAGATAATTTTTCATGAGATAATATTCTTAATCATTTTTGTAGGGGCACAATGCATTGTGCCCTAACACGTCTAGCAGATTAAGACCTGTCTGAACCAGAATAATATTCATCAATCTCCCATTGCAAAGGATTCAGTTCAATATATTTTCTGATGTTGTATAAATCATTTTCATTGCGGATGATGTGCTCGTAGAATCCTTTTTGCCAAACTTCTTTTCCTAACATATTTCGTAACTCATTAATTCTTTTTGTAACTGTTGATTTAAATGACCTTATGATTGCAGACAACGAACCTGGCTGCATTTCTCCAAACATACGATTCTCATTCACCCTTGTAGGGACACAGCGCGCTGTGTCCCTACGTTCGATTATCAATATTCCATAGAAATGGTTTGGCATAATTACATAATAATCCAAATCAATATTCTTTCTTAAGGGCACTTCTAAAAACTCAATAGAAAGTTAAAGAGAATGTTTATTTTTACAAAAAGGATTTAACAAAAAACCAACATCAAAAAAAACAATGAAACAAAAAAATCCCCGTGGTCTATTCGATGAAGAATATCGCTTAGAAAAATTAACTAAGAAAAAAGACCCATTAATACGATTGAAAGAGGAAATTAACTGGCAATTATTTCGACCCATTTTAGATAAGGTATTTGCAAAAGAACCAAAAGGACAAGGCGGTCGGCCGCCGTTTGATTATCTGCTTATGTTCAAGATACTAATACTTCAACGCTGCTATAACATATCAGACGAGCAGATGGAGTATCAGATCAATGACCGTTTATCGTTCATGCGATTTTTAGATTTAGGTTTATCAGATACAGTCCCGGATCAAAACACGATCTGGTTATTCAAAGAAAATCTGATAAAAGTAAAAGTTGTTGAGAGATTATTTAAGAAGTTTGAATTTCAGATGGAAAAAGAAGGAATGATAGTAAAAGAAGGAAGCATTGTAGATGCGACTATAGTAGAAGTCCCCCGTCAGAGAAATAGCAAAGAAGAAAATCAACAAATCAAAGAAGGCAGAATACCTGAGCAATGGGAGGAAAAGCCTGCTAAGTTGCGACAAAAAGATACCGATGCGAAGTGGATGAAGAAAAACGGGGAAAATCATTATGGATACAAAAATCATATCAAAGTATGCCGAAAGACTAAGATGATAACGAAGTATGAAGTTACGGATGCAAGTGTCCATGATTCACAAGCCATAGAACAATTGATAGATAAAAGCGACAGCCATCATGAACTTTATGCAGACAGTGCGTATTCAGGAGATCCGATAAAAGAAACGTTGAACAAGAAAAAAATACGGAACAGAATCCATAAAAAAGGTTATAGAGAGCAGCCATTGACTGAAAGGCAAAAAGATATGAATCGGAAGAAGTCAAAAATTAGAGCACGGGTAGAACATGTCTTTGGGTTTATTACTAATAGCATGAAAGATGTCTTTATCAGAACGATTGGAAAACTAAGGGCACGAGCAATAATTGGTCTGATGAATTTGACGTACAATATGAGTCGTTATCTACAACTTCGGAGGGTGAAATATGAGCAGTAAGTTGGGTTAGGCACAAAGTGAATGGAAAAAGAAAAAAAACGATAATATAGTCACTCATCGAATACCGTTACACACGTAATAAATAAAATATTTTTAACATTATCATGACTTTTCAAATATTATATCCTCTAAACTTGGTTTTTAGAAGTGCCCTTAATTCTTTTGTCTTTAACCATTCTTCATCAACAACTTTTCCATATTCATTTGAAATCATTTTACTGTTTTTAACTTCACCAAATAAATGCTTTCTGTCGAATGTACAAATTGTCACATAATACCAATTGGGATTCGAGTAGTCATATTCTTTTAATCGAGTTGATCTTCGATGATGTTCTTTAGGATTGTAATTCATGTTTATTTATGATTGCGTAGGAGCACAATGCATTGTGCCCCCACAACAATTTTGTAGAGTAGGACAAGGGCGCAGTAATGCTGCCATCATGTTTCCCTTGAACCCTCATCAAACCGTACGTGAGGTTTTCCCTCATACGGCTTTCCTGAATAATTTATACTTTTAGTTAGAGCCATTGAACTTTATAGTTATAGAACAAACCATACCTTTCATATATTTCTCCGTTGCTTATCCTTTTCCAGCCGTATCCTCTCCTTCCTTTATTCCTCTGCATTAACCTTCTAACTCGTTTCATTACATAACCACATAGCTTGTAAAGCACCTTTGAAGCATTACCAAGTCTGAAGTAGTTTATCCATCCTATAAGAAATTTATTGAGATTTCTTATTTGGTCTTGAACCTTCAGCGGTATCTTGTGGCTGATAAGTTTTCTTATCTGCTCTCTGCACCGCTTCTGACTTTTCGGACTTGGGCTTACAAGTATCAACCGGTTCTTTGTCTTCTTGTTTTGTACCCGATGAAATTGAAATCCTAAGAACTCCACCTTCTTTTCCCCTTTAAGATTAAGCCTTCTGCTTTTCTCTTTGTTTAGCTTCAGCCCTAATCTTTCTGCGTAGTGCTCAAGTATTTCTTTTCCCTTTTTCAGATTCATCTGTGCAAGTATCACCATATCATCTGCATACCGCACAAGATGTATCGAACCTTTGCTGATATTCTTTATACCATCCCTCTCAAATGCCTTATCCACCGGATGCAAATATATGTTTGCCAGTAACGGGCTGATTACTCCTCCCTGTGGTGTGCCTCTTTTGCTCTGATGATGTTGGTCATCCTCCACATATCCGCAGCTTAACCACTGCTCTATTACGTGTAGTATCTTTCCATCTGAAATCCTTCTTGCCAGTAGTCTCATTAGTTTCCAATGCTCTACTGTATCGAAGTACTTCTCCAAATCAACATCATAGATTTCCTCACATTCCCAGTTCAGGTATTTGTATATCTCTCTTATCGCATCATGTGCATTCCTATTTGGTCTGAATCCGTAACTCGATTCTGAAAAATCAGCCTCGAATATCGGTTCAAGAACCATTAAGAATGCTGTCTGTACTATACGGTCTCGAATGGTCGGTACCCCTAATGGTCTTTTCTTTCCATTCGCCTTCGGTATATACACCCGCCTTACCGGTTTTGGTTTGTACCGCCCTTCTTTCAGTTCTTCCTGAAGTTCTGCCAAGTATTCGACTGTTCCCTTTGCTTTTATATCTTCAAAGGTCACTCCGTCTACTCCGCATGCTCCACCATTGGCTTTTACTCTGCGATAAGCTTCTTCCAATATATCCGTTCGATATGTTTTATCGTACAAACTGTAGAACCTGAACTTCGGGTTGGCTTTCGCCTTCTCGTACAGCTTCCTCTGAAACTCCTGAATCTTTTCTGCTCCGATCCCGACTCGTCGGAAGAACTCTCTTATGTTTGTTAGCTCTTGCAATACATACTCCGTTATTTCTTTGAAAGCTATTCAGCCATAGGCTGACATATATTCAGCAGAGACCCTTTCCTACTGTAATGTTCTGCTGCATTACCATTTCATCCCATCCCACCTTGCGGGATGGTTGGGACTTCGGTACTACGGTCTCATCCGCCACCCTGCCTTGCCTGCCCGTCCTTTCAGGCGGACTCACTTTCATTTCGTTTCCTTATAGAAAGTGTCTTCTTGTCAAGCGAGGGCTTCCCAAGTTCCTGAACCTTCTTTCTTACCGTGTCGTCACTAATACCCCGGAGATGTTATTAAACCTGGCTCTAATCTTCTGACATAGTCATCACTATGTGAAAGGGTTTAATGATGCTGACTTCGCTCATAAAATAACGTCTCGTCCATTTTAACAACCCTTAGGTTGTCTCTGTTCTCGATCTTTACGAGGCTACCTCTGTGTTCATTTACATTACAACCCGGTCTTTTGCGTCGCATCCTTTCTCTCCGATTTTGTCGGAGGATTGATTACTTTGTCAAGCCGCTTAAAGCATATCCGTTTCCAGTTATACTCCGGCTTCTCGCTACGTGGCTTTAGAGTTTTACCACGATTGGGACTTGGCAGACTCGCAACCTCCTGCCTCACCCAATGAGAATAGTTCAAGCTTCGCTTGGCGCTCATCTGAGCAGTATCATTTTCTTTGTCTCGACAAAATTCTCCGGCCCGCCGTTGGCGGGATAAACTTGAAGGCGATAAAAATAAATCCCACTGCTTAAATGCAAACCATCGGTTCTAAATTCAACTTCATATTTTCCCTCATGTTTTTCCTCGTTAACAAGAGTCGCAACTTCTTTTCCAAGAACATCGTAAACCTTAATTTGTACAAAACTCATTTCTGGAATTTGATAAGAAATTTTTGTGTTTGGGTTGAATGGGTTGGGAAAGTTTTGAAAGAGTAAATATTTATTAGGCGGAGAAAAAACATTTTCATTAGAAATCAATGTAAAAGTTCCATCATAACTAATAATTTGTCCATAATTTCCAACGCCAAACAATTTCTTTGAATTTGATAAGAAAATATTATTTAAAAAAGTATATTTTCGTATTGACGACCAAGTTTCACCACCATCAATAGATTTATAAACTGAAAATAAATCATTGGAATAATAATCTTCAGTTAACATATAAATAATAAGCCGATCCTGAACTAATAATTGATCGGGTTTTAAGAGTGGAATATTGCTCACATAGTCCCAACTTTGTCCAGCATCCGTCGTTTTGAATATTTGCCCATTAGCTATAATGAAGCCAAGTTCTCTATCTAAAAAACTAAATGTAGATATTCCTGCGAAGGCTGTAGAATCAATCCAATTCTTCCCACCATTTGTAGTATGCAAAAGGTAGGAATCACCATATTCAAATTGGTTTATCAGTACCCAGCCATTAAGACTATCAACAAAATGAAAATCTTGAATGAGATTGTTCAACTCAAAATAGGTCCAACTTACCCCCCCATCGGTCGTTTTATAGAGATTATGCGCACCAACTTCAATATAATAACCATAAAATCTTGAGAAAAATTTTAATTTGATTTTCCCATAATTAAATGGCAGCTGAAAGATCTGCCAAGATATACCCCCATCTGTCGTTTTAATCAATTGACCTGATTGGCCCGCAATAAAAATATCTGCTAATGTGGGATTACTTATCGAGCTAAAATCAATTGAAAAAAGATTCTTTTCCTGCCAAGTATTTCCAGCATCGGTGGTTTTAAACAATAAACCTCCTTCACCTGCACACCAACCATTTAAACTATCTGAGAAGTCTATCTGGTTGATATTTCCTTTTACTAAAATTGAACTTCGTTCTTCCCAAGAGAAACCAAAAGTACGGGATGAATACATTTGGGGAAAATAATAATCTATTCCTCCAACTATCCACTTCCTGATACCTTGTAAAGCTATATCAGTATAATTACCTAAATCATTTGTACCTTCATAAAACCAAATATTTCCTCCATCACTCGTAAATAAAACTCTGCCATAGTCACCGACAACAATAGCATTTAATGAATCAAATACTTCAATATCGTTATATGCAGCATCAAGAGTACTGTCTTGAGTAATCCAAGTAAGCCCGCCATTAGTAGTTTTGTGTATTACAGCGTAATTGGAGTAAAGACCATGTCCAACTACCCATCCAATTTGTGGAGAAATAAATTTTATTGATTTATGCCAAGTCCAATGGATATCTGATATTTGCTGCCAATTTTCTCCACCATTAGTTGTTCTAAATATTCCGCCAACAGTGTTTCCAACCCAACCATTCAGAGAGTCTATAAAATAAATGCTTGTTGCCCAACCCGTTACCCCTTGTACTTGCCAACTTATTCCCATGTTTGTGGTTTTACAAACTCCAATAAAGCCGGCAATATAACCCGCTTGCTCAGAAACGAAAGATAAATCATTAAATCCCCTCGTATCATTAGGGTAAGGTACGGGATCAGAATCAAACCATGTTTCACCACCATTGGTAGTGTACAAAACGGAACCAAAATATGGAGCTATTACATCCCCACCAACAATTACACCTTTTTCTCTATTGCTGAAGAAAACTTTTCTAAGTGTAGTTCTTAATGGAGCAGTCTGTTCAAACCATGAATTACCACCATTAGTTGTTTTAATAATTGTGCTGAACTCTCCAACCGCCCAGCCGTAAAGAGAATCGACAAAGAAAATTCCGTGAAGTGCATAAGGTGAGGGTTTAGGATTTTGCCAAACCCATTGTGGAAATGACTGACTGGTTATCAGAAAAGAAAATACTGTTGTAAAAATTAATTTCTTCATTTTTTGCCCTGATAAAAATTAAACTCATTTCTAAACAGCAAAAAAGTTTGATAAAAGTCAATATCACTAAAATCTCCGACCTCTTAAATTGTTCTTAATCATTATCTTCATCTTAATCTGCCTCCATCTCCGCACGCACTCCCTTCCTTGCTTCTCTATGTCATTTACCTTATTTTTTCAAGCGCTTTCACACAAAAGCACTCATTTATCATCAAAATAATTTTTTCAAATGGAATAATCCAAAAGAAATCGTTGTTTAATATCAAAATAGAGTTTGTAAAGAAAGAAAGTTTTTATGAACGACATAAACAAAGAAACAACTAACAAAGATTTAGAAACAAAAGAGTGGCTTTACTCTCTCGATTATGTGCTTGAGCATGGTGGTCCAGAAAGGGTAACAGAGCTTCTTCAGCAGCTTCAGATAAGAGCGCATAAAGCTGGAGTTAAAATTCCCTTTACCGCAAATACGCCTTACATCAATTCCATTCCAAGGGAAAAGCAGCCGCCATTTCCCGGCAACCGCGAAATTGAAAGACGAATAAAAAGCATCATCCGCTGGAATGCAATGGCAATGGTGGTTAAGGCAAATAAAATGGAAAGCGGAATCGGCGGACATATTTCGACTTATGCTTCTGCAGCAACTTTGTACGAGATTGGCTTCAATCATTTCTTCCGCGGTAAAGGTGATGATTATGACGGCGATCAAATTTATTTTCAAGGTCATGCTTCACCTGGAATTTATGCACGCGCATTTTTCGAAGGACGATTGACTATTGAACAGCTTGAAAATTTCAGAAGAGAACTAAAACCAAACGGCGGATTATCTTCTTATCCTCATCCCTGGCTGATGCCAAATTTCTGGGAGTTCCCAACGGTGTCAATGGGTTTAGGACCAATCATGGCAATTTACCAGGCAAGATTCAACCGTTACCTCGAAGACCGCGGGTTGAAAAAACCGGGCGGACATGTTTGGGCTTTTCTTGGTGATGGTGAAACTGACGAACCGGAAGCTCTCGGTGCTATCACACTTGCTTCAAGAGAAAAACTTGATAATTTAATTTTTGTAATCAACTGCAACCTGCAGCGGCTTGATGGTCCGGTTCGAGGCAACGGGAAAATAATTCAAGAGCTTGAAGCAGCCTTCAGAGGCGCAGGCTGGAATGTAATCAAAGTTATTTGGGGAACTGATTGGGATCCGCTTCTCGACAAAGACAACGATGGTAAGCTTGTAAAAAGAATGAGCGAGGTTGTTGATGGTGAATATCAAAAATATTCTGTTGAATCCGGTGAGTATATTAGAAATCATTTCTTTGGCAAAGATCCCGACGTTCTAAAAATGGTTGAGAAGATGACCGATGAGCAGCTTCAAAAAATGAAACGCGGCGGGCACGATCCTGAAAAAGTTTATGCGGCTTTTAAATCTGCAACCGAGCATGTTGGACAGCCAACAGTTATTCTTGCCAAGACAATTAAAGGTTATGGTTTAGGTGAAAGCGGTGAAGGAAAAAATATAACCCATCAGCAGAAAAAATTAAATGAGGATGAGATGAAGGAATTCCGAAGCAGGTTTGGTATTCCAATTTCCGATGATGACATTGCAAATGCTCCGTTCTTCAAACCTTCGGAAGACAGTCCGGAGATGAAATATTTATTAGCAAGACGGCAAGAACTCGGCGGTTTTGTACCTTTAAGAAAAAGTGATGTTCGTCCAATCAAAACTCCTCCCGAAGAAATCTTTGAAGAATTTTACAAAGGAACTGAAGGCAGAGAAGTATCTACTACAATGGTTTTCGTTAGAATTCTTGCTAAACTTTTAAAGGATAAAGAAATTGGAAAACTTGTCGTACCAATTGTTCCCGATGAAGCGAGAACTTTTGGGATGGAATCTTTATTCAGACAAGTTGGAATTTACTCGCACGTTGGACAGCTTTATGAACCGGTTGATAGAGATAGTTTGCTTTACTACAAAGAGGCAAAGGATGGACAAATTCTCGAAGAAGGAATAACTGAGGCAGGGTCAGTATCATCATTCATTGCTGCTGGAACAGCATACGCAACTCACGGCATAAACATGATTCCGTTCTTTATTTATTACTCAATGTTTGGAATGCAGCGTATTGGTGATTTTGTTTGGGCTGCTGGTGATATGCGAACTAAAGGTTTTCTTATTGGCGGAACTGCAGGCAGAACAACTCTCAATGGTGAAGGACTACAGCACCAGGATGGACACAGCCATTTATTAGCTTATTCTGTTCCAAATCTTGTTACTTATGATCCCGCATTTGCATTTGAACTTGCAGTTATAATTCGTGATGGAATAAAAAGAATGTATGAAGATAAAGAAGATATTTTCTATTACATTACAGTGATGAATGAAAATTATGCAATGCCCGAAATGCCCGGCAATGTTAAAGAAGGAATTGTAAAAGGTATGTACAAGTTCAAAGCATCTGACAAAAAGAATTTGAAGATTAAGGCACAGCTTTTCGGAAGCGGAACAATTATGAATGAAGTTCTGAAAGCCGCGGCAATTCTTGAGGATGATTATAAAGTCGCAGCGGATGTTTGGAGCATAACGAGTTATAAAGAATTGAGAAGAGAAGCTCTTGAAGTCGAACGATGGAATTTGCTTAATCCAAATCAAACTCCAAAAGTTTCATACATCTCTAAGCTGTTAGCCAATGAAGATGGAGTTTTTGTTGCATCTTCAGATTATGTGAAAGCGCTACCCGATTCGATTTCTAAATGGTTTCCGCTCAGTCTATATTCATTAGGAACGGATGGTTTTGGAAGAAGCGAGAGCAGAGCAGAACTTAGGGATTTCTTTGAGGTTGATGCAAAGCATATCGTTTTAGCAGCTTTAACTGGATTAGCAAAAGCTGGAAAAATAAAGTCAACGGATTTAGATAAAGCAATGAAGAAACTGGGAATAAATCCAAAGAAGAAAAATCCGATGCGTTCATAAAATGAGATATTAAATTGCAGAAACCAGTTCATGCAAGATGTTTTGCAAATAGAATAATATTTTACAATGTCATCCCTAAAGGGATTTTGTTCTTTTCTTATTCACATTTTCTATAAATATATCATCCCTATGGGATTGAAAAATTCTAATCCCGTTAGGGATTAAATGTTTGTAGTACAAAATAACATCTCATAATTGAAGTCCCTTTAGGGACGATATATCAGAGGTTTTAATTCAAAGAATTGGTTTTGAAATCTAATAGCATAATTAGAATATTTATTCAGTTAAAGAAAATATTCAAGGTTATACATAGCAACAGAACTAAAGCTTCATGAACTTGGCGAGAACATGGGATTGAAAAATTCTAATCCCGTTAGGGATTAAATGTTTGTAGTACAAAATAACATCTCATAATTGAAGTCCCTTTAGGGACGAAATATTTTATTAAGATTAAGAAATCTTTTCAAGGTTAAACATGGCAATAGAACTGAAACTTCCTGAACTTGGCGGGAACATCGAATCGGCTGACGTTGTTTCTGTGCTGGTGAAGGAAGGCGATAAAATTCAAAAAGATCAGGGCCTATTTGAAATTGAAACCGATAAGGCAACAATTGAAGTTCCTTCAACTCAAGATGGTGTTGTTCAGAAGATTTTGATTAAAGCAGGAGACAAAATTAAAGTTGGTCAGACTGTTTTGATGATTGAAGAATCAGTTTCAGCCGAAGTCAAAACCATCATTAAAAAAGAAGGAGGCGTTCCCGCAAAAACAATTTCACCTAAAGAAATAATTACTAAAGAAATTGTTACTCAGAAAACTTCAGCTGAATCAATCAGTAAAGTTGTTGAAGTTACTCTTCCCGATTTAGGTGAAAATATTGAGTCCGCTGATGTTGTTACTGTCCTTGTTAACCCAGGCGATAAAGTTGAAAAGGATCAAGGAATAATTGAAATTGAAACCGACAAAGCAACAGTTGAAGTACCGTCGCCAGCTTCGGGTGAGGTAGTTGATGTTTTAATTAAACCAGGCACTAAAGCAAAAGTTGGTGAAACACTGATTAAACTAAAAATTTTAGAAGACTCACAAATAACAAAAGTCAAAGAAATAATTACTGAACTTAAAACTGATTCTCAATTACGTGCTGCGACAGAAGTTCGAGTTGAAACTACGACTCCGGAAGTAAGAGCAGTTGAGATTTCCGGACAAGGATATCACCAGCCGCCTATTACGAAGGGTTCGGCACCTGCTGCACCATCTGTAAGAAGAATTGCTCGCGAAATTGGAATTGATATTAATGAAGTTCTAGGCACTGGAATTGGCGGTAGAATATTAATGGATGATGTTAAGGCATATGCTAAAAAACTAAATGAGCAGAGAGGGAAAGGAATTAGTCTGGGTTTTGGAATTAAAGCTGAGAAACTGCCTGATTTTTCGAAGTTTGGTTCAATTGAAATTAAGCCGATGAACAACATCAGAACCAAAACTGCAGAACATCTTAGTTATGCATGGGCAACAATTCCCCATGTAACCCAGTTTGATCAAGCTGATATTACTGTTCTCGAAATGACAAGAAAAGCATTTAATCCTAAGATTGAAAAAGCAGGCGGAAAGCTTACGATTACATCTTTTCTTCTAAAAATTTCAGCTGCAGCATTAAAAACTTTTCCTCAATTTAACAGCAGCATTGATATGGAGAAGAAATATATTATCTATAAAAATTATTTTAACATCGGCGTTGCTGTCGACACTGAATTTGGATTGATTGTTCCTGTAATCAAAAATGTAGATCAGAAGAATTTAACTGAGCTATCAGTCGAACTCGCAACAATTTCCGAAAAAGCACGAAACAAAAAAATTTCCTTAGAAGAATTACAAGGCGGATGTTTTACAATTACAAATCTTGGCGGAATTGGCGGAACATCTTTTGCCCCAATCGTTAATTCTCCCGAAGTTGCAATTCTCGGAGTTTCGCGCGGGAGCTACAAACCAGTTTATAAAGATGGAAGGTTTGAACCGCGAATGGTTGTTCCGTTATCATTATCTTACGATCACAGAATCATTGATGGTGCAGATGCAGCAAGATTTTTACGCTGGGTCTGCGAAGCGCTCGAACAGCCGATGAAGCTGCTACTAGATTAAGATTAAGATAAAGACAAAGGAGCTGTATGAATAATAAAATTTTATTTGGTCATGAAAAGTTAATTGTTTATCAAAGAGCTTTAGAGTTTATAGAATGGTCTGATAAAATTTGTTCAAGAATTCACTGGAATGTTAACTCACGTAACTATCTTGAAAGAGCATCTGATTCTATTTTATTAAATATTGCTGAAGGGAATGGCAAGTTCACTCCAAACGATAGGTGTAAATTTTTTGATATTGCTCATGGCTCTGCATTGGAATGTTCTGGTTGTTTGGATAGTTTGTTTGTGAGAAGAAAAATTTCCGAAGATGAGCAAGTGAATGGCATAAACAAAATCAAAGAGATTGTAGCGATGTTGATCGGATTAATAAAAAGTAATTCCGATCGAGTTTATGAACCTAATGAAGAATATGAAGGATAATATTAAAAAGGGATGCGATGTGCTTTCTTAATCTTTATCTTCATTTCGTTTCTCAATTACGGATCAAAAATTCAAAGGAACTAGAATTTGAACAGTAAAACCAACTTAGTAGTAATCGGCGCGGGACCTGGCGGCTACGCTGCCGCTTTCCTCGCTGCCGATCTGGGAATGAATGTAACTTTAATTGATAAAGAAAAAAATCCCGGTGGAGTTTGTCTTTACCGTGGTTGTATCCCATCTAAAGCTTTTCTTCATGTTGCTAAGTTGATAAACGAAACTCACGAAGCAAAAGATTGGGGAGTTGAATTCTCTGAACCTAAAATTAATTTGGAAAAACTTAGAGACTGGAAAAGCAGCGTCGTCTCAAAACTTACCGGAGGCCTTGGACAGCTAAGTAAACAAAGAAAAATAAATTACCTTCAAGGTAAGGCAAGTTTTATTAATTCTTCCACACTGAAAATTGAAAAACAAAATGGAGAAGTTGAAAATTTTTCTTTTGATAAAGCAATCATTGCAACAGGTTCAATCATCGCAACCATTCCAGCATTACAAATTAAAAGCAGCAGAGTTCTAAATTCATCAACAGCATTGGATTTGCCGCTTATTCCAAAATCGCTGCTCGTTATTGGCGGCGGTTACATAGGACTTGAACTCGGATCAGTTTATTCAGTATTAGGTACAAAAGTTTCAGTTGTAGAAATGATGCCGGGTTTACTTCCAGGTGCAGATAGAGATTTGGTGATTCATCTCTCAAAGCGGCTTGAAAAAAGTTTTGATAAAATTATGCTCGATTCAAAAGTCGTTGAGATGAAAGAAGAATCCGATGGATTGCAAGTAAAAATTCAAAATAAGAATGACGAGATTGCAGAACAGAAGTATGATTATGTTTTGATGTCTATCGGAAGAAAACCTGACACAAGCGGATTGGGTTTAGAAAACACTAAAGTGAAAGTAAATCAGCGCGGCTGGATAACTGTAAACGAGCAGCTGCGAACCGATGATGCTAATATTTATGCAATCGGCGACATCGTTGGAGAACCAATGTTAGCACACAAGGCATCTCATGAGGGAAGAGTTGCAGTTGAAGTAATTGCCGGACACAAAGTAGCATTTGGACCTAAAGCAATTCCGGCTGTTGTTTTCACTGATCCAGAAATTGCATGGGCAGGTTTAACCGAAACGCAAGCTCGTGAAAAAGAAATTAAGTATGAAGCTGCAAAATTTCCGTGGTCAGCTTCAGGTCGTGCAACAACATTAGGAAGAATGGATGGCGTAACAAAAATTCTAATTGACCCGGAGACTCAAAGAATATTAGGAGTTGGTATTTGTGGTCCGGGAGCTGGAGAACTCATTGCGGAAGGTGTTCTTGCAATTGAAATGGGAGCTAATCTGACAGACTTAAAGTTAACTATTCATCCTCACCCAACATTATCAGAAACATTAATGGAAACAGCGGAAATTTTCTTTGGACAGAGTACACATGTTTACCGTCCTAAAAGATGAGTTCCGTTGAAGGTATTTAGGTGTGAGAAGAATCTCAACTATATTTTTACTTCAATTTCTTCTATTAATTTTTTGAGCATCTCGGAATCTAATGTTTTTAGTCCATCATCGGTTACTCCTGCAGGCGGATCACCGAGTAAACCAAATATTGTATACACAACCATGTCTCGCTGTTTGCGTGTGACCCGCTTCATTAAATTCCACAAAGTAACAGAATTACTTAAATCCGCTTTTGTTAATATTGAGATTAAGGATTCTTCATTAGCGGGATTAGTAAAGCAATAATCATTAATTGCATCAACAAATTCTTTTGAGGAACCATTACGATAAGGTAACCCAACTCCAGAGTCAGCTTTAATTATACAAAAATGATTTGGTAATACAAGCGATTCCAAATTATCTTTATTAACTGCGGCCCAACCGTCAATCACTTCTAAAAATGAAGTATTCTCATTTATGAATGTAACTTTAAATTGCCCTCCGAGATAATAATCTTTTATTTCTGCACCTGGAACTTCAATACTTAAAAATTCTTTGGCTCCATTCTTCATTGCTAGAATTGTACCTTTCAACAATCGAACATCATTAGACTTAAGTCTTTGAATTTTTGTATCAGGATCTAAAAATAAATTGCCAACTTTCGGAATGTTAACTTGAAGATGAGTAATAGAATTGGTTTCAAGCATTTCATCTTCAGCCAGTTTAGCAAAAGCTTCAGAATAATTGCTGCTTCCTGCACGGAGCTTTTTAACGTCCCAGGATTCTGCACGAGAAAAAAAGATATTATAAATTAAAAAAAGTATAAGAATAGATATTAATCCGATCAGGGAATACATAAAAGAAGATTTTTTTATTTTTTTCCGTAGTACGGCTTTTTTTCTTTCCCATTCCAATAACTTCTCTGCTTTTACTCTTACTTCTCGTTTTTTCCGTTCCTCTTCACTTTCCTCTGAAAGTTGTTTGGCTTCTATTATATCGAGTTCTTCTTTTTGTTTAATGCTCTCTGCTTTTATGTCGCTCAAAGCAACAAATATATCGTTCCACAAATCCTTGGTTGGCTTAATATTACGTGGCAAACGATCGGCTTTTTTCATCAAATCCTGAAGTGAAAAAAGATACTGGCTACAGTCAGCGCATTCGCTCAAATGAACTTGTATTTCGGTATTTACTTCAATTGACAGTTTTTCATCGAAGTAATCATTAAGCAGAATTTTAACTTCTTCGTGCGTCATTCTTCTGTAAGGCTAATTAGGTTTTCTCGAGTGTTTACAAGTAATGTTTTTATTTCATCATTAGAAATTCCGGTCAATTCAGAAATTTCTTCAAACGAAAAATTCTCGATGTCATGTAAAACGTAAATTAATTTATTTCGAAACTCTAAATCCTGAATGTACCTTTCGAGAGGATTGGCCTGGAAAAATTTTTCATCCATAGCTCCGGTTGATTTTTTTTCTTCACTTTTTTCAGCCAATACAGTTCCGATTGCATTTTTTTTGAACCAGCCAAGAATCGAGGCAAATTCATCTTTCTGAGAAATTTTTTGCCATGCATCCACATAAGTTTTTTTTGTAAGTATTTCAGCAGATGATGGGTCACCTGTTAAGCGAAGTATTAATGCATAAATAGGGTCGATGGTGATTTGGTACAGCTGTTCAAATGCCGAATTATTTCCGAGCTGAGCATTAAGAACAAGAGCTTTTATTAGTTTGTTATCTTGCATTTTGAATGAATTTTCTTAGCTGGAATTATTTTCGGGTGTAATTTACGTTTTAACGAATAAATAAAACAAATATTTTTTGTTTTTATTTTCTGTAAAAAAAATTACTGGGTCGATAGTATATCCCGTAAATCCTTTTCAGAAGTAACAGGCAGCTTGCAGCTGAAATTTTCACATACATAAACTGCGGCGTTTCCATCAATTAGTGAATATGCTTCGGTAAATCCAGCGACTTTTGAGAGAGAATCCTCCGTTCCATCTTTTTTATAGAGAACAACTTTGTTAGGAATGAAAGCATCTCTCAATATTTTCAAATATTGTATGATTTTACCTTCGGCGTTTCCCGTCAAGAGAATTTCTATGGAAGGACCTACATAAAAATCGAGTCCGGAAAGAAATTGTGTATACGCCGGAGGAGATGTTTTAATTGTCTGTGAAAATGTTTTAATCATTTGAGAAGCTTTGTCTTCAAACTCAATTTTTCCAGTAAACCTATAAAGACGAATTAAGTTCAGAAGTGCTATTGAATTACCGGAAGGAATTGCTCCATCATAAACTACTTTTTGGCGAATTAATAATTTTTCGCTGTCAGCGGCAGTAAAGAAAAAAGCTCCATCTTTTTCATCCCAAAAATATTTTATCAAATGATTTTGAAACTCTAATGCTTCGCTCAAATATTCAACTGAGAATGTAGTTTCATACAAATCAAGCAGAGCAGCGATTAGAAAAGCATAATCATCAAGATTACCTGCAACATCAACTTTTCCATTTCGATAACGATGCAAAAGTCTACCATTTGGAAGGGTCATATCATTTAGGATGAACTTAACCGCTGATTCCGCAATTTCGACATATTTTATTTCATCGAATACTTGAGCGGCTTTTGCAAATGCAGATATCATCAAAGAGTTCCAATCAGCTAAAATTTTATCGTCTTTGTGCGGATGAATTCTATTTTCGCGTGCTTCAAATAATTGCTTCTGGGCGAGTGCAATTTTAATTTCAAGTGCTCCGGCATTTAAGTTTTTCTTTGAGCGACTTTCATCAAATGTTGTTTGTAGATGTAAAATATTTGTCGCCACTTTTCCTCCATGCATCGGATCAATCCAATTTCCTTCTGATTCACAATTAAAAATTTCCAGGAACAAATCCGCATCATCCTTGAGAATGCCTCTCACTTCATCAACTGTCCACAAATAAAATTTTCCTTCCTCGCCTTCACTGTCGGCATCTTCGGCAGAATAAAAACTACCTTTTTTTGATCTCATGTCCCGGCGAACGTATTCCAAAATTTCTTTAGCTGTGTTTTTGTACAATTCTTTTTTTGTTGATTGATATGCTTCAGTAAAGGCTATTGCGAGAAGTGCTTGATCGTAAAGCATTTTTTCAAAGTGCGGAACCAGCCAATTCGAATCAGTAGAGTATCTATGAAATCCATAACCAACATGATCATAAATTCCACCCAATCTCATTTCTTGTAAAGTCTTTTCAACCATAAACAGAGCCTGTTCGTTATTATTTTTTTTCCAATACCTTAAAAGAAAAGTCAAATTATGCGGTGTGGGGAATTTTGGTGATTTACCAAATCCGCCTTTTTCAGGATCGAATCTTCTTGATAAGTCATTAAAAGCTTGATGAAGAATTTCCGAAAACAGAATTTCATCTCCGGAAAATTTGGATGAGCTAATCAGAGCATGAGCAATTTCTTCTGCAGATTTTACTATATCATCATACTTAGATTTCCAAAGTTCAGTTAGCTTCGGAATCAGTTCCATCATTCCGGCTCTTCCATAACGACTTAGCTTTGGAAAATATGTTCCTGCAAAAAATGGTTTTTTATCCGGTGTCATAACTATGGTTAAAGGCCAACCGCCGCTGCCTGTAAGCATTTGGCAGACAGTCATGTAGATGCCATCTATATCCGGGCGTTCTTCTCGATCAACCTTAATCGAAACAAATGCTTCGTTCATCAATCTTGCTACTTCTTCATCTTCAAAGGACTCTTTTTCCATCACGTGACACCAATGACATGTTGAATATCCAATCGAAAGAAAGATAGGTTTATTTTCTATTCTTGCTTTTTCAAACGCGTCTTCATTCCACGGATACCAATCAACAGGATTATAAGCGTGCTGAAGCAAGTAAGGGCTTTGTTCATTAATTAGCTTGTTGGGTTTTGGCATATCCTAAACTTAAAGATCTTGTTGAGAATCTAACTACAATACAATTTTAAGATAACTAACAAATTTTGATCAACAAAGTTTAAATAGCACAACATTTTTATTTAACCTTTGTAATCAAACGGTATTTTGATAATTTTGAAGCACTAAGAAATAAATATTGACCTATAAAATGGAAAATAAAAACAATAACCTGATGCCGTTTATAGTGTTGGGCATTTCGTTAATCGTATGCTCGGTTATCTTTGTAACTGCCTGGAGAGCTAATTACAGTTCGAATCAGACAATAACCGTAACAGGTTCGGCAAAAAAAGATATCACATCGGACCTTGGTATTTTACGCGGTTCCATAACAGTCGAAGCACCAACTGCAGAACTGGCATATCAAGAATTAAAACGACAAAAACCGGTATTAACTTCTTATCTAGCATCAAACGGTTTTCCCGAAAAAGAAATCGAATTTTTTACAATGAACGGTTATCCAATTTATGAAATCAGCCCGAGCGGCTATCAAACAAGCAAAGTACGAGCTTATACTTACAGCCAGAGAATTGAAATCAAATCGAACGACGTTAATAAAATAAAAAGCATCTCCCTAGAAATTACTTCTCTTATTGAAAAGGGTGTAAGCTTCAACGTTGAAATGCCGGAGTATCATTACTCAAAAATAGCGGATGTGAAAATCGAGATTCAAGCTGAAGCCGCAAAAGATGCTATGAACAGAGCATCTCGAATTGCTTTATCTACAGGAAGAGAATTAGGTCCCATGCGAAGTGCAAGAATGGGAGTAATTCAAATTACACCAAGACTTTCAAATCAAATTTCTGATTATGGTGTGAATGATCTTAGCTCAATTGAAAAGGAAATTACTGCTGTTGTTAATGCATCTTTTGAAATCGAATAAAATTTTTTAACTAATTACGATAGATAATAATGACAAAACCTCAAATTTGGGTCGCTGCTTTTTTAGCTTTATTCATACTTTTATTCTTACTTGGGCGCTTAACTAAAGAAGAAGACTCAGAAAATTCAATCGCTAACACAAATACTGTTCCTCAATCAAACATGTTTTCAGGAGATATTTCGGGTGCAGACTTAATTGCGCGAATTGGCTGTATTAACTGTCACGGAAATGATTTGGCAGGAACAGAAAAGGGTCCAAGCTTGGTTGATATTAAAAAATATTGGAGCCGTGACCAACTAATAAATTATCTTCGCAATCCAAATTCGTTTATGAGTTCGGAAAGATTCCAGGATTACAAAGCGAAATATTCTAATGTAATCATGCCCTCTTATACTAATATTGATGTGAAAGATTTGGGAAAGATTGCCGAGTATTTGCTGGAATTGAAATAGACATTACATGGCTCTTTTTTCTCTCTCCTCTCTTACAAATTTATATCTGTAAGCTCTACACTTCTACAAATTACATATTTTTAAAATATCTTGACTCTGAGTTTTTTTTTACAAAAATTAGATCAAGAAAAAGGGAATCCTTAGATGAGAAACACTGTATTATTTAGTTTTCCTTATACTCTGTCCCGCTTGCGGGATTCCACTCTTCATTACTTCACCATCGGGGGATAACTACAATGAAAAAATTAACATGCAAAACCAATATAATTTTAATCTTATTTACATTATTACCTTTATTAAAGATACAAAGCCAAACATTTACAATTCAAGGAAATGTATCTACAGATTCAACCGCTGTTAAATATGCTTCGGTTACTTTCGTTGATCAAAGTGATTGGAGCAGGAAATACACAGCAATTACCGATTCCCTTGGTAATTACCAGCTAAATGTAATTACAGATGTTGATGATGATAAACCTTCTGTACCAATGAGTTTTGAATTGGGACAGAACTATCCAAACCCATTTTCATCAGAAACAGAAATACCTTATAAGCTGAAGGAACAAACAGATGTTTACATTAAGATATATAACATCCTCGCACAGGAAGTAAGAACATTTAGCTTAGGTTTACAAAGTAATGGGGTACATGCTGTAACCTGGGATGGAAGAAATAACTTTGGCGATAGAGTCACACCGGGAATATATTTTTATCAATTACAAGTAGGAAATGAAACATTGGTAAAGAAGATGAATTATACGGGCGGCTCAATATCTTCAGAGATTCAAAAACCCAGGGTTTTTTTCTACAATGGGGAAACAGTAACGAAGCCTGTTAAAATAATTAATTTGGGAACAAAGTTATTTACCGTAGAAATAATAAATGCAGACAGCACCAAGCCCTGGATAATGCGGAAAGAAATCAACGACATAGTAATTCAATCCGATACTATACTCAACTTCAGCGTTCATGAAGATATTGTAGAGCGATATTATCTTTATACTGGATTTGAAAACTCTTACATACAAGTATATGATACAGAGTTGCATACCTTTATTGACAGTCTTGGAGGTTTTAATAAATATACATGGGACATAGAAGCTACCACGAGTGGGAACAAATTATATGTATGCAGCAGGGAACATTCAAATTATCTACCTACTGTTTATACGGTTGACCTTCAGACAAAAGAGAGAAGGGAAATCTTGAATAAAAAAGCAGAAATATTTCTTTCTCCCCAAGGAAATCCATTTATAGTAGCTTGGAATTCATTCGACACACTGCGACAAGTTGGAGTAATTGATACTATTTCCGACATTATAGAATGGATTGACACCTTAGATATGTTAGCAAATACAATGGATTTAGATCAAAGTTTGGTATTCGATCCGCAAGCAACCATTTTATACAGTCTAACAAGCCAGAACAAGTTATTCAAATATAATTATCAGACAAAAGAAATTTTGTACACATATCAAAGTGTGGGTTTTCCTTCCTACCATATGGTTATTGATAGTAGTGGAGAATATATTTATTTCGCTGGTGGACCGGCTATTGACCTGCAAAAAGACTCTATTGTTGGTTACTTCGGATACTCTGAAGCAGGTTACAATGGTTCAGTTGCGCTAAGCCCTAAAGGTGAATTTTTGTGTGCTACAGATGTAGGTAAACCTGGATTATTCGAACCAGTTCCAACTGGTAAAGTTGCATTATTCTATACATTACCACAGGGTGCTTATGGTAGTGTTTCATATATTGATGTCACGCACATAGCATGGATGCTAAGTGTCGGCAAGCAAACTGACAGAGTCATATTTGCAAAGGACGGAAAGAAAGCTTATGTAAGTAACGGGCTTAATTTGATCTATGTTATAGACACTGAAAAAGAAATTGTTTCGGATGTAATTAAACTAAAGTGGTATTCGCCAAGAACAATTATATTAATACCAAAATAGAATAATAAAACTCACAAAAATGTATCAATTAGTAGTAAGGTCGCCACCGTTATAAGAATGAAATGCCCTTTACAAGGCGCTCACCATGCAAACCAGGCTAATTTACTCCCGCATGTTTATTACAGCCTGTAATGGGCATTTTTATTTACAATGCAATTAATGATAAACAAAATTATAAATCAACAGGAGAAAAAGTAAATGAGGAAAAACCTTAAGGCACTTATTCAGTCAGTTTGGATGCTCAAAATCTTGCAAGTGGAATTTATTTCTACGCTATCAACGCAGGTACATTCAAACAAATAGACAAAATGATTTTGCTGCGTTAGAAACCAATTTATTGAGAGATGACATCTTTTAAAAAGATGTCATCTCTTAAAAACTTTAAGCTATCGTAATTTCTTTTTCCTTATAAACATCTTGAATAATATTCAAAAGCTGCACACCTTCTTTCATTGGGCGCTGGAATGCTTTTCTGCCTGAAATTAATCCCATGCCGCCGGCACGTTTGTTAATCACAGCAGTTTTTGCGGCTTCACCAAAATCATTCTCACCTGATGCACCACCGCTATTAATCAAACCTATTCTTCCCATGTAGCAATTAATAACTTGATACCGGGTGAGATCAATTGGATGATCTGAGGTTAATTCTGAATAAACTTTTTTGTGAGTCTTACCGAACTTAAGTGCTTCGTAACCGCCATTATTCTCAGGTAATTTTTGTTTGATTATATCGGCTTCAATTGTTACACCAAGATGATTTGCCTGTCCTGTTAGATCTGCTGCAACGTGATAATCTTTTTCTTTAGTCTTGAAAGCGGGATTTCTCAGGTAGCACCAAAGAATTGTCGCCATTCCTAATTCATGAGCGTATTGAAAAGCTTCGCTGACTTCAATTATTTGTCGTGCACTCTCATCCGATCCGAAATAAATTGTAGCTCCAACTGCAGCAGCACCTAAATCATATGACTGTCTTACACCGGCAAACATAATTTGATCGAACTTGTTAGGATAGGTTAAAAGCTCGTTGTGATTAAGCTTTACAACAAAAGGAATTTTATGAGCATATTTTCTGGAAACTGTGCCAAGCACACCGACTGTAGAAGCAACAGCATTGCATCCGCCTTCAATTGCAAGCTTAACAATATTTTCAGGATCGAAGTAGATTGGATTTGGAGCAAAAGAGGCTCCACCAGAATGCTCAATTCCCTGATCAACAGGTAGAATAGATACATAACCTGTTCCAGCTAATCGTCCGGTTTGATATATCCACTCAAGATTTTTTAGCACATTTATATTGCGATTTGTATTCGCAAAAATTCTATTCACAAAATCAGGACCCGGAAGATTTAATTGTTCCTTTGGAAATTTAGCTTTGTAGGTAAGCAGCGAATCTGCATCTTTTCCTAGAAGTTCTTTGATTTTACTAAGCATAATATTTCTCCATTAGTTTTAGTTATTCTATTTTTTTTGTGGATCAAAAATAACTCTAATGCGAATGGTATTCAATGAATCAAGAATATAATTTTGAATAGCCCTTCCCTTTGGCCTCTCATTTGACGATGCTATTGCTACAGATGAGAAGGGTTGCCCGCTCGCCTCTGGCGAGGGTTAGGCTTTTTATCTTTTTTGAATTGTCTTTAATGTTTTAACAGCATGGTCGCATGAATTCTTAATAAACCATTTGCGGTTTCAATTCCGCAGTTAAGCCCGATTGGTCCGGCGCTAACAATAATAACATCAAATGATTTTTGCATTATTGAACTTAAAAATTGTGATGTGTAAATTTATTAAAAGGCGTGATGATTTAGATGAATGCGAAAGAAAATAAAAACTGCCCAGGTTCCTCGCAAACAAATCACGACACCTATAAAAACTGATTAGTCATTCACAATTTTCTAAAAGAAAGTTCAGAATTAAATTTTGGACAGAAGTGGATAAAGCGGCATGTGAGATTATGCCGCTTTTATTTTATTTATTTTATTAGTTAATGATTTCGACGATAGCACTGGCTACTGTCTCATCATCATCAAGCAGGAATACTCGATAAAATCCTGCTTCCTCAAAGTTCATATCACTATCATCATTTTTAGAGAAGTAAACATACTTCATATCGGGTTCGAGGGTATAATCAAACTTCTTGTAATATTCAAACTTATCTTTCTTGAAATTATACATATCGAGTTGAACATGCACACTTTTCAATTTCATTGCGTAATCAGATTTCACTACAACAGTTAAATATTCAGTTGTAAATCTGTCGCTGATACCGACTTCACCGTTCTTTCCATATTTTTCACAGAAATACATAACTGGTGATTCCTGTGCAAATACTTCGGCTCTTAGCCCGACAAATAAGAACAGAAAGAAAAGAGTTGACAGAAAGCGGCTCTTTTTCATAACGATGCTCCTAAGAATTATTAATAAATAAGTTTACTTAAAAGTATAAAAAATCATACCAAGCAATAAAACTGCAATTATTGGTTTTTTAAGTTTTTTCAAAGGTTTATTTCACTTCTGCTCATTAAAATGGTAAAAAGGTTTTTGGATAAAGAGGAATTTTCAGCCGAGTATAGTTCTTTTATTCCAATGGCTCGTTATCATTTATTTTTAAGCGAGCTTGATACAAATAAATTTAATTCATTGTATTTTAATATATTTTCTTTAAATCTCCAAAGATCCAGCGCACAGACAGAAAAATATTTTTAGATATCACACCTTTAAAGTAATTTCACACAGCCAATAAATAATAATAAAAATGCAAAGTGCACTAAAACACATTTGTTTTGACCTTGATGGAACACTGGTTGATTCACACAAGACAATTTACAGTTCAACAATTAAATCTCTAAACGATTTGCACATCACGAGTAAAATTGATGAGACAGCATTTCGAAAAAAAATAGGAATGCACTTCGTTGATATATTTGAGGATATGAACATCCCGGTTGATGATTTTGAAGAGTTCATTCGAGTTTATAAAAATAATTACTTCCTTTTTATAGATGATTCCGAATTATATCCCAATGTTTCAGATGTTTTAGAATTTCTTTCTCAGAATGGATTTAAGATTTCACTGCTAACCACCAAAGCGCAAGATCAAGCAGAAAAAATCATTGAACACTTCAACTTGTCAAATTATTTTGATGTAATTATGGGAAGAAGAAACGGAATTGCACACAAACCTTCAGCAGAACCATTGTTAATGATTTGCGCAGAGTTAAAAGTTACTCCGGAAGAATCCTTGATTGTTGGTGACACGGAAATGGATATTCAATGCGGGCAAAATGCTAATACCAAAACTTGCGCGGTTACACATGGTTATAGAAGTGAAGATGCTGTCACAAAATACAAACCGGATTATATAGCTAAAGATTTGAAGCAACTTGGAGAATTGCTTTCTAAATAAAAAGCAGTCCGAAGACCGCTATAATTCTAAAGGTTCGTTTTGGGTTTTGGAAGGGAAAGGGATGAGCATTAACTTGATTACGCCTTCCGTTTAAGAAAAAATTATTTCATTGTAAATATCTATGCATAGCTTGATTTTTATAAAGCTCAATCAATTCTTCGTAATCTGTTTCTATTAAACTGCCCTCGTATTTATGTTCTTCCACCCTATAACCCCACACATCAAAAAAGAAGTCTTTTCTAAATTCTTTGTAATCCAACTCTCTTTTAAATTTTAGTTCAAGTTTTACAAACCTATTAATTACTCTATCTGCCAACAACTGCTCAGTCGGTTTTTCAAATTGTCCATTCAATTTAACTATTGCTTTGGAATTATTAGGTAAGTACAAATCTTTCCCGATATAAAATACGTTTTGCTCTTTTATTTGAGTAAACGCGAGAATTGTATCAATTAATATGTTGGGACTGATTCTCACTCGGTTGATTTGGGTTATATTATAATTAAGGGAGCTATCAAAAGTTATTGCGAATGCACTCCATTTAAATTCTATATTAAATAATTTATATGGATTCTTATTATACAACCAAACCCAAAATGCATCATCTTGTTCTGTTCTAATATCAAATATCTCTAACTCTGGAGGTTTCTCAAGGATTCTTTCCTGATACGCAAATTCTAAATTTTTGTTGGCGTTTTTCAATTGTTGAGTAGAAACTTCTAAATTTTCTCTATAGTAATCATTTTGTTGGTTTAGAATAGATGGAGAACTATCATTAATTCTTAGTTGCTTATATGCTAATTGCATTGTTTCTTTAAATTGCTGATTTGCAGAATCAATTGATTTCTTATTTAAATCGTATTGTTTATTACCTAAAGTTAAATTTCCTTCACCAAGTGTCACTTGATTCATTGAAGCCTTAACCATTTCCTTTGTTTCATTTAGACTAAAATAAGTAGTAACCGCTAAAATACCAGTGGCGATTGCTGAAACAAAAGTTGCAATGATTAAAGCTCGATCCCAAATATCCTTCTTCTTATTTGTTTCAGATTTACGATAACTATGTAATTTTCTTTTATACATTTACATTTCAACCAACTTTAAATTAAGCTTTTTACTTTTCATCTCAAATAATTTATAAACCAAACCCACTAATAAACAATTAAGTGAAAATGATTGTATGTTGGTTATGATTTTTATAACTGATAACCTAAGTTTTGGATGAATATCTTAGAGAAGAAAAATTTAAAGGAACTCAGGAAGTTGTTAATAAAATAAAAAAGCGGTCCGAAGACCGCTAGAATTTTTTCAGCCAGAGGCTGATCCGCCCTTGGCGGAAATTTCTAATTTTTGATTACTTCATTAAAATCATCTTCTTTGTTTGAAGAAATTTACCTGCTTGAATTCTATAAAAATATATACCGCTCGCTAAATTACTGCCATCAAAAACTATCTTGTATTGACCAGAATTCATTTCATCATTAAAAAGAGTTCTAATTTTTTCTCCCAGAATATTGTAAATACTCAACTCAACATTAATTTTTTCCTCAAGTGAAAATTGAATAGTAGTTGTTGGGTTAAATGGGTTCGGATAATTTTGAGAAAGCGAATATGAATCAAGTATATCATTATCGTTCACTGATAAAACTGAATTCTGAAAAGTGAATTCATCCACTCCGGCAACCGGTAGTTTGGTAGTTTCAATTCTAAATATTGTTCCTGTTTCGGGTAGATCGGCAATATACGGAGGTGCAGTCCCGCCATTCAAGCAAACCAAAACCATTCTTGCCATAACCTCGAAGTCATTTCCACCATCATAGGTTTGTGAAACCATTTTAGCTTCAGCTTCAAAGTAGCCGGTTTGACCAGGTGTTGTATTTTCAGGTCGCATCCAGTAAATCCAATCTGTATATGGATCATCATCACCACTGGAAATTGAATGGTCAAAAGTTCCAGTCTTCTTACTCCCCGGGACACCCATATTAAATGTTCCGCTTCCATCATCATCATATAACCATGGTATCATTCTATAATCATCCATTATATTATCAGGTGTATTTTTTCCAATATTCCATAATTCAAACTGCACATGGAAACTAAGTGTTCCTGTGTTGAACGCATCATAAGCCCAACCGCCGGTCTGAGTAAATCTTATTTCATAATCGTTTTGGGAAATTGCTTCCCAACTGGCTCCATCCCTTGATGTCCGAGTTAAAAAAGCATCATATGTTCCCCGGAATCCATTGTCAGCGGTATGAATTGCCCAGACTGAATTGTTCATTGCTTGCTGTAATCCCGCAATTGGATCAGCATTTCCAGGAGTTGGAAAACCTGCAGAACCAAAAGCTCCCGGCTGAGGAGGAATAATTATTCCACTAGCATTGGATATTACTGAAAACTGTCTAAACCCCTGATCTATTTTAACTCTTAGTTGAAGCCCATCAACTATTGGAGATGTATAATCGCCCGTAAAGTCGGTTTGATTCGTCAGGATATCTGTTCCCAAAGTCATGTCACGAAGATTCCATTTAAGCGTATCACCTAGGTTAGTAAAGAAAATTTTATAGGAATGATTAGTCAACTGATAGGGATCAACCACCGTTGGTTTAATAACTGCATCACCAATGCCGGCTATTTGAGTTACTTGAAGCACATTACCAAAATTTGCCCACACGGAAGTATCTTCAAAAGTAACTTCTATCAAGTTAAGAAAAGATTCTACTGTGTTTGGAAGAACAGAAGGATTGGAGTTATAACCATAAGCTGTGACTGCAAAATAATATTTTTTACCCGGTATGAAGTAAGTGTTATAAATCGAATCGATCACAGCCAAGAATTCCCGCTGAATGCCTGAATTAGATCCCGAATAAACCACACCCTGTTCAGGTAAGCCGGTTTCTGAATTCATAACAAATCCATTGATTTGAGTGATCGAATCAATTACATCAAAAGTTGCCAATCTTTTGGAAATCCCCTCCAATGACATATCGGCGGAAAATTGATAAACATTGTAACCCTGAAATTGATAACCGTCTCGGTTAAAATTCTCAATGCTGTTAACTAGTGCAGTATCACTTTCCCACTTTAGTAAAAAATTATTGTTTTGCTGAACAACCTCAAGTTTTGGACTTGGGATTTTAGGGCTGTTAGTAAACCCACCTGCAAATAACTGCGAGCTCAATTCAGAATGGTACTTCAATAGTTTAAAGGAATTAATACGATCTGTCCCCAATCCCAATGCTACTGAAGTGATAACAACTTGCGTATCGTTTGGTGCCATATTAAAAGGGCCTGAACAGATACCTAATTTTCGAGCACCAGAGGGAAGCAGTAATCCGTCTACCCATCCGGTTTGTGTTATCGGGTCACCATTAAGTGCGAAAGATGTTGGTTGATTTGTAATTGGGTCAATAAATAGTGAACCAGTTAGTCCAATTTTACCTTGCATAAAATTGTAATATTGTCTGGCTCCCTGAGCACTACCAAGAGTTGGATCAACAACACTTGCATCACCGGGTGCTGCAAAATAATAAAATGCCGTCATGCTAAGAAGAGATGTTGAATTAATAGTAGGACCTTTAATAAGTTTTACTCCGTAAGCGGGTGGAGTGAAACCGTATATATTATCATGATCATCTCCATTATATGCAAAACCAAAATTTAATAATGAATCACATCCTGCAAAATCATCAGTTGCGTCACCAAGATCCGGATCAATCCATATTGAAATATAAGTCGTATCAAATGTTGTGTTAGATTTGTTTATGAGCTTGTAATGTTTAAAGTAAACGTGGTTTAGCGGCTCATAGTTGAGATAATTCCAAATGGTGACTTGAACTTCAATGCCAATTGGCAAAGTACCATAAAGATTTGTCGTTTTATTTGAATCCAGATCATTAGCAGCATACCAAATTGTCTGTTCGGCACCAGGATAGCCTGGAATATCAGTTTGTGGATTGTAAATACCATCGCCATTCTTATCTGTATAAGGTGCTCCAAATTCGGCAGGCCATTCATTCCAATCAGTTTCATATTGCGTTCTAATTTCTTGTTCTGTTTTACCTTCAATTATAGCTTCTTCTATCAAATCGATATTTGGACCACCAGGAAAAACATCACTTCGCACTCTGAACATTCCTAATTCGGCCGTTAATAAATCTCTCCATGGCAAACCTGAATTTGTAATTCTTCCCGGCTGCAAACCTGAACGATAAGTTGATCCTCCAACATGAGGAATTGGATCTCCGGCTATCTTTGTTCCCCAAATAAAACCCGAACTATATACAGCAGTTTTCCTGCTATACTTTGGGTATTCTAATCCTGAATTCGATCCAGAAGCATTAATATCGGAAATTCCATTATTAAAGAATCCCGTTGAGATGTGGTTTCTGTTTAGGTAGGTATATGTTTCTTGCGCAGCAATAATTGGAGTGAGATTGCATATTAACGAGAAATATAAAAAGAATCTTTTCATAATAACTCCTTAGAAAACTGTCGACACCTATCGACCTCACCCTATTTCCCTCTCCTTATTAAGGAGAGGGATTAAGGTAGAGGTTTTTACTTCATCAAGATCATCTTCTTAGTTTCAGAAAAACTGCCAGCTTGCAGACGATAGAAATATACGCTGGATACCGGATGCTGGACACCGGATGCTGGATTGAACTCGACTTGATAAACACCTGCTGCTTTTTCTTCATTAACTAAAGTCGCAATTTCAGTACCCAAAGCATCGTAAACTTTCAGTGTTACAAATTGGGCACTATTGAGTGCATATTGAATACTTGTCGAAGGATTAAAAGGATTAGGATAATTTTGCTTGAGTACAAAACCGTTTGGAGAGTTAATCAATTCATCTTCGATTCCAGTTTGAGGTTGTGCTTCTAAAACCCATACGTATGCATCATTTTGCCAAACTTCAAAACTTGAGGAGTAGTTCACAAAAACATATTCTGCAAGACCATCTTGATCCATATCACATAGCGGTAGATTAAATTCATCTATAGGACCTTGAGGACATGTAGGAGATCCATAAAAGAAACGTGGATGTAGAGAAGTTGGAGCATCGGGTGGAATTCCACTATAGTCCCAAACATCAAATGCAACATAGTTATTCCAACTGGTTGAGTCTGATGGTAAACCTTGACCACTATATTCAAAATCAAAAATTTGTCCGTTACGTTCCCCAGCAATCATCAGATCGAGTTTACCATCGTCATCAGGATCGGCAACATACATACTTCTAAATTTTCCTACTCCATCAGAATTTTGATTCCCTTTTACGGGGATGTGATAGAATTCTTTTACATCCGAGGCAGTAATTTTACTTACATCGGTGATATTAGTAATTATGAAAAGAGTGTTTTCAGATTCTGTACCTGCAATGTAAAGTTCATTCACTCCATCGTTGTTCACATCTGTTACTCGAACACCATCAAGGGCACCATAATCAATTCCTTGGGCCGAATATACTTGCTTTAAAGAATCCACTACTTCATACTGATTTGGACCAGTACACTCAATAATATATAGTGTGAAAAGGTTCCAAATCAAAGCATAGATTTCTCTATTCCCATCGTTATCTAAATCTCCTGTTGTAACATTATACAGAGAACCGCCAGCTGTTCGAATGAAGTTATACTCTATTACCCACGAACCGAAGCCAGATAATTCACCTGCAACCGAAGCAACAATAACTTCTCTTCCCCTAGTGCTTTGTCTAACTCCAGTAATTAACTCATTCTCACCATCGTTGTCAATGTCTTCAATAGTCAATCCATAAGGTCTAAAATCGACATTATTTGGGAGATCAAAATTCCAAGAATTAGTCGGTTCCAAAACTCCGCTGGTGTAATTGCCATATTTATTCTCACCAACTACACCATTCCACTCAAATACCCATAACCTTGGGGGATTTGGATTTGCAACGCTGAAAACAGTAGGCATAGTAGTTACGATATCAACTTTACCATTATTGTCAATATCACCCACAGTAATACCGGCAAATGAATTTGCAGATAAAGGATATTTGAAATACTATACGGTGTCATAAGAATTATCAGCATTGGCTTCATACATTAATAAATAATTTCCGGTTAGAGCTGGCATATCTGTATACGCACATAAAAATTCTCCCCAACCATCCTGATCGGTATCAAAACCGGCTTTAACTATTGCCATTTCAGATGCTTCCTGTGGTACCTGAAAAGGCATTTGCTCCATTTTCCAAACGAGATTCCAACTGTTTTGCGATAAGAGATTTATGCTAAGGAGAAGAAAGAGAGAAAAAAGTAACATACGTTTCATAGCGCCTCCTAAAGAGTTTTTAATAAGAAAAGATGAGTTTTAATTTGAAGCTATAATTTTTTATTAAGCTCTGTCTATTTTGAGAATTTTTTATGATAAAGTCAAATAAAAATTTAAGAACGAATGTGAATAGCTACGAATAGAATCATAGAAAGGCGGCCCGCAGACCGCCTTAATTTTCAATTTGTAATTTCTTCAGCCAGAGGCTGATTCACCTCTATCTAACACCAGGTAGGTGGCGAAAATTTTTAATTACCTCA
>MHAR01000006.1:0-77728 GCA_001803045.1 Ignavibacteria bacterium RIFOXYB12_FULL_35_14 | reverse complement strand
CCACCAAAGCTTAGCGAAGGAGGATCATCTTCTTCGTATCGGTAAAACTTCCAACCTCGCTGTTAGCGGGATAAACTTGTAAACGATAGATATATACTCCACTTGCTAACTGCCTATTGCCTACCTGCCCGTCCGGCAGGCGGGCTGCAGACTGGAACTCAACTTCATAACTTCCTGCTTCTTTTTCTTCATTTAGTAATGTTGCAACCTCATTTCCAAGTACATCATAAACCTTTAACGTTTGCCAACTGCGGACTGGAGACTGCCAACTTATCTTAGTGCTTGGATTAAAGGGATTGGGATAGTTTTGCTCCAAAGAAAATTTTCCCGGTTGAATTAACACTTCAATTTCATTCGAATATTTAAATGAACCATCATGATCAATTTGTTTAAGTCGGTAAGAATATTTTCCAAATTTTTCATTTACATTATCTACAAAAGAATATGATTTTGTTTCTGTAGTGGTCCCGTTTCCTCCCACAAAACCTATCTTCTCCCAATTTTGACTTTTGACATTTAACATTTGACTTCTCTCAATCTCAAATCCATAATTATTTATTTCAGTTGCAGTTTCCCATGTAAGCATCACTTCAGATTGTTCAACTTTACCAGCAAATGAAATTAATTCCACGGGCACCGCAGTATAGACTAAAATACCAATGTCATCAAGATACCAGCCATCTCTTTCCACTGCACCATCAGTTATAAGTTTAAATCTTAGCTTTACTTGATCCGAACTGAAACCACTCAAGCTAATCTCTTCCCTTACCCAGCTTAATCGTGAACCATCATAAAGCGGCTGCCCGTTGGGTTGAAATGATCCCGTTCCAGATTTCGTATAGATTCCAGCTAATGGTATCCACGCATTTCCATTGTTCGTGCTAATCTCAACTTGTCCATAATCCCAGTTACCTTCAATATCATACTTTGTCCAAAAACTTAATTTGGGATTACTATATCTGCTTAAATCAATTGGGTTTGTTAACGTCATGGTTACAGTTGCATTGTTAGCATAATTGCCAGTTCTGCTATCGGTATAGCATAAGGGCGAACTATAGAATGTGCTAGTTGTTGCTTCCCAAGTTGGTGTTGCTGGTATTGCGGAGATAGTCCATAGCGTAAGTGGATTATCACTTGTATCACTAAAAACAAATTCCGGGTAACCAACAATAATTCCCACAGTATCTTTTGAGATTTCAGTACCAAATGTGGAAGTGGTAAATACCAAGTCTATTTTTGTTTCCACCGGTGTTGAAAATGAGATCGTAAATGATAACGGATTGATTGAGTTTGCATTATTCCTTGACAATATTGAATCAATATTTATTATTCCAGAATTTATTATTGCATAAGAACTCAGAGAAGTTAGTTCAACTTGAATGTTATAGCCTGTGGACAATCCTTTATTTCTTATGTCTGGATGAAATTGGACTACATCACCCGGATTGAAATATGATTGAGCAAAATTTGGATTATCAACCGAGGCATATTCTCCAGCTACCCATGCATAATATAAATTGGGATGAAGATTTTCTTGCGCTAAAGGAAATATTCTGATTTGAGGAGGCCAAAATCCATCGGATGAGTTACCGACTTCAGGAGTCATTGCAAATATTTTTCCACCATTTGCAAGCGTGTCACCATCATAGAAAAAATCATCACTGTTCCCTCTTGTGGTGTAGCCAACAGTTTGAATATCAGTTCCGTAGGTATATCCATTATAGCGAGTCATATCCCCAGCATATTCTCTAAAGATCGATGAGTCCGGAGTTTCATAGGACAATGCTCCGTATGGATAAATTAACAAATTGCTGTATGTATGGTAGTTAAGTGCGTTCTTAATTTTTCTATAAGCAAGAAAGTTTCTAATAATTTGAGTCTCCGGTTCTGAAAATGGGGCTGTTCCTCTGTAAGTATCACTGCCAGAATTCGTACTTGATCCTCCATTTGGAGCATTCCAATAATTGGATGGCCCGTAATTTCTGTTTAAGTCAACTCCGAATGATCCTCCATTGTTTCTTCTATTCTTCCTCCACATTCCACCGCCGCTTGGATAAGTTAATCGGTTATATTCATATCCATCAGGATTAACTACGGGAATAAAATACATCGCCCGATTATTAACTAAATATTGTACGGTCGGATTGAAATTATAATTTTCTAAAAGATAATACATGAAATAAAACATCTGCATCATGCTCATTGGTTCTCGTGCATGGTGCAGCGCTGTGTACAAAACTTCCGGCTCATTTTCATCCGCATCAGGATTATCAGAAATCTTAACCATGTAAACCGGGCGATTTTCGATTGAGTTTCCAAGTAAAATTTTTGTTGTGATGAGATTTGGAAACAATTGTTTTAATGAATCTAATTCGGCATATGTTTCAGCAAGAGTCATATACCCGCCCATCGAACCAAGATGAAATCCGGAAACACCAAACTCCGATTTACTATTCTCAGTTAGATCGCTTATCTGTGCTGTCGATAATATTTGAAGATTTTTGTAATACTCATACCAATTATCAATTAAGACTTCGTTTCTAATTCCCAGTGTACTTAAGATTGAGAATTCCTCATCGCTAAGAAAAGTTATCAGGGATTTATCTTTTTCAACCTCAAAGTGGTCAAGGGCTATTCCGGCTCCGATTAAGTAATTAACATTCTTTTGCTCATCCAAATAAATTTTCACTTTTTTATAATTTTGCCCGAATGAAAGACATACCATTAACAGTAAGAGAAAAGTAATTTTTAAGAATTGCATTTATCACCCATGATAATTTTTAAATTTATTTTCATGCTTGTATAATACTTCTGTCAGAAGCGAGTTGTAAAAATTCAATTACTATTAAGTTAAGTTTTTAATTATTTCATCACAAACGGTATAACCTCTTTTAGTAAGCTTGATCACCCCGTTTTGCTTAGATAGATAATTTTCTGATTCCAATTTAAGCAGATAATTATTGTTTTCAAGCAGCCACCTTGTGCCAAACAATAAGTTAGTCCGTTCAATGCTAATTCCACTGCTTCTTAGGGCAAGCATTACAAATTCGTTTATTCTTTGCTCATCACTTGGAGATTCAGAACCAGCGACAGCGAAATTATTTTTCTCAATCTCAGCAATATATTTTTTCAAGCTGGAAAAATTCCAATACCTTCTTCCATTTATAAACGAATGTGCCGACGTTCCAAATCCGAAGTAATCTTTATAGTGCCAGTATGAATTATTATGGCGGCATTCAAAACCAGCTTTTGCAAAGTTAGAAACCTCATACTGATAAAAACCATTTTGTGTTAAGAAGTCAACGGTCGTTTCGTATAAATCGGCATCATAATCATCGCTTTGAATTTTTACTTTACCATCAAGAACCATCTTGTTTAGTATTGTACCTCGTTCAAGAATTAAGCTGTAAGTTGAGATATGATTTATTGGAAGCGATAAAGCCGTAATTAAATTATCCATCCAGATTTTTTTTGTTTGTGCGGGAAGGTTGAAGATTAAATCAATGCTGATGTTTTTAAATCCGGATCCTTTTGCTTTGAGAACCGTGTTAATTGCTGTCTGCTTATTGTGGATTCTTGTTAGAAACTTCAGCTCGTTCTCATCAAAAGATTGGATTCCAACGCTCAATCTGTTGATTCCGATTTCTTTAAACTCTTTAAGTTTTATTTGCTCAACGGTTCCCGGATTAGTTTCGAGCGTAACTTCAACATCATTAGCAATTGTAAATCTTTTTTTGACTAATTCAATTATTTCATTAATGTAAGCAGGACTCATCAATGAAGGAGTACCTCCACCAAAGAATATGGACGTAACTATTCTATCTAATGAATGTAAATCTGCGTAATAGCTTATTTCCTTTTTTAGTGCTTGTAAAAAAGATGTAATATTATCTTTTGTTATGATCGAATAAAAATCACAATAAATACATTTATGTTCACAAAAAGGAATGTGAATGTAAATTGCTGTTTCTTTAACGTTTGTTTTATTTAATTGATTCATGATTTAAAAATAAAAAATCCTTGAAGCAATTACGCCTCAAGGATTAATAAATAGCTAAGAACCTAACTACAACTTCGTTTCCGCTTCAACAACCATGTCGACTATACCTCTTAAATAAACGGTTGTAACCGGAAGAGGTGATTTTATGGTTGCTTTAACTTCAGCTTCTAAACATTGGTTGGGACTATTCAAATAGGAATTGAGATAATCATTCAGAGCCTGAATTTCCGTGGCAGAAAGACTCAGTACGAATGGAGCATTTGGACTTTTATAATCTGAAGGATTTATGTTAGTTAAAGTCTCCTGAAATAATGTCGCTCCACCAACTATTCTAACTGTTATCTCAACATCTCCACCTGAAATATTCTTAACCGAATCTGTTCTCCAAGCTGCCTCAACAAATGTCAGCTTTTCTATATCCTCTACATAATCTTGATAAGTCTCTGATTGGCTTAAACAATACTGAGAAGACGACGTGGAAGGATTGTTACTGCCCTGTGTTGTAATAGTAACTGAAAACGGAATGTTCAGCGGAAAAGTATCGAACTTATCGCAGCTATTAGAAACAAACGAAAGTACGATAGCAAAAACAACAACGAGCGCTTTAATTATTCTATTCATTTTTTTCTCCTATTAAAATTCAAAAGATAAACCACCGCTAAATGTAGTTTGGGAACCTAAACTTACATCGGCGTTTAAAACTATTACTGCTAATTTTAAGCAAGCACCAAGGGTGGCTCTAAAACTGTTATCACCATCCAGGGACACACTGACTTTTTTATCAACTTGTAATGCTGGATCACCGCTTAAGGGATCCCCATTTATCTCATAAGTTAAATCTAAGCTTGATGATTCAAACTGAAGTCCGAAATATGGAGATAGAATTCCGAATGTTTTACTTGCATGCGCATTAAAAGCCAAGTTTTTCGATTCTACCAAATTTGTAATTTCTAATTTGTTATAAAGAACCTGAACTGCAACATCAATTGGAATTAGCGGAATATACCGGCTAACGCTGTGTTTAGCTCCAATACCAAACAGACTTAATTTCTCACCCTTATTTCCCAATTCTATCTCGGGCAGATATCTAAACATAACCTCTGTACCTATGAAGCTAAGGCTAATTTGCGGTAGTGCCATAGGCATAGCTGACACATTTACACCAGGAGGTGTGGTAATATAACCGGCCGGTCCGGCATATGCTGAACCTTTATCACCAAAAATCGTAGCAGAAGGTCCAGTAGTATATCCCGATGGAAGACTTGGTGAATAAGTCAGCTGATCGTCGGGAATTAAAATGTACATCCCTTGAAAACTAATCGAGAAGCCAAATAGATCTGCAACACTTGCTGAATGATATCCAGCGGAATTCATCGCTGTACCAAAAGCAGTTGCAAATGGCTGAGCATAAAGTTTCACGTTAGTTTCATTGAGAGCAGCAAATCTATCTTCTACTTGAGAGAATACACTACCCGAGCAGAGGATAGAGAGAACGAAAAAAGTAAGTATTTTCTTCACGATTGCTCCTTTTTTATATTTTGTTATTTAAATCTGGTAAATATTAATGTTGAAGTCAATTAAATTTTTACTAAAAAAAGCTTTGTTATTTCCAATGTGATAGAGAGCGCCTCAAATCAAAGCAATTTTTGAACCAATTATGAAATCTTTAATTCAATCAATTCTCGTGCACTTTTTATGCTTGCATCGGTTACTTTTTCACCGCTCAACAGCTTTGCAACTTCAATTACCTTACCACGATCATCTAATTTACGGATTGAACTTATCACACGGTCTTCAACGGTTTTCTTTTCAATGGCATAGTGATGATCTGAAAAAGCTGCAATCTGCGGGAGATGTGTTATCGCGATAATTTGATGAAATGATGCAAGCGACTTTAACGACAGCCCAACTTTCTGCGCAATGTTTCCACTTATTCCTGAATCTATCTCATCAAAAATTAAAAGGGGAAGCTTGTCGCTTTTTGCCAGTACCGACTTTAAAGCAAGCATAACTCTAGATACTTCTCCGCCGGATGCAACTTTAGCTAACGGCTTAACATCTTCACCAACATTTGTTGAAATGTAAAACTCAACATCATCACAGCCGTTGGAATCGTAAGCAAAATTTTTATTGTTGAACCTTAGCGAGTTTTCATCGTTTAGAGTTAATTCTTTCTGTGATATTCGCACTTCAAACTTCGCATTCGGAATTCCAAGCTCTGCAAGAATTAACTCAATTTCTTTTTTCACCTTCTTGGAGATGCTGATTCGTTCCTTCGAAAGCTTTTCCGCAGCAGAACTCGCATTCTCTCTGACTGCTTTAATCTTCTTCTCCAAATCTGCTATGCTTTGCGAATAAGTATCAGCTACATGAAATTCTTCGCCAATCTTCCTTCTGAGTTCAAGTAGTGCTTCTATCGAACCGCCGTATTTTTTCTTGAGAAGATTAATTGTTCCTAATCGTTCTCTGATAGCTTCAACCTGCTCTGGTTCGATTTCAATTTTGGCTTTATATTTTCTGATGTTATCAGAAATATCATTTATCAGTGTGAGAGCCGTCTCGCATTCTTTATTCGATTCATCGAATAATGAATCAATCTTAGCAAGCTCTATCAAATCATTTTTTATTTTGCCCAATTTATCTTGAATAGAATTTTCTGATTCGTATAATTCCTCATAAATTCTATTAGATAAACTCAACAACTTTTCGGAGTTTTCAAGAATGTTCAGCTCGCTTGAAAGCTTTTCTTCTTCACCGACTTGTGGAGAGACCGCATCAATTTCTTTTATTTGAAATTCAAGCACATCTCTTTTTTCACGATGAGTTGAATCTTTTTCTTTTAATTCGTTTAGCTCTGCAATAAGTTTATTCAGCGAGGTGTATAACCATTTGTAAGTTCTAAGCAATTCTTCATTATTGCCAAAGCCATCCAAAAAATTTATGTGCGTTTCTTTTCTCAGCAGCGATTGATGCTCATGCTGACCATGCAGATCAACTAATAAATCTCCAAGGTCTTTGACGATATTTAGTGAAACAGGAGAATCATTCACAAAACAGCGGTTAGATCCTTTCGATGATATTTCCCGGCGGATAATTAATTCGGGAAGCTCTTCGAGTTCGTTTTCGGTAAGGAAGGTTCTTACTCTTCTGTTTTTATCTACTTCAAAAATCCCTTCCACTACAGATTTATCAGCGCCTTTGCGGATTACATCACTCGATGCTCGTTCACCTAAAAGCAGACTCATAGCATCAATCAAAATTGATTTGCCTGCACCGGTTTCTCCGGTTATAATGTTTAAGCCGACATTGAAATCAACTTCAATCTTTTCAATCAGTGCGTAATCTTGTATAAGTAGAGACTTAATCATAAACCAAAAATTTTTGTGATAAATTATGTTTATTTAGTGATATTTCAAAAACCAGCAGAATCAATAGAACCACATAGTGGCAGTCCACATAGTGGCAGGCACTGATGACGCAGATTCAGCCAGACCTGTGAGCCTCTGGCTAAGGCGGACAGGTTATTATGATTTCCGCAGATAGTATTAATCTTAATCCTCATCTTAATCTTATTTTTAATCTTTATTACTCTTTCTCTCCCCCGCCTCTTGCCCTCCTCCAAAAAATTGTATAAGTTTTATGCGAGTTGATATCGGGGATTTGCTAACTATGTCTACCATCCGACCAAATGTTTACCCAAAGAAAATTATTTAAGTGTGAGTTATGTACCGAAGGTCTAAAATTTTATTAAAACATTCGAAAGAAATTTATTTGATAAACAAAAGTATGGTGTATATCCACCCTAACCTGTCTGCCGACAGGCAGGTTGGGATGATATACGCACATATGTGTTTTTACAATAGTCCGCTGGCATTTGCCCGAAAGGCGAGTCTACAACGGAATGTATCTCACAAATTAAAAAGGAGTAAATCATGAAACACTTTATTGCGGCAATGTTTGTGATGGGTTTTTCACTTGCTCAGTTTTCTTGTTCCAAACCTGAGACTTTCAATGAAGCTGAAGTTCGGAAGTCCATTGAAGAAGCTTGTGCTAAGTACAGCAAAGCGATCCAAGAAGGCAACCTTGCTGGTGTGCTTGCCGAGTACACCGATGACGCCACCGCAATCCCGCCTGACGGCGAAATAATTAAAGGAAAACAGGCAATCGAGGAATTGTATAAGAAATTCTTCCAGATTGGAATGAAAGAAATTGTATTTACCACTATCGAGGTGGGAGGCAGCGGTGACACGGCATACGAGATCGGCAAAACCAAAGTTCGAATACAGCCGGTAGGCCAAGCAGCAATACAAGACTCCACGAAGTATCTCGTCATCTGGAAACGTCAACCTGACGATACGTGGAAGGTTCATGTGGACATTTGGAATTTCAGTTTACCGATGGCTGGTAAGTGAAAGCATGATTAAGTTTAACCTCGTACAAATTAAAAGGTATAAAAATTATGGAAATGACAAGGATTGAAAATAGCATAGTTATCAAAAAAACCATTGATGAAGTATTCAATTATGCTTCAGACTATAAAAAATGGTCCGATTGGTTTGAAAGTGTTTCTGATTTCAAGCCAACGACGGAGACAAAGAAAGGTAACGGAACTCGCTATGCTTATAAAGCTAACGTAATGGGGCTGAATGTGAAGGTGGAAACAGAGATTCATGATTTCGTTCCAAATAAAGGTTGGATAGGTAAGGCAACTAAAGGATTACCGCACCAAACCCAATGGATATTTGAAAAAATTAATGAAAGCACTAAATTCACTTATGTGCTTGAATACAAATTACCGATTCCGATACTTGGTCCTTTATTTGACAGATTTATTGCGAAACCTCAGTGGATCAAAATAATAGAAAAATCACTTCAGAACCTAAATCAAAAACTTCGCTAGGGAAGATTTTCCACAGTCAAATAAAAAACCGAATTGTATCAAATATAAAAGACGGTACATAACTAACTAAAATGAAAGGAGTATCACATGATTGGTGCACTTATTGCCAGAAAGGCCATAGCTGATTCTTTTCAGGCTATGAACAGACATGATTTGCCGACATTTATGTCTGCTTGGCGAGATGACGGCGTATTCATCTATCCAGGGGAAATATGGGCAAGCGGCACTTTCGAAGGAAAAGCTGCTGTCGAGGGTTGGTTTCGCAAATTCTTTAACCAATTCCCCAAAATCCATTTCGACATTCAGAACATCTGTGTGAAAAACATCTTTGCAATGAGCGGAACAAATGTTGTTGCTGTGCATTGGAATATCAATCTAACAAATCGTGAAGGAAGAGTAGGACAAAACAGCGGCGTTACCGTGATCAGCATCAAGGGCGGCAAGGTTTCTCACATAAAAGATTTTATTTTTGATTTGGGTACGAACTTCAAGCTTAATTGGAGTGCCGCTTAACTAATAAATATTCGTAGCTTCCACTAACCCAATTCCTCACCGTTCAATTGCGTGCAGAGGAATTGGGTTAGTAAAACAGAAACCACAGATTAAAATCTCTCAACTCTTTTATTACCTTAGTCTTCATCCTACCTGTCCGCCTCGCACTATTTGGGGAACAAGCTGGCGGAATCTTAATCTTTTCCGTAATCTTAATTTCCCCCGCTCCTTGACCTCCTCAATAAAATTGGATAAGTTGCCAGCGATGAGATGAGGTTGAATTGCTAACTTTTACTAACAACCGACCGAATGTATTTCAAAGAAAATAAATTCTACTAAAATTATAGCCATGATAAAGTTTTTTTATACAATTGGATTCGTGTACGTTTTTTTAATGGGATTTCCAAATGCACTTGAATTAAAACCTATTGAATCTCAAACTAAAAGTATTAATATTCAGATTATACCTAAACTTGAACTATTTCACATAATGGCTTATTTAAACAATTCAAATCATTTAAATAATTTTGAGTTTCAATATAAATCGGATATTAATTCATTTTTCGAACCATTTCGCAATCAAAGTGCCGTTTTTTTTGTAAATAAAGTTTTACAAAACTATCACGCACATCTTTTAATTGATGGATTTATTGTTAATAATAATTTTTCAAAGGATAGTTCATCTGTAAACTTTTTAAATGTGAATGATTTTGAATTGGAAAATAATTATTCTAATAAAATTTTGATTTTAGACAGCTTAACAAAAACTATAGATTCTTTTGCAAAAATTACAAATTTTAATAAGTTCATCGAAAATCATGAATCATACTATAAACAAAAAATTGCTGAAGTAATAGATGCTATCTCCAATGTAGATATTAAAAAATACAATGAGACTTTTTGGGGTTCTCGAAAAGATAACTATCAAATTGTGATATGTTTGCTGGAACAAGATCTTCATTCCTATTGGTTCAATTCTGAAAATAGGTCATACAGTGTATTCTTCTTGTCGCCAAAATTTATGGTTGATAATGATGCAAAATTTGGAAATGCGAACCAATCAAATATAAAAGAAGGGAAAATGTCTGCCCAAGATTATATATTTTATGGTGCAGGACATGAACTCGGTCATAGTTTTCTAAATCCAATTGTTGACAAGTATAAAGTTGATATTGATAAAATAAATTTTAAAATTTCTACTTCAGACCCATCGAAGAGCATATTCTTGTGTGAGTCAATGCTTCGTAGTTTAACAGCCTATTTTATGATAGAGAATAATTATGCTGAAGCTGCTCAAATGGTTTTACAAATGGAAAAACAGCAAGGCTATATTTATAATGATGTAATACTTGAATTGATAAAGGATTATAGTGTTAATCGGTCTATTTATAAGAACTTTGATGATTATATGACAATTTTGATATCAAAACTAGACCAACAAATAAAATAAATTCTCACTCATCCCACAAAACCAAATACTCCTCCAACAATTTCTTAATCTTACCTGTCCGCCTTTTTTATCAGCCTCTGGCTGAGGCGGAATCTTTATTTCCCCCACCCCTTGAACTCCTTAAAAAAATTGTATTTGATAACCAAATCGTTTTCGGTATTTTTAATTGGAGAAAGAAGTAAAAATTTAATCATAACAATGCATCAGTTAGTTGAAGCTATAAATAGTGAGCGAAGTAAACTCTACGATAGATTTGCTGATAGATTAGAGAAAGCATTTGACCTAAACCGACAGCTTGTAAGTTTTCAGGCAAATAAAGAAATATCTGAATACCGTTGGTTTAAATATAAAGAAGGTTTTTCCTCCAATCTGGTTAGCTATTTCCTATCTAAATATTCAAAGAAGCCAGGAAAAATTTTAGATCCATTTGCTGGAGTTGGCACAACTTTATTTACCGGACAAGAATTAGGTTGGGAAACATACGGAATAGAAATCTTGCCTGTTGGTGTTTTTGTTATGGAAGCACGACAAGCTCTACGAAGAATCAGACCTAAACAATTGCAAAGTTATGTCGAAAATTTTTTATCAGAAATTAAAAATATAGAAGAGAAAACAACACAATTCCCTCATATATCTATTACGAAAGATGCTTTCCCAGAAAAAACCGAAATTGCCATAAATAAATTCCTCAACTATTGCAGCAGTATAGACAAAAAAGACTTACAAACAGTACTCCGTTTTGCCGCATTCGCTGTGCTAGAGGAAGTAAGCTATACACGAAAAGATGGTCAATATTTAAGATGGGATAATCGCTCGAAACGAAAGCTGAATGGAAAACCATTCGATAAGGGTAAGATACATTCCTTTGAACATGCTTTGAAACTAAAATTATCTCAATTGCTTGATGATCTTTTACCTCAGAATAAAACTTTCTTTGATACCAAGAGAGGTAACGGACATGACCAACATCCAATAAAAATTATTCAAGGTTCTTGTTTTGAGGAGCTACCTAAAATCCAGAATGAATTCTTCGACTTCATCATAACATCACCACCTTATTGCAACCGGTATGATTATACAAGAACATACGCTCTTGAGTTAGTTTACCTCGGCTGTGATGCTGATAAAGTAAAAAACCTTCGCCAACAACTACTATCATGCACAGTTGAAAACAAAGAGAAAGTCGAATATCTCAAAGAATACTATAGTTCTATCAGTAGAAAATCGACTTTCGATAATGTACTAAATACTTACAATTCCTCTGCAGCTATGAGGGAAGTAAATCTTGTTCTCGAAGAATTGAATAAGATGAATAAGCTCAACAATAGCAATGTACCAAGAATGGTTAAAAATTATTTTTTTGAGTTATGTTTCACAATTTCTGAAATGTCACGTGTGCTTAGGAGCGGAGGTTATTGTATAATGGTAAATGATAATGTTCAATACGGTGGTGAAGAAATTCCAGTTGATCTCATACTTTCTGGATTTGCAGAGACGTTTGGTTTCAAAGTTGAAAAAATATTTGTACTACCCAAAGGTAAAGGTAATAGTAGTCAACAGATGGGCAACTATGGACGAACTGAAATTAGAAAATGTGTATACGTATGGCAAAAAAGATAAAAGTCAAAATATCAATCGATTCAGTTAACAAATTAATCACATCGCGTGAGCAAACAAGAACAGGCTTTATTACTCTTGCATTGGAAAAGAATTATTTGGCTGTTCCTTATATCGAAGAAGCTAAAGCATTGAAATCTCTATCAAGTAGAGTTAAAAAACCCAAAGAACTTCTTGATATTAAAGATTTGAGAGTTGGTTTACTAACTGCGTCTGGTCTTTCAGAAAAATCGTTGAACTACTTAAATGAAGATGATCGAACTCTCGCCATAAAAGGTTTAATTGAAAAATTTCTTGAACCAGCAGGTGAAAACTTTGTTGACGAGCTTGTTTACCGATATTTATTGACAAAGGGTGATGCTCTCGGTGGTAAAGCGCGAAACCTCGCTGGTGTTTTAGGTGAAAGAAAATTTTTGCGATCATTACTTGCAGTTTTTAATCTATCCGGTATTGATTACCAATGGAAAGATGACGAAACAAATGTTTGGTTGCCAAAACCACAAGATGATACAGGAATTGAAAAGCGAATTAAAGGATTGTATTGGACGAAGAACAACCATAAGCGTTTGCTCATCATGAACATCATGATTCCAGTTGTGAAAAAGAATGTTGATCTCTCTATTTTAGACGGAGCAATCACTGATTTAGGTCGAGGTAAAGAATCAATAATACATAATGCTAATTCATATATTGCGTTGGGTGAGTTGAAAGGTGGTATTGATCCTGCTGGTGCTGATGAACATTGGAAGACCGCAAACTCTGCATTAGATAGAATCAGAAAAGGATTTGGTAAGCGAAAGAAATTTCCACTGACCTTCTTTATTGGCGCAGCAATTGAGAACAGCATGGCTGCTGAAATCTTCAGGCAATTACAATCCGGAACACTCAATAATGCTGCAAACTTAACAAACGATGAACAGCTAACTTCAATTTGCGAATGGATTATAAACTTGTAGTATTGAATCTATCTTCATTTTCCAATATCCACTTAAAAAGTAAACTCCGCCAACAATTTCTTAATCTTACCTGTCCGCCTTCCTGGCACCCGCACCATTTGAGGGACAGGCTGGCAGAATCTTCATCTTACCTGTCCGCCTGAGGCGGAATCTTTATTTCCCCCGCCTCTTGAACTCCTTAAAAAAATTGGATATGTTTTGAACGAGCCGATTAAGGGGATTAGCTAACTATGTTTATTAACCATCGTATAATTTTATTATGAGTTTGGTTTCATCTATAAAATCCCAATAGACATGATATGTATATTAGCATTTTTATGACATTTATATGTCAGTTTGTTAACTAGCTGGAGGTAACCCAATGGCAACTTATAAATGCCCAGTTTGCGGAAAGATTCTCACAGAAGTTGAATATGATAAGGCTCTCGGTCTCTGGAAAGAGAAGCAGGAACACATTAGACACCTTGAAGAAGAACAGAAAAAATTCAAGGAAAAAGAAAAAGCGATCAAAAAAACACTTGAGAACGAACGAAAGAGGCTTAAGCAACAGGGAGTCGAGTACAAAAAACAAGTTCGGCAACAAGCCAAACAATTTAAAGCTGAACAGACTAAGCTCAGTACAGAGACAAAAAAGATGCTTAGTGAGCAATCAAAAAAATCTGAACTCAAACTCAGAGAGCAACGCAGCCAGCTTGAAAAATCATTTCAGCTCAGAATGAAAAGTGAAATCAAAAAAGGTATCGAACAAGGTGTTACCGAGCAAAAAAAACTATTCAAGAAACAAGAAACTGAATTCAAAAGGACTCAAAATAAGATGATCCAACTTGAAAATAGTCTCAAGGTTTCTGCTAAGAAATATGAACAAGCCAACGAAGAAATAAAAAAACTCAAAGAGCAGATAGAAAAAGGCATCACTCCTCAAATCGAAGGTTTACTTGAAGAATCAAAACTCCTTACAAAGCTTAAGGAACTATTTCCAAAAGATAAATTTGAACATCCTGGCAAAGGTGGTGATATCATCCAATTTGTTGTTGAACAAGGAAAGGAAATCGGAAGGATAGTATATGAATGCAAAAAAGTTAAATCATTCAACAAAAACCACATCGAGCAAGCGAAAGAGGCTCGACGACTTCGAGAGGCTGATTTTGCCATTCTCGTAACCAACGCCTTTCCATCCAAAAAACAATATTACTTCGTAGAGAAAACAGTCTTCGTTATTAGTCCAGTAAGTCTTGAACCAATAACATACACACTCAGAGAGAGTCTTGTCAAAATTGCTTTACTCAAGGTAACAAACGAAGCCAAACAGAAAGCGGTTCAACAAGTTTATGATTACCTCTCTAGTTCAGAGTACAACAATAAGATGAATGATGTTGCTAACCAACTAATTGATTTAGCAAAAGATCTAAAAGTTGAAATCAAGTCCCATAGAGATCGCTGGGAAAAACGATATTCAATATACATTCGACTTTACTCTGACGTTGGTTTAATTGACTCTAAACTCAAAGGTTTAGTCCAAAATCAACTGACGGATAAAACAAAGCTATTGCCTCCACCAAAGAAAGAGTTTGTAGAAATAAAAGAGCTTGAACATTAATATTCTTAAAAAATGAAATAAGTTTAAACTGAGTTGATAACTAGAATTTGCAGACCATTTGGACTAATCTATTGTAAATTTCTGTGAGGAAAAATATTAATTATTCAGTTGGTTTACTTAAGCATAATTGGTTTGAATTTTTCAAATATTATTTTGAGGTAACATGAAAACAAATAATTTATTATTAGCCAGAATCGGATGGATGAAATTTTATGCGGGATCACAAAAAGGCGATGAAAGACCAATAGGTGGTGGCGGATACAATATTGACAATATTGGGGGTGAGGTGGTTAATTTCAAGAATACAAATGGTTATGTATATGCTTCTTTTTCTTGTGGTCCTAAAGGATTAAAGCTTGAACGCATTAATCCAAATTGCTTTTCTGATCGATTAGAAAATTCTACTCTTGTTTTTGTCGCCCGTAAACCACCTGAATTTGGTAATGAACAAGTAGTTGTTGGATGGTATAAAAAAGCGACAATATATCGAAACTTCCAAAGCATCGGAAAGAGGGGGTGGATAATCGCCAAATGCAAAGTTAAAGATGCAATCCTATTACCGACCTATAATCGGAATTGTGTTATTCCGTCTGGGGAAGGATCAATTGGACAAAAAAATATCTCATACTTATATAGTCATATCGGGAAATTCTATAAAACAAAATGGTTTGAAACCGTTACGGAATTTGTAAATAACTATGACGGACCTAATATTCTACATAGTCGGGAAGAAGAATTACAATCAAGCAAAACTCTTGAGGAACAGCTTGAGTTAATAAATTCTGCTTCACAAGGATTTAGTATAGATCCTAAAACCAGAAAATATGTTGAGTTAAATGCAATGAATTCAGCAGAAAAATATTATAGGAATAAAGGGTATTCGGTAATAAATATATCTTCGAGGAATCCATGCGACTTACTCTGTGAAAAGGGAAATCAAAAATTTTACGTTGAGGTTAAAGGCTCACAGATGCCAATCGATAAAATAATTTTGACTAAAAATGAAGTCCGATTCATAAATAAAAATAAAGGGCGCATACGCCTCTTCTTAAAAGAAAATATCAGATGTAAAAAAAATAAAGCTGGAGGTGGTAATCATAGGGAAATATCTAGTTTCACTATCAAGCGAAAAAATCTATTGTCATTACAATATTTATATAGCTTATAGAACATTTTCTGATAGTAGCGATAAAATTTTCGTCGGTGAAACAAAAACTCCGCCGATAATCTCTCATAGGCGGAGTTTCTAATTTTGTAGGGAACAACCTCCGGGTTGTTCCGCATTTATTTTTAGTTTTACATCAACTAAAATGGCGGAATGATCAGGAGATCATTCCCTACAAATTTTATTCTTCCGGCTTTCCTCGTAGCGAATCCCAAATCATATAAAGACAAATAACCGAAAACATAATTATTGCAAACAACTCAGCGGAATGAGATTCTGCCCACTCAATATTAACCCAATTAAAGCCCTGCCATCTTAATATTGCGCTTACAACTCCCATTAAAGCACCACCGGCAATAAATCCGGATGCAATCAATGTTCCGCGTTCTCTTCGTGCATTATTTATTTTTTCATCTTTACTGCGAGTAGAAACATAATGAGCTATCAATCCGCCGACAAGTAAAGGCGTGTTTAGTTCAAGCGGAATGTACATGCCGAGTGCAAATGCAAGCGCCGGAACTTTTATCATAGTTAATACAAGTGCGAGTATTGCTCCAACAATATAAAGAGTCCACGGTGCTGGCTGCTGATCCATCAAAGGTTGAATAACCGCAGCCATAGCATTTGCTTGCGGTGCGACAAGTGCGCCTTCACCAACGAATCCGTATGTTTCGTTCAATATCATCATTACAAAACCAACGGTTAAAGCTGAAACAATTACGCCTAAAACTTTCCACTGCTCTTGTTTGCGCGGAGTCGAGCCAAGCCAGTAACCAATCTTTAAATCAGTGATGAATCCGCCAGCCATCGAAAGTGCCGTGCATACAACACCGCCGATAATTAACGCCGCAATCATTCCCGATTGCCCTTTCAGCCCAATTGATGTAAGTACAATTGAAGAAAGAATCAAAGTCATCAACGTCATACCGCTTACAGGGTTTGTTCCTACTATTGCAATTGCGTTAGCGGCAACAGTCGTGAACAAAAATGAAATGATGAGTACAATCAGCAATCCTGCCAAAGCCCAGCCGAGATTATCAACAACTCCAAGGTGGAAAAACAAAAATAGAAGTATAGTAGTAATCACCAATCCGCTGATGATTATTTTCATTGAAACATCAAGCTGAGTCCGTAATCCGCCGTTTGCTGAAGTTTTCTTTTCAAAAATTTCTTTAAAGCCCAGCGAGATTGCATCTCTAATAATTTTTGATGAACGGATGATTCCGATAATTCCAGCCATTGCAATTCCGCCAATACCAACATGACGGACATATTGCCTGAAGATTTCTTCGGCTGTCATTGCAGAAATTAATTTTGTTGCATTGGTTCCAAATGTTTCTGTTAAACCGGCACCGAAGTACGAAATAACAGGAATTAAAAGATACCATGAAACAAAAGAACCCGCACAAATAATTGCGGCATATTTCAATCCGACAATATAACCAAGACCCATCACAGCAGAGCCTACATTCAATCTAAATACAAGCTTAAACTTATCGGCAAGCATTTCGCCAAAACCAAAAACTCTTGTGGTGAATATTTCACTCCACCATCCGAATGTAGCAATTATAAAATCATAAGCTCCACCTATCAAGCCGCTGACAACAAGTACAAGCGCTTGCTTTCCTCCTTTTTCGCCTGCAACTAAAATTTCAGTTGTTGCCGTAGCTTCGGGAAAAGGAAACTTGCCGTGCATCTCTGCAACAAAATATTTCCTAAATGGAATTAAAAAAAGAATTCCCAGCATTCCGCCAAAAGCCGATGCAAAAAATAGCTGGTAAAAGTGTGTCTCGAGGTTAAGAATGTACAATGCGGGAATTGTGAAGATTGCTCCTGCCACAATCAATCCCGAGTTTTGCCCGATGGATTGAATAATCACATTTTGTCCGAGCGATCCTTTTATTTTGAACAGTGAAGAAACTCCAACTGCAATTATTGCAATTGGAATTGCAGCTTCAAAAACTTGTCCAATTTTTAATCCAAGATATGCAGCAGCGGCTGAAAACAGCACAGCCATAAGCAAACCCATGATTACTGAATATGGAGTAATTTCCTGCGGAGTAGAACTCGCAGGCATAAGAGGTTTATATTCTTCACCCGCTTTAAGCTCTTGATAAGCATTTTCGGGAAGCCCTTTTATTTGTCCGACATGATGTTCACTCATAGTTTTTTCCTTTTTTAGAATTTGAAATTAAGTGGAAGCTCGTATTCTATTTTATTTGTTGAGGGAACTTTGAAGTAAATCTTTCCGTAGAATTTTGCATCTGCCGGTAAAGACTCATCCGGCTTTAATAATCCAAACTTCAATGTTCTAGGAGAATTCGGATACAAAGTCACGGATCTTTTTTCAAGATTAATAACACTAACCGGAACAGAACTTGAGAAATAAGTTATCTCATTAACACTGATCGTCATGTCTGAATTTTTATGTGTGAATGCCGGAATAAATGCAAATGTGTATTCAACGCTGTCTTCATCAGAGAAATTATTTATCGAAATATTTCCCGTTCGGTATGATAGAGCATCCTTTGAAACTGCATATCCCGTCGAATCCAAAATCATCAAAGAAAAATCGGTTAATAAATTGAAATCTTCCTTCGTCATCTCAACTTTAAATTCTTTTGAGCTTTCACCTTTCCTTATTGTGAAAGGCATCTTATAAACTGCTTCTCCTGTGAGAGTAATAGGATAGTTCTTCCGATAACCGAGAATTTCCCCGCTTAAATTATAAGATTTAACTTCATTAAACACGTTTGTTACATTTCTTGCATTATCATCTTTAGCAATTTCCTTGTTACCAAAAAATTGTATGGAAGAAAACTCAACCGAAAGATTATATGTTGAAACACCATTGGCAGTGTACATTCCCTCCACGATAAGCTCGTAAACACCCGATTCCAAATCATAATGAATTGATTGAAGCATTTCATCATTGTTCACCGAATTGAGTTGAGCTGATAAGTAGCGTTCGATTCCATCCGGATCAAACAAACGGAATCTAACTCTTGCATAATCATTTTTATTTTTTCTTAAAGTGATCTTCATGCTGTTCTGTCCGCCGGGGATATTTATGTAATATCTTTTTACCATCCCGACATCAACTTTCTGCTCGGTCCAATTCAGTTTATATTTATTTGAAGTGTTGAATTGATATGGAATAATTACAGTTGCCATCATTGAAAACTCAGGTGTATTGCTTCCATCATCTCTTGTCGCTGTGATTCGGGCATTGTAAAGTCCAGGCTCGCTCATCTTCTTCTTATCGAACTTTACATTTACAATTGCATGCTGTTGATTCCTAATGTAAGTTTTTTTCTGAACCGGAATCAGCCAATCGGCATCGCACTTAAGATTATACACTCTATAAAATTTATCTGATTTTACCGGCTTATCTCTCTTAACCGTGAATGAAAAAACTTCTTCACCTGTTAAATAGGAACCATCCCTGATGTAAAGATTTGGAGCTTTTGCATCGGGCATATTTGGAGAGAAGGATGAAATGGCATAAGTCTCAAACTTTTGCTGTTCGTTATTTTTCAAATATTTTTTCAGCAGTTCATGCGAATTCATAACATTGATGTAACCTGCACCTTGATCGAGATTTGAATAACCATTCATCTTCACCGCACCTTCTCTAATTATTCTGTAGAGAAGCTGTGAAGGTATTTTCACTCCTGGAAATTCTTTTTGTGCAGCACTTAGCAGCAAAGTCATTACTCCCGCAGAATACGGCGAAGCCATGCTTGTTCCCCATTTTTTATCGTTGCTGTCAAAATTCGGTATTGTTGAAGTTGCTGCACCGGGTGAACACACATCGGGTTTACTAACCTCCCCGCCTCTTGAGCTGAAATATAAAATAATATTATTGCTGAAAGTTATACCGTAGTTATCGCGGCCGACTTCGTTGGCCAACACTGCACCGGAAGCAAAAACACTGCTGCTTGCAGAAGGGAGTCCCGCCGATGAAATTCCCGGACCATCGTTTCCATTGCTTACACACACATATAAGTACGGATTATTTTTTGACAATTCTGCAAGGAATAATTCTATATCGGCCCTGCCTTCAAGCTCGCTGCCGATTCCAAAGCTCATAGTAACTACGCAAGGCTCTTTTCTTTCTTTAGAAATTTTATCAGCATAAAGATAAGCTAATTTCATGCTCTCGGTAACAGTAGCTCCCCCTGTATAATTATTGTTTCCTAATTTTAAGCTGATAACTTTTGCACCCGGCGCAACTCCGTTCAACCCGGCATTGCCAATGTTGAATCCCGCAGCAATACCGGCACAATGAGTTCCGTGCGAACCATCATCAAAATGAAAAGTAATTTTTTTCTCATCAGGGAGAATGTTCAGAGCAAAGGGAAATGGAGATAATCCTTTAGCGTTAGGAATAGTGAAGAAATCATATTTCTCTTTATAATTTCTAATTGGTTGTTCATCTGAAAGATCACCGTTTGCATTAGTATCAAAATATACAATCCAGAAACTCTCACCGCCATCCGAAGCATTGAACACAATAAAATAGTAAACATCGTCGGAAGAATTATTTCCATTTAGATCCTTAGCTCCAGAAGTGGAATTCAAAAGATGCTTCTCAGGAAAAGCTCCGATGAAGTATTTGCCATCAGCAGAGTTAAACAATTTGCCTTCTGCAGCTTTAATAGAGTAACCTTTCGATGAATTTGAGAAAATGATCGAGTCATTTTCTTTATCAGTATCAGCTTCATAAAATTGTATATCGCCCTCAGTTGAAAAATCTTGAACATCAATAACTTTAGTTTCGCCGGTGGATGTTTGAAGCAGTCCCTCAACACCAACGTCAACACCTGTATCAAGTACAAGAACGATTGTTCCTCTTCCATCAAACTCGGGATGCAATTTGATGAACTCTTCTACACCAGTATCTTTTATGGATAGAAACGATTGTGATGATTCCTGTGCAATTGCAGAGAATGAAATGAATAGTGAAATCAGAATTATACTTTTGATTTTCATGCGGTATCCTTAGGGTAGTCCGGAAATAATCGGATTAGTCAAGGTATGTTGAAATTAATTTTCAAATGATTTAGAATAAATTGAATTGATTGTGGTCAAAATTACGATTTCTTCACCCTTAATATCAAACTTTTTTAGAATAATTATTGCATTTGTTACCATTTATAAGCCTTCAATGGGACTAATAAAAATGTCATGCAAGAATTGATGCACCCGTTAGGGATCAAATATTTGTAGAACATTTACACCCGGATTGCTCAAAGTCCCATTGGGACGAAATATTATGAATGTTTGTATGAATAACTATATTCGCATATGAATTAAAATATGAATTTTTTTCTTAAGAACATGCCCGGCAAACTTTATATCGTTTCGACTCCAATCGGCAACTATGAGGATATAACTCTTCGAGCTGTTAGAATTCTCAAAGAAGTTGATCTCATCATTTGTGAGGAATTCAAAGAAGCGCGAAGATTACTATCACACCTAAATATCAGCAAAGAGCTGTTTTCGATAAACGAACACAACGAGAATGAAAATGTGGATGAGATAATTCTAAAGCTTGTTGAAGGAAAATCAGCCGCACTAATTTCTGATTGCGGCACTCCGCTTTTTTCTGATCCAGGACATTTGCTTGTTGAGTTAGCAATTCAAAATAGAATTGAAGTTGTCCCAATTCCTGGTGCGAGTTCTCTCTTAGCGGCATTGGTTGCAAGTGGAGTTAACTTCGATAAATTCTATTACTACGGCTGGCTTTCACCCAAAAAAGATATTCGGAAACATCAGCTTTTAGATTTGAAGAAACGTAAAGAAGTAATTGTTTTAATGGACACACCTTACAGATTACGAACACTCCTTGAAGATGTTACAAAATTGTGGAGCAAGAACATTCCAGTCGTCCTTGCTTATGAATTGACGAAAGAGAAAGAAAGATTTTACAGAGGAACATGTGAGGAAGTTTTAAGATTTGCAATGAAGGAAAATCTTAAGGGTGAATTTGTACTGATTATTAATAACAAATAGAACACGGATTTGACGGATCGAACGGATTTTGACTGATCCGTTTTAATCAGTTAAATCAGTTAAATCCGCGTTCTATTTCCTCAGCAACGTAACATTTTCGATATGGTATGTATGCGGGAACATATCGACCGGCCTTATCTTCATTAATTTGTAACCGGAATTTACCATTAGCTTAACATCTCTAACTTGAGTTGCTGGGTTACAGCTAACGTAGACTATTTTATCCGGTGAAAGATTAACAACATCGCTAACTGTGTTTTCATGCATTCCGGCGCGAGGGGGATCGATTATAATTACATCAGGTTTAGCAAGTCTATTTTTTGCAACAATGGGAAGAAAAGACTTGTAAAGATCAGCGCTGTAAAATTGAACATTAGTAATATTGTTTAGCTCAGCATTTACTTTCGCATCTTGAATAGTCGATTCAACAGATTCAAAGCCAATAACTTGTTTTGATTTTGGGGAAATAAAGATTGCGATCGTCCCAGCGCCCGAGTAAAGATCGTAAACGACTTCATCGCCAGTCAGCCCGGCAAAATCGAATGCGGTCTGATAAAGTTTTTCAGCTTGCGATGTATTTGTCTGGAAGAATGAATTTGCACTAATTCTGAATCTATACTTACCAATCTCATCATAAATAAATCCCGAGCCATGACTAACTTTTTCGTAATCACCAACAGCTATTGCGGCTTTTTTCTTGCTGATGTTGTTGACAATGGTCGTAACTGCGGGAACTTCCTTAAGCAAACTATTACAGTACTCATTAATCAACTCATCATTTTCTTCAGACGTAACAAGATTCACCATCAAGTCATTTGTCTTTTGCGATTGCTTGATTACGAGGTTTCTTAAAAATCCCAAATGTGTTTTAGTAGAATAAATCGATGTGTTTCTATCTTTGAAATATTTTCTCGTGAAGTTTAGAATTCTATTGCTTGTTTCGGACTGTAAGAAGCATTCATCAACATCCAACACTTTATCATAAATTTTAGGGATGTGAAGTCCTAATGCAAAATCCTTATCGATCTTTTTGTGGTTCGATAATTCATCTTTAGACAGCCAGCGTCTATCGCCGAAAGAAAATTCCATTTTATTACGGTAGTAAAAAACGTTTTCAGAAGGAACGATTGATTGTGCTTCGAAGTTGGAAAATCCACCAAGCTTTTGGAAAATTTCTTCAACCTGCAACTGTTTGTACTTAACTTGAGATTCATAGCTCAAATCCTGCTGCTTACAGCCGCCGCAAACTCCGAAGAACTTACACCTTGCTTCAATCCTTTCAATTGATGGGCTTATTATTTCAACAGCGATAGCTTCTGCAAATGAGTTTTTGATTTTCAGTAATCGAGCGTTTACTTCATCGCCCGGATAAGCTCCATGAACAAACACAATATAATTTCTTTCGTTCGGTTCATCAGACTTTAAACCAAGCAATTCGGATTTACATACTTTAGCAATACCTTTTCCTTCAAATGCATATTTCTCTATTTGAAGTTCTACTATATCACCTTTTTTAATTTGCATTTTCTTTTTGTGGATGTCATTCCGAATCCCTCGATTCATATTGTTTGCGTATTCTTAATCGGGGGTGAGGAATCTGCCCGATATAATTTTATAGATTTACGTTTTTTTTAATATTAACATTTTAAACCCAATGTACTTATCCGCACCAAGATTTAAGTATGCATTGGATTCATGACTGATTCTGTTTAACAATTTTTTGTAATAACTTTTTTCTGTAGCTGATATTTTTTCAATGCTCATTTCTAAAAGTGATGATGCATTTTCATAAAAATTTTTTAATGATGAGGAAAGATCCTGCTCATGATTTACCTCAAATCCGCGCTCAACATAATATTTCGAATATTCGCCGTGGAATAGAGGTGAAATATTTGACGACTCAAAAATATCTTTAATAAAAACAGGATATTCTTTTTTTAAACATGTCATTTCACCGACACAAAGAACGCCATCAGCTTTTAAGATTCGTTTTATCTCTTTAATTATTTTGCTTCTGTTTGCAGATGAGATTGATGCTTGGGCATAAACAAGATCGAACTCGTTATCACTGAAATCCGTCTTCTCATATTCCATCATCTCAAGAATAATTATACTTTCCCTGCCGAGATTTAATCGCGAGTTCATGAGAGAATCAAAATCATTCACAATCATCTTTACGGAAACAGCACCGGAATCAATCATTTTCTCGGCAATCTTTTCGCTACCGGCACCAATCACTAAAACATTTTTATCTGTAAGCGGATACTTGCTTCTTAGAATTCTAAATAGTTTAAATCCGCCGGGAAGAAATATGTTTTGGCTTTTTTGCATTGAGATGAAAACTGTTTTACAAAATTTACGATTATATTACAAAAGTTCTTTGCCTTTAGAAAAAGCAAGCACTATTTTTGATTCAACATTTTTAAGAAACTCTGGATAATTGATGCTAAAAAAACTTCTCGTAATCTTATTTATTCCTACCCTAATTTATACTCAAACCAAGCGTGCCATTTCAGTTGATGATCTGTGGGCAGTGAAACGGATCGGGACTTATGATGTTTCTCCCGATGGAAAAACTTTAGCTTACACTTTAACTACTTATACTTTTGCAGAAAACAAAGGCAACACAGATATTTATTTAATTGATGCTGATGGAAAAAATCTTCGACCATTAAAAAATTCTTACAAAAACGAAATTGAACCTAAATTCGCACCAGATGGAAAATCAGTCGCATTTGTTAGAGACGGACAAATATGGCAATGCAATCTCGATGGTTCAAATGAAAAACGGCTAACGAACATTTATACTCAAGCATCGGGATTTGATTGGTCGAGTGACGAAAAGAAAATTTTATTTACCTCTTCTGTTTACCCCGAATGCACAACTCAAGAATGCAACGAACAGAAAGATAAAGCTAAAGAAGGAAGTAAGGTCAAAGCAGAAATTTTCACCGAACTTATGTATCGGCATTGGAATGACTGGCGGGGTCAAAAGCGAAGCCATTTATTTTTATTAGATGTGCATACAGGAAATTTCATAGATTTAACTGAAGGCAATAAAGAAGATGTTCCGCCGCCCGCACTTGGTTCCTCAAACGATTATAACTTTTCTCATGATGGAAGTGAAGTTGCTTATTCTCTTAATCCAGAATTTACTTTGGCAACAAGCACTAACATAGAGATTTATCTGTTAAGTTTGAATTCTCCTGAAGCACCCAAACTCATCTCCACAAGCAAAGGGGTTGACTGCCAACCAGTTTATTCACCAAACGGTGAGTGGCTTGCTTGGACTTCAATGAAACGAGCAGGATATGAATCGGATAAAAAAGATTTAATTCTATTCAATCGAAAAACTGGTGAGGTAAAAAACCTGACTGATAATTATGATCGATCGATTGAGGAATTTATTTGGTCACCCGATTCAAAAACCATTTTCTTCACTGCCGGAAATGAAATTTACAATTCAATTTATAAGCTTGAGATTAATTCCGGTAAGATTGATTTATTTCATAAAGACAATTACAACACACGTATCCAGCTTTCAAAGGATGGAAAAAATCTGTTCTTCTTAAAGCAAAGATCTGATTTGCCGGCGGAAATTTTCTCACTAAGTACAGATGGAAAAAAAACTTTGAAGCGAATCACCTATACCAATGAAGAAATTCTCTCTCAGCTTGAAATGAATCCGGTTGAAACCTTTTGGTGTGAAGGAGCAAACGGAGATAAAGTTCAATCAATATTAGTTAAGCCGCCTTTCTTTGATCCCAATAAAAAATACCCGATGATATTTTTAATACACGGCGGACCACAGGGTGCATGGGAAGATAATTTCCATTATAGATGGAATCTGCAAGTGTTTGCCGGAGCAGGTTATGTTGTTGTTGCGCCCAATCCGCGAGGCTCAACAGGTTACGGACAAAAATTTACCGATGAAATTAGAAATGATTGGGGCGGTAAAGTCTACACTGACTTAATGAACAGCTATGATTATGCAATTCAAAATTTTTCTTTTCTAGATTCTAAGAACACTTTTGCTGCCGGTGCTTCTTACGGCGGATACATGATAAATTGGATTGAAGGACATTCAGACAGATTCAACGCCTTGTTCTGCCACAACGGTACTTTCAATTTAGAAAGCAAGTGGGGAACAACCGATGAGCTTTGGTTTCCTGAGTGGGAGTTTGGAGGCACTCCATGGAACAATACAGAAGCTTATGAAAAATGGTCACCTCATCGTTATATTCACAATGCTAAAACACCAATGCTGATTGTTCACGGCGCTAAGGATTTCAGATTATCTGAAGAGCAAGCTTTTCAACTATTTACTTCACTGCAAAGGTTAGGAGTTAAAAGTAAGTTCTTGTATTTTCCAGATGAGACACATTGGGTAACAAAACCTCAAAATGCAAAACTTTGGTGGAATACGGTTTTCGACTGGTTTAATGAATATAAAAAGCAGGAACACAAATGATTAAATATGATTTTAAAAAAGATTATTCTGTAGATGAATTAGATTTCGGCGGAGAGACTGAAGAACAAGCTTCGCACAAAGTAAAATTTGTTGAGGATAACCTCTGGACAAAGCTGGAACGGGCTGGTAAAAAAATCACCTTTGCAAAAGATATTAAAGCATTGTTTTACTACATGCGAGACTCATACATACCATGGTATCGTAAAGCAATTGTTGTAGCAGGATTGGTTTACTTCATAGTGCCGCTTGATGCGATCCCGGATTTCGCTCCAATTATTGGTTACCTCGATGACCTTGGTGTAATTACATCATTACTGAAATATCTTGGGAAAGAACTTGTCCCCTATTACAAATATTAATTTATCAGCACCTAATAACTCTGTCGAGGTTGATAAAAATAGTCTTTGTGAAACTTTGTGTCCGTCAGTTGACGGATTGCGTCTTCGTGGCTGAAAATTTGAATACCTTAAGTCTTTAGTAGGTTTGCCACTTAGACACCAAGACTCAAAGAAACACTTAAAAATAATTTGAACCATTTTAATTTTTATCCTATCGAGGCGTTACAGTCAATTGAGAAATTATAAAGTAAAGAAAAGCGAAATTCTGTTTAGAGGAAAAGTATTCGATCTTCAAGTCGATGAAATTGAATATGACAGCGGCAACAAAGGAATAAGAGAAATTGCTGTTCATCCAGGAGGCGCAGTTGTAGTTCCTGTGAAAAATAACGGAAAAATTGTGATGGTCACTCAGTTCAGATATCCGTTCCAGAAATTTCTGCTTGAAATGCCAGCCGGTAAACTTGACAAAAATGAAGAGCCAATTACTTGTGCCATCAGAGAACTGGAAGAAGAAACCGGCTACAAAGCTAAAAGCATAATTGAACTCGGATCCATTTGCACAACTCCAGGTTTTTGTACCGAGGTGCTTCACATTTTCCTTGCTGAGGGATTAACTCCTGGAAATCACAATCGTGAAGAAGGTGAACATGGAATGGAAGTGTTTGAATTCACTCTTGATGAGATTGAAAAGAAAATACTTGCAGGAGAAATAGTAGACTCAAAATCAATATGCGGGATTCAGTTGTTTAAGCTTTATAAGAAATCATCATAATAACCCATCTATCATCAAGTGTTTGAGAACAACACTTCAAGCCTAATACTTTTTTCGAATTTAATACTTTAATTTATTACTGCCAAAGCGGTAAATATTTATTCATTGCCCCGTATTAAGAGATATTTAGGATATTTAAATATTTTTTACCGCTATAACAAGAATTTTCTTGACTATAAGATTATATGGGGTTAATTTACAACTAAAACAAAATAATTTACTGTCATGGCAGTATAAAATGACAACAAAGCAAATTGGCAAAGTAATAGCCTTTCTGAGAAAGCAAGCCGGGGTTACACAAAAACAACTGGCTGACCTGGCAGGAGTCGGAAAAACCGTCGTCTTCGATATCGAGAAAGGAAAAGAAACTGTTCAAATAAATTCATTACTAAAAGTTTTTTCGGTATTGAATATTAAGTTGCAATTATCGAATCCCGTAATTCACTTAATGGAGAAATCAGATGAGGAAAGCTAAAGTTTATAACTTTGGAGTGTATGCAGGTGATTTAATTGAACTTGAAAAAAGGAAAAAGTATCAGTTCAAATATTCTGATGATTACAATGGTTCTCCGATATCGTTAACACTTCCTACAAAACAAAGAGATTATCTGTTTGATGAATTTCCGCCTTTCTTTGAAGGATTATTACCCGAAGGAATTCAACTTGATGCTTTGCTAAGGCAAACCAAGATAGACCGCAATGACTTTTTTTCAATACTAATTATAACTGGAAAAGATTTAGTCGGTTCGGTAACTGTTGAGGAAACTGAATGAATATTTGTCCAATAACATATCAACCTTGTGGTGATGCAAGATACTCTAACAAAGGATTAAAATTACTTTCAAGAAATTTAGTTCATTTAAATGATTTGGCTTTAACTCAGGAAGAACAGTTAAGAGAAGCCGCAGTTAGAGCAGCTAAGATGTCGATACAAGGCGTTCAGCCAAAGCTTAGCGCAAGATTAAATGTTAAGGATGGGATTTTTGATATCGTGGATCGAAATGGAGAATACATTCTTAAACCGCAAAATAATTTTTATCCCGAGTTACCTGAGAATGAATCCTTAACAATGAAATTAGCTGATATGATAGATATAGAAGTGCCGCTGAGTGGAATGATTTATTCTTCCGATAGGAAACTCACATATTTTATAAAAAGATTTGACCGTTATGGAAAAAGTAAAAAATTATCTATCGAAGATTTTGCACAGCTTGCAGGTAAAAGCAGAGAAACAAAGTATGACTATACTATGGAAAAGATAATAAACCTTATTGATACTTTCTGTACCTTCCCCGCTATAGAAAAAGTTAAGCTGTTTAGATTAACAATTTTTAATTTCCTAATCGGCAACGAGGACATGCATTTAAAGAATTTTTCGATCATTACAAGAGATAACAAAATTGAACTGTCGCCAGCTTATGATTTGTTAAATACAACGATTGTATTACCAAACGAACCGGGGGAAATTGCACTCCCATTAGCAGGAAAGAAACGAAATCTTAATTCAAAAATCTTGATTCACTACTTTGGGAAAGAGAGATTGAATCTAAATGATAAAATCATTTCACAAGTTCTTGACAAAATAAAATCTGCATTTGATGATTGGGAAGAATTGATCAAAATCAGTTTTCTCTCCCCGCCTATGAAAGAAAAGTATCTCGATTTGTTGAATACTAGGAAGGAAATAATTGGATTGTAAGGATCCTTAAAGAAGAAATTATTTTAGGGTTTAAGTAACCTTAGAGAGTTTTTATTAATCTTAATTGAGTTATTCCTTATAAGAAGTTAAGTTGCACTGTGTGCTATGCGAAAATTTCCAGGTTCATTCTTCACACAAGTAAAAAATGTGCACAACCACCAACCAATCAATATCAGTTTGTGACTGACATACCGAAGGAGTAATTAAGAGATAGAGAAAATGAAAGAGTTTATAGCGCATGTAAAACAAGAAGAGAATGGTTCATGGGCAGAGCCACACTTCTTAGTAGATCATCTTAATGATACTGCAAATAAAGCAGGTACTTTTGCTTCAGAATTTGGAAACAAAGATTGGGGCGAGTTAGTCGGCTTTTGGCACGACCTCGGAAAATTCCTTCCTGCATGGCAAAAATATCTTTGCCGTAAATCTGGTTTTGATCCTGAAGCACACATCGAAGAAAGCAATAACAGACCAAACCATAGTACGGCTGGTGCTGTCTTGCCATTCGTAAAATTTAATGATTCACCTGCTGCAAAACTTTTAGCTTATGTGATTGGAGGACACCATGCAGGATTACCGGATTGGTATGCTCATCTTGATACTCGTTTATTAGGTGAAGATAGTAAATTGAATACTGTAGATATTGAAATAATAAAAAACATACCTGAGACAAAACAATTTCTTGAAAAGCCAATTCCAAAAACAATTCCATCTGTTTTTATAAATAAAGATTCAAACAAAATAAATGAATCTTCAAACGAACAATTACATCTTTGGGTAAGAATGCTTTTTTCCTGTCTTGTTGATGCCGACTTTCTTGATACCGAGAAATATATGGATGAAAAAGGGCGGGGTGGTTATCGTTCTTTTTCTGAGTTGAAAGAACTTTTCGATAATTATATGACAGAGAAAAAATCGGATAGTGAATTAAATAAGAAAAGAAACGAAATACTTGAGCAGTGCAGAAACAAAGCAAGTCTTCCACCCGGGTTTTTCTCTCTGAATGTACCTACTGGTGGAGGCAAAACTCTTTCGTCAATGGCATTCGCACTAAATCACGCTTTGAAGCATGATAAGAAGCGGATAATAATGGCAATCCCTTATACAAGCATTATAGAACAAACTGCTAAAGTATTTAAATATGGTACTGACAATAATGATGAGATAGAGCAAAGAAAGAAAATTGGAAAGTATTTGTTTGGTGAAAATCAGGTTGTTGAACATCATAGTAATCTTGATCCCGAAAATGAATCAAGTAAAAATCGTTTGGCAGCTGAAAACTGGGATGCACCGATAATAGTTACAACGAATGTTCAGTTGTTCGAATCATTATTTGCCAACAGAACTTCTGCCTGCAGAAAACTTCATAATATCACAAACAGCATTATCATCCTTGATGAAGCACAAATGCTTCCACCCGAATACTTAAAGCCAATTCTTTCTGTATTAAAAGGTTTGGTCGATTATTTCGGAGTAACAGTTGTAATGATGACAGCAACTCAACCTGCTTTAATAGGCAAGATTGGGATTGAACCAAATTCTTTTGAAGGATTAACGAACATAACAAACATTATAGATGATCCAGATTCACTCACTAAAGTTTTTAAACGGGTTGATATAAAATTTCCTGACGACCTAAATAAACGAAAAAATTGGGAAGAAATTGCTGAAGAACTTAAAACTTTTGATCAAGTATTGTGTGTTGTAAATACAAAAAATGATTGCAGACAGCTTCATTCATTAATGCCGGAAGGCACTGTTCATCTTTCAGCATTTATGTGCGGTGAGGAAAGAAGCGAGATTATTTCTGAAATAAAAACAAAACTAAAAAATAGAGAACCGATTAAAGTTATCAGCACACAGCTTGTTGAAGCGGGTGTTGATATAGATTTCCCTGTTGTTTATCGTGCTTTAGCAGGACTTGATTCAATCGCTCAAGCTGCAGGAAGGTGTAACAGAGAGAATAATTTATTTCCAAACATTGGAAATGTTGTTGTATTCAATCCACCAAAACAAGCTCCACCGGGTTTATTAAGAAAAGGTGAAGATGCATGTAAGGCAATTATTCGTAATCAATCTTATCAAGAATTAACGCCAAGGCTTTATACCGATTACTTTAAATATTTATATACAAATCTAAATACTTTTGATGAACCGGAATTCTACAACCACTTAGTAAAAGATGCTTCTGATTTTACATTTCAATTTCGCACATTTGCACAAAAGTTCAACTTAATAGACTCTATGGCTCAGAAAAGTATTGTCGTTTGGTATGAAAACAAAAACACAGGAAGTAACAGTTTTGATTTAATAGAAAAGTTAAAATATGCTGGACCATCAAAAAATTTGATCAGAAAACTTCAGCGTTTCATTGTAAATGTTCCTTATGATGAAAAAAATCCTAATAATATGTTTAACAGGATTCAAAAAAATAATTATATCGAACCAATTCACGGTTATTGGATACAAAGTGATTCAATTCTTTATAAACCAGGTTTGGGATTATTAGGAAATGAAAGCGATTGGATAATTGGAAATGGCGTTGTCTGAAGAATAAAAAATTTTAATTAATCATTCCTAAAATGAAATTAGGAGGAAATATGTATGAATAATTTAAAACACAAACCTTTTTGTCTTGAGGTTTGGGGTGATTATGCCTGCTTTACCCGACCCGAAATGAAAGTCGAGAGAGTAAGCTATGATGTCCCAACACCTTCATCAGTACGCGCTGTTTTTGAATCGATTTTTTGGAAGCCTGCAATTCGATGGCATCCGACAAAGATTGAAATACTTAATCCTATAAAATGGATCTCAGTCCGGCGAAATGAAGTTGGTGCAATTATGAGTCCACGAAGCAATGGAATACTGATTGAAGATAATCGTCAGCAGCGCGCCGGATATTTCCTGCGTGATGTAAGGTATCGTTTCTTTGCCGACTTAGAGTATATACCCATTGAGCAAAGAAAAAATAATAAACATTCAATTGTCCCTGAATATTTATGGGATCCTGAAGAAAAAGATTTTATGCTCGAAGAAATAAAAGCTTGGGAAGAAAAACAAGAAACAGAACGCACAGATGAAACTCCGGGGAAATATCTGGCAATCTTTGAAAGAAGAGCTTCAAAAGGACAGTGCTTTAATCAACCTTATTTTGGGACACGTGAATTTAGCTGCAATTTCCGTTTTATTAAAAATCCCGAAGAAGAACCCGTAACCCCAATTGATGAAACAAGAGAACTTGGTTTTATGCTTTTTGACATGGACTTTACAGATTTGAACGACCCAAAACCAATGTTCTTCCAAGCAAGGATTGAAAGTGGTGTTGTCAAAATCCCACCGATAAAAAGTGAGGAGATACGAAGATGATACTACAAGCATTGTATGAATATTATCAAAGAAAAAAGGACACACTACCACAGGAAGGATTCGAGATTAAAGAAATCAAGTTTGTTATCATCATTAATAAAGAAGGAAGGTTTATTGATTTAGTAGATTTGAAAGAAAATAGAAAGGGTAAACAATTCCTTTTACCAAAATCTGTGGGACGGTCTGGTACCAATTCATGGCAAACTGCTTTTCTGTTATGGGATCATTATGGTTTTGTTCTCGCACACCCTAAAAAATCATCTACCAAGTCGATTGAAATGGCTAGAAAACAAAATCAAACTTTTGTTGATAAGATTAAATCTCTTCCAGAAGAATTGAAAGAAGATAAAGGAGTAAATGCGGTTTTATCTTTTTATGAAACGAATCAGATTGTTGAAGTGAAAAAACATCAAAATTGGGAGGACTGTTCAAGAATTCCCGGTTGCAATTTAACCTTTAGGGTAGATGGAGATTCAGAACTTGTTCCGCAGAGAGAATCAGTTGCGACATATCAAAAATCACTTTTTGCTGAAGATCAAAATGATGAAGATAGTGAAAAAATTATAGCAGCTTGCTTAATTACAGGTAAAAGAGGTCCAATTGCACGACTTCATACTCCAACATCTATTATAGGATCAAAAAGTAACGCTAGACTTGTATCCTTTCAAGTAAACTCTGGTTTCGATTCTTATGGAAAAGAAAAGGCGTATAATGCACCTATATCTATGAAAGCAGAAGCTGCTTATAGTACCGCTCTTAAGCATCTTATTAGTTCTTCAACTAATAAAAAAATTATTTCTGATACAACAGTTCTTTTTTGGTCTGAGAAAACATCAACGGTTATTAATCCCGAAGAAATTTTTTCCTGGGTAATCGCATCTCAATCAGCAAAAGAGGATGATCCTGATAAAGGTGTTAAAGTTATAAACTCACTTTATGATGCTGTTTTTACCGGGCAATTACCAAGAGAAAAGAATAATCATTTTTATGTTTTGGGACTTGCACCAAATGCAGCAAGAATTTCTGTTCGCTTCTGGAAAACACCTTCAGTAGAAGAATTCGGACGAAATATTGTAAAACATTTTGATGATTTTAAAATTATCCACGGTCCGAACGAACCAGAAAAACTTTCGCTCTACCAGATACTTTCTTCTACTGCATTGCAATATAAAATGGAAAATGTGCCCCCAAACTTAACCAGCAAAGTTATTGAAAGTATTATTGATGGGACACCATATCCTCAAACATTAATTCAACAATGTATTAGAAGAATTCGTGCCGAGCAAAATGTTAATCGTGCTCGTGCATCAATTATTAAAGCAAGTTTAAATCGTTATAACAGAATTCACAAACCAAATGAAAAGGAGATCACAATGGCTTTAGATAAAACAAATACTAATCCTGGCTATCTACTTGGTAGACTTTTCGCAGTGCTTGAAAGGGCTCAGAATGCAGCGAATAATTATAAGGAGCCAAATGCCGGGATTCGTGATCGATTTTATGGTGCATTTTCATCTTCTCCAATAAGTGTTTTACCATTATTGGAAAAATTATATGGACATCATTTAGGCAAAATTGAAAAGTCAAAAGGATTTTTTGAAAGTCTCAAAGGGGAAATAATGGATAAACTAGTAGCACTAAATATTCCGGCTCATTTGTCAATGGAGCAACAAGCTCTTTTTTCATTGGGGTATTATCATCAAAAGCAGGATTTCTTTACAAATAAAAAAGATTCTGATGAATTAGAACAAACAACCATTAATTCTAACAAAGGAGAATAAAAATGAATTCTATTAATAATCGCTATGACTTTGTCTTTTTCTTTGATGTAAAAGACGGAAATCCAAATGGTGATCCAGATGCTGGAAACTTACCACGTATTGATGCAGAAACAGGCGGGGGACTAGTAACAGATGTCTGCTTAAAACGCAAAGTAAGGAACTATTTACAAATAACTCATCCACAAAAAGATGAAGAAAATCCAGTACCACCATGGGCGATTTTTGTACGGGAAAAAGCTGTTTTGAATAGGGCAATTGTTTCATCATGGGATGAAACAAATAAAGGCAAGACAATCAAGTCAGTAGAAGAAAAGAGGAATGCAGAAGAAAGTACACGCAAACACATGTGCAATAAGTTTTATGACATTCGAACTTTTGGTGCTGTCCTTGCAACCAGTGATAAAGAAAAGGTTGGCGAATCGGTAGACGACAAGAAACTTAGAAAGACTGGTGGACAAGTCCGGGGTCCCGTTCAACTCACATTTGCTCGTTCGGTTGAACCAGTGATTGCTTTAGAGCATAGTATTACGCGTATGGCAGTAACAAATGAAAAAGATTTAGAAAAAGAACGCACATTTGGTCGCAAATACACCGTACCTTATGGTTTGTACCGTGCACACGGTTTTATTTCTGCCCACTTGGCTAATGAAAAAAATGGAACCGGTTTTTCAACTGAAGATCTTGATATTTTTTGGAATGCAATGCAACAAATGTTTGATCACGATCATTCAGCAGCACGCGGTCTTATGAGCACAAGAAAACTAGTTGTGTTTAAACATAAAGATGCTCTCGGCAACAAACCAGCACATGAACTGTTTGAAAGAGTAACGTGGAAACGCACAAACGATGAAACTAAACCGGCAAGAGAGTTTACGGATTATGAAATTCTTCTTGATGGCAAAACATTTCCTGAAACGTTTAAAGTTGTTGATGTTTCTTAAGACAAAGTAACACTCAAAGTGTAGGTACAATTTGTCCCTACTCTTGTAACAGTCACATTTTGTAACGCTTTGAAAGGAAGCTTATGGCAAACATAAAATTATTTGAATCGAAAAAAATCCGTTCCGTATGTCCGAAGGACTCCTTCGGAGGAACGAGCAAGAACAGAAATGGTATTTCTCGGTCTCGGATGTTGTTGAGGCATTAACAGACAGCACAGATATTAAGCAATACTTAAAAAGACTTCGGCAGCGAGATGAACTGTTGAATTCCAACTGGGGTACAATTTGTACCCCCCTTGATATGATTACAATATATTTTATAAGGCCAAGATTATCATGAACCAATCTCCGAACTCCCAAATAATCCTCTACACAACCGAGGATCAGAAAAGCAGAATTGAAGTCCGGCTTGTCGGAACGATCCATCGGAAAGGTGAAACTGTTTGGCTTACACAAGCTCAAATGGCCGATCTTTTCCAAACTACCAAACAAAATATCAGTCTTCACATTAAGAACATATTTACCGAGCGTGAGTTACAAGAAGATTCAGTTGTCAAGGAATACTTTACAACTGCCTCAGATGATAAGAAATATAAAACGCTTTACTATAACCTTGATGCAATTATAGCTGTTGGCTACCGGGTAAAATCGTATCGGGGCACTCAATTCAGAATTTGGGCAACTGAACAGCTCAAAGAATATTTAATAAAAGGATTGGTTCTTGATGACGAACGAATGAAACAGCTTGGCGGTGGAAAATATTTTGAAGAACTGCTTGAACGCATTCGTGATATACGCTCTTCCGAAAAAGTGTTTTGGAAAAAAGTGCTTGATCTATATGCTACAAGCGTAGATTATAATCCAGACACCGAAATATCGCAAAAATTTTTCGCGACAGTTCAAAATAAAGTGCATTGGGCTGCTCACGGTCATACTGCTGCAGAAATAATTGCTAAACGAGCTGATGCTTTACTTCCATCAATGGGTCTAACAAGCTGGTCTGGTAAAACCCCAAAGAAAACTGATGTTTTAATTGCAAAAAATTATTTGAGTGAGAAAGAATTAGATGCACTTAACCGGATTGTAACTGCCTACTTGGAATTTGCTGAACTCCAGGCACAAAACCGAAGGTTAATGTACATGAAAGGCTGGATTGAAAAGCTGGATGATTTCTTAAAATTAAGCGAACACGAAATTCTTACACATGCCGGCGCAATTAGTCATGAAGCTGCAATTTCAAAAGCAGAGACAGAATATGAAAAATTTCACAAAAAACTGCTTGAAAAACCAAGTGAAGTGGAAAAACATTTTGAGGAGGCAGTTAAAAAACTAAAGAAAATTGCTCCAGCTAAAAAGACTAAAAAACGCAGGAAGAAATAATTTATATGTTCACTGAAGACGATTTCATCCTGATCAGCGCACTGCAGCATTACATATATTGCCCGAGGCAATGCGGATTGATTCATGTTGATGATGTTTGGAATGAAAATCTTTTTACTGTGCGAGGTCAAATTCTTCATGATAAAGTTGATACGGACACCTATGAAACAAGAGGTGATGTTAAAACTGTGCGCGGTCTCAGAATTCATTCGTTTAACTACGGCATCGTTGGCAGATGCGATGTGGTTGAATTTAAAAGAATTAACAAAGAAGGAGATTCCGGCTTTCACCGGAATGACAGCGAAGAAGTTCTTCCGGTCGAATTCAAGTCAGGTGAACCTAAGGAAGACATTAGCGATAAGGTTCAGCTTTGTGCTCAAGTGCTTTGTCTTGAAGAAATGCTGAGCACACAAATTTCCAAGGGAATGTTTTTTTACGGAAAAATCCGTCGAAGAAATCCAATAGAAATTGATGATGAATTAAGAAACCAAACCGAACAAGTAATTGCTTCAGTTAGAGAAATAGTCTCAAGTAAAACTGTTCCTACTGCCGAGTACTCAGCTAAATGCCGTAACTGTTCGCTGATAGATATTTGCCAGCCCAAAGCATTGAACAAGCGTAAGCTTAAAAATTATATTTCAGGATTATACACAGCATGAGAAAAAAAGATGACATCTTTCCGTATGATTTAGTATCGTGAAAAGATGTCATCTTTAACCATTGCAAGGATAACCAATGAAAAAACATCTTAACACACTTTACATTACTTCGGACGATGCCTTTGTTCGCAAAGAACGGGAAACATTCGTAGTGGAGATCAACAACGAAAAAGTATTTCAGGCGCCAATTTATTCAATAGAAAACATTGTATGCTTTGGGTTCAAGGCGCTTACTCCACAACTAATGGCCTTCTGCGCAGAGAATAATGTCGGCATAAGTTATCTATCGGAAAATGGAAAGTTTCTTGCGCGGGTGTATGGTGCGCAGCAAGGCAATGTTCTTTTACGGAAAGCACAGTATGACCTTTCTGATAATGAATTACAGTCACTTTCAATTGCCCGCCCAATAATTGCTGCGAAAGTAACAAATTATCGTCATCTGCTTTTACGTCATCAAAGGAATCATCCGGATAACTGCTCCGACTCGGTTTTTTTTGCAGCCGAAACCATGGGAAGAAGATTGACAAATATTCATGCCGCAGAAAGTCTGAATGAGCTTCGCGGGTACGAGGGTGAATGTGCAACTTTGTACTTTGGGGTGTTGTCTTCGCTTATTACAGCTCAGCAAGAAGATTTCACATTTACACAAAGAACAAAGCGCCCGCCGCTCGATCCGGCTAATGCACTATTATCCTTTTTGTATGCGATCATTGCAAATGATGTTCGATCAGCAGTGGAAACAACCGGACTTGATCCGCAGGTTGGCTTTCTTCACCAAATAAGATCAGGTCGCCCGAGTCTTGCATTAGACATCATGGAGGAATTCCGTGCATATCTTGGCGATAGAATAATGCTGAATCTCATCAACTTAAAACAAGTAACAAAAAAAGATTTTGAAATAAGAGAATCCAGCGAAGTAAGAATGTCTGATAGTGCACGGAAAGAAGTGCTAACAGCATATCAAAAAAGAAAACAAGAAGAAATCACTCATCCATTTCTTGGTGAAAAAATGACAATTGGCTTGCTGCCGCATATCCAAGCACAATTGCTTGCACGGTATATCCGCGGCGACATTGAAGAGTATCCACCATTTTATTTAAAGTAAAAAACTATGATGGTAATTGTTAGTTATGACGTTTCCACAAAAGCCGAGGGCGGAAAAAAGAGACTGCGCAAAGTAGCAGAAACTTGTTTGGACTTTGGTTTACGTGTACAGAATTCAGTTTTCGAGTGTAATGTGAAACCAGCTCAGTGGGAAATACTAAAAAATATATTACTTTCAATTTATGAGCCGAACGAGGACAGTTTGAGATTTTATTTCCTTGGTTCTAACTGGCAGCGCCGCCTCGAACATTATGGAAAAAAAGGAATACAAAGTATTGAAGACCCGCTTGTCATTTAATTCAGTAAACTTTTGGTTACCGCTAACCGAAGCATACATGAAAATGCTGGGGTGTTAGCTGTTGAAAAATTTTGCAAAAACTGCATTTTGGAAAAGCCCTAAGGATTTTTGTCTAAGAATGTTGAAGTATAGCGTAAACCGGTTGTTAAATCTATTATTTTTAATTAGTTAATATTTATACAGTCGCGCCCCATGCGGGCGCGTGGATTGAAACTCAGATTCAACTAGCAAATACACAAAACTTATTAGTCGCGCCCCATGCGGGCGCGTGGATTGAAACTTTATTAAGTGGTGGATGATCATATGTGTCATAACGTCGCGCCCCATGCGGGCGCGTGGATTGAAACGTTCACCGTCAGGTGGTATTGATAATATCATTTTGTCGCGCCCCATGCGGGCGCGTGGATTGAAACCGGTGTTTTGCAATAGTTAGCAATCTTTACAGCGTCGCGCCCCATGCGGGCGCGTGGATTGAAACCGGTAATACTAACAAAACAATGTTTGGTATTTATGTCGCGCCCCATGCGGGCGCGTGGATTGAAACCTTTTTAAGACAAAGATTTTAACGAAACAAGCTACGTCGCGCCCCATGCGGGCGCGTGGATTGAAACTGTTTCAATTAAAAATTATAAATTTAAAGTCTCATCCTTAAAATGAACAGTCCCTAATCATGGTGAATGAGTTGAATCCATTAGTTTATCCAGCAAAGTTGCTAACCAAGTTGAATGACATCCCACACTCGAGCCGGTGGATGATAAAGTACAGCGATTTTTGTTGCACCGGATAATAAGAGGAGATTTCTATGGACATAGTAAATCGAGCGTGCGCTCATCTTAAAATTGATTGATACTTACAAGAATGAGCATCTTAATTCGAGATATTTTTTCTTATTCTTTTTTTAGTCAAGTTTGATTTAGCTGCTTGCGCAATTATTGCCTGTTTACTCCTTCCTAAAAAAGCAACTATTTCATTCAATGGTGTTGTGCCATAATTCTCTTGCAAATATTTTTTCTCGGATTCAGTCCATGGTCGAGGGCGTCCGGCACTAATGCCGAGCGGTCCAGCACTGTTAATTATCGCATCAATATTCCTGTTGAGAAGCCGTGCAATTTCTCTTGTAGGTATTTTTTTATAATTCTTTCGAATAAAATCTTTCTCCTCTTCTGTCCAGAGGCGACCCTTATTTCGAAGTTTAAGCCCTAATCTATTCATTTTATGAGATACCGAAATTGCAGTTAAACCAAGATGTTTAGCAATTTCACCATGGCTTTTAACTTTATAGTTATTGATCAGATAATTACACTCTTCCTCGGTCCAAAGATGATCTTTCCGCGGTCTGCTAAGCCCTAAAACCTGGGCTTGCTGCAAAATTCCAAACTTTGACCTATTTAATTTTTCAGAAATTTGTTCGAGGGTATTTTTTCTATTTGAGTAAAGCTCCCGCAAAATTTTTTTCTCCGCATCCGACCACTTAGCTGTTCTGGTTTGAGTCAATTTAAGCAAATGTGCTCTTGCTAAAATGGCAGGAATAGAACGCTTAAGTGTGTGCGAAATTGATTTTTTCTCCCTGTCATAATAATGCCTTCGAAGATAATTATCTTCCCATACTGCCCATTGCCGCTTACCATCGAAGCGTATTCCAAGTCGTGCTGCCTTAGCTAATACAGCGTCAGGTTTCTTGCCCAATTTTTCGGCAATATATACGGCTCCGTGCTCTTTGTAGTATCTTCTAAGAAATTTCAGCTCTGATTCTGTCCATTTGGGAAGCATGTAGAGTCCAAGTCGAGCGGCTTTTGCAATTACAGAATCCGGGTTTCGTCCAATAAGTTCAGAAACAAATTTAGAACCTTTTGTTGAATAGTGTTTCTTGAGAATATCTATTTCTTCTTCTGTCCAATCTTTCATCATCAAAACCAGTAAAATTTATCCCTAATGTTTTTTATTCGGCAAACAACATTTTTATGTTATTGAGTACTTCGGTTAAATCCACATCCAGCCGTTGATTTACTTTTCTGATTTTAAGCTCAACCTTGTTGTCTTTTAATTTTTTCTCGCCGATTACTATTTGAATTGGCATACCGAGCAAATCTGCATCATTAAATTTGAAGCCGGCAGCAGCTTCTCTGTCATCGAACAAAACACTGATTCCGTTTTGCATTAACTCGTTGTAGATTTTTTCTGAAGTGCTTGCTACTGATTCGTTTTTCATGTTTAATGCAATTAAGTGAACATCAAACGGGGCAAGCGGTTTCTCCCAAACGATTCCCTTATCGTCATGGTGCTGTTCGATGAAGCAAGCCATAATCCGTTCAACGCCTATACCGTAGCTTCCCATAATGATAGGATGTTCCTCACCTTTCTCATCAATAAATTTTGCAGCCATTGCTTCAGAATATTTTGTGCCGAGCTTAAAAATATGCCCAAGCTCAATTGCACTGAATACCTCAAGCTTCATCTCACACTTTGGGCAGCCTTCTTCAGATTTAACAATTCTTAAATCCTGGTACTCAACATTTTTAACATCATGCTGAAAGTCAATTCCGCCAATGTGATAATCATTTTTATTGGCGCCGCTGAACATATTATTTGCATCTTTCAGTCGATGATCAGCAATAATTTTACCTCTAAATCCCATGGGACCTATTGAGCCTGCATCTGCTCCGGTAATTTCTTTTAGTTCATCCGGATGACCGGGCCGAACATTTCCGCCTAAGACGGACACAAGCTTACTTTCATTCACTTCATCATTCCCAAGCATTAGAATTAAAACTGGTTCGCCATTATGAACATAAATCCGTGATTTAGCACATTGAGTTTCATCAATTTTTAGAAAAGCGCAAAGTTCATCAATACTTTTTACATCAGGTGTAGATATTTCATAAATACTTTTGCTTTCAGCCTTACGCTTTACTCCTTCAATTCTGGAAGCTGCGACTTCAACATTAGCGGCATAGCCGCACGATTCGCAATAAGCAACAGTATCTTCACCGGCATCTGATTTCACCATGAACTCTTCTGAACCGGTTCCGCCCATCGCTCCACTTGATGCACCAACAACAAAATATTTTAACCTGCATCTGTCAAAAATTTTTCTGTATGCTTTATCGTGAAGATTATAAGATCTATCCAATGCTTCCCACGAATTATCAAATGTATAGGAATCCTTCATTAAAAATTGCCTGCCACGGATGACGCCGCTTCTTGGTCTTGGTTCATTTCTAAACTTGGTTTGTATTTGATACCAAATTTGCGGCATGTCTTTGTAAGATTTAACAACATTGCGAGCATGATATGTAACTATCTCTTCATGTGTCGGAGCAAGAACGTAATCTCTATTCTTGATATGAAAAAGAATATCGCCAAATGCTTCAACCCTTCCCGTTTCTTCCCAAATTTCTTTTGGATTTAAGGCAGGCAAGTGAAATTCCTGTCCGCCGATAGCATCCATTTCTTCACGGATTATCTCTGATATTTTTTTCATTACGATATAACCCAGCGGTAAGAAAGAATAAATACCTGCCGATACCATTCTTATCATTCCCGTGCGGAGCATAAGAATGTGGCTGGTTACAACGGCATCATTGGGAACTTCTTTTAAGGTTGGGACAAAATATTTGCTTAATCTCATGATAATTTTTTCTTGTTGATTTAGTGTGAATGTTGCTAAACGAGGTGCTAAAATAATTATTTGAGGATGGTTATCAAAATAAACAAGCAGTTGCTGCGCTGTATATATTTTTAACCCAATTGCTACTTTTTCATTTTCTCGATCAAATAAACTCTATCATTTCTTCTAACTAAGAAAGGAACTTGGAGAGTAACTTCATCTATTTTTTTTGCAGACGAATTATCCTCATCATTCACTTTCATCTTATCAATTTTAATTTCTACAACTCCGGTAGTTTCCCCGATGATTAAAATCTTATCTCCAACTTTTATCCTACCGGATTCTAAAAGAATGTGTGCAACTTTGGGAGCTTTGAAGTAGTTCAGAACTTTTCCAACAAACACTTTTCTTGTGGTTGCTTTGCTGCCGTAAATATTTGCATAATCTTCAGAGCTTGGAACGTCAAAATAAAATCCCGAAGAAAATCCACGATTATATACTGTTTCTAATTCACTAAGAAATTCTTTCTTCTTCTCCTTTGTTAATTTTCCTTCAAAGTAAAGATCAATTGCTTTTCGATAAACCGATACTGTAGTTGCAACATATTCCGGGCTTCTTTTTCTGCCTTCTATTTTGAATGAATCAATACCCGCTTCAATTAGTTGATCAATGAATTCGATTGTACAAAGATCTTTTGGTGACATAATGTAATCTTCACCGATGATCATTGATTTATCTGTAATTGGGTCGATTACTTCAAATTCTCTTCTGCAAGGTTGAATACATTCTCCACGGTTGGCACTTTTACCAAATAAGTGATGACTCAAAAAACATCTACCGCTTACCGAGATGCACATAGCTCCATGAATGAATGCTTCGATCTCAAGGTTCGTCTTCTTTCTTATCTTTTTTATTTCCTCAAGCGAACATTCTCTTGCAAGAACAATTCTAATCGCACCTAGAGATTTAAAAAATTTGGCACTTAAAGAATTTGAAACTGAAGCTTGAGTCGAAATGCAGAATGGCATTTTTTTCTTTTTACATAGCTGTGCGACTGCAAAATCCCAGCATATTACTCTATCAATTCCCGCTGTCTTTGCACGATCAATAATTTTTTCCAACTCCTCGATTTCTTCTTCGTACACAATCGAATTGAGAGTTAGATAAGATTTAACTTTATTTTTTTTACAAGTTCGAGCAATCTTCGGAAGGTCTTTAAGCGTGAAGTTAGCGGCTTTGATACGCATATTCAGTTTATCAACTCCAAAATAAATTGCATCTGCTCCGGCATTTACAGCAGTGGTAAGCATTGTCCAATCACCCGCGGGAGCCATTAATTCCAGTTTGTTGGTTTTTGTTTGTTGTTTTTTCATCATTAAAATAAAAAAGTCAATAGCACACTGATGACACTGATTAACCAGATTTGCGCTGATTTTTTATCTGTGTTAATCAGTCGCATCTGCGTCATCTGCGTTCTATTGATTTAAACTTTTTCTTCCCACACTTTCGCAATCTCAACTATCACTCGTACAGCCATTTCCATATCTTGAACGGAAACCCATTCCGTTTTTGAGTGGAAGCTATGCTCACCAGCAAAAATGTTTGGAGTTGGCAATCCCATGAAAGATAATCTCGCTCCGTCTGTTCCGCCGCGAATTGGATGCATAATCGGTTTGATGTTCAACCGCTTCATTGCTTCTATCGCATTGTTTTCAACTCGAGGATGCTTTTTCAATACCTCCCTCATGTTGCGGTACTGTTCAGTAACAGTAAATTCCATTTTAGCACCTGGAAATTTCTTTACCGTTTTTTGAGCTAATTTCTTAAGCATCGCTTCATACTTTTTAAGCTTAGGAGTTTGAAAATCCCGTATGATAAATTTAACTGTCGTTAATTCTTCATTACCTGTAACTGAATTAGGATGAACATATCCCTCCCGCTTTTCAGTTGTTTCAGGAGATAATGTTTTTTTAGGAAGTGATTCGATGAACGCCGCAGTAATTTTGATTGAGTTGATCATTATACCTTTTGCATAACCGGGATGAATATTCTTTCCATGAAACTTGATTGTTACGCTGTCTGCACTGAACGTTTCAGTTTCAACCTCACCTCTGCTTTGACCATCAACAGTATAAGCATACTTTGCACCTAATTTTTTCACATCAAATTTTTCCGTCCCGCGCCCAACTTCTTCATCAGGTGTAAAGCAAATTTTAATATCACCATGTTTTACTTCGGGATGGTTAATTAGATAATTTACAGCATCCACAATTTCTGCAACGCCCGCTTTGTTATCTGCACCAAGAAGAGTTGAACCATCGGAGGTAATGATGTCAAATCCTTTCATATTTTTAAGATCGGGATTTTCTTTTGCTTTAATTACCTGATTGTCTTGGGGAAGCTTAATATCTCCGCCTCTATAATTTTTATGAATCATTGTTTTTACATTTTCACCGCTTACAGCAGGAGATGTGTCGACATGGGCAATAAATCCTATCGGGACAACATTCTTATTTGTATTTGATGGAAGACTTGCCATTACATAACCCCATTCATCCATGTGGGCATCGGGTAAGCCCAATTGTTTTAATTCTTCAACCAGCAGCCTGGAAAGTTTTTTTTGCTTTTCTGAACTTGGAAATGAAGCCGAATCTTCATCAGATTGAGTATCGTATTTTACATATTGTAAAAAGCGATTTACACAGGTGAATTGATAATTTTGATCGAACATTTTTACCTCTAATAAATGATTTTTGCTTTGCTAACCTATTGAAAATGAGTTTGAGTATCAAGAAGATTGCATTAATTTTGTTGCAGATTAAAATCCACTGTACGCTTTTATCAAAAAAAATAATTGCATTGTGTCGGCTAAACCAGTATGTATTCATGAAATTAATTGAAAACCGGTTTAAATAATTTTTTAAATGTCCGAATTAGTTTTTGTTGTTATTGTAACAGCATTCCACCTTTGGTAGATTTCGTTTGAAAATTAAAAAGCATGAAAAAAGATGGTCATGTCAACATCTAAAATTGATTACGGAAACTGAATGGTTGATTGTTCATGGATAATTTCTTTCCAAAATAGGATTGATTATCTCAAGTTAGTGCTTGCAGGAACCGAGCAACAAACATTTCGAAATTTTGAGATAATATTAGCTGATGATGGATCGTCTAAAAGTATTATCCGCGAAATTGAATCCATATCAAAACAATTTTCATTCCCCTTTATTCAAATCTGACAGGAAGATAAAGGATTTATATTAACGATCGAGTAAAAAAGTATCGGAAAATTTTTTAACATGATTTGGGCTAATTTAGAAATGAGCAATTGTTAATATTTCAAACTATTTTAGTTTAATAAAAATTACATTCAAAGACAGTTTAACCGAATTATTATTGAAACTGAATTAAACAAATTATAACACTTGATTTGAATTGAATTATAGAAATTCTTTCGTAAAAATTTACCTGAGAACTACCGCCTTACTGTTTTTAGCAGGCATATTTTTTTCAAATGCAATTTTACAGATCTCTACGGGGCTGTTCCTTCCTTTTATTGTTTATTTCACAATTAAAAAAGCCAAAGAAAATAGACTTAAAGCAATAGAAATATTGATTATACTTTTATTCCTTTCCGGGGTACTTTCTATTTATGTTTCACCAGTGCCGTTTCTGGCTTTCAAAAACATAATTCGCCATTGTATTTTATTAACACTCATACCTCTTTTATACATAACTGATAATGATGATATTATTTCAATTGATATCATTGGAAAATGTATTTCGATTTTTGCTCTTATTACAGCTTCCTATGGAATTGTTCGATATTTTGATGGCGCTGAGAGAGCGTTTGGTTTTTTTGCCGGTTATTATACTTTAGCATCTGTTTTAGCTTTCGGTCTTCCAATAACCTTTGCATATATATTTTACTCTACTAGTTACTGGAAACACCTCACCATTATTTCTACTATTTTTCAGTTCACTGCGCTATGGCTTACATTTACTAGAAGTGCTCTCTTAGGAATTATAATCGGTTCAATAATAATGTTTCTACTTTTTCAAGGGAACATTTCTAAGCTTGCAAGAACTAAAATCATTATAGCTTCAATAGCATTCGTATCTGTATTTATTATTCTTCTATTCACCAATGCTGATACAAGATTAAATCCAATCAAGATTTTTAGCAGCCATGATATTTCAAGCGGAAGATTTGGAATATACACCGATGCCTACAATACTATAAGGACAGACTTTCAATCTAACTGGGAAAATATTTTAATTGGACATGGATTGAACAGCAGAATCATTCTTTTTCCCGGTTCACAATTTACCAGCTGGGAATCGGAATATGTTGAATCATTAATGACTCAGGGCTTGATTGGGCTTTTACTTGTAATTTTAATTTACATTCAATTCTTTAAAAATTTGTTAACTCTTTTAATGAGATCGAAAAATTCCCAAAACAGAATTTTTTCATTCGGTTTAGCCATAAGCGGAATTTCCTTTGGGATTATTTCTTTCTTTTCATCCCAATTACTTGGACAAAACAGCAGTGCTTACTTTGTTGTACTCTATTCGTTGATATTATTAATTGACAAAGTTTCTAAGAAGTATGACATGAATACTGGAATTAATTAGTCTATTCTAATAATCACAACTCTTCTATTCTTTGCCATTCCTTCAGTGGTGAGATTATCAGCTATTGGATAATTTTTTCCTAAACCTACAACAACAAACCTATCCGAACTTATTCCTCTTGACATAAAATATCTCAGAACAGATTCTGCCCTTTCCTGTGATATTTTTTTATTCGCCCAATCAGGTCCCTTATCATCCGTATGGCCTTCAATTCTCCAACGAGAAGTTGGATTTTCAATCATTACTATAACAAGCTTGTCAAGCTCAGGATATACAGTTGGTAAAAGTGTTGATTGTCCAAATGCAAATGTTGCCCCTGAACTCAAAATTAGTTCTTTGACTTGAACTTTTTCTCTAATTTCACATCCAAACTCATCAACTTTCTTTTCAGGAGGAGTATTAGGACATTTGTCTTTGGAATCAGGAACACCATCGCCATCGGAATCCATTAAACAGCCATTTCTATCAACAGAAATTCCTTTAGGAGTATTTGGACATTCATCCCTGAAATCTGGTACGCCATCGCCATCTGAATCTGTTGGGCAGCCAAATTTATCTACCGGAATACCAACTGGAGTATTTGCACAAAGATCTAAATAATCCGGAACTCCGTCTTTATCACCATCGAATGGACATCCATTTTCATCAACTAAAACCCTTGATGGTGTGTCCAGGCATTTATCTAAATAATCCGGAACACCATCTCTGTCTCCATCAATCGGACATCCATAATCATCTACTTTAACTCCCTTAGGGGTGCCCGAACACAAATCTTTGGAATCTAATACACCATCTTCATCTTCATCTTTTTCACTAAAGAAAGAGTATGAGAAACCAGCACCGAAGGAATAAAACAAATCTGTACTAACACCGGTTGAATAATCATCTAAATAATCATTAGGGCTAATATGCGCAGCACCATTTATGTTAAAGCTAAAATCATCCGCAAGTAAAAATCTAAATCCAAATTCTCCATTATAGTTTATTTCTTCTTTTTTATACAAACCTGCTAAGTTGTTCGGCAGTTTTTGTTGTCCTGAACCCCGAGGATCAAACCAGAGAAAGGAAACCCCGCCAAAAAAATATGGAAATACCATTTTACCGAGCGAATAAATGAATACGATTCCACCACCTAAATATTTAATATCAGTCCTAAATTGTTTTATTCTCTGTTCGTTGTCTTTACCCGAAATAAATCCGGCACCTCCAAATGCTCTCAATCCAAAAGATGTTCTCGATTCGGAAGGAAGAAAATATTCCAACGCAACTTTACCAAGATAATCAAAAGTATTACCCGAATAGTCGGTTTGCTCCCATGTCGCAGCGCCTTCTACACTAAGCACAAGGGTGTTTGAAAAGGCATGATAATAAACTCCACGAATCGGTTGAGAGAACATTACTGCGCCTGCAATAATGATGATTAGGAGAGAGAAATAGACCCTCATTAAAGTCCTCTTAATTTTTACTTAGTGAAATTTACGCTTAATTGTGGTTTTAGGAAAGCAGGCTTAAATAGGCTTTTTAAAAAATATTATTGATGAACCCATTCAAGTAATGGTAGTATCTTAAATTGTCCGCTAGCTAACGGATTGTTGAATTGTTGTTTTGCCAATTCAGGTATTACTGGATTAATATTCCCAAAGGGATTTCTACTCAAGTAATATCAACGCCATTACTTGATCATCAACATCTTTTTTGTTGAAACAAACCTACCACTTGTTAATCGATAAAAGTATACCCCGCTTGCAATATTTAGAGCATTTCCGCCAGAAGCGGATCCACCTTTGGTGGAAAATTCTACTTCATAATAGCCAGGTTCTTGTTCTTCATTCACAAGTGTTGCTACTTCATTCCCAAGTATATCATAAACCTTCAACATCACATTTGACCTTTCACGTTTCACGTTTGACGGTATCGCATATCGTATCTTCGTTACCGGATTAAACGGATTCGGAAAGTTCTGGTAAAGCGTAAATTCATCCGGCAGGAATTTCTCATCTATTGCTGATGTGATAATAATTTGGATGTTCACTCCGTTAATCTCTTTAGTGGATTGAGTAATTTGTAAATCCGTACTCTCCCCATCGTTAAAACCAATCTTTTGTGCGAACAGCTTATAATTTCCGTACGGAAGATTTGTCAGCTTAAACTCGTTGTTATCCTTAAGAAATCCATAGTTATACCACAAATTGTAATCAGTTGATTTTGCAAGCACCATAACATCGGAAAGATTAACTGATTGTGAATTTACAGTGACAGTGCCATTTATTCTGCCGCCTCCAACCGATGAGTCTCTTGCCATTACCACATTTACATTTGATAACGAACCGCTTATGTAAATCGAATCTGCCTGCTGCCAAAAGACTGCGGATTTATTTGCAAAATTATAGTAAGCTGGCATATAATAATCGGAAAACGCTTGAACAAAATAATGCCCTGGCACAATAACATTTTGAATATTGTACGAACCGTCCGATTTGATGAAAGCAGTGTAAATCCCATTTAATAAAATGCGGCTGTTTACTCCCGAAGAAATTTTATTTGGTGTGTGCGTACCGGTTCTGACTACAATTACACCTTTTTTTACAGCTGCAAGGGTAATAGAGTCAGTTATAATTCCCGAAATAGAATTACCGGTGAATGACATTTTATCCATTTGAATATTTATTGTCTTTGTTGAATCTTTTTGAAGTGAAATCAAATCCGCATTAAAAGGGTCGTATTGATTGTTATAGAAAGACACATAATATGAATCTTTTTCAACAGCAATTGCATAAAGCCCGGGAGGAAGACTTACGTTATACAACCCATTCTGATCAGTTACAACGGATTTGATGATATAATTATTATTGTAGAAGAAATAAAGATGTGCACTATCGACTGGAGTTCCGCCATCTGTTATTTGTCCCGCTAAATATCCCATTCTGTAATCATCATCATAATACTTTATTTTTATTTTTAACTTTTCAAGCGGCTTAAGACCGTTGCTGTAAATAAAAAGTGTGTCGGTTGTATCTGTAGCAGGTACATAGACATGACTTTCCAAAATACAATCCATCTTAAGCGTATCATTTGGCTGAAGAAAAACGGGATATTCCCATGGCTTATCAAACCTCAGGAAATAATAATAATTTCGGTAAACAAGCGAATCTATTCTTAAAGTATCATCTCCGGTATTAATGAACAGAACATTTTTATTACGATGAAATATGTCTTCAAATTCAATATCATCGGGAGTTATTTCTAAACGCGGCTGTGCAATTAGTAAAAACGAATTGAATACGAGTAAGATTAATGTAAATTTATATGTCATTTTTTGAAAAAAACTAGATTGTTCAAATTAATAGTGCCATTAACTAACCATAAGTGACATTGGAATCGGATTTTCAAAAACTTAATTACATGAATTTTACTCAAAAAGAGCTTGACGAACTCTTTACTGATGCTAGAAATGGAAATTCCAAAGCTTTCGAATCACTTTCAGGTCATGTGAGACACATTTCCTACAGTTATTTCCTTTCTAAATATAGACAAGGCAGAATAATAAATAAAGATGACGTTGATGATCTTTCAAACAATGTTTATCTGAGTTTTGCTGAACAATATCATAAGATTGAGAATTTAGAATTTTGGCTGCGAAGAGTATTATTCCTCAACTTCATAAACTGGCACAAAAAAAATACACTGTATAGAAATTTAGAGTTGGAGGAAGCTCGTTACATTAGTCATGAAGGAATAACTCCTGCCGAGACTCTAGATGCCGAGAGAATTTTATCAATTGTAGATACTTTGAGTGTAGAAAAACAAAAAATAATTAAAATGAGATTCTGGGAGGATCTTAAGTTCTCCGAAATTGCCGAAAACTTAAATAAAACTGAAGATGCCGTTAAGAAGATGTTCTATCGGACTATTGAAGAGCTAAAAAGTAAGTTGTGATTTTGTCACTTTAAGAATAAACCTTATACTATAATGACGATAATAAAGACACTACAATGAAAAATTTTGATAGATTAATTACTTTACTCGAAAAAAATAATCTAACTGAAGAGGAAAAGAATTCGCTTAACAATCTTTTAAAAGAAGACCCTGACGCAAATGAATTCTACAACTCATATAAAAAATTGGGAATTGCATTTCTTAATTCACGGCATCTCACAATTGATGAACTTGCTGATCATGTTCTTATAAAAAAAGGACTTGAACCCGTGAAAAAAGAAAACATAAAAAATATTCCTCTATTCGACGTGCATATCAGGAGATGTGAAAAATGTTCGGCAGAAATGAAATTTTACAACAAAGAATATTCAGATGTGGAAAATTTTGTAGACACTCGGTTTAAAACACGTGCAGAAGACAAAACAATAATTTCCGACTCAAAAATTATTTCGGTTCCTAAATTCAACTTTAGCCGGTATGCCATAATAGGAATATCGGCAATGGCTATCATATTTTTTTCATTGATGGTTATTTCAAGCATAACAACCTCAAAATATTATAACCTTGCATCTTTAGGGGATTTAGCAGATATGTCTGTTTCGCGAGGCAGAATTACAGATGATTTTGAATTAATTATCAAGTCTCTTGAAGAGAAAGATTATCGGAGAGCGATTGAATATCTACAAAGTGATATTGAATTAAATAAAAACGACGAAACAATCTTTTATTCACATTACGTTTTAGGGCTAACTTACTTAGAAACCGCAGAGAAAGATTTATTAGGAATGTTTCCATCATTCGATAAATCATCTGCAGAAGCGGCATTGCAAAATTTTAAGAGAACGATTGAACTAAACACTTCCGGTAAATTCGAAAATGTGAATTTAGATGCATACTTTTATGCAGCTAAAGCATCTCTCATGCTGGAAGATTCAAAATCTGCAAAGGAATACTTGAATATTGTAGTAAAAGAAAAAGGCAGTAAAATGAGTGAAGCCAGGCAGATTCTGAACGAATTGAAATGAATTACCTTAAATGATTTTCAGAAGAGTATCGATATTACTTCTAGTTTTTCTTTTTTCATCGTTTGCGGTAATTCAGCTTACAGAGACTAACAAAAATTTCCCAAACGAAAACAAAGTATCTAAAGTAATAAACCTTGATTCTCTTCGGTTCTTAATTTCAACAAGAGGCTGGAATCAAACCTTCATAGAACTATATCAGCATGCTCTTTTAAATTTTTCCGTTGATCTGAATTTCGAATCGGAAAAAATAAATGAACTCCCGGGAAATTTTGAAAAGCTATTTCTTCAAGCGATCATCCTAAAACGGAATGGAAACTTTAAGAGGATGTTTGATTCGCTTTTGGCAGGATTCGATGAGCACCCAAATTATTTCCCATACTTTGACGAGTTAGTCTTTTCAGTAAAAGCAACAGGTCAATCATCTTTTCTTAAAAATCTTTTGGAGAATACTAACGCGATCGGCGAGGCACAGCTTGCATATTTATCCGGTTTGCTTCATTCTTCAAATGCTGAACAAGAAGATGCATTAAAGTTTTTTCTAAAGGCGGATTCACTTGGCTCAGATAATAAAAATGTTCTTTTCAATTTGTCTCAAGTTTATAAAAGTCTCGGCGATTATAAAAAAGCCGGCGAGGTCTTAGATAAGTTACAAAAGATTTATGCAGATGATATTATTCTCAAACCTAAGCTGCTGCTTGCCGAAGGAACGTTGTATTACTTATCCAACAATTTCAAAATAGCCGAAAAGTTTTATAAGAAAGCTTTTGACGCCGCCTTAAAATCTGAAGATCGCATTTGCCAATCTAAAGCATTAACAGATTTAGGAATATGTGCCGACAATAATGGTGCAATAGATAAGGCAAGAAAATTTTTTAAGGAGGGAATTATTGCAGCTAAGGATGTGAATGATACTGAGTCATTGGCATTTGCCAATTCAGAATTAGGCGTGTCATATACTTTTACCAATGAGCTTGTAGATGCAAAGAAAAATTACATTGCCGGATATGAGCTTTATAAAAAACTTGGGAACTCAGTCAGACTCGCGCTGCTTTCCAATAACCTTGGCAGGCTTTATATGAATTTTTTCGATTATAAATCTGCCTTAAAATATTTTGATGAAGGAATTCAGTTTGCAGGTGATGATAAAAGAGCACAAGCTTTAAATCTTACTGGTTTAGCCGATGCCTATGCAAACTTATCTAATTATTCAAAAGCTCTCAGGTATTATCGCGAAGCACAAAAGATCTCAGCAGAAATAAAAGATATCACTCTAAACACGGAGATTAGTACCGGATTAGGTGCATTGAATTTCAACCTAGACAGATTTTCAAGTTCTTCTTTTTATTATCAATATGCCCTTGAGCTTCAAACCGGTTCAGCAGATCCTTATTTAGCTGCAGATATTTATCATAAACTTGGATTAACTTATTTCAGATTGGACAGCTTATCCGCTGCAGAGAAATATTTCAAGCGGTCAATTGAACTATCTTCATCATCCAGAAATGAATATGCTGCTGCACTGTCTTATGGTGATCTTGCCGATTTATATCTTAGTAAAAAAGATTTTAATAACGCAACGACATTTTTATCTAAAGCCAAATCCATTGCACAAAAGAACCAATGGGATCATCTGATCGCTGAAGAAGAGATTCTCGAGGGAAATATTAATAGTGAGAGAAAGTATTTTGAACCGGCGAGGAAGAATTTTCAGACTGCTTTAAAGATTGCGCAAAACTTGAATGATTTCAATTTTCAAATTCTCGCTAATTACTCTTTGGGAAAGCTATTTTACAACAATGGTTTTGCAGAAGCTGCTGAATCATTTTATAAATCCGGGATTTCTCTCATCGAAGACATTTCCCGACCCCTGTTTGAAAATAGTGAAGTTCAGATATCTTATTTCAATGCGAAAAGAGAATTGTATGATTCTTATGCTCAATTGCTTCTCCAGCAAAAAAAATATGAGCAAGCTTTCTTGATTATCGACAAATCCCGTTCCCGAAACACGATGCAGAATCTACTAAATCTTAAGCTTTCAACAATTAGTGATGGTACTAAATCGATTGAAGACCTCTACGAAATGGACTGGATGATAAACTCGGGCATTTACAGTGTTGCAGAAACAGATTCACTAAAGCGCTTATTCTCGGTGCTTAAAAATAATCTGGCAGAAAAACATCCCGATCTAAAACGGATTATTGATCCTCAATACAATAACAAGGTTTTCAATTTTCAAAAATCTCTTGATGATAGAGAAAATTTTATCTCAATTTATTTTACTGAAGACAGGTCATTTTTATTTTTAATCACACGAAGTGATTTTCAAACTATTGAACTTGAGCTGAACAAGAAAGAAATTATAAGCCTGGTTTCAAAAGTGTCTCCTTACTTCGATCTGAAATCCAACACACGTTATTTCTTTAATAAGGATCTTTTCGCTTTCAACTCAAAATCTGCTTATGACCTTTACGTAAAAATATTGAAACCGGTAGTTGATAAAATTCAGCAGAATGAAAAGCTGATAATATCGCCATCAAAAGAACTATTAGCTTTTCCATTTGAATTCCTTGTAACAAGTTACGCACCTACCGAAAGCTATTATAATTATTCTGATAAAAATTTCTTAATTAGCGATTATGCTATTTCATATTCTCCTTCTGCTTCTGTTTATGCCGAAGAAGTTCAAAACAAATTGACTAATAATGATAAGGTTTTGATTGTAGGTGATCCTGCCATTGATAGCCAATCAAGGGAATTTGCTGAGAGAAGAGGTTTGCTTGAAGAATCAATCAGTTCGCCAAGAAGCTTTACTTTGCTTCCGCTAAAATATTCTGGCGAGGAAGTAAACATGATTGGGAAAATTATCAAAGCGGATAATATATTCTTGAATAAGGATGCTACCGAAACCAACTTTAAAGTAAATGCCGAATTAAGCAAGATTATTCATTTATCTACACATTCATTACTATACAAAAAACAGCCGTTAATTTTCTTTTCGAACTTTTACGATCCTGAAAACGATGGATTCCTCGAAGCTTCCGAAATAGTCCAGCTCAAATTGAATTCTGATTTAGTCGTGCTAAGCTCGTGCAGCTCAGGACTTGGGAAGCTTGATGAATCGGAGGGCATTATTGGAATGACAAAAGCATTCTTTGATGCAGGTACAAAAAGTGTTATTGTTTCTTTGTGGGAAGTAAATGATAAGTATACATCAAAACTGATGACAATGTTTTATCAAAAGCTTAGCGAAGGTTATGATAAATCAGAAGCTTTAAGAATGGCAAAAGTAGAGTTTATTAAGAAACATTCCGCTAATCCATATTTTTGGGCAGCGTTTGTTCTTTCAGGAAATACATCTAGGCTAAAGCTGGAATCACCATCGGCTTTTTCTCCTTATGTCACGCTCATTTTATCAATCATATTGATTTCAATCGTAGCATATTTCTTCATTAGAAGAAAAAGGCGAATTCAAATTTTCTAATATCCTCTCGTAAAAATTTTTTCCATATCGGATTTAACCATCAATCTTACAAGATTGCTGAATTTTGTTTTTGCTTTCCAGCCCAAAAGTTTATTTGCTTTTGATGGATCACCGATCAGAAGATCAACTTCAGTAGGACGATAATAGTTCGGATCAATAACAATTACAGCATCACCTTTCTTTATGGCTTTGCTGAAGTTATAACGGTATTGTGCCGATTTATTATTTAGGTCTAACAATTTTTCTGTTTTACTGTAATCGATTTTCTTAACTACACCTTTTTCAGATTCAGCTTTGCCTTTCCACTCGAGTTCAATACCAATTTCGTTGAATGTAAGTTCTACAAATTCTTTTACTGTGTGTGCTTCACCTGTTGCGAGCACAAAATCCTCTGCTTTCTTGTGCTGGAGAATTTTCCACATACCCTCACAATATTCCGGAGCAAATCCCCAGTCGCGTTTTGCATCAAGATTACCAAGCGATAAGGTTTTTTGTAACCCTGCGGCAATAGCAGAAGCAGCACGAGTTATTTTTCTTGTTACGAAAGTTTCTCCTCTTCGAGGCGACTCATGATTAAATAAAATACCATTGCAAGCAAATATATCGTAAGCTTCGCGGTAATTAACTATTATCCAATAACCGTAAAGCTTTGCAACACCATAAGGCGATCTTGGATAGAATGGAGTTTTTTCTGACTGCGGAACTTCCTGCACCTTACCAAATAGCTCGCTTGTCGATGCTTGATAAAATTTCACTCTCTTCAATCCAACTTCTCTAATTGCATCAAGAAATCGAAGAGTTCCTAATGCATCAACCTGTGCTGTGTAATCCGGTATTTCAAAAGACACTTTTACGTGACTTTGTGCAGCAAGATTGTAAATCTCATCGGGTTCTATTCTTTCTAATAAGCGATTAAGGTTGCTTGTATCAACAAGATCACCATAATGCAGAAAAAGGGTTTTGTTCAGAATATCTTTATCTGCATAAAGATGATCAATCCTTCCAGTGTTGAATGAGCTGCTCTTTCTGATTATACCGTGAACTTCATAGCCCTTTTTCAGAAGTATCTCGGTGAGATAGCTTCCGTCTTGTCCTGTGATTCCTGTAATGATTGCTTTTTTCATAATTCAATTCAAAATGAGAAATTCAAAATTAAAAAAGGATTAATTATTTGGTGAAATTTTAGAACTTATTGAACCTAAAATTTTTTTTAATTCCTCAGATTCGTTTACTAAGGATTTTATTTCTATACCCTGATCTTCTAGTTCATGGATTATTCGAAGCCAGTAATTTGCTCCGCTTGATGTAGAAGCTTTTATCAATTGATAAGAAATCACATCATTGCCTCTCGATTTATCCAATTTTCTGCAATACTTAATAACATTGCTGCAAAATCGAACAATCTTTTTCCTAAATCTTTATCCATTTCAAATTTTTAAATTTTGAATTTCAAATTGTTAATTGTTCCTTGCTAAAAACCACTCATAAGTTTTCTTGATCCCATCGCGCAGATCTGTTTTCGCTTTCCAGCCAAGCTTATTTATCCTTGAGACATCCAATAATTTTCTTGGTGTTCCATCAGGCTTTGACTGATCATAAACCACATCACCTTTAAACCCCACAATTTCAGAGATCATTTTCGCAAGTTCTGCTATGGTTAAATCCTTTCCGGTTCCGATATTCAAAAAAAATAAATTATTGTCATACAAATCTTTTGCTTCAACATTTTCCATCAGGTAGCAAAGTCCTTTGGCTAAGTCATCAACGTACATAAATTCACGCAAAGGTTTTCCTGTTCCCCAAATCGTTACCGAGGATTTGTTATTCATCTTAGCTTCATGAAACTTGCGAAGCAGTGCAGGTAGAACATGTGAAGTGTTAAGATCGAAATTATCATTGGGCCCATAAAGATTTGTCGGCATAATTGAATAATAATTACAACCGTATTGTTTGTAATAATTTTCACATAATTTAATTCCGGCAATTTTAGCAACCGCATAAGGTTCATTTGTATATTCGAGATAATCTGAAAGCAGATATTCTTCCTTCAGCGGCTGGTTTGCAAGTTTAGGATAAATACATGAGCTGCCGAGAAATATCAGCTTTTCAACTTTATTGAGATAAGATGAGTGAATTAAATTGGATTCAATCATCAAATTATCATAAATAAATTGAGCACGAAATGTATTGTTTGCAAGAATTCCACCAACGCGTGCGGCTGCAACAATAACAATTTCAGGTTTCTCATGAGCAAAAAATTCTTCGACTTTTTCCTGCCGAATCAAATCGAGTTTATCAATTGATTGATAAACAAGATTATCATATCCGCTTTTTTTAAGGCACCTTTTTATCGCAGATCCAACCATTCCGGAGTGACCTGCTAAATAAATTTTCTTCTTTATGTATTTCAATTCGCTCATTGTTAAACTCAAATTGGATGATTAATTATTTTTTATAAATTCTGTAATCGTATCTACAACAAAAGTAAGTTGTTCAATGCTTAATTCCGGATAAATCGGAAGAGCTATCGAAGTATTTGCCGCTTGTTCTGCGAACGGAAAATCACCGGGCTTATTTCCCAAATAGGCAAAACATTCCTGCATATGAAATGGAACAGGATAATAGATTTCGGTTCCAATTTCTTTTTCAGCAAGATATTTCCTCAACTCATCTCTCTTTTCCACTCTAATTATAAACTGGTTATAAATATGATAATTCCTGACTGAATCAACTTTATCTTTGTAAACCGCCTTTGGTAAAAGAACTTTATTCTTATTATCAAATTTAGTTTTGCCCTCTTCGGCGGCCAATCCTTTTGTAATAAAAAGTTTAGTGTAAGTCTCTGCATTTTTTCTTCGTTTTTCAGACCACGAATCAAGGTGAGGTAATTTAACACTTAATATTGCTGCTTGAAGCGCATCTAATCTGAAATTTCCCCCTATAACTTTATGATAATATTTCGGTTCGCCGCCGTGGACTCGAAGTATTCTTAATCTTTCACCAAGATGAGGATCGTTAGTTGTTACAAGTCCGCCGTCTCCGAAGCACCCAAGATTTTTACTGGGGAAAAATGAGAAACATCCAATGTCGCCGATTGTTCCTACATATCTTCCGTCTTTATATTGAACGCCTATTGCCTGAGCAGCATCTTCAATCACTTTGATATTATTTTTTCTTGCAATCACCATTATTTGATCCATGTAACAGCTTTGTCCGAAGAGATGAACAGGAATAATTGCTTTTGTTCTACTGGTTATCTTTTTCTCAACTTCAACAGGGTCAATATTAAATGTGACAGGATCGGAATCTACAAGAACAGGAATTGCATTAAGTCTGGATACAACTCCGGCAGTTGCAAAGAACGAAAAAGTTGGGACTATAACTTCATCACCCGGTTTGATATCAATTGCCATAAGTGCAATAAGGAGTGCATCAGTGCCGGAAGAAATGCCAAGAGCATATTTACTTCCAAGATAATTGCAGAATGATTTTTCCATTTTATCAACTTCAGGACCAAGAATAAAGTACTGAGATTCAGCAACTCGAATTAAAGTTTCATCAAGCTCTTTTTTAAGGGATTTGTATTGAGGTTTTAAATCTAATAGAGGAACTTTCATTTAAGTCTTTCGTTTATTTGACAATTAAAATTAAAGATTATGCAAGGAAAAAAGAAGGTTAATACAAGAGAATTTAGACTTTGAAGTGAGGATTGTAAAGCTGAAGGGCAGCAAACCTTTTGCTAAAAATCACAGATGATTGAAATTAAAATCCTTTTCAACTTCCTTGAAGAATTTTGCACTTCTATCTTTTTCAGAAACGATTGGATGTTCAATTCCCCAATTTATTTTGAGATCTGGATCATCATACCTGATAGCTCTTTCATGTTCCTTGCTGTAAAATTCAGAGCATTTATACTGGAATATTGCATCATCCGACAAAACAGCAAAACCATGTGCAAATCCCGCAGGAATTAATATCTGGCTGTGATTTTTCTCTGAGAGTTCAACTACAAGATGTTGACCAAAAGTAGGTGAACCGAATCTCAAATCAACGGCAACATCAATAACGCTTCCTTTAATTACATGACAAAGTTTTGCCTGAGCTTTAGGAGGAACCTGGTAATGAAGTCCTCTTAAAGTTCCTTTTTTTGAAACCGAGATATTATCCTGAACAAAGCTTAAATTGATTCCATGATCTTTATAACGCTTTGCACTGAATGTTTCAGAAAAATATCCACGGCTGTCATTAAAAACATCAAGTTCGACTATAAATATACCTTTAAATTTTGATTCTGTAATTTTCATTGTACTAACTCATCCCACACAAAATACTAAATTGATTAAACATGTCCTTTAGGACGTGGACCGTTTAACGCTACAAATAATGTCTGTTCCAAAGGTCGCAGACTCCTACGGAGAATCCTTCAGATAGCCACATCTTGTGTAAGGTGATTTACTAACCTTTCCGCCCATTGTTCAATTAGAGAAATCCCTACTTTTTGTGAAGCCCTATTCGAGAATCTTAAATCTCTCTAACAACTCCGTTTTCTAATTTATACTTCTTATTTGACCTATCACAGTAAGCGTAACCGCTTTTATCAAATTGTAATTTTTTGCCTGCTTCACTAAACCATCCTTTTATTCGTGCAGGGTTTCCAACAACCATTGCAAAATCCGGAACATCTTTTGTTACTACTGCACCAGCTCCTACAAAAGCAAAACGGCCTATAGTAATTCCACAAACAATAGTTGAGTTAGCACCAAGTGAAGCCCCTTCCTTAACTAGTGTCTTTATGTAATACTGTGCTCCTGCCTGAGGATATTTTGATCGAGGGTCTTTAATGTTTGTGAAAACCATAGATGGTCCGCAGAAAACATAATCCTCCAGAGTTACTCCTTCGTACACAGAAACGTTATTCTGTATTTTCACAAAATTGCCTATTGTTACGTTGTTGCCAACGTTTACATTTTGCCCCAATATGCATTTCTTGCCAATCTTTGTGCCTGATTGAACATGACTGAAGTGCCAGATCTTAGTGCCTTCACCAATTTCTACATTATCATCAACCACGGCATGCAGATCTATATAATAATTTTTTTCACTCATGATTTACCGCTTTTCTGATTTTGTTATTATTTACTATTAATATTTTTTTTGAAAATAAATTTAAGACTACTCATCACTTTCACATGGAATCCGCTGCTATTTGCCCAATAAAAATAGACACTGCTTCGCCAAGTCACTCACAATTTATTACAGTAGCTGTTGCTTGGAAATTATCAAAAAATCTAAGTGAAAATTAAGAAAAAGAACATAAACTTATGCACTTTAGTGGCAAGAATGACCTAATAATTAAGGTCATTATTGGGTTTAGTGACTACGTACTAACCTCAACATGCAAATTAAGTTGCCCGATTTTATCTGTTGATTATCAGGATTAGCATGAATTAATCTTCATATCATTTATTTTTAGGAATTAAATTTAAAGCAATCTTCCAGTCAGTAAAAAAATTGCGAAGCCAAAATAAATTATTATTCCAATAACATCCACCAGGGTTGCTACAAAAGGCGCAGAAGAAGTGGCGGGATCTGCACCAAGCCTTTTGAGTATAAATGGGAGCATGGACCCTGAAATGGTTCCCCATAGTACAACTCCTATTAACGAAAAACTTACGGTTAAACCAATAGGAACCCAATGAGGTCCATAAGATTCTGCAAAAAAAGTCCATACTATCATTCGAAGAAATGCCACGGCACCTAAAATAATTCCGAGCATAAGACCGGAAACAATTTCTCTTTTCATCACTCTCCACCAATCCTTAAGAGTTATTTCTCCAAGCGACATAGCTCTAATTACCAATGTTGCGGCTTGTGAACCAGAATTTCCGCCGCTTGATATGATAAGCGGAACAAAAAGAGTTAACACTACTGCTTTGCTTATTTGATTTTCAAAAAAACCCATAGCTGAAGCAGTAAGCATTTCACCGATGAAAAGAACAACCAGCCATTTACCTCTTTTCTTAACCATATCAGTAATTGTAGTATCGATATACGGCTCCTCTAAAGCCTCAGTACCGCCAAGCTTCTGAATATCCTCAGTGGCTTCTTCTTCCGCAACATCAAGTACATCATCAACGGTTACTATACCAATAAGAAAACCTAAGGCATCTACAACTGGAAGAGCGACTCTATCATACTTCTTAAAAACTTCAACTGCTTTTTCCTGATCATCATGAACATTAAGCTCAACAAAATTTTTATCCATCAGGTCGGCAATTTTGCTTTCCAGAGGTGCAAGAATAACATCGCGAATTTTTATATCATCAATCAGTTTTCCTTTTGCATCAATAACATAAATTATATTCAGCGTTTCGCTGTCTTTTCCATATTTTCTGATATGCTCAAGCGTTTGCATAATATCCCAGTCGGGTTTAACAGCAATATATTCGGGCGTCATTAATCTTCCAACGCTGTTTTCAGGATAACCGAGAAGTGAAGTGGCTATCTTTCTTTCCTCGGGAGAAAGCATCATTATCATTTGCTTGGCGGCAGAACTTGGCAGTTCTTCCAGCAATGCAGTTCGGTCATCTGCAGACATTTCATTTAGTATTGATGCAACCTCTTCTTTACCCATGGCTTTAATTATATTCATCTGCATATCAAAGTCTAAATACTCAAATGTATCTGTAGCTAGATCCTGGTGAAGCAAACGAAAAATAATTACTTGCTCATTTTCTGCAGGAAGATTTGTGATAAGATCAGCGATATCTGCCGGGGTCCAATCACTTAAAATTTCCTTCAAAGTGCTAAGGTTTCTTTCATCAATCAAAGCTCTAATTTCCGGTTGCAGTAATTGGCTTAGCATTTGAAACTCCTCAAATTTAAAATGATTGTTAAAGAAAAATGTGATTACATTTCTTTATCAATTGATAGTGAATTGTGTGCAAAGATAAATTTTAATAAATGAAAATTCAATTCGCTAAAACAAATTAGAAACCATTTAACAGTTTTATTCGCTTCCCTTTTCAGGCATAAACTCAATTGAAATGATCATCATGGCTCTTGCAGGTTTGCCTTTTTGCAGACCTGGCTTAAACTTCGCATAGTAGACAGCATTTCTTGCAACATCATCACAGCCGAAACCAATTCCCTCTATAACCGTTGCTTCCATCACCTCACCATACTCATCAATAAATGCCTGTACTTTTACCGTTCCTGTAATTTCATTGTTTCTTGCCTCTGAAGGATAAATCAGCTTCTTATAGATTGCGTCCATTCCTCCGACAGGTTCCGGCATTACTTCAATTGTTGAATAAAATGCGGGATCATTTTCAAATTTTTCTTCTTCTATTTCCGGTGGTAATAAGAATTCATTCGATACTTTTTTTGACTTTACCACTTTTGGTTTGGTTTCAGCATTCTCAACTTTTTCTTCGCTAGCATTATTCTCTGTTTGGTTAGATGAACTTGCGAAGTAATCTTCTACGATTGGCTGAATAATTAGTTTACCTGCTTCGTAGTAAACATCCGATACATAATTTCCATCCTCATCAAATAAATTGGTGGGCCCATCTCTCCTTCCATCCTCTATTACAAAAACTTCGTTCAGTTTTCCCGAATCAGAATAAATTTTAACAAGTCCTTCAACTCTTCCGTTAAAATAAATTCTTTCCTCCTTGATATTACCATTCTCATAATAAAATTTAGCTTCCCCTTCACGGACGCTATCTTTAAAATTTATTTCAGATTCAACATTTCCATTAGGATAAAAAGACTTCACCAAACCCTCTTGAGGGAAGACGCTCGCATAAAAAATTATTGTCAATAGAATAACAAGCATTCCTAATCCATTATAAAATTGAGGGGAAAATTAAAATTTATTCTTGAAATATTAGAGGCAATAATAAAGTCATTAAGAAGATTAATATTGCTAATCCGAAAAACATATACCCTACTTCGATATCATATTGAAGAAGATTTGTAGTACCTAAGATATATGTCCAATCATGATAAACCTTGTTACCGCCAAGCAAAGGTAATGCATGTGCTCTTGCATCAGCAGCATATACACTTATATTAATGAGATTCTGACCTAACCACAGTAATCCGACTTGAGCACCTGTGCGATAGCTATTTCTCCAAAAATACCATATGATAAGTGATGGGAGTAGAATTTGCATTAATGTTCCACCCAAAGTGTAAATAAATTTTCCGAAGAGCACAAAAAACAGATGTCCTGCCTCGTGAATTACTAAATCAGCATTATCAATCCAGGTACATGTACCGCGGTTCATAATCAGCCAAATCATTATTGGAAGCATTATGGCCGAAGGCACCCATCTTTTAATTTGATAAGCCCAACCAGTGGCTTGATCATTAAATTGAATTTCGCTCATCAGAATTATTGCTTTTAAGATTCTTGATTCATATTTTCAATTGTAAAATTAAGATTAAGAATTCCCTCTACAAACTTCGCGCGCGCAGTTTTTAATAAATAATTAATGTATTAACAATTATAAAGGAGCAAAGTACTATGACGAATCAACCAAAATTTTTCTTTTCATTTTTCTTCTCTCTCTTTCTCATCACAGCTTTATTTGTGAATGCTCAGCAGTTCCGCACACCGCGTCCAAGCCCTAGCGCAACACTAACACAAACAGTTGGTGTCACAGATATAACCATAGATTACAGCAGTCCCGGTGTAAAAGAACGAAAAATCTGGGGAGATTTGGTTCCTTATGATAAAGTTTGGAGAACAGGAGCAAATGAAGTTACTTCAATAACTTTTTCTGACCTGGTTAAAATAAATGGAAATAATTTAGCTGCCGGTACATATGGAATTCATACTATTCCTAGAGAAAAGGAATGGGATATGATTTTCAGCAGCGACACTAAAGTGAATGATCCTTCAGACTTCGATGAGAAAAAAGAAGCGCTGCGAATAAAAGTTAAGCCCGTTGAAAGCGCCTTTTCTGAAAGATTGATATTCACCTTTTCAGATATGACCGATAATTCTGCGATGGTAAATCTGATCTGGGAAAAAATTAAAGTATCCTTTAAAGTTGAAACTGAAACTCAAACCTTAACTCTATCAAATGCAAGAAAGATGGTTGATTGGGGCACTCCTTTTCAAGCAGCACAATATTGTCTTATCAACAATGTTAACCTCGATGAAGCAGTTAAATGGATTGAAGCATCAACTCTCTTAAATGAAAATTATTGGAATATGAGAATTAAAGCCCGCTTACTTGAAAAGCTTGGAAGAAAAAATGAGGCCGTAAGCATTATGGAACGAGCAATTGAAATTGGAAACCGAATGAAAGACAAGCCATTCGATTTTGAGCAAATGCAAAAAATGCTCTCTGATTGGAAATAGTAATTCTCTTAATCACTCCCAAGTATTCATTTCGGCTGGAAAAATCCCAGCCGCTTTTTTATGCTGTTCGTTGAGCAAATAACAGAAAAAAATAATTGCGGGAGAGGGGAGTAATTATACTAATTCCTTGATGTCATTCGATTTGAGTGGAACGTTCTTTCTTAACGCACTTGGATCCATTTGTTTCTTGTTAAATATCACTGTGAAAGTTGAACCTCTATCTTTCTCGCTTTCAACTAGAATATCTGCATTATTTATTTCTACATATTTTTTTACCAAAGCAAGCCCTAAACCATTTCCTTCAAACTCACGTTTATAACCTACGTCTTCTTGCGAAAAAGGCGCAAATAAATTAGCAATATATTCTTTTGAAATTCCTATTCCGGTATCTTTTACTACCACCTGCAGCTTTTCTTCATTGAAGTCTTCTAGAATAACGGTAACACTTCCCTTTAAAGTATACTTAATAGCATTACCGATAAGATTTTGAAAAATTTGCATGACTGAATAATAGTCTGCAACAATCACACTATGTTTTGATTTATTGATATAAGAAATTTTAATGTCTTTTTCATTTTCAAAAGTTTTGAACTCATCAACTAAAATCGCTAATTCTTTGTCCAAATCGAAATCTTTACTTTCCGGTGAGTAGCTCCCGCTTTGAACTGCGGAAATATTTAATATTAAGTCAATTGTTCTTTGGAGTCTTTTCCCCGCACTTGAAACCGAATCTAATATTGTTTTTGTATCTTCATCGGTATTATCCAAATCATCTTGAATTAAATTCATTGCAGTGAGGATCACGTTTAGCGGTGTCCTAATTTCATGAGACATTTGAGCTAAAAACGCACTCTTCAAGTGGTCGGATTCTTCTGCTTTCTCTTTTGCAAATATTAATTCTTTTTCAACACGTTTACGTTCTGTAATGTCGATAACCTGTTCAATGAAATGAGACGGCTTTCCCGCTTTATTTTTTACCATCACAGCTTCAACTATTACATAAATTACTTCACCATCTTTTCTAAGCATTCTTTTTTCATAATAAGCACTCTGTTGAATATCACCGACTAACTTCTCGTGAATCACAACATCTATTGACTGATCTTCGAAATGAGTTAAATCTTTAATTTTCTTTTCTAAGATTTCATTTTCAGTATATCCTAATGCTGTATGGAAGGCAGTGTTCACTTTTAATATTTTTCCATGAAGAGAACTCATGATCATTCCAATCGGGGCAAGATCAAAAAGAAGTCTGAACTGTTCTTCGCTTTGTTTTAGTAGAGTCTCGGTTTGCCTTTTTTGATTGATCTCATAGTTTAATTCTCCGATTTTATCACGAAACTGAAACTTCAGTTCCTTATTTAATTTCTCGATCTGCGAGTTAGCTTTTAGCAAATCTTCTGCTAATAAATTTACTGAGTTTGCTATCTGATTGAATTCATCATTACTATTATGCTTGATTTTTTCGCTTAAGGTGCCTGAAGAAATTTTGGCTGCCGATTCTGATATTTTTCTAAGCGGAAGCATTAAAATGATGCTTGAAGCAAAAAGAAGTATAAAACTAATGCTGAAAAATGATAGACTGATTAATCCAATTTCATAATTGGATTTAACAATTTCTGAATCTAGATCGCTCCTAGAAAATTCGCAAAACAAATTTATTGTAGAATCGCCGATTGATAGTGATTTTTGGAATCTATAAATATCATTTTGCGTATTTACCGTTTCTTTGCCGGATAAATCAGGATATTTTTTTTCTTCCTTTGAAATAAAATTTATTTCTTTTATAACAGAATCGTCTGAATTGGTAACTTTTAGATATAAAACTCTCGCAGCACCGGCAATTTTTTCAAGTCTTTGATCAATATACTCATTCCCATTAATTGTTGAATTCATCCTGATTAAATCCAAGATTTGATCAACGGCTAATTGTTCCTGAACCATCTGAGTTTTTAGTAATATCTCTCCACACCTATTCGAGAAAAAATAAAAAATTGCGAACGAAACAATTACGAGGAAAATTGTCGAAATAACTAAAAATTTCAGTTGGATTGTGTTACTCTTCCTAATCTGAAATATTTCTTTAAATTTCATTTTTTTGTACGTTTATTTAATTAGTATTTCTCATAATTCTCATCTTGATGAGATATCTCATTCAATTGAATTTTAAGTTTCCAGAAGTTGCTGCTTCTGATTTTTTATAGAAAAGTCAAATAATATGCCGAGGAAAGTTGTCGTAGAGTCTTAAAAATGCGGTTTTTAAAGGCAATTCAGTTAAAAGAATTGTGATTTTTACCAAATGAACTGACTAGAAATGAATATTTTTCTAATTCTACCGAAATGTTAAGTTCTTTTGCCTCATGAATAGCATGGCAGAGGAATGAAAACAACCGTAATTATTTTGAATATTTAGTATTGTAAGTATTTATATCAAATTTGTTCTTAGTGCCATTTCGATTTGTATACCTGATTTTACCACAGGCAGGTCTTTCAACAAAGTGCGATCATGCGCTCCTCCAATCAACCAAGCACAAAACATATAACCATTTAAACCACTTCAGCCCAATTCAAATTTTATAATTTATTTGGTGTGAAGATGTAAAGGTTCTTTATCACGAACAACAATGCCCAATTATAGCAAACTTGGTAGTCGTGGCTCATCCAGTAGATAACCGGACCATTTGTTTCAGATCCTTGTTGAAGTAGTCCAACTCTCTTAAGATTGATCATCGAATCAAATTGCAATCTCAATCCCAATCGGACAGTGATCTGATCCCATCACATCCGGCAGGATAAATGCATTTGTGATATTTTTCTTAAAATTTTCCGAAACAAAAAAGTAATCAATCCTCCAGCCGACGTTTCTTTCACGTGCGCGAGTAACTAAATCCCACCAGGTATATTGTTCGGGTTCCTGATTAAACATTCTGAAAGTATCTATGTAACCATGACTGATAAATTTATCCATCCAATCTCTTTCTATTTTCAAAAAGCCGGATATGTTTTCGTTTTCTTTTGGTCTTGCAATATCAATTTCTTTATGAGCGGTATTAACATCGCCGCAGATAATTAGTTTCTTTCCTTTCTTAACCAATGCGTCTGCATGGTTAAGAAATGCATCATAAAAATCCATTTTGTATTTCAATCTTTCATCCGATGCTTTCCCGTTAGGATAGTAGATATTCATCAAAACAAATTTTTTAAAGTCGGTAATTATGATTCTTCCTTCATCGTCGAACTTTGGAATTCCAAATCCGTGTTCAACCTTCACCGGTTCTAGTTTTGAATAAATAGCAACCCCGCTGTATCCTTTCTTAACGGTTGAAGATGAAAAATAAAATTTGTATCCATTCACATTTAATAATTCACTAGGCAATTGTTCGGGAGAAGCTTTCGTTTCCTGCACACAAAGTACATCTGGATTTTCTTTTGTGAACCAATCAACAAAACCTTTTTTATGAACGGCACGAATACCGTTAACATTCCATGAGAGAAGTTTGATCGTGTTTGACTTATCAGTGAGCAAGTATCCTCCAAATCTGTGTTACAAAAAATGTAACTGCAAATCCCAATGCAATGGGAAGTAGTGTCGAGACAACCGACCACTTTACACTTTTGGTTTCCTTGTAAATAGTAAAAATAGTTGTTGAACAAGGATTGTGAAGCAAGCTAAATAGCATTAGGTTTATTCCGGTTAACACTGCCCACCCGCCGGCATGTAGGATTGAAGCAGTGTCTCCAACCGAATCAAGCTCGAAAATAACGCCGCTGCCGGCACCAACTCCCGCCATACCAAGATTCACCACAGTGAGCATAAGTATTGTTGGAATGACAATTTCATTTGCCGGAATTGCAATTATGTAAGCAAGTAAAATCACTCCATTCAAACCGAGTAGAAATGCGAAGGGATTAACCCAGTTGATAAAATGATTAGCGATTGAAATTCCATTTACTGAAATATTCGCGACTAACCAGATAACTATCCCGGCAGGTATAGCAAAAACCACAGCCCGCCATAATACAAAAATTGTTCTATCGATTAAGGAAGTGTAAAGTGTCTGCAGCACTCTCGGAGGTCTATACGGTGGAAGTTCAAGACTAAATGCAGAAGCTTCTCCTCTCAAAAAAGTTTTTGATAATGCCCAGGAAACAATTAAACTAAATAATATTCCAAGCATTGCAACAAAAACTACTGCAGCAGCGGATACGAATCCTGCCGCGTATGCCGGAGCAACACCACCGATGAATATTGTCGATATGAGTATTTGCGTCGGCCACCTTCCGTTGCATAAAGAAAAATTATTTGTTATGATAGCAATAAGTCTTTCTCTAGGTGAATCGATTACGCGTGTAGCAATAACCCCTGCCGCATTACACCCAAATCCCATTGCCATTGTAAGCGCTTGCCGACCATGTGCTCCAACTTTTTTATAAAGCGGATCCATATTAAATGCAACGCGTGGCAAATAACCAAAATCTTCAAGCAAAGTGTAAATCGGAAAAAATATTGCCATCGGCGGAAGCATAACACTAACAACCCAAGCCATTGCCAGGTAGGCACCATCAATTAAGACTCCGCTTAGCCACCAGGGCATGAATGAACTCGTAAAGCTTTTTAGAATTGGATGAAGACTATCGACTAATAAAGTAGCAATTAAACCGGAAGGAACATTTGCTCCTTCGATTGTTATCCAGAAAACTATTCCAAGGATAAGAAACATTATTGGAAAACCGAGATACTTGCTGGTTAATATTTTGTCAAGTATTCTATCAATACTAAAGGCTGGTTTTTTTTCTGGATAGATGACAACTTTACGAGAAATTGTGGTTGCATTTTCGTAAATAGATTCCATCAATGTGTCGTGCAAGTTTTCACCGACTTCCCAGCGCAAGTTGTTTGCAGCTGCAAGTATGGATTCTCTGTTTATGTTGTTGTTCATACTTTTTCTTACTAAGGTTTTGTGATTCTTCTTAGTACTTTTATACAGACGATTATGCCAAGGGCATCTGCCACAAAGACACGAAGACACAAAGTTTTATAATACAAATCTTTTAATTCCATCTTTAATAAGGACTACATTGAAGTTGATTAAATACCCAAGTCGTTTTTGAGTGAGCTTTAAATGGCTAATAACTTGTGCTGTCCAAACAGGATTTACTTGCTCGATGGCTTTTGTTCCCACTATCACCAAATCTTCAACTAGCAAATCTAATCTTAAACCTTCCTCAAATTTGATTCCATCATAGACAATAGGAATATCTATCTGTCTTTTTACCGCAAGACCTGCTTTTTGAAGTTCATGGGCTAATGCAATTTCATAAATTTTTTCCAACAAACCAGGACCTAATTCTTTATGAACTTTGAATGCCGCATTTACAATTATCTTTCCAATTCTTTCTTCCTCAACCGTTAATGGAATCATTTCTTCTTCTCTTTGTGACTTTGTGTCTTCGTGGCAAAAATCCTTAAAATTGAGTGGATTAATTTCATAACTGCTCAACCACTTCTGTTTTTTTAAGATTTCCCAAGTCACCAGAACGAATTGCATCGATTATACTTTGATCACCTTCAAGCAGACGAAGAGCAACCCATCTTATGTTCGGTAAATCAGGAAATTCCAATTCAATTTCTCTACTTAGCTTTTCGACTGCGGCATTTAACTCTCGTGCACTGCTTTTTATTCTATGCGGTTTACAAATGTAATTGCCGGTAGCAACATCAAAAATAATTTTAAGAAGCTCATTCATTCCTTCACCTTGTCTAGCGGAGGAAGGAATAACTGGGACACCAAGTTCCTTCGCTAAAGTTCTAGAATCAACTTGAATACCATTTCGTTTCGCCTCATCCATTAGGTTCAAGCAAATTACAGCACGTTCTGTGATTTCCAATATTTGAAGAACAAGATTCAGGTTTCGTTCAAGCCGTGTTGCATCCGCAACAACTATCGTTACATCCGGCTGACCAAACAAAATAAAATCTCTTGCTACTTCTTCATCGGTGCTTGTAGAAAGAAGTGAATACGTCCCGGGTAAATCAACCAGCTTAAATTTTTTCTGATTATATTCAAATCCACCTTCAGCGCGGATGACAGTTTTACCAGGCCAATTTCCTGTGTGCTGTTTCAATCCTGTTAAATAATTAAATACGGTACTTTTACCAGTGTTGGGATTTCCCGCAAGAGCAACTACAAAATCAAAGCTGTTCATGTTAATTCCAAGCTTTTTAAGATTACCCAAATTATGAACAGGACATTTAGCGCAATTATTTAAATCAGTGTTGGACATTTTTATTTATTATCCTCAGTTACTAGATAAATCCTATCTGCTTGCTGCTTTCTTAATGCAACAACAGAACCGCGTACTTTATATGCAATCGGATCGCTGGTGATGCTTTCGAGCTGTGCTTCTATTTCAGTTCCTGGAACAATTCCAAGATCCATTAATCTTCTTCTCTGCTGACCCCTCAGTGCTTTTGCAATTCCCAGCACAATTCCTTTTTCACCAACTCTAAGGTTTGAAAGAGTTTTAAATTTTCCTTCAACTTGCTTATCCAACTTTAAAATACCCACCGTAATATTCTTAGCAATTATTGGAGACAGAACACATTCTTCACCATCGGCTACAAATTTCATTCTTCTATCGGATACTTCAAGCATTCGTATTTGCATGCCGGGGTAAAGTCCTTGAGCAAGTATCTGACTGTAAATTGCATTCGGTTCATCTTCAATATGAATAATGTTTGCAAATTCGGTCGGCAGCATTTCAGTGAGCGGCTTTCCTTTTTTATGAGGCAAATCTCCCTTAGATGAAGGGATTGGATCACCGTGAGGATCATAAACCGGATTACCAATTTGAGCAGCAAGTTTATCAGCTTCTTCTGGAGTGTACACATGTTCCATTTTTTCAGCGATACCATGCCAATCCATTTCTGTTGTGCTTGTTTCATCTGCCAAATATCTCTCCCATAAACGATGGACACGTATTACGCGTAATGCATAAGATCTGCCTTGTGTAGTTAACTGAAGAACCTCACCTTGAGTTGACAGCAGTCCGAGTGTTTCTAATCTTGATACCAGTTTTGTCGCACGATCACTGTTAATTGAAAGATTACCGGCAATGCTGTTTATTGTACAGGAAATACTCCTGTATTCGCAATCATATAGATGTTTCAGCGCATCTTCGATTTGGATACGCTCTGTATCTTGTGTCCAGCGCTTTAATTTATCGCTAATTCCGATTCTTGGCCAAAACACAAAAGCAATTAAGGCTATGATAGTCGAACCAATCAACAATGCATATAATGGATCGATCATTTTCTAATCCAATCTCATTTTTTAATTTCCACAAAAATATTTTCGGCTATTGTATGACTAAGATTCACCTGCTTACGATCGATTTCAACTAAAACAGAACTGTCAAAATTAAATATCTCGCATACTTTAATTTCCTTGTTCAATTTTACTCCTATCTTGGACATGTAGCTAAGGAACTTGCTGTCAAAATCGTTTACCCTAATTACAATTCCTTTTTGATTCGGCAATAAATTTGTGAGTGCAACATTCTTTTTCTGTTTTGGAATAATTCCTTTTTTTGATGGAATCGGATCACCATGCGGATCAAATTCCGGGAAGTTCAACATTTCTTCCATCTTATTTACCAATTCATCTGACCCAGAGTGCTCTAAATTATGTGCTTCATCGTGAACTTTTTCCCACGGCAATCCAACAATTTGATGAAGAAATACTTCCCATATTCTATGACGTCTTACCATGTTTCTTGCATAATCTCTTCCTTGATCGGTTAATTCAACACCACGATAAGGCTCATACTTAATATGCCCATCGCTTTTCAACTTCTTCAGCATATCGGTAACAGCGGCGTTAGAAACTTGCAGCTTCTCGGCAATTAAATTTGCTTTTATCTGACCATTTGAGTCTTCATGCTTATAGATTTCACTCAAATAATCTTCTTTGGATATGTTTTTCATATTTAAGCTTCTTTTGGAAAGAAATTTAGGTATGCTTAAACTTATTTACAAGTGCGATTAATTTTCTCTTCGAAAGGATTAAGTTCTACAATAGATTAGGAGAGAGTGCAGCCGAAAAATTATTTTAGAGAGAAAACCTATCAACTATTTTAGCTATGCTCTCCCAGCCCAACATTAACAAAATGCAGACTCGATTTTCTCTCTTGAAAATTTATGAAGTTAAAATAGACTTTTCCTTCTTCTTGTACCGCCAATACCAAGAATACCGAGTAAACTACGAGTAACCTCACGCGCAACGGTTCTCCCAATTTGCCTGGTTACGGTGCTACCAAGAATTTCTCCAACCACACTTTTTTCTTTACTCTTCCTAACCGGAGTGCCTTGCTGTGGTGCTTCTTCAGCTTCCCTTGCCTGAGTTACTTGTTCAAGTTTTCTTTTTAGAATTTCGTGCGCACTTTCTCGGTCAACTACTTCATTGTATTTTTTAACTAACATAGATCTTGCAATCAGCTCGTCAATTTCTCCGGGAGTGAGAATATCCATGCGCGATTTTGGTGCACACAACAAAGTTGCGGCGAGCGGAGTCGGCGATCCTTTCTCATTGAGAACTGTTACCGCCGCTTCTCCAATTCCTAAGGATGTTAATAAATCTTCGGTCTTATAAAACTCCGATATAGGATAATTCTCCGAAATCAATTTGATTTGTTTTCTATCTTTTGCAGTAAAAGCTCTGAGCGCGTGCTGCACTTTCAAACCGAGCTGTGATAATACCGAATCGGGAACATCAGTAGGATTTTGTGTACAGAAGAAAATTCCAACACCTTTTGAGCGAATTAATTTTATGATTGTTTCGATTTGCTCAAGCAATGCTTTGGAAGCTTCTTGAAAAATGAGATGTGCTTCATCAATAAATATTACCAACTTAGGTCTATCTAAATCACCTTCTTCGGGAAATAACGCGTATATTTCTGCTAACAAGCAGAGCATAAAAGTTGAAAACAGCTTGGGCTTATTTTGAATGTCAGTTAAACGGAAGATGGAAATCATTCCTCTTCCTTCTTGATCAATTTTCAGAAGATCATCCACATCAAATGATCTTTCGCCAAAAAATAAATCGGCACCCTGCTGCTCAAGTTCAATTACCTTGCGAAGCATAGTTCCCATCGAGGTTGTTGAAATTTTTCCATATGCTGCTTCAAATTCACCTTTACCTGTATCGGAAAGAAGTTGCAGCATACTTTTAAGATCTTTCAAGTCAAGAAGCGGCATTTTCTTATCGTCGCAATATTTGAAGATAACAGCCATCAGTCCGCCTTGTACATCATTAAGTTCCAATATTTTCGAGAGAAGAACTGGCCCAAACTCAGATACAGTTGCTCGAAGGCGCACTCCTTTTTCTTGTGAGATTGTGAAAAGTTCAACAGGAAACCCATTTGGTGTGTAGGGTACTCCAATTTTTTGATGACGCTCCTCAATCTTAGGATTTGCTGAGCCTGGTTTTGCAAGTCCGCTCAAATCACCTTTGATATCCATCATCATAACGGGAATGCTGTTTAAAGATAATCCTTCAGCAATTACCTGCAGAGTTTTTGTTTTGCCCGTTCCTGTTGCGCCTGCAATTAGTCCATGCCTGTTCAATGTTTTAAGAGGAACTTTGATGTTATTTCCTGATAAACATTCACCATTAAGAATTGCTCCGCCCAGCAGAATAGAATCACCTTTAATGGTATATCCCTCTTGAATTGTCGAAATAAATTTTTCTTTTTGTTCCATGGTTTTCTCTAATCTTATTCGAGTTGATATATTTTTACTTAGCTAAAGTTAAAGAAATTTATATGAATGGAAAAGATGGGAAATGTGAATCTTAAAACTATCGAGAAGACCAGAATGGGAGATTTTTACGCGATTCTAATTCCCGTCTCGATTATTTCTTTTACAAGTGGGTTCTCTTCAGTGAAATCTTTAGGATTGAATGGCAACACTTCCAAGATAGAGCTGACAGATAATGTAATTTTTCTGATTTTGCTGCGGTCTTTTATTCTCACACCTTCGAAAACATTCGATACTATTGCAAGATCAATATCACTAAAATCCTTATTCTTTCCTTTTGAATAACTGCCAAAAAGATAAGCTTTCTCAACTGGAATATTATTCCTATTCAATAGGGTAATATAATTTAGTAACAAGGATTTTATTTCAGTTGGAACTTCCGCCATTCTACAAATTCTTTGCTTTCTAATAAATATTTTTCAGCTATTTCTTTAGAATAATTTTTATAGACTCCGGATACCTAACTTCTAAATTAAAATCATTAACTTCATCCAGAAATATTCTCTGCTTCTCATTCAGATTTAAAAGTGATAACTCTGCCAACCTAACTAGATTATGAATTTTAGGAGGAATTTTATTCTGATTATTTTTCACAAATACGGCCTTCAAAGTTTTCTCTAAAACTAGATGGGTAATAAACAAGCACCAATCGTACTTTCCGGATTTAAATAAACTTTCAGAAACTTCATAATCGTGCCAAGCACTTTCCAGCCAATAATTTATGTGTTCTTCCTGAGTCATAAAATTTTTTTATCAAAGATAACTAAAGCTAATCAAGTATATTGAATAAATACATCCCTAAGCTTCAATCAAATAAATTACTTCGGTGAAAGCCTTTAAAGAAATTAAATTTCTAAATGGCTGACAAGAAAACCTCACAACCCAACCATTCCAGCTACCTGGCGCGCAACTTTTTGGTTATAGTCAAATGCTAAACTTTTATGATTTACCAAATCGACTATTGTACCGATAATGCAAAGACCACATGTAAAAAGATAAAGTAAACCCATGCCGATTTGATCGAGAACAAATCTTTGAACACCGGCAATACCAATAAAACCAATTAAAGTTAAAAGTAAAATAGTTTGAGGATCCTTCCTTCGCGAATTATAAATCATAGCGAATTGCTGCTGCTTGTTATCGTCTGCATCTTTCAAAAGCATTTGAACGAAATTCAATTCGTCAGGTTCGAGGTTGGGCATGAGAGTAAGTAGATTAGACATTATTGATTTCTCCTAGATTTTGTGAAAGGTAATTTTGGTAATTATGATAAGATTTTAAAAGTAAAAAAACTATCCGGTTTAATAAAATGATAAGCGCAAATATTCCAAGAGGATGAGCATGGAGAGATTCTAGAATTTCAAACCTAAACAAATGAGAAATGGATTCACCTAAACCGCAACCCGGACAAAAGGAGTACCCCAAGTTTTTTATAGGACATAAAGTAAAATGATAATTATTAAACGTCTCGTAAAACGCAAGAAAAAGAAGTCCGGCAATCCATATTACCGCTTCTAAATTAATATTTCGGATGAACGTAATAATTTTTTGTCTCATTTCATTTGAAACTTAATTAAAATGACGACAATCTTCAATATTATTTATATGAATGGAGAACTTTCATATAATTTGCACGTTCGAACTGGGAAGGATTGGCAACATTTTTATAGCTCATGCTGCCTCTCATTTGCTCCAACGATTCATATTCATTCACTTCCATCCAATAAACCACCTGGTTAATAACTTCGGTAATATGCCCGATGCCAAATTTTAATAAGCAGGAAAGCATTTGGGTAACTTTTGCTCCAGCCATAACCATTTTAATTACATCAGTTTCAGAGTAAATGCCGCTGGTAGCAGCAAGGTCAGCATTAACTCTTCCGTATAACATGCTAATCCACCTTAGTGGGAGTCTCATTGCCATTGGAGTGCTAAGCAAAACGTTTGGTTCAACTTCTAAAGTCTCTAAATTAATATCAGGTTGATAGAATCTATTGAACAAGACCAATCCATCGGCACCAACGTTGGAAAGCTGCTCAGCCATCCATGAAACCGAGCTAAAGAAAGGATGCATCTTAACGGCAATAGGAATATTTACATTCATCTTAACTCCTTTAACAATATTCAAATACTCACGTTCAATTTCGGTTCCAGGAAACTTTGGATCAGAAGCTAGAAAATAAATATTTAATTCAAGTGCATCTGCCCCGGCTTGTTCAATCTTTTTGGCATAATCAATCCAGCCGCCGACCGATTTCCCATTCAAACTTGCTATGATAGGAATATCAACAGCTTCCTTAGCTTTGCGAATGTGTTCAAGATATTTATCAGGCCCAATCTTGAAATCGTATGGCTCCGGGAAATAATCCAGTGCTTCAGCAAAACTTTCTTTATGTGCATTTGTATGTTGATAAAGTTCGAGCGATTCCTGCTCGATCTCTTCCTCAAAAAGCGAGTAAAGAACGACCGCCGCAGCTCCTGCATCTTCCATTGCTTTGATGCTGCTGATTTCCTGAGATAATGGTCCTGCTGAAGGAATAATCGGATTCTTAAGCTCTAAGCCCAGATAGTTTGTGGTAAGATTCATTTCTAATCCTTCTTTTATTTATAATTAAGGAGCTGTCCCTTTTCCACGAATGAGAATGCGCTTTTCCACATGCCGGACAGCAATTAGAAGACGGCATTCCATATTAAGCGCGTGAATAATATTCGAAATAAAGAACAGCTTCCTAATAAATATTCATTTATAAAAATGGTTCTACCGTTAATAGTGTGAAAATAAGTTGAGTTTGCCGTTGAAGAAGAGAATGGCAATCCTCAGATTATCAAAATTTCTATAGCCTT
>MHAR01000005.1 GCA_001803045.1 Ignavibacteria bacterium RIFOXYB12_FULL_35_14 | reverse complement strand
TGCCGCTTTTGATGAACTGGAAAATCTCAAAGCTTGCTTTGCTATGAAGTTCTAAATAATTAAACATAAATATATTTTTGCGTAACGTGAGTTACTAAATAAATCATTTCAATCTAAATTTCTTCTTTAAATTATCAACTGTGATTTCAAAGTCACCTTTTTCAACAATTCTTTTGTTCTCTTGTCCTATGAAAGATAGATGTTCTTTATTCAGTTTAAAAGTCATTGTTTTAGTTTCACCGGGATTAAAAGAAATTTTTTCAAAACCTTTTAGCTGCTTATTTGGTCTGGTGACTGATCCGTACTTATCGGTTAAATAAAGTTGTACAACTTCTTTGCCTGGAAGTTTCCCAACATTTTGAACATCAACAGTTACAGTAAGTTCCTCAGATTCACTAATTTCATCAGCGCTAATTTTGAGATTACTGTATCTGAAGTCTGTATAGCTCAATCCATAACCAAAGGGCCACAATGGGTCGTAATCATAGCCATCAAATTTTTCGATAGGTTTGTAATCATAAAGTGTAATTCCATTTGGATATCTGGGATAAGTAATTGGTAGTTTTCCATTGGGGTTATAATCACCGAATAAAACATCAGCTATTGCATTACCGCCTTCCATTCCAGGTAAAAATCCTAAAACAATACCTTCAATCTTTGGTTCAATGGAAGTTATTAATCTTGGTCTTCCTTCCAGCATAATTAGTACAACAGGCTTTCCAGTCTCAGCAATCCTTTCGGCTAAATCCAACTGTGCCTTATTTAAAGTTAGATCAAAAATGCTTCCGGGGGTCTCGCAATAAGTCGGTTCGCCAAGACAAAGCACAACTACATCTGAATTCCTGGCGTTAGCAACAGCTTTATTTGTGTTGATATCTTTATCAAAACTACATCCCTCGACATAATTTACATTTTGTTTTCCAATTTTATTATGAATTGCTTCGAGCACAGTATTTTTTTCTTGAGGATAAAGTGTCTCTTCATTCCCCTGCCAGGTAATAGTCCATCCGCCATTCATAACCGAAAGCATGTTGGCTGTTGGACCTGTAACTAACACTTTTTTATTTTTCGACAACGGTAAGATATTCCCTTCGTTCTTGGTAAGAATAATTGATTCTCTTGCAGCATTAAGATTAGCATCTGTAAATTCCTTGCTAGCAAATTTCTTTGAAAGATCCTTGTTCGGAAACGGATTTTCAAATAATCCGAGTTGAAATTTCACTCTTAGAATTCTGGTGACAGCTTCATCAATTCGAGATAAAGGAACAGAACCTTCCTTAACAAGCTCAAGGAGATGATCATAAAAACTAAAATTGTATGGCACCATGCTCATATCGATGCCAGCCATTACCGCAATTCGAACTGCTTCTTTTGGAGTTTCAGCAAGTTTGTCTCTGGTATGCAATCTAATGATATCTTCCCAATCAGAAACAACAAAACCTTTGAAGTTCAATTCATTCTTTAATACTTCAGTCAGCAAATGATAGTTTGCGTGACCGGGAATACCATCAACTTCTGACGAGTTAACCATTACAGTTGGTGCCCCAGCTAAAACTCCTGTTTCAAAAGTTGGGAGAAAATATTCACGCAGTATTCTTTCAGAAATCCATGCAGGTGTTCGGTCCTTTCCATTAAAGGGATAGCTATATCCTACATAATGCTTTAAACATGTTGCCACTTTATCTTCTGCACCAATGTTATTCCCTTGCGCACCATAAATATACGATGCACCCATTTGCGAAGCTAAGTAAACATCTTCACCAAATGTTTCCCAAAGTCTTGACCATAGCGGCTGCCTTCCAATATCCATAACAGGATAAAAATTCCAAGGAATACCCGACGCCCGTGTTTCGTACGCAGTTATTTCGCCTGCCTGCTTCGCAATTTCAGTGTTCCAGGTTGCTGCTATACTAACAGCTTGCGGAAACAGAGTTCCGCCTTTTGTATAAGTTGTACCATGAATTGCATCTATTCCATAAAGAATAGGAATTCCTAATCTCGTTTCCTTTTTTGAAATGTTCTGAATTTTATTTATGATCTCATGCCAATATTCAATTGCGTGAGCAACATCGTAAACATTTAGTATTGAACCCACATGATATTTTTTAATAGCTTCTTCAAGCTTTGCATCGTCTATTTGATGTGCTTGGTCCTTAGTCCCCTGGATTTTTGAAACAGCCTGGAGGGTAATTTGAGTCATCTGCCCAACTTTTTCTTCAAGTGTCATTTTAGACAGTAATTCTTTTACTTGTTTATCAATCAAACCGGCTTTTTCATTTTGTTCATTTACACTGAGAGCAGCAGTAAATACGAAAAAGAAAAGGCAAGCAAAAAAAGTTAAGAATGGTTTCATAGTTATTCCTTATACTGTACGGATTGGTAAAAATTTATTTTCAAGAATTCTATTTAATGTAGGTATGGAAGTGGAATGAGTATTTATCTTCAATCGAACGAACAATGACTGCATTTTTGATTTCATACATGTACTAATTCAACAAAACCAGCTTCCGCGTTTCCCTTTTTGAAGAGGTAGTAAAAACGTAAAAATAAATTCCCGAGGGTAAAAAAAAATTCCCAATATTTGATGAATCGAAAAGGTATTGGTGTATTCCCCCCTGCACCAAACCTAAATCCTCGAAAAAAATTTGCTCACCCAGAGTATTGTACAACTGGAAGCTTAGTTCATCAGCGGTTCTTAAGGAATAATTTATTGTTGTTCTACCATTAAATGGATTTGGATAATTTTGCTCTACTTTAAAATTATCAGGTTGAATATTTTGATCTTCGATTTCCCCAGTTGTTGCGACCAAGATTATGATGCCGCTAATGAATGCAGAGTTAACTTTATCCGCAAATTGAATATCCAGAACTCCATCAGATACATCGACATTTGCAACCTCTTTCATGCAGGCAGCATTATTTCCCACCTGAGCAAAAACGTCAAGATCTATTATGGCAGGGTTTTGTTCAATATAAACATCAAATACTCTTGAACCGGATGAACTATAAAACTTTTCAGCAAACAGAAGCTTAACATTATATTTTCCGTTGGGTACACGCATCTTATACCCAACCAAGTTATATCTTTCTGATTGGAAGATTGCATCTTCATCTGTCCCGCTGATGAATAAACTTGATGGAAAAATTGAACTTGTTCCGTCCAAAAACCCATACTCGGTATTTTTTGAAAATCCAATATCGGGCAAATAGCCTAATTCTGCTGGTCCACCGCAATTAATTTTTATGGGAAAAGTTAGCGCCTGAGGCATAATTAAAGTCGTGAGTTTTGCACTCGAAGTATTTGGCATTGGTGCTCGATCTGTCATCGAAAGAACAATCAGATTATTACTGGAAGGAATAACTAAACCTGTAACAGATAATTCTACGCTTTTCAAGTCGGCTAATAATTTTGCGTTATTTATGGTTACTCCATTAATAAAATATTTTGAAACATCTTCTGCAGTAGTCTGATCAACCTCTTCAGAAAATACAGCTAATACCTTGTTAGGGGATGCCCTAGCATAAAGTATTGATGGAGGAATGGCATCAGAATAACCTAAATGTGTTGAATTCGTTAAACAAAGAATAAGTTTTCCATCATTAAACACAGCATTTTCCTGGATGAAATCAACCCCATTTCCACCAAATGTGTGAGTTGCTTTATCCCAGCGGATTGTATCCCATGAATCGAAGTCGTCCGTCCAGTCATGCGTAAAGTTATTACCGGTACCATAATTACCACTGCCGGGAGTATAAGAGTAATAACCTACCCAATCATAAAATGCAAAAGCAGGTAATGATAATGGATTAAGAACTCCGGCCCAATTTTCATACTGTGGATTCCAGACATTCATCATTATTTTTTGAGGCTTGGTAAGAGTTTGAATGTGCGTTCCCAATTGCTGTAATACTTGAACACCATCTACAAACCAGGATACATATTGAGGTGTCCACTCAAATGCATATGTATGATAATCTAAATTAGGAGCAAAGCTCACCGGTAGATGCCCCACATGGTTCCCTGATTGGCTTGGAGTAATTGTATTAAACTGAATGTTATCGTCGTATCTCCCCATGATTTCAATATCAATTTCATTCCAAATACCTTCACCACCATCCCAATAAGTAAAAAACGATGAAAGCATTCCTTCGCGATAAGGAGATTTCATACGCACTTCAAATCTTCCATAAGTAAAAGCTTCCTTCGTTCTGTATTCAGCACCTTTAAATTCTTTTGCCGACGCAATTGGTTGTAATATTAAAATTATTAAAAAAAATATGGGAGTGGTGTTAAAAAATGTTTTCATAGCAGCATTAAATCCTTTATTAAAAAGTCAGCTCCCTTTCTAAAAAATATGATTGATAGAGAGCTAATATTATTAAGATTAGAAAGTGATCGAAAGCGAAAATTTTTGAATGTTATTTAATCTTCCAAAATCCTGATATGCATAATCAAACTGTATTGCCACGTTGCCCAATAAGAACTGCTTAATCCCAGCACCAAAACTAAATGATTCTTCCGAATCCTTGAGGAACATGGATTTATAACCGGCTCTTAAGCTGAAGAAATCATCAAATGTATATTCACTTCCAACATTAATGCTTTCATAGTTATCGCTTAAATGTAAAGCATCAAATGCAACAGCCACTTTATGCTGATCGATTTTAACGGGTTCGTAAGCAACACCCACCCGGAAATTTAGCGGTAATTCCCAATCATCTGTTTGAAGGTAAGCCGGGATATTTCCATTATTACCCGAACTGTTTGGATCCGGGTCATATAACACCAGTGCTGAGTTTCCTTCGAGCTTCATTTTAGTGCCAAAATTTGAGATAGACATGCCCAGTATCATACCGTCAAATGGAGTTACGTATTGCACACCCATGTCAATTGCAATAGCGGTTGATGAGGTTTTCCAAATGCTTTGATAAACAAACTTTGGGTTAAATCCAATCGAAAAATTCTCGGTTAATTGAATAGCCCAGGCAACACTAAATGCCGCATCGTTGGCGGTGAATGTCTCTCCGGTACCATCGGGCTGATCTACTGTGGTTACTTTCATATCACCAATATTTGATGTCGTAAAGCTAACACCAATCGTTCCAAAATCACCTAAATTATAAGTTAATCCAAGAAAATTGTAATTTATATCAGCAATCCATAAAGTATGATCGACAATAAAACCAACGCCATTAACCTTTGCAATTCCCGCCGGATTCCAGTAAAGGGCGCTTGGGTCATCTGCAAGTGCTACAAATGCACTTCCCATACCTGTTGCTCTTGTTCCTTGCCCGATTGATAAGAATGGTGCCGCCGTTGTTCCTCTTTTTGAAACATCGGTAATGATGTTTTGCCCAAATAAAGAAGCTGCTAGTAGTATTGATAGAACAAATGTATTTATTATTGTAATTTTCATTTTCATTCTCCGTCTCTACTTTATTATAGCAAATTTCCCGATTTTTTCACCAATCTCTGGTGCATCCACATGATAGACGTAAACACCATAAGCTATATCCATTCCGTCGTCTGTAACTAAATTCCAGGAAATAGCCCCCTCAATTGGCGAAGAATCTTTATTAAGAGTTTTAATTAAGGCTCCCGTGAGTGTATAGATTCTGATTTCACACTTGGCTGGCAGATTAATGAAATCAATCCTTCGCTCTCCTCTGCCGGTTTGGTTAAGATTTCTCCTCTCCCAGGCATTTGCCGAAATGTATGGATTAGGTACAATCCCAATCTTATCAAGAGAATTCTTAGCTGTGTTATTATCCACTTTTGAGGAGGTTGTGGAGAATGTGAAATAGTCGCCAGTTGCATAAGGCCTGTGTGTGCTCACACGGAATTTATCTCCCGCTGAAGGATGAACAATATACGGAATACTTATTGGTGGATAGTATCCAATATTCCAGGTTAGTTTATATGCAGTTCCCACATACTCAATAATAACTATCTCGTCGCCAAGGTCGAAAGTTTTGCTTTTGTTAATATCTAATATCTCGGCCTGAACTGTATCCCCCCTTGTAAGATTTCTTACTTTAAAGTTTATAGGAATTTTGGTGAAAGGAGTAATTACAGATTTGTCCGCAAGCCATTCAATTTCATAATCCGATGGCCATGCAATATTTCGCTGTACGTTACTTCTATCAGGCGTGACGGGCATATAAAGTGTACAAAATCCCTTTATCCAACCAGAATTATCTAAATCAACTATAACGGAATCATAATTACTCATCGATATAGCTATACCATCGAAAGGGGAACTATATTTTCCTGTGCCAAGATTTGAAGCACCCCCATTTACATCTAGGGTATCAACCACACTGCTAAATTCTCTTACGACAGAATACGAATCAGTTTTATAAACAGGTATATTACCTGTAGAATTGAACAGTACTTTATAAGTGGCTCCATCCTTGATTAATGATCCGTCCAGAACAACTATATCTATAGCGCCTGTACCAAGACCAGTAAGCTGAATAACATCGGGATTAATTGCAGGAGGAATGTATCCGGCTGCAGGAGCGTTTGGTGTGATTATAGCACAATTTATATCTATGAATTGTATGTTCCCAACTAAATCCTGAGTAATTATTTTGGTCGTTTCAGTTGACATTAATCCCGCAGTACCGAAGTTTGGATCACCTTGATCATAAGCTACACAGGCATAGTAATAAGTTTTTCCATTAACAACATCCTCATCAATATAAGAGTGTTGTAAACCGACATCATCTCCTCGCCAGAAATGCGCTCCGTTTACACCAATTGGGTCAGGACCACCTATCCCATCAATTAAATCAAATTGAGCTATTGGTTTATAAAACTTCGGTTCTCCTTTAGAATCAGTAATTGTCTTAATATCATTAAATTCAGGCTCTTCGCTGCGATAAATCAAATATCCTTCAAAATCTTTTTTATAGCCTAAAGTGGGATCATTTTGTTCAAATCCCAAAAAAGGATCTCTTGATTGTTCAGATATACTATTCCAGTAGAGGAATACTTTTTTATCTCCAGCTACTGCTTGTAAAGTTGGTTTTAATGGCGGTTTCGTGAAATTATAATTAGCGTTATAAATCTGCTGAACAGTTTCTTTGTTGAAAACCATATCTTCAAAATCAGATCCGAAAACAAGTGCAACAGAAAATCTTTCTTGAGTATTTAGCTTCAATGGGAAGGGACCAGAACCGAAGGCAATTTGAATATTTGCCTTCTGCACAGTTGTATCGAAGTTACCTTGAAGCAGGTTATTCCAAATATATTCGTCGTTCTTCGGCCAGATTGAGAGTGGACCTTTATTATCCAATCTATCAATTTTTAAACTGGTCAAACCAATTTGATCGGATTCATCTTTATCAGTTTTATCAAAGTTTGGTTCTCCGTTTGTTGGTATACCATTACCCTCGCCTGTGTCAGGACCTTTGTACTGCGGATCAAATGGTCCAACACCATCTTCACCCACATCATCATTTAACGGTTCATTCTCACCTGCATCCCATTTGCCATTACCATTCAAATCCAGGTATGGTCTCCAGTCACCATCATTGTCTATTCCATCGTCTCTTCTCTCATCAATCATTCCATCTTCGTCATCATCAATTCCATTAAGAGCATTCCCGGGGCTTTCTAAGTATGCATAACCAACATAACCGGTTTTCCATTTATTTGGAGGTGCAACTCCATCAGCATCGAATGCATAAGTTAAATCTAAGAGGGTGCTGTAATTAGCATTATCATCAGCATTGTCTTCAACACCTCCCACACCAGTATCGGCATAAAAACCAAAAATGGTCGAATCACGATCAAAATCAGAAAGGTTAATAATATCGAAGTGCCAGAAAATTATATCTTCGGCAAGCACATGCGACCATTGAAAACCACGAACTTCCTCACGAATTCCAACACCCCCACGAGCATTATCGGAAAGCACTGGATAAAATGAGTATGGTGGTCGGTTATACTCTTTATCCTGGGAATCATCCATAACATAAAATGTTTCGAATTCTGCATTTTGAACGCCCCTTCCAAAATAACCAAACCAATAACCATCCCAGGCTGGAGTTATTAACGGAAGAGTTCTTGGCCAGATTTCGGGCCAGGTTGCCGGATTAGTGCTGATTGCAGGTATCTCAGAACCAGGATTATTATAACCGGGTACAGGTTCCATAACCCATAATTGTCCCGTAGCGGGATCGACATCAACTTCCTCTCTATAAGAAGTTAGTGCGGGATGAACAACGCCGACTGCTGTCTCCAATCTTGTAGAAACGATTGGTGTACACCCATCCAAATAATGATGACCTGTCCCTTTGGGCCACTCACCTGATGGTCTATCAGGCCAACTTCCAATTTGACCATCATTTCTAAATAGCGTACGTATTTGGTTACCATCCATAATACCTTTCTTTCGAAAGGTTTTATTACCATACGGATCATTTCTGTACTTTAATGTTTGCTCAGTTACTTGAGCAATCAAAATATTACTAACAATTAAAAAGAAAAAACTGACTAAAAATGCTTTTTTCATTAATCACTCCGTAAATATTTAAAACCCAAATCCAAAACCAATTCTAATCTGTCTTGGCGCTGAATAGTCTTGTGGATTAAGTAAGTACTCTTCCTTAGTGTTCAATCCATAAATGAATCCAATATACTCTTCGGCAGCCAAATCTTGTCCTGCACGTCCGGTAGAAGCACTCACACCATATTCATTTTTAATATCTAGCACGTTATAAATCATAAGGTAAGCACCTATATTCAAACCAAATAATTGGAAATTTTTCGTTGCTTTCAGATCCAGATTCATAGTTGACGGTTTCTTACCATTATTTTCAAATCTTAATCCTCTTGTATATCGCGGATCTTCGGTATAAGGAGTACCTGAACCATAAGTGAATATAAGTCCTAGAGTCCAATCCATTGGATCCCCAATAGAACCTATCACATTAAGAGTTGATGTTTGATCCCAATTTAGAGGGACAACTTTTTTAGTTGTTTCAACCGGAGGATCGGATTGGTTATTATAAAAGTTTTGCAGAGGATCGGATGCATTGCCTCTGGCTACTTGAAAAGTATAATCCACCTTGGCGCTAAAAAAGTCTGAGTATCTCTTCTCAAGAGTTAAAATAAGTCCTTTTACATTCCCATAATCTCGGTTGATATATCTTCCAAATACAAATCCCTCATAGGTTTCTAATATTTCGATACCCAATAAATTTCTTATATCACTGTAATATATCGAAGCATCTAAAGAAATATTTGGAAAGAGCACTTGCTGAAGACCCAATTCATACTTAACCGTTTTTTGAGCTTTTAATTCCGGATTACCAACAAAATTATTCAGACCGGATGTCTGATCAATCAAATAATTATGGTTTGCGTATAGATTTTCAAACGGCGGCAATTGGAAGAAATGACCATAGGAGAAGTGAATTGCTCCCTGATCAGAAATCGGGAATGACACTCCAAATCTTGGACTTATTTGATATTCAACTTCAGCTTTTCTATTTCCTAAAGCACCGTATTTTGCTATAGTTGTATCGTAGAAGTTAGGATTGTCTAAAGGATTTCTTATATCTATCGGCAAATTGGTATTCGAATTGAAGTAATCGAATCTTACACCGGCATTGATAATCATTATATCGTATTCCATTTTATCCTGAATATAAGCGGCAAGTTCGTAAGGTTTTCGGTAATATTTAACATGATATTTAGTTCCCTCCTGAGCATAGCCAATAGTCCAAGTGCCTTCAGATTCTGTTTGATTTCTAATTTCCTTCCAAAAGTTGAACAACTGATGAAACCGTCCTTCAGCTCCAATTTTTATTTTATGTTCCTTTGTAATCTGAGATTCGGCTGCTAAAAGAATTAAATTTGATTTTGTATATCTGTTATATCTATCGATATCATTTCCTCCGTACCGGAATGTATAGCTCGATATTACAGTTGAATTATTTGGGTCAATATATCTCGGATCATATTCGTCTGCATAAAGGTATCCCTTATACGTATTGTAATTATGCGAGAATTTCAGGGTAGCAAAAGTGCTTTGTGTAGGGAAATAAGAAATTTGGAGGTTATGCACATAATTTGTTCTGAAGTGAGTTTTCAAACCATCAGGTGCTAACCTGTATGCGTGATCGTAGTATCTATTTTCATGATCATCCCAGAAAAAGCTATATGCAAACTTTAGATTCAGCCCAGGCAAACCATAGGTTAATTTACCATTGAATGACAAATTCTCTTCGGGATTCATTGGGGCGTATGCACTGTCTCCATGATTTTGAATTATAAAAAACTCTGGAATGGAAGGATCCGGAATAATTGGTGCTCTATCGGTTGTCAAAAAGTATCTCCTCCCATACATGTAACCGTCATCTTTAAAGTATCTGCCTGTAAGAAAGAAGGTTAGTCCATCCACAATTTGAGTTGGCCCGCCAAAATTAAATTGGAAGTCTTTTGGTCCGGCTAAATTAAATTTATTAAGGTTATAAAAGATAGCTTTGTGCTGAGTAAAGTAATTTCCCAGATAAACCGAAGCATAACCTTCGTACTTTTGAGAACCTTCCTTAGTGACAATATTTACTATACCAGACATAGCAGACCCATATTCAGCATTAAATGTACCGCTGATAACTTCTAATTGCCTTATAGAATTATTTTCAACTGTCACCGAAAGATTATTATTGAATGCATCATTTACTGGAATACCATCGATAAGATAAGCAACTTCATTTGATCTGCCGCCTCTGAAGTGTCCATCAACAACGCCAGCCTGTAATCGAATAACCTGGCCTAAATTTTCAACAGGCATCATTTGAATATCATCGGATGTTACTATTGCCGATGTTGATGTTAAATCCTTTGTGATAAGAGGAGCAGTAGCTTGAACAACCACTTCACCTAAAGTTATTGCCTCTGAAGTTAGATCTACATCAAGGTTAGTTGTCAAGTCAATCCTTACCACAACATTCTCAAAAGTAATTTTGTGATATCCAATGGCACTAATTACTACATTATATTTACCAGGCGTAACATTATTTATGTAATAGTACCCTTCAATATCTGTAGCAGCGCCAAAGTAAGTGCCCTGAATGACAATATTTGCTCCTATTATAGGTTCTTTCGTTTCTTTATCTAAAACTTTTCCCGAAATTTTTCCGGTTGTTCCGCCGAATGCGAGAGAATTATATACGAAGCAAAAAGTTAAAACACCATAAAAAAAAGTGTTTGAGCCTGCCCAACTGTGGCGGACGGATTGTAAAGTGGTAGCCCACCATACCATACGGGTGCCAGGGAAAAAAGAATGAATATGGTTTTTAGGTTTGATTTGCATATTTCTGCTCATAAATCTTACTGTAAAAATTTTTGCTTTCACCTCAATGATTATTTAAGGTAAAAAATTCTTTATAGAATTAATTTTGATCTTAATAAAGCTAAAGGGCAGCTATTAAACTGCCCTT
>MHAR01000004.1 GCA_001803045.1 Ignavibacteria bacterium RIFOXYB12_FULL_35_14 | reverse complement strand
TTACAAAAGGAGAGTCCGTAAAAGGAAATGCTAAAATCGGTATGCTTGGAAATTACTTTGAACGTAAGGTGATTTTAAAGGTAATTGAATAGCGCCGGGAAGTATTTTCGGTGCAATCTGAGCTGTAATAATCTGGCAATCAATATTTTTTAACAAGGAGAAATATGAAATACTTATTCATCATAAACGATGCACCTTATGGGACAGAAAAAGCATACAATGCCCTACGCCTTGCAATGCAGATTCAAAAAGACTTTCCAGAAAATGAAGTAAGAATCTTTCTTATGGCTGATGCTGCAACTTGTGCTTTGCAAAATCAAAATACGCCCAACGGTTACTACAATATAGAGCGAATGTTAAAATCTGTTTTGCTGAAAGGCGGGCAAGTAAAAATTTGCGGCACATGTGCAGATGCACGCGGAATCAAGAATCTTCCTTTAATCGAAGGCGCTCATATTAGCACAATGGCTGAACTAACTGCATGGACTGTTGACGCTGATAAAGTGATTGTATTTTAAAAAGATACTGTGTCAAAAATCAAAATACATGCAATCATCTCTCCATTAAATATTCCACAGTTTTATCGTGCCAGCAAGCAGAGACAAAACGGAAGAAATTGTGATGTATCCATATTTAATCTTCTAAGCTATACTTTAACAGTTTTGCATTTATTGCAACAATAACCGTACTTGCAGACATTAATACTGCACCTAATGCCGGACTTAAAACTATTCCTGCTGAATATAAAACTCCGGCAGCAAGAGGAATAGCAATGATATTATAACCTGTAGCCCAAATTAAATTCTGAATCATCTTTTTATAAGTGGCTCGTGAAAATTTTATTAATGAAACCACATCTTTCGGATTATTCTTCACAAGAATTATATCTGCAGATTCAACAGCAACATCAGTTCCTGCACCGATGGCAATACCAACATCTGCTTGAGCTAAAGCCGGGGCATCATTTACTCCATCGCCCGTCATTGCCACAATCATTCCGCGATTCTGAACTTCTTTTACTTTCTCTGCTTTTTTATCGGGAAGGACTTCAGAAAAATAATCATCGAGTCCGAGTTCATCTGCAACCCATTTTGCAACTTGCTTGTTATCTCCTGTAAGCATCATCGACTTAATTCCTATCTCTTTAAGCTCCTCTATCGCTTCTTTCGATTCTTCCCTGATGATATCAGCTAAAGCAATTACACCTGTTAGTTTATTATCAATCAGAAGAAATATAACTGTTTTACCCTGTCCGGATAATTTTTCAATCTTTTCTTTTTGTTGAATCTCAATTTTAATTTCTTCAAGATATCCCGGACTAACGATCTTAGCCTCTTTACCGTTTACTTTACCTTCGACACCTCTGCCCGGGATGGAATTAAATTCTTTTAAATCATATTTATCACTGGATGATTTAACTATTCCCTGAGAGATGGGATGCTCGGATTCAGATTCAACAGTTGCTGCATATTTTAATATTTTTTTAGCATCGTAATTAAAAGTTTTTAAGCAATTTGTCTTTTATATCTCTCAACAACTGATCGCAGAGTTGCTGGATAGTCTGTCATTATTCCGTTTATTCCCATTTTAATTAAGCATTTCATTTCAGACTTATCACTTATTGTAGCACAAATAAGATAGTTAATTGAACTATGCAGATCTTGCTTCAACATCTTTGTGATAAGCTTCATATCATTCTTTATAACTCTGCGATAGGTTGCCCAGCTACCAACGGTAACTTGTCTTGGTCTCATCATTAAAGCAAATTGATTTTTCTTTTCGACAGCAATTTTAACTGCACTGTGCTTTTTAGGATTCAAGATCAGCCCTGGAGGTATATCTGTATCTAGAAGATAAATATTTTGCGGATAGTGTTTTTTCATTACATCCAAAACTTTAGGTTCAGCAGTTTCGTGAACGATTTCAAACTTCGTTTCATATTTCTGCTTGAATTCCTGTACCTTTTGTGAGATGGCCAGAACTAAATTAGCTTCATCATCGGGAACTTTTATATCGAGAAAAATATATTTCAAATTCACTTTATCTTTACTCCAAGCGAAAAATTCTTCTAATGTTGGAATCACTACTTCAACTGATTCTCTATTTCCATCTTCTTTCAAAGTGAAGTGATAATGTTGTCTCAACTCGTTTAATGCTAGCTGGTTGATTGGTCTTCTAAAATCATTTGAAAATGAAGGTGGAAGAGGTTTGTATTTCATGAATGGTTCAAATCCATTTTGCCGAAGAATCGAAACCATAGAGTCAGGATCCCAATCATGATAAATAACAGGAATTTTATCTTTGGTCAGACAAATATCCATTTCTAAAGCATTTGCATTTTCGCTTAAGGCTTTTTCAAATGAAGGAATAGTATTTTCAACTTCGGCAGCAGGTGATCCTCTATGCCCTATAATTAAAAAAGGTCTCTCAATAAGTTTCTTTCGACGGATGCGGGGACAAAATCTGAATACTTCAACAAACCAATAAATAATTAAAGTGATCAGCTTCATGATGAATTACTTTTTGTGATAAAAAAATAATGCTCTATCTTTCATTATAAAATATGGATTTTTAAGATTGATGAAAAAGAAAAAATTAACAAAACAAGTAAAGAAGAGAAGAAAAACTCCCTCTATAGTAATTCCAAAGGAAAAAAGAAAAAAGGATTTCTTCGACCGTGTTTATGCTGTTGTTAAAAAAATTCCTTATGGGAAAGTTACTACATACGGACATATTGCAGAAGTATGTGGAATAAAATCATCAGCTCGAACAGTTGGCTGGGCATTGAATGGAGCTAAGGATTCGGGTCTGCCATGCCATAGAGTAGTGAATAGATTTGGTGCATTAACCGGAAAGCTTCATTTTGGAAGTTCATTCTTGATGGAGGAGCTGCTTCGCTCAGAAGGTGTTGAGTTTGATAAGAATGGAAATGTGATGATGGAAAAATACCTTTGGATGCCGAAGACGGGAAAGAGAAAATCAAGAAAAAAATAGAACGCTGATCCGTTAGCTAACGGATCATGATTTGTTATGATTAACTATGATCTTAATTAATCATGATAATCATAACGATCAGCGTTCCAATATGTTTACCACTCGTTAGTATATCTCTCCACATTAATTGAGGAAACATCAGCATCTAAGCGAATAAAAATTTTGTTTTTAGCCGTTTCGAAATTTTCAGTCCTATATAAATCAGAATGAATCCTTTTGAATCTTTCGAAATGTTTCGAGGACAGGGAGGCATCACTTCTAATTTCACAACCCGATGAGTCCGGCACTAATATTTTAATTGATGATGCACCTGCATCAATACCTACCATTGTTTCGGGATATTTATTTCCTAATCTAAGTCCTAATGATGCAGCACCGATATCAAGCTTCAATGTGCTAATCTTATAAGGACTTAAATCGAAATCTATTGCAGCAGCGCCAAGGTCAAAGTTCATATTCCAAATGGGTTCAGTGTTTAATCCTATCTCCACTTTATTTTTATAGCTGCCTTTGTGAAGCTTAATTTTTGTTTTCTTCATCTTTAAGTCGATTGATGTCGAATTCTCAGAAACAATTTTATTAAAAATGTAGTTGTTCTTTAATCCGATTGCCTGAACAGAGATTAAATCTTTTGATGGTTCAAGAATTTTAAAGGACCCAGCTCCGGCATCAATTTTAAAATCTACGGTTTTAATGTTTTGTTGATAGTGCTCAATATAATTTGTAGTGTCAGCACTAGAATGATAATCGCCATTAGCAAATTCGAAATCAATATCCTTATCGAAAATATTTAAAAAAGACTGACCCGCGCCATAAATGGATAAAGAAAGCACAATTGCTATTACTCCTGCAAATAATACTTTAACAAAATCCTTATTTATTATGAACGACATACCCCACAAAATTAAAACTACCGGCCAGAGTTTCCATAATCTTGCCAGTTCTAAATTAACCAGCGAGAAATTACTTATTAAGATCAGTGTTCCGAGAGTTACGAGAAGTAATCCCCAAAAAACATGTTTTGGTTTCATGGTTGAATCCTTAAAAAATTATACTTTTTTTGAATTTAATAGCAAACTAACTCCAAGTGCAATTAAAATGAGTGGCCAAAAATCTCCAAAGTGAATTCTTGGTATAAAATTATCCGCAAGAAAAATAAATCCAATTACCATTAATACTATGCCTATATTTCTATTTCTCTTCATTTTTTTTTCTTCTAAACTTTTGAAATAAGCGGCAGCAGGATCATCCGTCTTAGAGTTAGTTTCTGTTCCAGTTGAGCCTGTTGTACCAGCGTTAGAAGCAGTTTCAAAAACGTAAGGGGCTTCTGGTACAGCTAACCATAGAATTATGTAAGCGATAAAGCCAGCCCCATGGAAAAATAAGCTAACTACAAATAGGACTCTCACAATAACCGGATCTATTTCAAAATACTCTGCAATTCCTCCGGCAACTCCGCCGATAACTTTGTCCTTAACTGAGCGATTTAATTTTTTATTCATTGTACTACCTCCGCTTTTATAAATTCTTTCAGTCGAAATATTAGTTTAAAAAAGCTAAGTATGAAGTTTATTTGGTTAATCGGTAAAATGAGTTGAGGAGTGGTTTGTGGTGAAGCTTTATTTTCAACTTGTGCGTTTAAATATGCAATATTATCTCACCGAGAAAACTGGTTCATAAATGTGGCAGTCAAATTCTTCAAATAATGGAGAGGTTGTACCCAGCTATTCAACCCAGTTTTCAATTTTAAGGTCGGATATCCTAGAAAATTCTCTAACATTATTAGTAATTAAAACAAGTTCCCTACTTTTTGCAATAGCAGCAATCAGTAAATCCATTGCACCGATTGGCTTACCTTTCCTTTCCAAATCAACTCTAATTTTACCGTAAAATAATGCATCTTGATCTGTAAAATCTAGTACTATGAGTGGCGAAATAAACTCCTGTAAAGCGATCATATTTTCATTTGGTTTTGAGCTTTTAACAACTCCATAGTACAATTCTGAAAGTGAGATTGAAGAAATTGCAACACTGCCTGGCCGCAGTTTCGTGAATTTTTTTATGACAGGTTCAGGTTTTTTTTTAATTATGTAAATGCAGATGTTAGTGTCAAGTAAATATCTCATCAGAAAATCTCATCTCTTTTTTCCAAAAGCGGCTGTGTTCTGTCAGATAAAAAATCATCGGAAAATTTATCAAGACTTCCAATGAATAAATTCCATTTTTGTTTCATGGGAATAATGACAATCGCATCTCCAACCTTTGTAATGTATGCCTCCTTGCCTTTAATTTGATATTTTTTAGGCAATCTGATTGCCTGGCTATTCCCACTATCGAATAATTTTGCAGTTTCCATAAAACCTCTAATTGTATATATATAATGTATATACTCAAGCTTAAAAAAACAACATCTATATTACAAACCCAATCCCAAAGAGTTAGCAAATGAACCGTTGGAAACTGTGATTCATTGATTTTGGTTTGGTTTACTTTGCATTACTAAATCCGCAAAAAATTCAAAATGTTTGATGATTGATTTTGCCCAATAATCGTATGTATGGTCTCCAGTAGTTTGAATGTAATTAATATTTATACCTTGAGTCACACATGAGTCGCGAAATCTCCGGTTCACATCGAAAGCAAAATCTTCGGTTCCGCAATCAACAATAAATTTCTTATTTAGGCTTTTAATTTTATCAATATTGTAAATCGCTGAACGTTCGATCCAATTTTCACGATTGTTTAGCTGATCACCCAGTAAATTTTTAATGCTCCAATTATTTGAGAAGGGAAGAAGATCAAGTATTCCGCTTGTACTTCCCGCGCTCTTAAAAAATTGCGGGTGGTTGAGAAACAAATTCATCGCCCCATGTCCGCCCATGCTTAGTCCTGTAATAAAAACGTTAGTTGAGTCAATTTTATATTTCTGGAAAATTTCTGGTACCAAATCGTTGAAAAAATAAGTTTCAAATTTGCTTTTAGTCAATATCGGACTGTCAACGTACCAGCTATCATAAAGCCCATCAGGACAAACGATGATGAAACCATATTTGGTTGCATAAGATTTAAGATCAATAATATCATTCCACTGAGTGTAATCCGCCCCACGTCCATGAAGCATGAAAAGCAGAGGATATTCACTTTCAGAGTTGTAATCACTGGGCACAAATACTAGATAATCATTGAAACAAGATGAGTAAACTTCGCGTGAGGTTGTGAATTGCTTTATTAAGATGTAGGATAGTGCAAGAAGTAGAACGAGAGCAATAAGATTTTTTTTCATTCGTACATTTAATTTTGGTATTAAATATAAATAATATTATGATTTAATTTGCGTGGAATATACAATCTCAATTCCTCTAAGTGTTGACATAAGGACAAGGAATTAGGATTATTTTACAGCAAGATATACCAGATTTTCTCTCCGAGTAAGTGTGCTCTTAAATCTGGCTTATCTAGACGAACCTGGGTTGTTTAGCAAATTGTAAAACCAGGCTAACTTTTCTATTTTTGACAAAAGAATTAACTATATGAAAATAGCTATCTGCCAGATTAACACAATCGTTGGCGACATTTAAATCAACACATCAAAAATTATCGAGGGATGCAGGGGGAGTCGCTGATAAAACTAACGTGGTAATCAGCCAGATAAATCATAGTCTAATAGTAAATAGAAAGTTCTTTTTCTATTTTTAAATAAGCAAAAGCGAGATAAATCATGAATAAAGGAGAATTAAAAAACAAAATAATTGAATCGCTTAAAGGACAAAAGGAAATTGAACGAATTATAATATTTGGTTCTTTCAATCAAAGTGATTCCCCAAATGATATAGATATTGCTGTTGTTCAAAACAGTAATGATAATTACATGACTCTTTCGCTTAAGTATCGAAGATTGATTAGAAGTATTACAAAAGAAATAGCGGTTGATATTTTTCCTGTAATGGTTAACAACAGAAATAATTTTTTCAGAAATGAAATTGCATCTGGGGAAGTAATTTTTGCAAGATGAAAAAAATTCGTTGAAAGCGATTGTTAAGATTACTAACCTTAGTAACGCTCAACTACAATGACTCATCGACCTTATCACCTTATTTGTTACTGTCCGTATATAAAAATCAGAGTATGATTCAATAAGGTGATAAGGTTTCTAATCTAATGGGGATTTTTGTTACTAAGGTCAGCTGCACAAGCGACTTGTTTTAATTACGGCTGACATTGAACGCTGTTATAATGTTAACATTGTAAAACCCCCCCAACTTTTCTATTTTTGACAAAAGAATTAACTATATGAAAATAGCTATCTGCCAAATTAACACAATCGTTGGCGACATTGAAATCAACAAATTTAAAATTATCGATGGATACAAAAGGGGAGTCGCTGATAAAGTTGACCTGGTAATCTTTCCCGAATTATCTCTCGTTGGTTATCCTCCATTGGATTTAGTGGAAAAAAAAGAATTTCGCCAGGCAGTTGTAAAAGCTGCAGAAGAAATTGCTTCTATCACAACTGATGTGGGATTGATTTTCGGATCCATTACAGAAGATAATGATAAAATCGGTACTGACATTCACAACTCTGCCATTATTTGTTACGATGGTAAAGTGCAATTCATCCAACATAAAACTCTCATTCCAAATTACGATGTATTCGATGAGATGCGATACTTTGATTCAGCTAAGGAAGTATCGGTGCATGAGTTTAAAGGTGAAAAGTTAGGGATCTCCATTTGTGAGGACATCTGGAACGATGCGGATTATTGGTATCGTCGTCGTTACGTGAAGGACCCTGTGCAAGAACTTGTAAATAATGGAAGCACAATTTTGATTAACATTTCTGCAAGTCCTTATGCTTTTGGAAAAAGAAAAGATCGTTGCGAAATGCTTTCAGTTCTAACTAAAAATGACAAAGTTCCTTTGGTTTATGTTTGTACCATAGGCGCACAAACTGAATTAATTTTTGATGGTGCAAGCATGTGCTTTGATGCAAATGGAAAATTAGTACTTCAAGGTAATGCTTATGAAGAGGATTATTTTATTTTCGATACTAAGCAATCTTATCCAGTAGTTACTAATGTTGAAAATATTTTTGAGAGCGAAGTTCTTAATGCATTAATTTTCGGACTAAAAGAATATTGTGCGAAGTTAAAATTTAATAAAGTTCTTATTGGGTTGAGCGGTGGAATGGATTCTGCATTAGTAACCTACATTGCTGTTAAAGCTTTGGGCAAAGAAAATGTTCATGTAGTACTGATGCCCTCGAAATATTCCAGCGAAGGAAGTATTAACGATTCGTTTAAGCTTATCAAAAACCTTGGAATCTCTCATAACCAAGTTTCAATTCAGAATGTTGTAGATGAAATTTCATTTACTCTTGCAGAACCATTCAACTTGACTCCCAAGAGCTTAACTGAAGAAAATATTCAAGCAAGGGTTCGCGGCGTATACCTTATGGCATTTGCAAATCAATTTTATTACTTGCTCTTAAATACGGGAAATAAATCTGAATTAGCCACCGGATATTGCACTCTTTATGGTGATATGTGCGGCGGCTTAGCTGTGATTGGCGATGTTTATAAAACTGAAGTTTATAAAATTGCAGAGTTTATAAACCGGAATGAAGAAATAATTCCAAACGAAATTATATCTAAACCTCCATCTGCTGAGTTAAAACATAATCAAACTGATCAAGATACTTTACCTCCTTACAATCTATTGGATAAAATTCTTAAAATGTACCTTGAACAGAATAAAGAGTACCTGGAAATTTCAGAGGCGATTGGTGACAACAATGTAGTTAAGAAAGTACTGAGAATGGTTGATATAAATGAATTCAAGCGTAGACAAGCTGCACCGGTTCTTAGGATTTCTACAAAAGCATTTGGTTATGGAAGGCGATACCCAATCGTTCAAGGTTGGAGAAAGTAAATTCTTTAGCATTGCCTATAATTCATTATTCGTTATCCCTTGTTCAATATTTTACTTTATATTTATGGAAAATCTTTGGACTAAAGTTCTTTTTGATTGGGGTTTTTCATTGAGGCTGATGAAAAAGTAACATTTATTAGTGAATAGAACCACATAGTGGCAGGCACTGATGACGTAGATTTTAAATGATTTTCGTAGATTTTTTAATTGAATAATTACTTTTGGGTCACCCTCAATAAGAGAAAAGGTCAAATGGCTTTAGCTACATTTAACAATAAGTGAATTTGGCGAAAAAATATTTGGTGAGCGTTTTAGGTAATGTTCTTAAGTGTGCAATTATTTATATTTGAATAACAAAAATTGAAAATTATTGTTAAAATAATCGCCCTAATAAATATTTTAAAATAAATTTTAAGATTAACCATGAGTAAACAAAAAGAAGTAAAACCCCTTTCGGAAGTAACGGTTCGATTTGCCGGAGATTCCGGGGATGGAATGCAATTAACCGGTTCACAATTTACAGAAACAACAGCAGCATTAGGCACTGACGTAAGCACTCTGCCGGACTTTCCAGCAGAAATACGTGCTCCTGCCGGTTCTTTAGCTGGGGTCAGCGGATTTCAATTGCATTTTAGCAGTACAGACATACAAACTCCGGGAGATTCTCCCGATGTTTTAGTAGCGATGAATCCTGCCGCTCTAAAAGTGAACATGAGGGATTTAAAACCTCATGCAACTATTATTGCAAACAGCAGCGCATTTGATGTAAAAAACTTAAAGCTCGCCAATTATGATGGCAATCCATTAGAAGATGGATCACTTGCAGCTTATAATGTTGTTCCTGTAGATTTAACTCAACTAACTATGACTGCGCTGAAGGATCTTACACTTTCCATAAAAGAAAAAGAAAAATGTAAAAACTTTTTTGCATTGGGATTAATGTATTGGATTTACAATCGTCCATTAGAATTATCATTAAACTGGCTTGAAAGCAAATTTGCTAAAAAACCCGAAGTACTTGAAGCAAATAAACGTGCTCTAATAGCAGGCTATAATTATGGCGATACGACAGAAATATTTACAACCCGTTATGATGTTAAACCGGCAAAGCTTGAAAAAGGCATTTATAGAAATGTGTCTGGTAATGAGGCTGTAGCACTTGGATTCATTGCTGCTTCGTTGAGAAGCGGACTAAATCTTTTTCTTGGTTCATATCCAATTACTCCTGCGTCAGAAATTTTGCAAGAGCTAAGTAAATACAAAAATTTTGGAGTCGTAACATTTCAAGCTGAAGATGAAATTTCCGGTATTGCGTCAGCAATTGGTGCATCATTTGCCGGTTCGCTTGCAATCACAACTACATCGGGTCCTGGTTTATCACTTAAAACAGAAGCTCTCGGTTTAGCAGTAATGACTGAGCTTCCGCTTGTGGTGGTTGATGTTCAGCGAGGCGGACCAAGCACAGGACTTCCTACAAAAACCGAACAAGCAGATTTATTTCAGGCAATGTATGGCAGACATGGTGAAGCACCTGTTGTTGTATTGAGTGCTCAAAGTCCTGCAGATTGTTTCTTTATGTCTGTTGAAGCTGCAAAGATTGCTGTCAAGTATATGACACCGGTTATTCTGCTTACAGATGGTTATCTCGCTTTTGGTTCTGAACCATTAAAAATTCCGGAGCTAAATGAACTTCCGGAAATCCCGGTTCATTTTAGAAAAGAAGTCGATGGTTTTCATCCCTATACAAGAGATGAAAATCTTGCTCGCCCTTGGGCAATTCCAGGCACACCAGGATTAGAACACAGAATTGGCGGATTAGAAAAGAAAGATGTTTACGGAAACATCAGTTACGAACCTGATAATCATCAGATAATGGTGAATAAAAGAAAAGAGAAAATTGATAATGTTCAGAAAGATGTTCCTGATCTTATGGTGGAAGGTGATCAAGAAGGCGAATTATTGCTATTAGGATGGGGAAGTACTTACGGAGCGATTAAAGAGGCTATCAGACATATTCAAGCTCAAGGTTTCAATGCTTCACAAGCACATCTTCGTTACATCCATCCTTTCCCCCAAAATTTAGGAGATGTTTTAAGCCGCTTTAAAAAAGTACTTTTACCAGAGCTAAATATGGGACAAATGGCAACAGTTATTCGCAGTACTTTCTTGAGAGATATTGTTCAATTTAATAAAGTGCAAGGTCAAGCATTCAAAGTTGCTGAAATTGAAAATAAAATTATTGAAGTCTTAGGAGGACATAATGGAAACTAAAGTGAATGAAATGGTAACAGATGTTAAATATACTGCGAAGGATTTTTCATCGGATGTGGATGTAAAATGGTGTCCCGGCTGCGGTGATTATTCTATTCTTGCTCAGGTTCAAAGAACTTCTCCGGATTTTGGTGAGAGAAGAGAAAATATAGTATGGGTTTCCGGGATTGGCTGCTCAAGCCGTTTTCCTTATTACATGAATACTTATGGTTTTCATGGAATTCACGGGAGGGCAGCAGCAATTGCTACCGGTGTTAAGTTAGCAAATCATAAACTGCAAGTTTGGGTTGCAACCGGAGATGGTGATATGCTCAGCATCGGTGGAAATCATTTCATTCACATGTGCAGGAAAAACATCAACATTAAAATTTTAATGTTCAACAATAGAATTTATGGATTAACAAAAGGTCAGTATTCTCCCACATCGGAAAAAGGTAAAGTCACAAAGTCATCACCGTATGGAACTGTAGATTTTCCGTTCAACGCTATTAAGCTTGCTACGGGTTCCGGAGCCACTTTTGTTGCTCGATCTTTAGATCGAGATCCAAAACATTTGCAAGAGATGATCTCACGAGCATCAAAGCATAAAGGTGCGGCATTTATTGAAGTGTATCAGAACTGCCCAATATTTAATGATGGCGCTTTTTCTATTCTTACAGAGAAAGAAACTAAGCCTGACAATGTAATTGTTCTAGAGCATGGTAAGCCGCTTATATTTGGTGCGAATAAAGATAGAGGAATTATGCTTGATGGATTGAATCCTGTGATTATCGATTTGAACGATGGAAAACATTCCATCAAGGATTGCTGGATACATGATGAATTTGATGACAATCCTACACGTGTATTTTTATTGGCAAGGTTCACGGATCTTCCGGGTTTCCCGACACCGATCGGTATCTTTCGTCAATTTAATAAACCGACTTACGATGACGATTATGTTCATCAGATTGAACATTTGAAATCAACCAAAGGTGTTGGCGATTACAAGAAGCTAATGTTTACTTCGAATACCTGGGAAGTAAATTAATAAGTAATGATCATTTTGGTTTCATAAATTCTCAATTCATGGCGAAGATTTTCTTCGCCTTTTTATTTTAAAATATTAAGATGATAGACTTTAAAACTCTCGAATCAGTAATCTTAAACAATGATAAATTCCTTATCACAACTCACGTAAATCCCGATGCGGATGCAATCGGTTCTGAAATCGCTTTTCAACTCATCTTAAAAAAGCTTGGCAAAGAAACTTACATTATCAATCATAGTGAAACACCATATAATCTTAAATTTTTAGATAAAGATGACGTAATCAAAAAATTCGATAAAAACATACACTCAAAAATTTTTAATGAAGTTGATGTATTAATGGCTTTGGATTTTAACCACTCGGATAGAATGGTTCGAATGAGTGACGATTTCCGCAATTCAAGCAAGTTAAAGATTTGCGTTGATCACCATCAGGATGAGGAGGACTTTGTTGATCATCAATTTATAGATACAAATTACAGTGCAACCGCTCATATCATTTATGATTTTATTAGAAAAACCGGAATTGTTAAACTTGATTATGATTTGGCTTATCCAATCTATGCAGCTATAATGACTGATACGGGTTCATTCAGGTTTGAAAGAACCTCATCTGAGCTTCATAAGATTGCTGCAGAGCTTCTTGAGCTTGGTATAATTCCGGGTGAAGTCTTTGACAAAATCTATGATCAGAGTTATTTGAGCAAAGTAAAATTGCTTGGAGCAGCTCTTGAATCACTCCAGCTATTTGGTGATAAAAACGAAATTGGATACATGACTTTAACTAGGCAGGATTTTCGTAAATGCAACGGAATAGAATCGGACACAGAAAATTTTGTGAATTTTTCTCTTTCAGTGCAAAACGTCAAAATTGGTTTGCTCTTTATCGAATTGAGTGAAGGATTTAAAGTGAGCTTTCGTTCAAAAGGAAATATTCCAATGAATAAGTTAGCGGCTGAATTTAATGGTGGAGGACACATAAACGCCGCCGGGGCAAGGTTTCATAAAGAAAAAATGAGTGATATGATTCCTATAATAGTAAAAAAAGCAGAAAAATATTTAGAAAAATATAACGGGTAATTAAATGTTTAAGCTCTCAATAAAAAGCGGTGGTAAAAAAATAGCATATAAGAATCTATCTGTGAGTATTAGGTATTTCATTGATGAAAAAAAATTAAAAGACAGTCTTAAGAACTTTGAAAGGATTTCAAAGACAAGATTATCCGAGCTTCAAAGGAAAAATTTTCTTTTCAGCGACTCAACTGAAATCAGAGTTTCGAGAGCTAACGGTAAACCAGATGAAATACTCCTTGTAAAAGTGAAATTAGATGAAAAATTCAATAACGATTATTTCAGAAATCATCTTGCTGGATTTATATCAACCCTTGAAAAAGAAGAGGTTAAATCACTTCACATATTCATTCCAAATTATACTTATTTCAAAAAATATTTTAATGATGAAGAATACTTCTATCAACCTTTGCAGAGGGATTATTTTTAGGAAATTATGAATTCAGAAACTATAAATCAGATAAAAAGAAATTGAAATCACTCGAGGTTACTTTTTATTCAGAGAATGAAAAGAAATTGAAAAATGCCTTGACCTCAGCCCAAAACTTAATGCAAGGTGTTAACTTCACTAAGGATTTACAAAATGAACCGGGAGGAGTTTTAACTCCCGACGAATTGAGCAGGAGAATAAAAAACGTTTTGAATAAAGTAGGTGCCAAAGTTAAAATCTTTGATGAAAAAGAAATTCGTAAGCAAAAAATGGGCGGTTTGCTAGCTGTTGGAATGGGCAGCAGTAACATGCCTCGATTTATTGTGATTGAGTACAAGGGCGCTGACAAACATTTAAAAGTTAAGAAGAATATCAACAAAACCATTGCTCTTGTAGGTAAGGGCGTTACTTTTGATTCAGGTGGAATATCTATTAAGCCTTACACCGATATGTCGGAAATGAAAGCCGATATGTCGGGAGCTGCAGTTGTTGCCGGAACAATTCTAGCAGCCATTAAATCAAAACTTACTATAAACATTATTGGAATTATTCCTGCAGCCGAGAATATGCTATCAGGAACATCGATGAGACCTGGTGACATCGTTGTCACTTCTTCAGGTAAATCCATTGAAGTTGATAACACCGATGCGGAGGGGAGAATGATTCTTGCTGATGCTTTAAATTATGCGAGTAAACTAAATCCAGATGTAATTATTGATCTTGCAACTTTAACCGGTGCTTGTGTTGTTGCATTGGGTGAATTTGTCGGAGGATTATTTACGAAGAACGATGACTTGTTATTAGAGTTGTTTCAATTAGGTCTTCAAACTCATGAACGAGTCTGGGCGTTACCAATGTGGGATGAATATCATACCCTAAATAAAAGCGATGTTGCAGATGTTAAAAATGTTGGTGGCAAATGGGGCGGAGCAATTACTGCCGCTAAATTTTTAGAAAATTTTGTCGATAAGAAAATTACTTGGGCTCACCTAGATATAGCTGGTCCGGCGATGGCAAATAGTTACAATAACTACTCTAAAAAATATATGACAGGTTATGGTGTGAGATTATTTTATGAATACTTGAGAAAAAAGTAAGTAATTCTGTTAGTACATTATGATAAAAAGAATTACAAATGTTACTTGTTGAGTACTTTACCATCTTTCATTTCATAAACTTGGTTAGCAATTCCCAACATTTCTTTATTATGAGTTACAACTACAAATGTCTTTTTGAAATTGGAGTTTAGATGAACAATCAAGTCGGAGATAATCTGGCTGTTTGCCGAATCTAAATTTCCAGTTGGTTCATCTGCGAGGATAATTGCGGGATCATTAGCCAATGCTCGTGCTACCGCAACTCGCTGCTGCTCCCCACCGGAAAGTTCAGCAGGCTTATGATGCTTTCGTTCAATCATACCAACTTCGTTTAACAATTCATTTGCTCTCTTCAGTGAGTACTCATGTGATGTCCCCATAATCATTTGTGGAATTGCAACATTTTCTACTGCTGTAAATTCAGGTAATAAATGATGAAACTGAAAAACAAATCCAATATTCTTATTCCGAAACTTTGCCATCTTATCTTCCGAGAAAGCTAGAATATTTTCATGATTAAAATAAATTTGCCCCTCATCCGGTCTGTCTAATCCTCCAAGAAGGTGCAATAGAGTACTTTTACCCGCACCGGAAGCACCAACTATTAAAGTTATTTCACCTTCTAAAATTTCAAGCGAAATGGATTTTAAAATCTCCAGCTTAATATCTTTTGTGTTTGTAAAAGTCTTAACTAAGTTTTCAGTTTTCAATATTACATTTGACATTGCTTTGCTTGGATTAATACTATGAATTAAATTTTAAATATCATTCCCATTTGATTGCTTCAAGAATATTAAGCTTTGCTGCTTTTTGTGCCGGATATAATGAAGCCAAGAAGGATAACAGCATTGAAACGCCAGCAATAAAAAAGAAATCTGTAATTTGAATTTCGACAGGCAGAGCATCAATTTTGTACTGCATAGGATCCAACGGATAAATCTTATATCTAAGCTGCAGGAAACAAACTAAGTATCCTAAGATAGAACCTAGAATTGTTCCCACAATGCCAATTAACAGACCTTCATACATAAATATTTTAAGGATTGATTTCTCCGTAATTCCCATGGCTCTTAACACACCAACATCCCGTTTTTTCTCAATCACAGACATTGATAGAGAACCAAGGACGTTAAAGCATGCGACTGCCACAATCAAAGATAAAATTATGTAAGCTGTCCACCTTTCAATCTGCATAACAGAATATAATTCTTTGTGAAAATCATACCATGTATTCACCAAGTATATATTTTCATCGAGTTTGGCTTTTAATTTTTTCTGGACATCGAAAGAAGAATTTAACGAACTTAATCTAACATCAATACCCTGAATTCGATTTTTATAATTGAATAACTTTTGTGATTCTTCTAGAGAACAAAAAATAAACAGCCCATCATATTCATTATTGTTAGAGCTAAAAATTCCGGCAACAATAAACTTTTGCATTGATGGGAGTGATAATTGAGTGATCGCTTTTTCTATTCCAGAAGGTGATATCAGCGTTAACGTATCACCAATAATTGTTTGAAGCTTGTCTGCAAGCCTCAATCCAACAATCACTTTTGCTGTTCCATTTTCGCTTGTGAAAGAATAATCACCGAAAATAATGTTAGGTTTAATATCGTAAACATCATTACCGGACAAGCTGTCGATCCCCTTTAAATTCACAACTTGATTCAACCCGGCAGAATATGCTAGTACTTTTCCCGAAACAAATGGAGAAATTCCTTTTACGTTTTCAATTTCGTGAAGTATTGATTTAACTTTTTCCTGGCTTAAGCCTTCGTAAGGTGTTGCAGATACTATTCTGATATGAGGATCAAAACTAATCAAGAAAGAAGTTACTAAGCTGCCGAATCCATTAAACACGGAGAGAACAACAATCAATGCGGCCACTCCAATTGTGATTCCAGAAATCGAAATTAATGAAATGATTGTAATAAAATTCACTTTGTGCTTTGATACTAAATATCTTTTAGAAATAAAGGATTCAAAACCCATTAGCTAAACCTCAGAGAGCTTATTGGTTTTACTCTAGATGCAATGTAACTAGGTACAAAAGAAGCAGTCAAGCAAAGAATTAAAGTGATGAGTGAAACACCAACGAATATTTTTAATGTTAAAAATATTGGAACAGTTGAAGTGAAGTAAACTGATGATGGCAGAGAAATAATATTATACTTTAACTGTAAACTCATGAGCACATATGCCAAGAGATTCCCGAAAAATATTCCTATTACCGCCAAGAAAAATCCTTGATACACAAATATTCTGGAGATATGACTATTGAGTGCGCCTAATGATTTTAATATTCCAATGGCATTAGTCTTTTCGAGTACTATCATCAGCAGACTACCAATAATATTGAAAACTGCAACTAAAATTATTAGACCCAAGACAATCGGGATCGGTTTCTTCTGAAGTTCAATCCAGGTGAAAATATTTCTATGTTTCTGAAAAATAGATCTTATTGAGTGTGGGTATCTCAAATTTTTAGATAATAAGGTAGTCAAACTGTCAATTTTAGAGATGTTACTGAGTTTAATATCATAACCGGTTATATTATCTCCAAAATTAAAAAGAGTTTGCGCCGCTTTGATGTTTGTGTAAGCATTTAAATCGTCGTATTCAGCCATACCGCTTTCAAATATTCCCGTCACAATAAATTTTTGAATGTTAGGCAAATTATCCGGTGATGGTATTTGGTTATTATTCAAAGCAAAAATTGTAACTCTATCTCTAACATTTACGAATAATTTATCGGCTAATTTTTTGCCGATAATTATTGCGGAATTTTCAGCGTCTTCAAAGCTATACTCACCTGAGATTATATTTTCTTTAATCTTTAAGCTTTTATTCTCAGGCAATATACCTTTTATATTAACTCCTTCTTGAACATACTTGCTGCTGATGATGGCCAGATTTGATGCGTAAGGATTGACATCTTCCACAAAAGGATTTAGCATTTTATAAATGTTTGGCAGTATGCGTCTATAATTCGGTAATATAGTTTGATAAGAACTAATCTGAATGTGGGCATCAAAATCAATAATTTTTTTTCGAATAGTTTCTTCAAATCCCTCCAAAATACTTAGTGCGATAATCAACGTTGCAACTCCCAAGGAAATTCCAATAACCGAAATTGATGAAATGAGAGTAATGAAACGGGAGTCTTTTTTAGATAGTGTGAATTTTTTAGATATAAAATAAGGAAAAGACATTGCTAATTTTTTTGAATTAAATTTGAGTCAAATTTAAGTATCCTCATTATCAATTAAAACCTTTTGGATTCACAATGAAAAACTTGTCAAATAAATTTAAATCATAGCGGATTCATTGCTTATTAAGACGCCAAACAATATATTTGTACTCTAAATTTTGAAAAACGGGGCGTAGCGTAGCCCGGTTCATCGCGTCCCGCTTGAGTGGGAAGGTCACAGGTTCTCCAATTAAGGTGAACTACCACCTAGACTGATTTAAGTTCTAAGTTATAAGCATCAAATAACAAACAAAAAACAGTACACCTTAAGCGAACAAATCATAAACAATGTATTTGAATTTTAAGATTTGAAACTTATTAGTAGTTTGATTTTGTTCATTGAAATTCTTTTTGACATCTGGTTAATCTGCCACTATATTTAGTTGAACAGACTATAATAATAATTCGGGGCGTAGCGTAGCCCGGTTCATCGCGCCTGCTTTGGGAGCAGGAGGTCGCAGGTTCGAATCCTGCCGCCCCGACTTGGTTAAATCTCAAATTTCAGTAGACAAATGACAAATAAATAACAATTTCAAAATCCTAAATAATGAAATAGGACTTATTGAAGGTTTGTATTTGCGGTTTGTTTGTTTTTTGAGAATTGCCTTTTGTGATTTTTATATTGAGCGCCCGTAGCTCAATCGGATAGAGCAACAGCCTTCTAAGCTGTAGGTTAGTGGTTCGATTCCACTCGGGCGTACACGGGTAAATGACAAATCCCAAAACACAAATTCCAGAGGACTATATGGTTTTGAATTTTGAGATTTGATTTTGGAATATATTTGAAATTTTTTTTTGTTGTTTTGATGTTTTTATTGATGGTGAGCGTAGCTCAGTTGGTTAGAGCACCAGGTTGTGGCCCTGGGGGTCGTGGGTTCAAATCCCATCGCTCACCCCAAGCATAAAGCAAATCCCAAATAGCAAATATCAAATTCCAAATGCTTCAAGAATTTGGAGCTTGAAAATTGAGATTTATCTATAATTTGTTTATTGAATTTTGTTATTTGGTGAATGGCTCCATCGTCTAATGGTTAGGACCTCGCCCTTTCACGGCGGTAATAGGGGTTCGAATCCCCTTGGAGTCACTTTAAGTCTCGCAGAATAATAATTGCGAGACTTCTTATTTTTAAACATCTTTATTTCAACTATCAGTTTTAAACTAACCATACTCAAGAAGATGTTTGCATTTTCACAAAAATTTGTTAAAATATACTAACTAAAAATGAGGTGTTTTATGAAAATCCTCAAACTATACTTTTTCACACTCTTACTAACTTTCCTTCCTCAAAGAATTCAAGCACAACCCACGCAGTTTAATATAAATACTTTTAAACAATTCCTTCAATCAAATCAAAACATGGTAACATCACAGTTGCTTGAAATGCATTCTGCTGGAATTTTCAAAGGAAATTTAAATTTGAATTATGAAGATGTTTTATACTTTGATACAATTGCTGCGAAGTACAATCTTACAAACTATGAAAAGCTATTAATCCAAAAACATGGATTCATGGCAACAGAGAGATTAAAGTTTCCTTCTTATGGAACTTCAATGCTTGACATCTACCATAAAGATTTGCCTGTGTTTGTTTCTGCGGATGCAATTCTTCATGCTTACCATGTATCCTATGATCGAATATTAAAAACAGTAGAGCTTGAGATTTTAATTAATCGAGTAACCGGTCTACTAAATTCCTTACATTCAAAAATGCCGCAGTTAGCTGCAAAGTATGCGGCATATCCCCAAATGCACAAAATGCTTAAGGATGTTGATTTATACTTAACAGTTCCGAGACGATTACTTAATCCTTCAGCAAATTTGTACTATGCTGATAACTCAACCAAGTTAAATGAAGTTTTAACTTTAATCTCACAAGAACAAGGGTTCATACCATACACTTTATTTTCTGATAGCAATTGTGTTGTATATGATTGGAGTCAGTTTAAACCTCGCGGTCATTATGTTGATCCACAGAATCCTATTCTTGAAAAATATTTTAGAGCTATGATGTGGCTTGGAAGGACAGAAATTTGTTTATTAGCTCCAGTTTCTGATGCAATTTGTCCACCCCCATCATTTGAAGATATTAGAAGACAAACTATTGATGCCTTCCTCATAAAAGAATTGTTCGATCTAGCAAATGCAAGTTCGATGTATGATGAAATCGAAGGCATAATAAAAATATTTGTTGGTGAGCAGGATAATGTAACGCTGCAAAATATTATTTCACTTGCATCATCTGTTCAAGTAACGAATACATCACAGCTTTTAGATGATAATGTTTTATTAGCTTTTCAAGACTCGCTTAAAAACCAACCATATGCTTACCAACTGATTCTTTCGCAAATACTTGCGAACTACTCTACAATGAGACCTGACAGTATTGTACCTGCATCTGCATTTTTATTGTTCGGTCAAAGGTTTGTGATTGATTCTTATGTAACCGGAAGTGTAGTATTTGATAGGATCTCTTTCAACAATCAGATTATTTGCAGATTGTATCCTTCGACTCTTGATCCACTTTTTGCTTTGGGCAATGATGCTGTCGGACAATTACTAAAGCCAGAGCTTGATCTGTTCAAGTATTCATCCAACCTTGCTGCTTTAAGGTATTTGATAAATTCTTATGGTGCTGATTTTTGGGATAGCACACTTTATAACTTGTGGCTTAACTCAATCAGGAAATTAAATCCACCTTCGGAGAGAAATAATCTACCTCAATTCATGCAAACTGCAGCTTACTGGCAGGAAAAAATTAACACACAACTTACATCCTGGGCACAGTTACGGCATGATAATTTACTATATGCTAAACAATCCTACACTGGAGTTCCGATATGCTCTTTTCCTTATAGTTATGTTGAACCATTTCCGGAGTTTTATGCAAATCTAAAAAATCTTTCAGTGGTTGCACGAAGCAAAATTCAAAATTTCAGTTTCATTAATCCTATCACAAAAACAGAGATAATGGAATACTTTAATTCCTTCTATTCAATAATGGATACTTTAAAGAATATTGCTCAAAAAGAACTTGATGTTATTTTGTTATCTGATGCTGAAAAACATTTCCTTAAAAAAATGATATACGAAGAAGCATTTGGTTGTGCTCCAGGTTATAATGGCTGGTATGCAAAATTATTCTACTCTGATCATAATCATATGTTCGATGGATTAATGAAGGAAGATCATATCGTTGCAGATATTCATACTGTTCCTGCAGATTGTGGAGGAAGCTTACTCGGTGCAATTCCACATGCTGGAACCGGAGATGTTAATCTTGGAGTTTTTATCGCAAAAGCTTATGATAATCAGGATATAGCTTTTATTGGTCCAGTTTCCAGTTATCATGATTATATAACATATAATTTTTTGCGTCTGACAGATCAAGAATGGCATAATACTTATTTGCAATCTGCGTTGCGACCCAATTGGGTTAATATTTATTTGGCAGATAGTTCGGGTAACTCGAAGGGAAGTGGTCCAAGTTTGATTACCGATATTCAGGATGAAAACAATGATGTAAATAGTCCAAATGATTTTGTAACTGTGGGCAATTATCCTAATCCCTTTAACCCGGCAACAATTATTTGGTTTAAGATTCCGTCGAATCTTACAAACTCATATACTGAATTGGCTATTTATGATGTAAATGGAGCGCTAATTAATATTTTGGTTTACGATGTTCTTCCTTCCGGAAATTATCTTGTAAAGTGGAATGGTCAAAATGCAAAAGGAAAAGATGTGAGCAGCGGTGTTTATTTTTATCATCTTAAAGTTGCAGATAAACTAACAACAGGCAAGATGGTATTGATGCGGTGAAATAATGAATTTATAAAATTGCACTTTGAGTGAAACTCAGTGACGGCATGTTAAATTTTATTGAGTTAATACTACAGGATAATTTTATTTTTTAAATGCCAATTGATTATCAGCTCCGCAAACTCTCTGAATGCTCCATGACCTCCGCGATTCGTACACACAAAATCTGAGATATTTTTTATTTCATCAATTGCATCAGAAGGGCATGCTGTTAACCCAACGAGCTTCATTATCTCCAAATCATTCAAATCATCACCGATGAAAGAGATGTTCTCTGCTTTAAGATTTTTTCTTTTTATGATCTCATTCAAAATTAAAACCTTGTCTTTAGTACCAAGATGCAGTTCTTTGATTTTTAATTTCTCAGCTCTCTTTTTAACTGAACCGGATAATTCCCCGGTAACAATTCCTGTTTCAATGCCCACTAATTTTCTTAGTCTTACTACACCCATTCCGTCTCTAATAGAAAATCTTTTCATAACTTCACCTCGATTGGAATAGTAAACTCCTGTGTCCGTAAGCACTCCATCGCAATCTGTGAGCACCAGCTTGATTTTGGTTATTTTACTTTGAAATGATACAGAACGAGACTTGTGCGGGTTAGATTTCATGAATTTCCTTCGATTATTGCAAATAAATAAACATTTTGATTTTTAACGCTAGGATATCGGGCGACAATAAAATTCGCTGAATCAAAAAATATATTTTCATTTAGCTTCTTTAAATTTGACACACAGTTTTACTCTAATTATTTTCTTACCCTAAATTAACAAAGTTCGGATTTACATCTATGCGATACATCAAACCAAAACGGCTCCACAAGGAAGATTTAATCGGAATAATTTCTCCTGCTTCAACACCTGATGATTTATCAAGAATAAATTCCGGTGTAAGGTATCTTGAAAAATTGGGATACAAGGTGCTTGTCGGCTCAAACGTCGGAAAAAATCACGGTTACTTAGCTGGTTCAGATGAGGAACGAGTTTCCGATCTTCACAGCATGTTCAAGAATAAAAATGTTAAAGCAATTATGTGTGTCCGCGGCGGATACGGTTCACCAAGATTGCTGGATAAGATTGATTATAAGCTAATTAAAAAAAATCCGAAGATATTTGTTGGTTACAGTGACATTACTGCGCTTCAGATGGCGTTTCTTCAGAAAGCAAATCTTGTAACTTTTGCGGGTCCGATGCTTGCCGTAGATTTTCACGATGAAATAAGCACATTCACAGAAGAATTTTTCTGGCGGCTTGTTACATCAAATAAAAAAATTGGCAGAATTAAAAATCCCAATAACGAAAAAATGTATTTTTTAAGAAAAGGAAGTGCGAGAGGTCAAATTGTTGGGGGGAATTTAGCGTTACTCGTTTCACTTATGGGCACACAATATTTTCCCGATGTTAGAAATAAAATTCTCTTGCTTGAAGATAATGGTGAAGCACCTTACAGATTGGATAGACTAATTAACCAATTACGAATCGCGAATGTGTTTGATAAAGTGAAGGGAGTTGTACTCGGTGCTTTTACCGATTGTAAAGAATTAGATCCGAATAAAAAGAGTTTAACCTTAGGTGAAGTCATTGAAGATTATTTCACTAAGCTTAAAAAGCCAGCGGTTTATAATTTTCAGCATGGACACATAAAGGATAATGTTACTATTCCTTTTGGGATTAAAGTTAAACTGAATGCCACACGCGGATTTATGGAAATAGTTGAAAGTGCAGTGAGTTGAATTCCAATTAACAAGTTTCAAAAAGCAAATAACCTTCAAAAATAAAATTCAAAATAGGGTTTTTGAATTGACTAATGATATTTGGAATTTATTTTTCCGACATAGACGGATTGTCTTTTGACTTTAAGGATTTTCATCTAGCAGCTTAATCACTTCTTCTTTAATATAATTATTCTCAAGATATTTATAAAGATTTTTTCCCGGGCAAACTGTTTGATTTGAATAGTCCTTGTGAGAGGCAATGGTTTCTGGAGGAATCTGAAACTTATGGCAGCAATAAGCAATTAAATGAATGAGCGATTCCAATTGTTCCTCGCTCACTTCTTGTTCCTCAAAGTTTCCCATACATGTAATTAGTAAATGATCTGTGGGATCATATTCAGTTGCAGTTTCACCAACCGTGAATATATTTCTGCCCTCATAAATATTTCCTTTCGGATCAATCAAGAAATGATAAGGAATGTCATTCCAATTTCTGTCTTTTCCCATTCCCCAAGTCTGAACATTTTTAATGTGCTTCAATGCGTTATCACTTTGCTCAAATCTTGTGCCCTCATGGTGAATGGTTATTCTTTCGGGAATATGCTGTTTAAATGGTTTCGGATCAGTCGCATTCCATGTAGAACGAGGATTGATTCTGATCTCTTTAGTTGAAGCACAATTGATGAGAACTAACGAAAGTGCCGAGCAAAGTAATAATTTAATTCGGTTCATGATGTAAAAATGTGAAATATTTATTTTGAAATATTTCTAGTGCATGAACAGCTTTTTCATAGTTTGGAAAAATTCCGTAAACACTTGAACCGCTGCCAGACATGAGATTGAACATAGCCCCAAGCTTATAGAATTCTTTTTTTATGTACCCTATTTCGGGATATACCTTCAAAACAATTGGTTCAAAATCATTTTTTATTTTATTCTGCATAAATAAAAAATCTAGCTCGCAATCATCAATCAATTTTTTTAATTGATAAGTTGGTGTTGAGGGAACTACATGTTCATATGCCCATTTAGTAGAAATATGGATTCCAGGGTTAACAATCAGAATTGGATAGCGAAGTTTACAATTTAGAGATGTAATATAATCTCCTTTGCTTTCAGCATACGATGGATGAGGATTCAAAAAAAACGGAACATCGGCTCCAAGCTTTACAGCTAAGTTAAACAATACGGAATTATCCACTTGAAGACTCAGAAACTTTGTAATTCCCAATAATGCAGCGGCGGCATCTGAACTTCCACCGCCTAATCCAGCTCCAACAGGAATTCTTTTTTCTAATTTTATTTTAATCTTTATTTTAACATGCAATTCATTTTCCAAAAATTCTTTTGCTCTAACAACAAGATTTTTCCCATTACTCAACTCCTGATTGCTGCAAATGAATTTGAATTCTGTTGATTCCGAGAAAGTGAGTGTATCAAATAAATTTATGGGATAAAAAAATGTTTCGATGTCATGATATCCATCATCACGCTTACGAAGGATATTCAATCCCAAATTTATTTTTGCCGGCGTATTAATTGTTAAGTTTTCCATCCAGCACCTGTCTTAATTTTTTAATGTGATTAGGATTTGAGCCGCAGCAGCCACCAACAAATGATGGCCTTTCGTTCAAATAATTGGTTATGATTTTCGCATAATTGATAGGTGAAAGAGAAGTGTTAAATTTCTTATCGTGATACTTTCCTCCGCCAAGATTAAGATACATTCCCCAATTATAATCTAAATTTAATTTGAAAAATATTTTTCTAAATACTTTTGGTGTTATGCAGTTAAATCCAATGCAGAGAGGACTTCGATTCAGCAAGTATTTTAATACTTCCAAAATATTTTCTCCAGAAAGCAAAGTTAGTTTTTCATTCACCAGCAAACTTATAACAAATGGAACATTTTTGCTGTAACAATAATCACAAATAATTTTTATTTCATCGAAGTGACTTTGAGTTTCATTAAGCACAAAGTCGCATTCATTTTTCGTAAGCTCATCAATATGACGTTTATGATTTCTTTCCAATTCCTTTTTGGAAATCCTTCTTTCAACTTGATAGCAATCTTCCGCGGGCGCATTTGAACCGGCAATCAAAACATTTTGACCCTTAGCTGCATCCTTTGCTAATTGAACAGATGCCTTTACGAGCTTCTCAAATTTAATTTTACTTTGTGAATTGACTGCAACTGGATTTGTCCGAAAGGTATTTGTGGTGATAATATCTGCACCGGCTTTGATGTAGCTTAAATGAATGTCATAAACAACTTCGGGATTCTTAAGGTTCGCCTTTGCAGTCCACAATTCACCTTCAGATTTTATTCCTTTCTGCTGAAGCAAGCTGCCCATTGCCCCATCGAGCAGAAGCGGGCGATTTATCTTTCGAGCGAATGTGAAAATGTTAAAACTCATAATTTTTGTCAATAGAACGCTGATGACGCAGATTGAGAGGATTTACACTGATTGAAATCTGGGATAATCAGTTGCATTAGTGTTATCTGTGCCTGTCACTATGTGGTGCCATTAATTGCTTATGTTTATAGATAACGATTGCCTCAACTATTCTATCAAGGTCAATCATCTTAATACACTCAAGATCATACGGACATGACTTCTTCCAGCATGGTGAACAAAAAAGATCTTCTTGATAAAGCTTTACACCGCGATCATACAAATCAATCTCTGTCCAACAGCTTACCCCAAACCAAGCGATTACATATTTCTTTAACGCGATTGCCAAGTGCATTCCGAAAGAATCACCGGTTACAACAATGTCTGCAAGATTTTCAAAACACGCACCTCTTCGCACACCAAGATTTGTTGGCGTGTTAATAATTTTATTTTTGAATTTAGAATAAATTTGATCATTTCGTTCAGCATCTTCGGGTCCGCCAAGCAAAACAATCTTAACTCCTTTGTTAAATGTGAGCAGCTTTTCAATCAAATAAATATGCTGCTTAATCGTTATTTTTTTGTTCGGATAAAGGAGGGAGCATCCAGTGTTAAATCCAACAACAAAATCATTTTCTCCAATGCCATTCTCTTTTTTGTACAAATTGATGAAATTCAATTCCTCATCTGTGAAATTGAAAATGTAATCATCCCGTTTATAATCGATCTCAAAAGTCTCTGCAAGATAATCTTGTCTCGTTCTCTTGTTGACTTTGAACTTAAGATTATCATCCATTCCCAAATTATAATTGTAGTAAGCGCCTTTATTCATTGGAATTATCTTTCCATTTTTGTCCATTCCGAAACCGAGTTTCCTTTTTGCATTCACAGAATTTAACAAAGCACAAGAACGCTGAGACTTATCAACATTCAAGACCAAATCATACTCGATCTGTGAAATGATAGATAAAGACTCGGCATTGTAAATAAACACTTGATCAACTAACAGATTATTTTTTAGTAACGGTGCAGAAATGCTAAGTGTAATCCAGTGAATTGCTGATTTAGGATATTTTCGTTTGAGTGCGGGCAGTTGAGCGGTTGTCATAAGCACATCGCCCATTGCATCAAAATTTATGATTAAAATTTTTATTCCGATAGCAATGTTGTCTTTACAGCCGTCAATCCAGCAATTATGATCGGGGTAGCAAGGTTTATAACCGGTAAATCTTTTGCATGAAGGAATTTCTTTGAGCATAGCTTCTTAAAAATTGATTGAAAGAGTTAATTTTAATAAGTTCTACTATCAAATCTACAAAATAAATTATTTCAAAAGCATAATTAAGCTCATCTTCAGTGGATCGAATTAGAGTATTCCAGTTTAGTTTTGGTGATGGCTTCGCGGGGAGTGCTAAGATGGCTTTGCTGATTTCAAGAGTTTTGCTAAAAAAAAATATTGATATCACTCTTATTGCTTCAAAAAATTCTTTCACTGCATCGAGAGCAAAATCTAAAAATCTTCCGCTCATTGAGATGGATTCTTCTCAGAATTTTAATCTGCTTCGGACGCAAATAATTGATTTTGTCGAAGTTGAAAAACCCGTTGTTGTTATTTCCCACCATTCGTTGGATAGGAAAGTTGGTATTGCACTTAAGCGAAAATATGGGAAGAAAATTATTAACATTAGTTACAGACACAATGTATCTGAAAGTGCCCCAATCATTGGTGCGATAATTTACAATCTCTACAATGATTATGTGTTAGCATGCAGCAACGGAGTAGCGAAGAGCTTGATTAAATCTGGAATTCGAAAGAAGAAAGTCAAAGTAATTCATAACTGCATTGAAGTGCCGGAGGATATCGATTCGATTAGCGGAAGTGCAATTAGGCAAAAATATTCTTTTGAAAGAAAGATAGTACTTGGACTCTCTACCTGGTTTCACAAAGAGCGGAAGGGATTTGATATACTGTTCAAAGCATTTTCTAAGCTTGATGAAAAATTTGTATTGCTGATTATCGGAATTCCGGAAACGATGCAGGAAGAAGTAAATCAATATGCGGAAAGTTTTGGAATAAACCGGAAAAGAATTTTTATGCCCGGTTACGTTGATAACATTTGGGAGTACTACAAAGCAATGGATATTTTCCTTCTTCCATCGAGATCGGAAGGATTTTCTCTCGCACTTCTCGAAGCTGCTGCTGCAAAACTGCCGCTTATTGCTTCCAACATTCCCGGTAACGATGAGTTTATTGAGGATGGAAAGAACGGAGTTTTATTCGACATTGAAAACCCAATCGATCTTGTTGAAAATATTCATATACTTGCGACAGATAGAGTTCTCGCAAAACAACTAGCAGAGCATGCCTACCAGGCGGTGATGGGAAATTTTTTGGTGAAGCATTTGGGGGAGAAGCTGGAGGAGTTCATTAAAAATATTCGCGCAGATATTGTGTGGCTTTGATATAAATCATATTCTTGAATCCGGCTTCACTGTTTTTTTCATGTGCTGTTGCGTTATGTGACCTGAATGTAAGGTTACTCAGTAGATCCCTAATGCTGCAATGTAAATCTTCATTCTAAATAAACCCAGCTTCCCAAGGAGTTAAAAAGATATGCCAGATTTTATACCGGAAGACCAGTTCTTAAATCTGGCATATCTGTTTAATGCAAACAAACCCAGTTTCTTTGCTCGTTATCTTAATCGTGAGAAACTGGGTTTGTAACGCTACATTAAACCAATCCGCTTAAAAATTTATCAGCAGACATTATTCTAACATTTTCTTTAAGCACATCAATATCTTTTTGTTTAACTACTTGGTAAACAAAAGGAATGTTAAGCCGTTCTTTAAAATAAGAGAGATTTTTAGAGACGGTAGTATCAGATAGCTTAACCTCCACTGCAAACCAAGGTTTGTTATCAATTGTCACTAAAAAATCAACTTCTTTTTTATCTACATTTCTTAGGTAATGTAAATTACTGCGATATCCTTCATGCTCATTTAAATAGCTTGTGAATTTGTACAGGTGTGAACCAATTAAATTCTCAAATCTCACCGCTTCATTTTCAATTTCTGACCAATCAACTAAAAACAGTTTTGCATCTTTTTTTAATGATCGTATTTTTTTAGATGTGTAAGGATAAATTCTGAAATGATAATAAAATGATTCCAGGATGTTTAACCAGCTAGTAATTGCCCGGTGACTAATTTCCAAATCCTCTCTGATTGAATTTAAGGACAATTGGCTTGCTACTTTGGATGGAAGCAGATCACCCAATAGTTTCATGCTATTTATATCTCTGATATGTTCAAGGTCTCTTATGTCTTCTCGGAACAACCTCTCAAGCTTTTCATTATGCCATCTTCGTAAGGTTCTTATATTTTGCCTTATAAATGGCTCAGGAAATCCTCCGAACTGAAATAAAGTCTCTAAATTATCTTGAGAAGATTGAGAATGGAAATTCAATTCCTTAAATGGCTCAAACTGGTTTTTAATTAACTCCAATTCTGCCAAGGAGAATGGATGAAGCGTGTAGTAATGATATCTACCTTGCAGCGAATCTCCGCTTTTTCGGTAAACATTTAATCTGGCACTTCCGGTTACAAGAATCTTATATTTGTCTTTGTGAGTATCATAAATTCCTTTGATTAAGTTTTTCCATTTTTTGAATTTGTGTATCTCATCAAAAATGAGCAGCCCGCTTTCACCGGGAAGTTCATTCGATGTAATTCTTTTTCTATCAGGTTGATAGTCCCAATTATAGTAGGTTGAGCTGGAGTATTTCTGCGCAATTATTTCTTTGGCTAAAGTTGTTTTGCCGACTTGTCTTGCTCCACCGACGAAAACCATTTTATCAGTAAGTTCGGAGATAATATTTTGTGTTAAATATCTTTCTTTTTGCATAAAATCACCACTTTTAGTGTTGAAAACATACTTATATTTTTGCCTATAAGCAAAAATCTTCGCTAAAATTTTTGCTTTAAAGCAAAACAGTTAGGCGGGATTATTATGAGATTTGGTTAAAATTAACAATAGTGCCAACCTACCTCAAAACATCTTCAACCGGCAACTGCGTTCTGCACTCATGCTTGTAGGGACAGACAAGCTTGTGTAAAAAAGATATGCCAGATTTTATACGGGAAGAGCGATTCTGAAATCTGGCATATCTGTTGAAAGCAAACAAACCCAATTTCTTAAGGATTTAAAATGCTTTCGTGGAGAAACTGGGTTTGTCAGTTTGTGAATTTTTACCTATATGTAAAAATTTAGTAAGGATATTTATGCGGTTTGGTTAGAATTTAACAAGGGCTTCAACCTTTCTCAACACAATCTTCACAGGTAACTGCGTCATACACTCATGCTTGTAGGGACATACAAGCTTGTGAAAAAAAGATATACAGATTTTTTACGTGAAGAACCAATTCTTAAATCTGGCATATTTGATTAATGCAGTATGTGGTTAGATGAGGACTCAATTTGATATTCAGCTAAAAAATAATATGTTAGTATCAAAATTTCTTTAAAAATAATTTCTGAATGACTAAGCAAGAACACATTGATTACTGGTTATCTAGTTCCAATGCTGATTTAGGATCAGCACAGTCAATTTTAAAGACCGGAAAATTCATTTGGTCATTATTTGTTGCACAATTATCTCTCGAAAAGCTATTGAAGGCGTTTTGGATTCGGGATAATCAATCAAACTTTCCCCCAAGGACTCATGACCTAAACAGAATTGCTAATGAAACTAAGTTGAATTTTTCTGATGCAGAAAAAGAATTTTTGGCTGAAGTTTCAACTTTCAATATTGAGGTGCGGTATCCTGATTACAAAAATCTTTTCGTACAAAAATGTACTCGTGATTTTGCAGAAAAATATCTTAGTGAAATAAAGGAATTTATTAAATGTACTCTAAAGAAAATGTAGAGACAATCATTCGCAGTTTTTTAGAAGCTATTCAAAATGAAATACACGTTGATGGAGTATACTTATTTGGTTCTTATGCCAAGGGAACACCTTCGAAATATAGTGACATTGATTTAGCAATTGTGTCAAGAGATTTTGAAGGCATACGGTTTTTTGATAGAAAACGTTTAATTAAGTATATAGTTAAAGTGAATACCGACATTCAGCTTCATCCATTCAAAACTGACTATTTTACTACAGATGATCCTTTCGTTGAGGAAATAATTCGAACTGGCATTCGATTCAATTAGCTGCCGATTTGAGTCCAATTCATTCCAACTTTGCTAAAACAATTTCAACCGGTAACTGTATCATGCACTCATGCTTAGAGGGCCTGAAAAGCTTGTGTAAAAAAGGTATGCCAGATTTTATACGGGAAGAGCGATTCTTAAATCCGGCATATCTGTTTAATGCAAACAAACCCAGTTTCTCCATACCTCATGTCAGTCCCAAGAAACTGGGTTTGTTAGTTCTTGAACATAATCTTAACCTTCTGTAAAATCACATCAACTGGCAACTGCGTCATACACTCATGCTTGTAGGGACAGACAAGCTTATTACAAATGATGCAATGTAAATCTTGTTTAATAACATAATCTGAATTTGGTGAATAGGGACCGTGCGCTTTGGGATTTGTAGGTCCGAAGATTCCGAGAGTTGGAATTCCCAAAGCAGCAGCTATGTGCATTGGACCGGAATCGTTGGCAATCACCATATTGCAATTCTTTATTAATGCGCTCAGCTTTCCAATTTTAACCTCGGGAATAAGAACTGCATTATTACCTAAATTATTTTTTATGAAGTTCACATCGTTTTCATCTCCAGGTCCCCAGAGAATTAGAAAAACTACATCATACTTTTGTTTTATTGCTTTACAAATTTCTACCCATTTGCTTGCATCACATCTTTTAGATGCCCAGCCACCCGAGGGAATAATTCCAACGATCTTTTTTCCTTCAGGCAAATTCGTTTTAATAAATTGTTTTGCCCAACTGTTATCTTCTTCGCTAACGTAAAAATGAATTCTCTTTGAAGTGATTTCGATTCCCAAGGCTTTCAGCAATTCCAAATTGTGTTCCGCTGAGTGATGTTCACCTTTTTCGGAAGTGCCTAAAATGTTATAAGCATATTTTCTGCCTCGGTAGGAAAATCCGACTCTAAACTTAGCATGAGTTAAAAATGTAATCTGAGCAGAACGTGGATTTGACCAAAGGTCAATTATCATGTCATACTTTTCATTTCTCAATCTTGCAGCAACTTTCAAAACAAACCCGGTCTTTTCCATTGTGTGTACTTTATAGACTAGAGGATTATTCGCTAAAGCATCTTTCGCAAAGATTTCCGTTAAGTAATGAATTTCAGCGGAAGGAAAATTTTTTCTAAGATCATCAAGAATAATCGTCGAGAGGACTATATCTCCAATGCCGCGGGGTTTCACGCAAAGAATTTTATTTATTTCGTTATTATTAATCTTCATTTTTTTTGAGCGCTGATAGTCATCTCGATCTTGATTCAATCTGTTTTACATAGTGAATAGGAAGAGAAGTCTTTTGGATAATCTAAGATTAGATTCCTCAGTCGCTTCACTCCTTCGGAATGACAATTTAATAATTGCAGACTGATTTCAATGCGCATCCAGCCAATTATCACCAACTCCGGTATCAACATGAACAGGAACATTTAAAGGCAATGCATTCTCCATCAATTCCTTTACCATCGGAGTAACTTCCTTAATTTCATCTTTATGTGCATCAAAAACTAATTCATCATGAACTTGAAGAACCATCTTAGTTTTGTATTTACCTTTCCTCAATTCGTGGTGGATATTTATCATAGCAAGCTTAATCATATCAGCCGCTGTTCCTTGAATCGGCATATTGATCGCAACACGCTCTTCAAACTGACGAACAACTCGATTGTTGCTGTTTATGTTTCTTAAAAATCTTCTTCGATTCAACAAGGTTTCGGCATATCCTTTTTCTTTTGCTTTGGCGATAGAATCATCCATGAAATTCTTTACTTGTTTGTATGTAGCAAAATATTTTTCAATAATTTCTTTTGCAGCAGTTTGAGTTATACTGAGCCGTGTCTTCAAACCAAATGGACCAATGCCATACAGAATTCCAAAATTTACTTCTTTAGCTTTCCTTCTCATGTCGGCGGTAACATCTTTAGGAGGAACCATAAAAACTTGTGCAGCAGTGCTTCGATGAATGTCTTCGTTATTTTTGAAAGCTTTGATCAATCCTTCATCATGAGAAAGACTCGCTAAAATCCTTAATTCGATTTGGCTGTAATCGGCGCTGAGTATCAGATGATTTTTATCTCTTGGAATAAAAGCTTTCCTAATTTCTTTTCCTCGTTCTGTTCTTATCGGAATGTTTTGAAGATTAGGATCAATGCTTGATAATCTTCCCGTAGAGGCAACCGTTTGGTTATAGCTTGTATGAATTCTGCCTGTTGATGGCTCGATTAAAGTTGGCAACGAATCGGTGTAAGTTGATTTTAATTTTGATACTTGCCTGTAATCGAGAATCAGATCAATTACTTCGTGTTCACCTCGTAAATTTTCAAGTGAACGTGCATCGGTTGAAAATCCTGTCTTAGTTTTCCTGCTGGATTGCAGTCCTAATTTATTAAAAAGAATTTCCTGAAGCTGTTTTGGAGAATTGATATTGAATTCTACACCACTGACTTTGTAAATCTGAGCTGTGTAATTATCAAGAAGGATTTGCAAATCTTTGCTGAGAACACTCAATGCTCCAGTGTCAATCTTTATACCATTTTGTTCCATATCCTGAAGCACTTCGACAAGCGGAAATTCAACTTCATAGGCAAGTTTGGTTAGATTTTCCTTTTCAATTTCTTTGCTCAACTTTTCATAAAGACGAAACGTTATGTCTGCATCTTCACCAGAATAATTGGAAAGGGAAGTGAGATCAACTTCGAAGATTTTGTCGGAATCTTTTTTAACATCGAGCATACTTGAAAACGGAATTGGTTTGTAACCAAGATATTTTTGAGACAGGTCATCCATTCCATGCTTTTGGTCGGGATCTAAGCAATAGCTTGCAAGCATTGTGTCGAAGTAAAAATTCTTTACATCAATGCCGATACTTTTCATTACAGCAATATCATATTTTCCATTTTGGCAAACCTTTTTGATTTTTTTGTTTTCTAAAACCGGCTTAAACAATTTCACAAAATCATTCACATGCAACCGATCGGGAAGATTATTGGCAAATAATCCTTCAGCTTGCTCGAATGGATTTATTGGAATAAAAAATCCTTCATTGGGTTTGGTTGAGAATGAAACTCCGGCAAGCTTAAGTTGAAACTGGTTGAGTCCATCAGTCTCAGTATCGAAAACGAAAAGTTCTGTCTTAATTAATTTTTCTGCGAGTGAATTGGCACTTTTGGATTCCTTTATTAACTCATATTTCACTTTCTTTTTGTCGAAGGATTCATAGTTACCTTCAAATTTTTCTTCCTTCCTCTCAACTACTTTCTTCTCCTCTTGAACTTTTTTTTCGGTTTGCGGTTTATCGGTTGAGAAGAAATTAGTAACCTTGCTGTAAAAAGTCTTGAACTCGAGATCCAGGCAAATCGGTTTAAGCTTATCGAAATTAGGAGGAGTAAGTTTTGCGTGTTCAAAATCAAATTGAATGGGAACTTCACAATTGATCGTTGCAAGTCGCTTGGAGAGAAAAGCATTCTCTTTATTCTGAGCCAGTTTATTTTTTACAGATTCTTTTTCAATCTCATCAATGTGCTTGTACAAATTTTCAATAGATCCATATTTTTGAATGAGAGGAGTTGCAGTTACCGGACCAACCCCTGCAACACCGGGAATATCATCAGATGCATCACCAACGAGTGCAAGGTAGTCGATCATTTGCTTTGGTTCGAAACCGAATTCTTCCTTTACTTTGTCTTCATCGAACACTACAAAATCATCGCTGCTCTTTCCCGGTTTCAACACTTTAACCTTGCTGTTTACTAGCTGGTTCATATCTTTGTCTGGAGTGATAACATACGAATCATATCCGAGTTCCCTCGCTTCTCGAACAGCCGTCCCAATCAGATCGTCTGCTTCATATCGCGGTAGAATGTAAAGGGGAATATTCATTGCTTCGATGATTTCCTTAATCCTGCCGATTTGTGGAATCATATCATCGGGCATTGCTGCGCGGGAGCTTTTGTATTCTTTATATTCTTCGTGCCGAAAAGTTTTTTCTTTTGAATCGAAAGCAACGGCAAGGTAATCTGGTTTTGTATCTTCCAATATTTTTATTAGCTGACTTACAAATCCAAACACTGCAGATGTAGGTTCACCTTTGGCTGTCGATAACGGGCGGTTGATGAATGCAAAGTAAGCTTTGTACGCTAAAGCCATTGCATCAATTATTACAAATTTTTTAGACACGTAAATCCTTTAAATATTTAACCATACCTAGTGGAATTCTCAACTTTAACTTTGCGGCTTTGCGTGAAATGTGTTTCTCGCCAAGACGCGAAGACGCTAAGAAAAATAACACCCTTATGCTGAAAATTTATTTTGTGAATTATTTTTTCCGTAATACTTCCAATAAAGATAAATCGGCAATCCTAGTAAAATTAGAATAGTACCCATTGCCGCATCTTGGGTATCAGATACTATTGAGTTAATCAAGAATAAAAGAGAGAACACAACAAAGATAATCGGAGTATAGGGATAGCCCCAAACTTTGTAGGGACGATTAACTTCCGGCATTTTTTTTCTGAGAACAAAAACTCCAGCCGCTCCGAGCAAGTAGAATAACCAGGCAGCAAAAATTACATAATCGGTAATTGTATCGAATGAGCCTGACAAAACAAGAACACATGACCACACTCCTTGAATAACTAAGGAAACATGTGGTGTCCCAAATTTAGGGTGAATTTTTCCAAGGGGGGAAAAGAATAATTTATCTCTTGCCATTGCAAATTGAACTCGCGCTGTAGCAAGAATGCTTCCGTTCAATGCACCAAAGGTTGAGACAATAACAGCAATTGAAATTATCGATGCACCATTCACTCCAAAAATTTTCTCTGCTGCTGTTGCTCCAACTAATGGAGACTTTGACATTTCATCAATTGGGAGAATATAGAGAAAAGCAATGTTAATAAGTACGTAAACTGCCATAACAATCAATGTTCCATAAAGCAAAGCTAATGGAACATTTCGCTGCGGATTTTTAACTTCGCCGGCGACAAATGTTACATTGTTCCATCCATCATAAGCCCAGAAAGCCCCAGCCAATGCCAAGCCAATTACGGAAATTAAATTCGTCATCGTTTCGGCTGGAATATGAAAACCAGAGTAAACATTCGCAAAGCTGCCTTGTCCGAATGTGAAAAGAAGAAAAGACAAAATAATGATTGAAGCTATTTTGATAAATGTAACGATGGTCTGTACTATTCCTCCAAACACTACTCCCAAATAATTTACTCCTGTTAAAAATAGTATGCAAAGAATAGCAACCGCTTTGGTTCCGAAATCAAGAAATGGATAAATCTTGCCAACGAATGGCATGAAGACAGAAAAATCTTGAAGTGATTGAGGCAACTGAGGATACTTGAAGAAATATCCAAGATATTCTGCGAAGACATAAGCAATTGCAGCTTGACTGCCGGTTTGAATGACTGCAAAGATTGACCAGCCGTACAAGAACGCAGTGAAGTCTCCATACATTTTTCTAAAGTAAACGTATTGTCCGCCTGTTGCATCTATCATTCCTGCAATCTCGGCATTAGTCAATGCGCCGATAAATGTAATTAATCCGGCAACAATCCAAACAAGAATTAATAATTCGGGTGACATCAGTTGACCAGCCATTGTAGCGGGTTTTCTGAATATACCGGAACCAATCATTGAACCGGCAACGATCATCATTGCCGCTGTTAAACCTAAACCACGAATTAGCTGCGTTTTCTGTTGAGGAGATTTCATCAATATGCTCTGCAATTTGTTAAAATGAAAATAAAGATTAGATGTGTAAATTCAAAAGAAAGGGGGATAGTTATTCATGTTGTATTGTTTTTGTGTCTATTCAGAAACCACATAAAATTGTACAAACTCATGAAATATGTTCAACATAAAGGATTTTTCAATTTTTTTATTCCCATCAATTTTATTTTGGATAGTAGTGTTTTTTATTGCGCAGTGCCTGTAAACTCATCCCCAGATATTATTATGCATCGTGAAGATAATTATAAATTTCATACTGAGGAATGCTGCTTGTGTCGAGTGGTTTATTAATGCCACACTATATCTCGTCGAGTTTTTTGACTAAAACTTTATCTATCCTGTTACCATCCATGTCTATCACTTCAAATTGATAGGAACCATAATTTATTATGTCTCCTTCTTTTGATATCCTGCCAAGTTGATGCATGATAAAGCCGTTCAACGTAGCATAATCCCCAGTATTAAATTCAATCGAAAAGAACTCAGATATTTTAATTATTTCCGTTGAGCCGTCAACTAGAAATGTACCATCGCTCCTCTTGATAATTCTTTGTTCCGATTCTTCAAATTTTTCTGGTAGATCTCCAAAAATATTCTCAATCAAATCGTGCAAGGTAATAAGTCCTTGAGTACCACCATATTCATCAACGATTAATGCAATGTTTGTTTTGTGGCTGCGAAATTTTTCAACTAGGTTGATTGAATAAATATATTCCGGAATTACCAAGGCTTGATTTAAAATACTGCGTATATCAAAAGAAGGATCATTATAATATTTTACTAAGAATTCTTTCGCATCAACAACTCCCAATACATTATCGATGTTATTCTCACATACAAAATATCTGGAATAATGATGTGATGAAATAAAATTAAAGATTTCATGTTGTGTCTTTGAGGAATCAATCCATTCAATTTCTGTTCTTGGAACCATTATCGAAGCAACTCTTTTGTCATTAAAACTAAAAATCTTTTTAATCATTTCAGATTCTTCTTTCTCAAATGTTCCGTGCGATGCTCCAAGCTCCAATAGTGATTTTAATTCATCCTCGGTAACAGGTGGTTCTTCGTTCTTTCTAACACCGATAAGAATCAATAATAACTTTGTTGTTATACTTAAAAAACCAACAAGTGGAGTAAATGCTTTTGTAATAGAATACATTAGCGGTGCTGTAAGTAAAGTAATTTTTTCTGGATTATTCATGGCAATACTTTTAGGAACAAGTTCACCTATTACTAAGGATAAGTATGTGATTAAAATAACTATAAGAGCAAAAGATATTTCTTCAGAATACGGTTTCAGAAATTCTAACTTTTCTAGATAGGGAGTTAAATCTTCAGCCATGGCATATCCACCGAAAGCACCGGCAATAATTCCGATAAAAGTAATTCCGATTTGAACCGCCGATAAAAATTTTTCAGGTTCTTGAAGTAGTATCAACGCTTTTTTAGCAGCCACATTACCTTTTTTTGCTTTTTCTTCTAATTTAAAACGCTTAGCAGATACAAAAGCAATTTCACTCATTGCTAAAAAACCATTCAGTGATACAAGAATTAAAATAATTACTATTTCATACATAAAAATGTATTAGACACCAAGATTTAATTAAAAGTTTGACCATCGATTAAAATATTTAGCTGTTATTTCCAAATCCAAATCATTCTCATGTTATGTTAAAATAGAAAAAGTAAAGGGATTTAGAAAGTCGATTGTTTGATTGTTGTGGGCATCGTAATTAGACTATCATCATCACGGCTATTAATTCTAATCCGCGAATTAGCTGCGTTTTCTTTTGGGGAGATTTCATCAATATTTTCCGCATTTTGTTGAAATGAAAATAAAAATTAGTTGAGTGAATTCAAAAGAAGAGGAATATGAATCACGATTTTCTGAAAGGAACTAAGAATCATTATTTGTCATGTGTTATTAAATTTTTTCTTTTTCATTTTCCGACAAAGCGGAGATATACTTGTTAAACAAATTTGATTTAGATATAAAACCCAGATACTTGCCCTTTTGAGTTACTGCAACATTCCAAATTTGCTGGTCTTCAAAAATGTCAAGAATTTTATTGATGTCGGAATTAAGTTCAATGGAATAAAAATTGGGATTCATAATTTCATAAGCTAATAGAACATTATATACTTCGGAATTCATCATCACTTCTCTAATATCATTTAGAGTTATTACACCTAAAAGCTTCTCATTCTCATCTACAACCGGAAAAATATTTCTTTTGGTGGCGGCAATATTTTTCATGAGGTTTCCGATAGTCATATTTGGAGAAATCTTAATAAAATCCGTTTCAACGAGTTCAACTATATCAATTTGTTGAATAAAATACTTCTCTTTTTCCGACCTGAACTCAATTCCTTTTTTAGCTAAAGATGCAGTATAAATCGAGTGAGGATGAAAATATCTTGAAATAAAAAATGATAATGCACTTACAATCATTAATGGTACTATCAAGTTATAACCACCCGTAACTTCTACAATTAGAAAAATACCTGTTAATGGTGCATGCAATACTCCACTAAGTATTCCAGCCATGCCAACTGCTATAAAGTTCGGATGGTTGAGATCGATAATACCAAAATATTTCATCAAATTAGCAAGAAGGAAACCGGTAAATGCTCCAGTAAATAAAGATGGAGCGATAATGCCGCCGTTTCCGCCGGAGTTTATTGTAAGAGCGGTTGCAATAACTTTGAACAACACAATTAGAACAGCAAACAAAATTATTGCAATATCCTTATCAAGAATTTTTAGTAACAAATTATTATTTATTATTGTTTCATAATTCCCGGATAGTAGATCCATTATGCTGTTGTATCCTTCTCCATAAAGTGGAGGAATGAGAAATATCAATACACACAAAATGAACCCACCTACGAAAGCTTTTAATATTTTATTGGAGAACCTATTAAACTTATTATCGGTAAAATGAGTGATTTTTATAATGTACAATGAAACTAGACCGCACAGAATGCCTAAAATGATATAGTAAGGTATCGATTCAAGCTGCCATGTTTTAGTAACTAAATAAAATAACTGTCCGCTATATAAAAATTTTGATAAGACCGCTGAAGAAGCTGAAGCAATTAACAATGGTATAAAAGAAGCGATTGAAAATTCGGGAAGAAGAACTTCAAATGCAAAAATAACTCCGGCAATTGGGCTATTAAATATTGCTGAAATTCCTGCTGCCGATCCACATGCAAGCAACAAAGTTCGTGTCTGATAATTGAAACGAACTTCCTTGGCAGCGTTTGAACCTATGGCTGCCCCCGTAACTACAATTGGAGCCTCCAAACCTGCAGACCCGCCTAAACCAATTGTAATTCCGCTAGTAAAAATATGAGAAAGTAAATCCCGCCTTGGAATATCTGAGGATTTTCTTAGAATAGTGTATATGACGTTGCTAAGCCCCGTAGTCATTTTTCCGTTGAAAAATAGTTGGACTACAGCTACGGATAAAATAATTCCTAACAGAGGAGTGAATAGTAGAAAATAATCGAATCCTATTTCATTTAAGAATTTTGTTGGTTCTTGTTGAAAAAAATGCACTATATTTTTTAGCAGTACAGCCGCCAGTCCTGAAGCGATACCAACGATAATACTCGAAAGAATGATAAAAGTCTTAAACTCAACTCGCTGCCGAAGGAATGTTAATACTTCCCTTAGAATTAATTTTAAATTTACCTTAAAATATTTAATACGAAATTTCATTTTTTAAAATATCAATTACTCCAAAGATAAAGAACTCTTCGAGATTATTCATTTAATAGCAAGGTGTAAGTTAGTTTTATGCAGAATATATTTTTTTTTGCAACGGAGAATCCGAAATTGGAAATGATTTTATTAAATGGGAATATCAAAGCATCAAAAACCACGGCGAATGATGAGTTAAATGATTGTATAACCTCATATTTTTTACTGTGTTTTCAAAAAACCGCTTAATCCTTGAAGTACAAACTCGACTGCTTTAGCACTAATAAATATGTAGAGAATTCGAGATATGACTGAGATCCCCAATTGACCGAAAACACGAGTCACAAGCGGTGCTAAATGCAAAATTGGTAAAATGGATAGATAAACTAAAACAGCAGATGGTACTGTAATTAGAATTTCGCTGTTTCTAAACAATAATATGGTTGTGAGTATTGTACCTGGTCCAGCTAAATATGGAAATCCAAGCGGGAAAATTGCTATACTTTTATCACCAGAAACGTGAGGACTAAAAATTTTGGAGTTGGACATAACGCCTTTAGCAGCAACAATGAAGACTAAAATTCCCCCGGCGATTTTAAAAGAATTTGTGTTGACATCAAAGATATTATCTAGCATAAAATCCCCAAATAGTGCAAACACTAACACAATGCTGCCGCCTGTTAACACAGCAATTCTATAAATCGTATTGCGCAGTCCTGTATCCATATCGTGAGTTAAATCAGCAAATATTGGTAAATTGCCAAAGGCATTCACCATGCTGAATAGAACTAGATAGTCATGCAAAATTTGTTTAATTATATCCATATTAATTAGTTGTTCCTTCTGTTCTTCCCATCCAATTATAATTCGAAGCTTCTCCGAAATGTTCTTTAAAAATTCTGTAGTACATTAATTCTTCTTTTGAACTTAAATTCCAACCGTTAGGGAGGATTCTTTCGTTTGAGAAATCTTTATCACTAATTTTTTTTGAAGCATAATCTGAAATTAATTCAAAAACTCCGGCACCTTCCCAAAATTTAGCTTTTGTTCGGTTAAGAACAGAGGAGGGGAGTACATCTTTAACGGCTTGTCTTAGTATCCATTTTTCTACACCATCTTTCAATTTATATTTTGAGGGAATAGTAAATGCATAGCTAAATACATTTGGATCAGCGAAAACAACATGAGGAATTGTTGAATGCGCTGAGGCACATCTATCAACTCTTTGAAAAGCTGTATTGTGCAAACGGGCAGTTATGTCAATCAATTCGTCGGGAATGGATTCTGGTGGCAGCGATTTTATGTATTCATATCCGGCAAAAAGTTCATCGCCGCTTTCACCGGAAAATATTTCCGGAACATAATCTGATGCTGCTTTTGCTGCAATATAATTTATTATGCTGGATCTTATTAATAATGCATCAAACGATTCAAGATGATAAATAACGGTTGGCAGTTGCTTAAGCATTTCATCAAAGTTAACGATTATTTCATGGTGAGTTGACTTGATGTGAGATGCAACTTCTCTGGCATAAGCCAGATCAGTTGCGTTTTTCAAACCTGCTGAAAATGTATGGAATGTTTTTACAAAAGGTCGTGCAATCGCGGCAATTGTACTTGAATCTAACCCACCGGATAACCATGAACCAAACAAATCCGTTTTAATTCTTTTTGAAATAGAGTCTTCAAGAAGCTTCCTTAACACTTTTGCAATTGCTTCAGGATTGTCTTTAATTTCTTGCTTTTTTTGTAGGATGAAATATTTAGTAAGTATTCCATCAGAAAATTTATATCCGGGAAGCAATTCATTTATATCATTTGTTGCAGTTAATAAAGATTTTACTTCCGAAGCAAAACATGGGACATCGTCTTTTGTTTTTCCAAAGTAAAGCGGTGCTATTCCTAATTCATCCCTCTCAAGAAAAAGATTGCCGTTCAGTATTTCAGCCTTTGCAAGATGACCATTACCAGCAGTATCTTGAATAAAAACTTTTTCTAAAGAGCTAAAAGCAGAATCTTTTTGTGGAGAAGTCCAAACAACTCCAATTGTTGCTTCATCAGTTTCAATAATTCTCTTTCCAGTATTCCCTCTGTGCGAAATTTTATTGAGCATTTTTTCTACTAATCCTTTTTCACCTTTTCTTTTAATTCCAACTATACCAGCCATTTTTGTTCTCCTTATAAATTGTTTAAGATACTTTTGATTCTTTGAGTTTCGTTAATCGGTTTTCCAGAATTATTTTCGATAGCGTACCATGCTCCATCAATTAATCTTGTAAGAATCTTTCCGCAAAGATGTGGATTTCCATTGAAGTGGGGCGCATCTAATAATCCTATTTTGACTGCCTTCTCAATTAAATCTGGATTCATCCAAGAATCTCCATAACCATCTGTATCAAGTTTTTTAAGTGAGTTTAATAAAATCTGAGCATCCTGCTTTAATTCATTTTTTCGTTTGATGACAATCGGGTCTATACTCATATCTGGTAAACCATAAAGACAATTGTGGAGAACGCCATGTACGATGTTACAGCTATTGATTAGTTCATCAGCATAAACAGCATGATCTCCTTCGCTGAAACCGACTACATGAAGGATATGCGGATCTAATGCTAAGCTTATCAAAGCAGATGCAGCCAATTGCCCTTGAGCTACTGATGGTATCGAAGAGAAGTGGGCTATTCCTGCACGAACCTCTCGAATGACATTGAAGTTATCGTCTTCTAATTCTTCAATCAATTCCTTCTTTGCTAGCATTTTGGCAATATCCATTTGAGGCGATGTACCAGGAGGAGTATTAAACATGAATTGTGAAACGTAATCTTTTACTCCCATATGTTTAGCGTTGTATGCAGCAAGAAATGCCATCGTAACGGCAAGCGAATCATGTGCATCACGCAAGCTCCATTGATGTGATTCATTTACCTCTACGGGTATTCCTTTTTCCGCATACCATTTCATTACGCTTTGGTTTTCCCGGATAGCTTCAGAAATAGATCTATTTGATCTTCCATCTATTACGCTGTACCAGCACAAGGGAATTGCTGCCCAAGCATTCTTAATAGTGTCAACGCTCATCTCAGCCCATTTGAGCAGATCGTTTGTTCCTGCATAACATCTCAGCAAAGGATAGTTACCGGTTCGAGAGTTTGAATAAATAGCTTTGAGATCGACAGGTGTGCGAACAGGCACTCCACCAGCACCATCTTCCTGTGGATCCATTCGTTCAGGATGAAAAAAATATTCTTGAGCACTCTGATCGGTGCCAAGCGATATTATATCGCATACTTCTGCCTCCGCAATTTGCTTAACACCATTTATCGTTTCTTCTACCGAAGGTCTTCCAAAATGATGTCGCAGCAGGGGATACGGGTATTTTTGTTTTATACGATCTAAAAGATTATCCGGAAACGAAAATTGATCTGCTTTTCCCTTAGAACCTCTCAGATAAGATTTGATTTCATTGATGGATTCACCGCCTGAAAATACTTTTTCAAATATTCCAGATTTTTCCGCTTCAAATGCTACAGGCGGAGTGCCGCCAAAAACTAATTTAATTTTTAATAAGTTTTCTACTCGCAGCGTAGATTTCAATTCCTCAAAAAGATTTTTTGCAACTTCTGGTGTGAGCCTATAACTAATTGCCACTAAATCTGGTTTCTCGGATTTTATGCCCTCAACGATTCTTTGGATTGAAACTGCTGGACCTAAGGATGCTGTATTAAAACCTTCAGATTCTGCTATCTTTAAGAAATGATGTAAGCCCCCAACATGCACACAATTACCGAGTGCAGCTCCTAATATTTTTTTCATACGAAGCTCCTTTCTTTAATTGATTAACTCACGTTACGCGAGGCAAAGATGAAAATTTGCAAACAAACCCCGTTCCTTTGATTTTTAGAACTATGCGTCAGGAACTCGGTTCGCACTCTGCACCTTTGCGTAAGGTGAATGATCAAGATTTAATTTTAGCATCGTACTCTCCAATAGCTAAAAGTCTTAATTCTTTTAATGAAAGATTTTCAATGCCAAGTTTTTGAACTGTTCGACCCTCTTCCCAATAATTACATCCATTAAGTCTGGAAGCTAATTCAATTAAGGAATTCATAACGGGTGTATCGACTCCAAATTTTTTCCCAATAGAAGCTATTGGAACCAGACTTGTTGGAACATCTTCAGTAAGATACCGAACTGATAATGTTCGAGGTGCCATGATACCTCGATAACCAGCGTTTCTACGCATTGCGTCGAACAAATTTTCTCCAGTAACACCATATGCTAAATAAAGCCATTCTTTTGCAGTTAACGCTCTTATACCTAATGATTCAGCTACTGAAACTCTTTCTTTATCAATTGATTCTAAGACTTTAACTACTGAAGGAGTAGCGCCTTCGTGATAAAATTGGAACTCAGCATCATCTTCAATCCAACCGGCATTTAGAATGGTAAGTGCCGGATGAAAAATGCTGCCAATGTTTTCTAAACTTGTCTTAAAGATATTGTCGCCTGCAACGAATTGGGGATAGGCAATTCGCAATTTCTTTAGAACATTTGGGATGAGATGAGCTCTAATGGAAGCAACCGGAATTGAATTTTTGATTCGGAATATTCTTACCTGAGCGGGACCTACGACTCTAGAAGCATAAATAAATGTTTGAGCTTCCGCCACAATAACATCTGCACTTACGCCATTACTATCAAGCACCTGTTTAACCTCTAAAGCACCAAAAGTTCTCCCGGGATGAAGGACTATTATTTGACCATCTTTTAGAAATGGAGCAATATGTTCAGCCATCCATTTATGACCGGTAGCAGGTACTACAACCATAATTAGTTCAGCATCTTCTATTGCATCTTTAATTGAAGTTGTTGCCAATGAAATTTTTCCATGTCCTTCAATTTCTCCAACCACTTCAACTTCACCCGTTGATTTAACACCCCAGAGTCGCTCCTCGCTTCTATTAAATAACCTAACATCAAAACCCATTAATGCTAAATGCCCAGACATAGCCATTCCACCATGACCTGCACCAAGAACCGCTATAGGCGATTTTAATTCGGATGAATTACCAGAATTCATTTGTGACCTCCTTATTTATGGAGATGAAAAGAAGATTTTTTATTCAGCACAGGTTGGCTGATTGAACAGCAAGCCTTGCGGCAATTATACCCGTAACCGTCTGATATAAAAATTTGAAAATCGTTGCTGCCGCATAATTAAACTAACTGCAATATAAAAAAATAATGTAAAAAGTAAAGGGATTTAGAATGAATATTACCGTCAGCTGTATAATTATTAAATAGAATAAATATTAAAAATGATTTTCAGAAAGGAAATATTACTCATTTTTTATATTTTAACCGCCGTCATGAAAATCAAACTGCCAAAACTTCACAATCAGATTTTAATTGCTTTGATAGCAGGAGCAATTTTCGGATCCATTTTTAATGTAAGCCGTACAGCACTTATTATTTCTTACAAAGCAATCGATGAAACAAAAACCATAAGCATTAGAGATTGGAAAAAATTTTCGTTTGTATCTGAAGGAATGACTTTCGACTCAATATCATTTAAAGCTCATCAGCAAATTGAAATTATCAATTACTTTAAAAAAGTTCAAGCATCAGATAGAAAGGTTTCGATAATTCTTGAAAAATATTTTTCAACCGAAGCGGATGGAAAATTTGATTTCTCGATTCTCCCAAATGTAATTTTAGTTAATAAAGAAAAAACCATTGCAACCAAAATAAAATGGCTCGGAGACATTTTCATTCGACTGCTGACTATGATTGCAATTCCATTGGTTTTGGGGTCGCTTACAGTTGGAGCCGCAAGCTTAGGAGATATAAAAAAGTTTGCAAGAATTGGTGGAAAAACAATTTCATTCTATCTGGTGACAACTTCAATTGCGATCAGCATAGGCTTAGTGGCAGCAAATCTGATTCAACCGGGTAAGAGAATGAATGTTGAAACTAAGGAAAGGTTACTTTCAGTTTACAGTAAGGATGTTGAAGTAAAGATCGGTACGGCTGAAGAATATAATTTCATAGATGAAATTGTGAAGCTCATTCCCAAAAATCCATTTGCTGCAATTGCAAATGCTGAGATGCTTCAAATAGTTTTATTTGCTTTAATGTTAGGATTGGTTCTCAGTCTCATCCCAAAATCAAAGGGTGAACCAGTAATTAAATTTTTTGATGGATTAAGTGAAGCCATGATAAAAATGGTTGATCTCATAATGCTGATTGCACCCATTGGTGTTTTTGCACTAATCTCGGCAACCGTAGGTGAATTTGGTTTCGATATTCTCCAAACACTTTTTTGGTATGTTGCTGCTGTTCTATTTGGATTATTTACGCATACGCTCGGTACTTACACTCTGATAGTAAAATTATTTAGCAAAATAAAACTGTCTACTTTCTTTAAAGGAATGAGGAAAGCACAAACAATTGCATTCAGTACAAGTTCAAGTGCTGCGACATTGCCTGTGAACATGGAGTGTTGCCAAGAAAATCTTGGTGTGTCAAAATCAATAACAAGCTTTGTGCTTCCATTAGGTGCAACAATTAACATGGATGGCACTGCACTTTATCAAGGAGTAGCGGCAGTGTTTATTGCTCAAGTTTTTGGAATGGATTTAAATTTCATGCAGCAGCTTACGATTGTGTTAACTGCAACACTTGCTTCAATAGGAACAGCGCCTGTGCCCGGAGTTGGAATAATAATGCTGATCATAGTTTTAAAATCAGTTGGAATTCCAGAGGAGGGAATTGCATTAATTTTAGGTGTTGATAGGATTCTTGACATGTGCAGAACTATCACAAATATTACCGGAGATGCTGCAGTTGCAGTTGCAGTTGCTTCTTCTGAAGGAGAACTTCTGCATCCTGATTTGAAGAATGCTTAGAATCAGAAAATAATTTTATATTTACATCGTGTATCTAAATGTTCATCGGTGTTTGTTATTGAAAGAAAATATTTTTTTACCTAGTTCAGCAGGTTAGCCATAAGTAACGAGCAAAATTGACTGTTAAAATCACATTATGACTGATAAGATATTATGTTTAAAAAATAACAGCGGCATCCTTTCTGCAAATTAGATATATTGGATTTAAATAAATCATCTAAT
>MHAR01000003.1 GCA_001803045.1 Ignavibacteria bacterium RIFOXYB12_FULL_35_14 | reverse complement strand
ACATTTGACCTCTCGGGAATTCCAAATTTTATAATTGTGGATGGATTGAATGGATTAGGGTAATTCTGTTCAAGCTTAAATTCTATTGGCAGTAAATCGTCTTCTGTAACGTTTACCATTACATTCTGATAGTATATTTGCCAAAATCCAGCTTGTGCCTGATTAATTGTATTTTCACATTTGCCAATGATTGCTTGTCCCAAGCTTCCGTTAAGAGTATAAGCGGAATTTGTTTGCTGTTCTCCTCCGCTGCTTAAAACACTAAATGCTATTTGGTTTTGTGAAAAGACTTGAAGATGAAAGAGAAGCAAAAGAAAAGAAATTGAAAATAGAAGTGTAGTTCTGAGAGTTATCATAACACCTCCAATGAATGAGAAATATTTATTTATAACATTTCTGCTTCGGGAGAGTATTGTCGGCGTGAACAGTAATACTCAGAAAGTTGTGCTCCCTCGGAGTAGAACCGAATTTTAATATGAAACTTGCTATTAATTTTAGTTAAAGTCAAAAACCTTGGCGAAGCGAATGCAAACATTCACTCAAATTTCTGTGACGGAGAATTACGCTCACCTAAGATTAGAGAATTTGAGATATACAGTTGAATTGCTAAACTAAGATATGAGCTTAATCTGTGGAGTTACAATTAATATATTTATACTGTTAAGTATCACTCATTACTCCCTAAAAAATAAATTGGATGTAATGGAAGTATATTTTTCTCTTAATCATAGAATTTTGGATCAAATGCATGACTACTTATTGACCACCAAGGCATCTGAATGAATTTTGTATCATACTTGAACAATGCAGTAATAATTCTGATATTCAATTTCCTCAATGTTGTTTCATGTGCCCATCCCCTGTACTTGCCTTCCGACGAACACGGTAAGCCACCATCCCAAATTGATTGATGAAAAAGATCGTTTCTTAAGTTGTATATCTGGTCAATATATTGATCATTATGAGCTAGACCGAATCTTTCAATTAGAACATTAAAGCGATCTTTATGATTCTTGGCTTTGCAATTATAAATCTCATTTGCAAGTCTATAGGCACCATCGAAAACCATATAATTTAATGTGAATTTTTCCCAATCCCATTCGTATGATGGTACCCGAGAATGCATTACAAGTAAATTAATAATCCATTGTCTGTGTTGTTCTTCCCAACTTAACCATACATCGTAACAATGTTTCAAAAACTCATTAATTACTGGCGGAGACGCATAAATATTATTTGTATTCTTAATAGGGACTCTTCCATCAAACCACCAATCATGAAATTGAAGTCTGACACCCATAATAAAAGCTAAAAGGTGTACTATAAAACTTAAATCCCATTTTCTGGTATCATTTTCATAAACAGGATTTGATAATTCTATCGCATGTGAAGGAGGCAACTTGTGTAATAAGGATGGCCTTTCAGTATTGGGTATTACTCTTTTTTGTTTCATTGTTGTAATATCTAATTCAACTCCATGTTCACTTGGGGGATAAATAAATCCATCAACATTGCTAATGTCTTTTAGGTATTTAATAACATTAAGATAATCATCAAGTGGCCTTATACTAAAAGAATCATTGATGATTTCTGATTCATACTCTAAGAGACCTATTTTATCATTTACTACCATATGAGTTAGAAAGAAAACTGGTTATACGCTATAATCAATAGATTCAACAATATTTTTTAGTTCATCATAGTTTTCAACAGGATAAGAAAGAGCTAAAAACTGTGTGTCTTTATTATGGTCATAAGCAATATCAAGAGAATCAAAACCACCTATGAAAGTAAGAGCAGAATAATTCTTCGGATCAATTTTAGGAACTTCTTCGCAAGTTAAAAGTAAGATGTTGCTATTAATTCTATCCTCAAATGGATGGCTGATTAAAAAACCAAGATTTTTTTTACCTTCGTTTGTTTGGCAAGGCACAATGGGACCTTTTACGCTACCCACAATTTGTGATTTTAATTTCGATTTCTTATAAAAACGACCAACGAATTTTAATGCATATATTTCTTTTGTTTTTGATGAAATTGAAATATAAGTTCTAAATTTATTTACTACTATTTCCCTTGATGATTTTATTGCAGCAAAATCATTAAAACCTTGCAACATTATTGTAAAAATATGACCGTGCATCTTATTGAAAGGAATAGATTGTTTTTTTACTCGCGTAAATACTTTACCATCTTGAGAGAAATGAGATATACCATCTGGGTGATGCGAATATTTAACTAGGTGCGAAGTTATTTTACCTCCAGGAATGAGTTTGGCGGAAGTTGGATATGTTGTATTTGCTTTAAGAGTCACTAAACTTACCAAACCATTTGTATGCTTATAATATGGGAAGTTTATAAAAATACTTCCATCTTTTTTATTAAAGACTATCTGAAATAATTTATAAATCCCTTCGTAACTCTTATAGTTGATAATAAATTTTTCAGATTCTAGGACCTTTAATTCATTCATTTTTATCAGGCAACTAACGATGTTGCGCCTAACGCGCCGCCCAGAACAACAATGACGGTTTTGTCAACGTAACTTTTAATTTATTAATCAGTTTAAAGAACTAAATCAACTTTACACAACAACCTAATTCTGAAAAGTCAAACTCTAATGCGACTCAATTAGACCGCATCGAAGACGCGGTCGCCGTTGAGGGCTTGTTAGTTGGCTTTTACATTAAATACATAACTCAGGTAATACTAAATCTTTAAGAACATTATTAATACGTTCACGAATTAATAATAAATCCTTTTTTGCTATTTTCCCAACTAGTTGTCGCTTTTGAAATAATTCACCGCTTCCAAGATGAAGTCTTAAATTGGTCTCTAAATTATGTGCGTGAGGATTTGAAGGAAACGGATTTTTATCGTAAAGATGAATCCGCCATAATTCACCTTCAACTTTAATAAGGGCTCTCTGACTAAGTCGAGGGAATCCACTTGGGATAATAGTTTTTTCAATAACAATTGAGCCAATTGGAATACGTGATACGAAATCATAATCTTTGAGTGCATCTATCATTTGAATCGAAGAAAGTCTCTTGAAAATAATATTTGGTGGCATATCCGATAAATCATAATAAATAGCCAATGCTAGATAAAGTTCATCGTCGGAAAAAGAGCGGCCATAAAATAATTCAAGTTTAGCTCGTGCCTTTTTCAATTCCTCTCGAAAATATTTTACTTCATCTTCCATCTTAACAATAATATTATTAAAACAACGCCAACTAACTATTAGTTATTGGGATTTGGTTCTGTCTAACAATTCTTAATATAAACCTTATCTGTTTTAAAATAAACCATGATTATTAAAATTACCTAACTTTCAATCCTAATATTATTCATTTAGAATCAAATTAAGATTTACTTCGGTTGATCAATTCAAGATTCACCTCTTATCAGCACTACCCAACTAAAATCTGAGAAATAGTGACATTAGATTGATACTACTTAAAGCTTACATTTTGGTAAATCAAAAATCAAAGACCAGAAAACTTAAGAATTGCTGTTGATTTGTTAAACTAAAATGTATCGGGGTTCTAAAAACTTATTTGCCTGCAGACACTTTGAGAAATTCAGCGAAAGCATAAGAGAATTAATCTGAATAGATAACAATCTGCCGTAGGTAACTTCAAAAATTTATTTTTCCCTTTTTTGTTTTCTTTTCGGCCAGCAATGGTTTTGTGTACTTCTCATAAAGCTCAAATAAAAATTCTATTCTTTTGGTGTCATTTGGGAAAGCTTGAGCACGGTAACATAAATCTACTGCTTTGTCTAATTCTTGATGTGCTTTAACCAATGCTGGCGGCATCGTTAATGGATCGTATAAATCTGCCAGACTGCTGTTGGGAAATTCTTTTCTTACATCTAAAACTCTTTGTGCTTTTTCTTCAACGATCTTTATTTGTTTTTCTGTTGGATTCTCCGGCCAAGAAAAGTTGTTGTAAACTATTGTATTGGAATAACTGAAATCGCTTTTTAATCTACCACATATATATTTAATCCATGTCATATGCATCATAGAAGTTAATATTCCGAAATGATAGGCTGTTGTATGTGGTATAATAAATGTTTTATCGGAAACAATATATTCTTTTGCCAAGTATGCAATAGGTATATATTTTCTGTTTTCAGAAGATACCTTTGGAATAATAAGAAAATCATGTCCGGGTTGACGTTCCTCTGCAAATAAATAAGGTAAATCGGCCATCTTTTTTGTTGCTTGTCTTGTGCTTTTTTCCCTGAAGTTTTTAACTGCTTTAAATATTTCTTGAAACTCTTTAATATCCCGATATTCATTTGGTGGAATATCTTTTAGCCAGATGCACCAGCGAGTCACATTATTAATAAAATCATCCCCACTGATGAATCGTTTTAAATACTTTAAAGACTTTCGATTAGCAGTTGATAATTCATCTTTCTCTTGATCTGATAAAATTAAAAAACCACCGTCTCTAGCAGCACTACCAGATTGCATACGAGGAACTCTACAAATAGGATCTGAGATTGACTTAACAAAAACATCATTTGCCTCAACCAAATAAGGATTTATATTAGATACTTTCCTAACATGTGGTTCTGCTTTTATGTCATCATACTCGAATAAGAATTTTTCTTTATCATTATAACAAGCAAAACCAATAATTACAACGTGAACGGCAGCTTTTCCTCTTGCATCATTACTCCATTTAAATGTTCTATGTGCAAAATGAATTTTTATATTGTATTTATTAAACAGTTCATTCCACAAAATACCAACTTGCTCACCTTGCGAAATAGAGTTTGTTGATACAAAAGCAATTTTAATTATTGTGCCCTGAATATATTGCGATGCCTTTACATACCAGCAAGTAACGTAATCAAGCATTCCGGCCGATTTAACATTTGTAAAAATATTTTCTAAATCATCTTTTTGTATTACGCTCTGATATGATGTTCCAACAAATGGCGGATTACTAAGTATATAAGAAAGCTGATCTTTAGGAACGATTGTTTCCCAATCAATCCTAAGTGCATTACCGCAAATAATATTTGCGGTTTTCTTTAATGGAAGGCGGACAAAATATTCGCCAAATTCTTCGGATATTCTCATGTTCATTTGGTGATCAACAAGCCACATAGCAACTTCGGAAATACGCGCTGGCCATTCCTCAATTTCAATTCCATAGAACTGATCAATATCAATCCAAACAATATTTCTGATATCAGATTCAATTTGGCTAGTCTTGTGTAGGATTCTGAGAATTTCAATTTCAAGCAATCTTATTTCCCGGTAAGTAATAACAAGAAAGTTACCGCATCCGCATGCTGGATCGAGAAACTTTAGGGTTGAAAGTTTTTTATGAAAATCTTTAAGCTGCTTTGTGTTGTTTTTAACCGATTCAAATTCTTTATAAAGTTCATCAAGAAATAAAGATTTAATTACTTTAAGAATATTTTTCTCCGAAGTGTAATGTGCACCAAGATTGCGCCGTTCTTCGGGATTCATAACAGATTGGAACAGTGAGCCAAATATTGCGGGTGAAATCTTTCCCCAATCAAGTTTACAGCAATCAAGTAGAATGCTTCGCATTTCTCTATCGAACGAAGCTTGCGGCAAATTCTCATCAAAAAGTTTTCCGTTTACGAATGGAAACTCTGCTAAACTTTCATCAAGATTTTTTAATCGTTCTTTCGGAGGTTCATTTAAGATATAAAACAAGCTTGCAATTTGAGCAGCAAGATCGCTTCCGTCTTCTCTTGTATGAAGCTTTAAGTATTCTTCAAAAATATCTTTGTTAAAAATATTTGTGTCATCGGCAAACAAACAAAAAACAAGCCGAACAAGATAAACTTCTAAATCATGCCCCTTATAGCCAATAGTTTTGAGCTTATCATGAAGTTTACCCATCAACTCAGCAGCAGCAATGTTTACGGGGTCTTCTTCTTTGAAAGTTCGTTTCTCATATCCGGCAATAAATCCGAACAGGTTTACATTTTTAACTAAATCTTTTATTGTAAAATCATGCTGGATGTTTTGTTGAAGATCATGTAAAATGAAACGGTCAAAATCACAGACAAGTATATATTGCGGGAGTTCTTCTTCTGTTAGTCCGAAGGAATAAGCAATAGCTTGATTCTTTGCTCTCTCTAAGTTTTTTCCTTTTGTTTTATGCTCAATCAGAATTTTCCCAGGCCAGAGCAAATCAATGTAACCTTCTCTTCCATCAATTTTCTTTACGGGTTTTTCGAACGTGGCAACACGTCTTCTGCTTATTCCAAACACTTCAAAAAATTCATTGAGGAATGTCTGTGATTCAGCAGATTCTTCCGATGCAGCTTTCCATTCTTTGGAAAACTTTACTGCACGAGATTTTATTTCATTCCAACTTAAAGGCATTGAAAATATAATTTATGATTAAATGCTATTGAGAAAAACCTGTCCAACAAATTTAACCCCATGGGAAGTATTAATCGAACCGAATCTATGCGTGACTGAAATTTTATGAACAAAAATAGTGATAAGAATTATCGAAGTCTAACTTTGTATTGCAGCTGACGGCAACGGAAGGTTTAAAATAAAAATTGCGAATCCGTTATGAATTCGCAATGCTGTTGTGGGCAGAGAGGGAATTCTCCTTAGGAGTGCCTTCGGTAGAACCCCCGATACATGGATTTATCCTCACACACCTGAGCAAAACCTTAGAAATAAAGTTGCGTTATTGAATTACAATAATTAAGAATTTGTACCGGTTCTAAGTTCAAAATTTTATTCTATAACTAATCGAGGTTTTTAGTATCTACCCACACCGGTATCATTTAGGTTTGTGCCGTCAATTTTCTGTTGAAATTTTTCAACAAAAAAGACCGCCATTAAGACGGTCTTTTAGCATATAATATTCTAATTGCCATAATGATAAAGACTAACTTTTATCTTTGAAGAACTTTATAGCGGAAGTTACTATTTCCCAGCCATTATCTTATCAAAGTCTTCTATGCTTATTGCAGGAGCAGTGCTGAATCCAATCCCGAGCTCTTTAGAAAGAGTAGTTGATGCTTTTATCGCTTTCTCTATAGTTGGGAATTCAGCAATGAGAACCAGGTCTCTTTCACCCAGCATTGCATAACCGCCTTTAAGCTCACCCTCACAACCAGCGATTATTTCTTTACCTCTTTTTGTCCGAGCAGTATTTATCTTTCCTATCGCATCGATAGAATATTTGCCCATCATAAGATATGTAGCCATACTAATTCCTCCTTTAGTTTATGTTTATTATTTACGTGTAATGGCTCTTCTATACTTAGATACTTAGTAAGTAGAGCCTTCTAATTTCTTAATTAAAAATCAATTTACATCAACAATAACATCTTCTTATCTATGATATATCATTCTTTTCCACTTGACCTCAAATCTGCCCTGTACTTCCAGTTGAGAAGGAATAGTATTCCAACTATCACAAGAGGCCCAGCCATTAAGAAATACACACTTAAATCGAACCTGCCCCAACCCCAAATTATATACAATAGCCCCAGCAAGATAAAAAGAATTCCACCAATCCATTCTCGTCGCCAAGTAATCACTAGTACAACTATTAGAATAAATGTAGGAATCAGATGCATCAAAAGAGCTAAAATTGTTTCCCAAATACCTTTAGATTCTCCAAATACATCTAGAGCGAAAAAGCTAATTAATACTGTAAATACTATACAGAGTGTTCTTGGAGCCCAATACAATAATTTTTTAGAGGTACTTAGGTTTCGCGTCCCGCCTAAACGATAAAGAAAAGCATACAAGAATATTAATGAACCGATGAGTAGCAAAAGTATTCCTGGTAGATTATCTGAGATACCGATGATGAAAGCAAGTATAATTATTATTAGCCCCAAGATACCCAAAACAAAGGGCGTCTTTCGATTATTGTCATGCTCAGGTGATTCTGATACAGTATTCATTTTGTAGGCCTCCTAATTAAAAGTTTATTGATTTAAGGAGAACTTAATTATTTCAGCAACAGCAACTTCTTCGTGTCAATAAAATTTCCGGATTGCATTCGATAGATATACGCTACAATATAAAAATAACTCCCGATTTACTTTTTAAAAAACCGTTTATTTATTTATAAACCGGTCAAGATTATTTTTTGTTTTATCGATTATTATTTTTAATTGTCTTAAGTTTTTATTTATCAAGTTTGAGTTGTATTTGTCTGTTCCTCATCTTATCCCACTCTGTTTTTTGTTTGTCAATTACTTCTGGCCATATTAATTCCATCATCAGTTTGTTGGATTTATTATCTTCTTCTTTCGTTGCCATACGTTCATTTTCAAAATACTTTCGCTTACATACTATTCGATAAGAAAAGGACACATTGGAAGTACCATTATTCAGTTCTACAACATCAAATCCAGTATTAGTTTTATTAGTTACAAATGCTCCATTACAATCTCCTTCAAGTTGTACAAATACTTTCAAAGGATTCTGAGCATTAATCGTTACCGTTTGCAGGTAAACTGGATCTAATTCTATATGTGTTCTGCCATTATTTAATGTACCAGTTCCGTAATCGCTGAAAATTACTTCTGTGGCTTCTTCTGAAAACAAGCGAATAGGAGTTCCATTATTCAACTTAACTTCTGCAGATTTAGTACCGGTTGCAACAAAATTTCCGTTAGCATAAATAGCTGTACCATAGGTACTCCAGCCTTGTATACCATTTCCATTTACACTACCTCCACTTACTCCAGGTCCATCATCCGCTCCTCCATATGCGCCAATACTATTGCTACCAAAACCATCACCTCGAATAGCATTACCACCTCCAGTATTTACACCCCAAATGCTTGGACCGTTGAGAGTGTTTGTAATTTTTAAAGCTCCACTTGACCAGCCTATAGATGCATCCCATATTTCTCCAATGTGGTTATGAGCTACAGAAGTAGGCATTTGCCAAACTACATTACCGCTACTTGTGGTAAGAACATATTCATCTGAAGAACTGGGGGCAATTTTAATTGGAGTGATTGATGCATCGGATATGTCATTCGTTTCAATTGTTCCATCTCTTATCTTGTTTGAAGTAACAGAATTATTTTCAAGCATTGTGTTTGTTATTCCATCATTTGCAACGCTTATTGTACCAGTTGTTGTAATAGGACCTCCTGTTAATCCGCTTCCCGTGTTGACTTGAGTCACTCCAGCACTTCCAGGGGCGGAACTGATAGTTAAATCATTTCCACTCGGTGTTAATGTTATGTCTGTTCCTGCCACGAGATTAACTGCATCTTTTAATCCATTAAGACTTTTTACTACTTCATTACTGCCAATCTTCTCACTGGTAACAGCCCCATCTTGTATTTTGTTACTTGTTATTGCATTATCCATCACATTCATAGTCATGAAAGAATATGGTGATGGACTTAATAGTGTTCTCGGTGTGAGTTCACTTCCTGTACCTACAGTAATTCCAAGATAATGAATTCTATCAAAAGGAACTGTTGTAATGGGATTTATACTGCCAAGCTGAATACTGAATAATCCATTTGCTACTGCAACGGCTTGTATTTCTGTCCATAAAGCTGAACCACCTGTGGGGTCGTTGTAAATCTTGAATGTCATGGCGAAATCACCCGTCACAATATTACCAGAGGCATCTTTTAGAACACCTTGATAACTAATTAGTTTTGGTATTGTCTGACTAAAGATATTGATTGATGAAAAAGTAATTATAGCGATTAGAAATAGTATGCGTTTCATTTTTTATCTCCTTCTATTTTAAAGTTTCAATATTTTTATAGATTTATTTTAAATAGTCTAAATAACTTTCATTTATTAGAATGAATCTGAAAAAAATTATTTCTTCTCTAGTTCCTCAATTCGTCTCGTTAGTTCTTCAATAAGTTTCTGCTGTTCCTGAACAGCTTTAACTAAAGGAACCACAAACTCTGCATAGCGTAATCCGTAGAAATCATTTTCATTCTTTGGTGCATCTACACCACTGAAATCATATCCTAAGTCTTTTGCAGCTTTCTCTACTTCCTGTGCTACAAATCCTGTATGTACAATTTGTGATTTTTCTATTCTTGATTTTATATCTGTCTCTGATGATTCGATAGTTATATTTCCATTTTCGTCTCTTCTCTGATTTTCTTTAAGATTAGCGGATAGTTTGTTCATATCTAACTGATAAGTAATGGGATGAAGCTTTATAATAAAATCTAATCCTTTAACATTCTCTTGAATAGATGTTTTATAACGCCCATCAGAAAAGTTTGTCCATCCGGCATAACCGCCAATACTTGTTACAGAGCTGTTGCCAATTCGGACCTGATTTGAAGCAGTAGGTCGTGCATTATAACCCAAACCCATAATATTGCTATAACCAGAACTATTTGGGTATGCAACTGCACCTAGAAATGTACCTGTTGAGAAAGGATAATAATCTCCTGCTTCATAACCGACAGCTGTGTTATAACTCTCTGTGGTGTTTTCATCAAGCGCAGCCACTCCGTTGGCGGTATTGTAACTTCCAGTGGTGTTGGAAGAAAGCGCCTCATCTCCATTGGCAGTATTATAGCTTCCTGTAGTGTTGTAAGAAAGCGCATAAACTCCGCTGGCGGTATTTCGCTCTCCCTCTGTGTTTAAATTAAGCGCCTGAAACCCACTTGCGGTATTGTAGCTTCCTGTGGTGTTTAAACGAAGCGTCCAACCCCCGATGGCCGAATTGTAGCTTCCAGTGGTGTTAGAACGAAGTGCCAAATAACCGTTGGCAGTATTACTTCTTCCTGTGCCGTTGGAATAAAGCGCCCAATATCCGTTGGCAGTATTATTGTCTCCTTCGGTATTTGAGTAAAGCGCTTGATATCCGTTGGCGGTATTGTAATTACCGGTAGTTATTGAATACAGCGCTCTATAACCGAATGCAGAATTATATGAAAGATTAGCTGTACCTCTGCCAATAGTAAGCCCGTTAACCAAAGCATCACTTTCGCTAAGCTCTAGTTTAGCTGAGGGGGTAATTGTACCTATACCTATGTTTCCACCGTCTGTTTGATAAATTAAAGAATTACCAATGGCGGTCGTTCCGGTAAATAGTGGAATATAATTAGTCGTACCGCTTCCACCAATCGTACCTCCTCCACCTGTCGTTGCAGAGATTGTTAAATCATTTCCGCTTGGTGTGAGTGTTATGTTGTCTCCTGCAACGAGGTTTACATTATCTTTCAATCCATTTAAGCTTTTTACTACTTCATTGTTGCCAATCTTTAAACTGGTAACAGCTCCATCCTGTATTTTGCTGGTTGCGATTACACTGTCCAGAACATTCATAGACATGAATGAATATGGTGATGGATTGAGGAGAGTTCTTGGTGTGAGCTCACTTTCGATGCCAATAGTAATTCCAAGATAATGTTCTCGATCGAAAGGTACGGTTGTTATTGGATTTATGCTGCCAAGCTGAACACTGAATAACCCGCTTGCTACCGAAACAGTTTGGATTTCTGTCCATAAAGCTGAACCACCACTTGGATCGTTGTAAATCTTAAATGTCATTACAAAATCACCGGTGAGAACATTGCCAGAAGCATCTTTCAAAACACCTTGATAACTAATTTGTTTTGGTATTGCCTGACTGAAAAGGTTTGATGATAAAATTGTAACTGATACTAAAAGTAAAATTACGAGTTTCATTTTTTACTCCTCTAATTTT
>MHAR01000002.1 GCA_001803045.1 Ignavibacteria bacterium RIFOXYB12_FULL_35_14 | reverse complement strand
GAAGCATCTGCCTCCTCCATTTGCTAAACTAGTCAACGGAAGTTATACGATGGATTTGCTAAATGCTGTTTTTAGAGATGCCCTAAAGCTATTGTTCTAAACTTGCTGGCTGGAATATATCTTAGGAATGACAAATATAATGAAGCAATAAATCTTTATGATACAATAATTGATCAATACCCTAATAGCTACGCATCAGTGAATGCAAAATTTGAGAAATTCTTTGCAACATTAAATTATGCAAAGAATAGCACGTTAGCATCTAATATTCTTTCAGAGATTCAATCGCTTAATTTAACTGAAGAAGAATATTTAATGAGGCTGGAATTTGCAGATTATTTGTTAAATAGTTTTGGTTCATATGGTTCACAGTATCTTGGAAAATCCAGTAATTCTAATCAGAAGAATGTACAAGAAAGTTTACCAAAAGAATGTTCGCTTCTTGAAAATTATCCCAATCCTTTTAACCCAACGACTAAGATCAGCTATCAACTACCAAACGCTGCGCTAGTAACACTAAAAGTATACGATTTACTTGGCAGGGAAGTTGCAACTCTGGTTAACGAAGAAAAACAACCCGGAAAGTACGAGGTAGAATTTGAGGCTAGTAGTCTTTCAAGTGGTATCTACTTGTACAGGATAATCATTAATGATTTTGTTAAAACCATGAAGATGATCGTTGTTAAGTAAGTTTTGTTTTAATCTTTCTCACCAAAGGCGGTCACTGTACCGCCTTTATTATGTATAGCGATTTTAGTTAAGTTTGTATGTATGAAAACCAAAACTCAATACAATACCATCGGTATAATTGCTAATACAACAAAAGAAAACGTTAACCTTGTTGTCTCAGAACTGATCAAGAAATTGCAAAAGAACAATTTTCATTTTCTTTTAAGCAATTCGCTATTAAAGCAAAAGGAAATAATAACCAAAGAAATTAAAAAAAGCAGTTTTGTTTCGGATGATAAACTTTGCAAGAATAGCGATTTGATAATTTCAATCGGCGGTGATGGAACAATGCTTACTACCGCATACAAGGCCCAGTTTTATGACAAACCAGTCCTTGGAATAAATTACGGTAAGCTTGGTTTTCTGGCTGAAGCAAACATTAATCAAATTGATGTTCTGATTGATGAAATAAAACGTAACTCAATAAAAATTGAAGAGAGAATTTTAATTACCGCAGAAGTAATCGGCCATAAGGTTGAGAGACTCTTTGCGATAAATGATATTGTCATTGATAAAGGCGGCTGGCCTAAAATGATAGAGCTTGAGCTTGTAGTGAATAACGAGTACGTAACAACATTCTCAGCAGATGGAATTGTAATTGCTACTCCCACTGGTTCAACAGGTTATTCGTTGTCAATTGGAGGACCGATTGTAAGTCCACTGACTGATGCAATTACATTAAGTCCTATCTCTCCGCACAGCTTAACTGTACGCCCGATAGTTTTACCAAGCAATCAAGAAATTTTAATTAAAGCAGATTCACTTCATAAAGAAATTTTAGTTAACTGCGATGGTCAACGGGTTTTTGCATTTTCTCCGCCGTTAAAAATTAAAATAACAAAAAGTAAACGCTCCTTAAAATTAGTCCGCACTTCGCTCACAAGCTATTTTGAAACTTTGAGAAGTAAGCTTCTTTGGGGAATTGATTTAAGAAAAAGATCGGGGAATAATCTGGAGTGAGAGCAAAATCATTTCATGTAGTTCTCTTTCTCTTCTTTGCCGCTGGTTCGTTAACAGCACAATATACATTCCAAATTGTAATCGATGAAGAAACATCTAAACCAATGCTCGTAGGATTGTGCGATCGTAATGCTTTTTCAGATACGAGCTTCTCATCATGGTTTAATAATGAATATGAAAGTTATAATGTCGATACTTCTACAATAAATCTTATCACAGATGATATTCACCAAGTGAATTTAACAATCATACTGGGAACATGGTGCAGCGATAGCAGAGAACAAATCCCACGACTGTTGAAGATTTTAGATTTTCTTCATTATCCGGAAAGTAAAATGCAAATGTTTGCAGTAGATCGAAATAAAAAAACAGGGGAGTACGATATTGATCATTTGAAGATAGAGCTTGTCCCAACTATCATTCTTTTCAAAGAAGCTTTGGAGATTGAAAGAATTGTTGAATTACCCCGGATGAGTTTAGAAGAAGACCTTGTTGACATTATTCTTTCTGCCCGATAACAGATCAATAATTTTATGAGATGTTTAAATTGCAAACGCCCCATTCAAGGGGCGTTCTTATTAGTTCTCAACTTCTTCTAAAACAGGCAGCTTGATATTTACCTTTGCAGGAATCTTCTCCTTCGATTTACCATTTTTCCCATTTGAAGGAACCTTTTTGGCATCGCCATTTTTCTTAGCTGGATTATTCTTATCCTTATAATTTTCGTAAGCGTAAACTTTATTCTGATAATTTCTCAAAATGATTTTATCTTCATCATGATGAAGAACATAATTTGGAAGTATCGGAATCTTTCCGCCGCCGCCGGGTGCATCAATTACAAAGTGAGGAATTGCTAATCCGCTTGTATGACCGCGCAGGTTTTCAACAATGTTTAAGCCAGTTTCAATTGAGGTGCGGAAATGATTTGCTCCTTTTGTTTCATCAGCCATGTACATGTAATATGGTCGGACCCTGATGCGCAGGAGTTTTTGCATTAACTCTTTAACTGTAGCAGGATGATCATTAACACCTTTCATTAATACCATTTGGTTACCAACGGGAATTCCCGCATTGGCAAGCATTTCACATGCTTTAGAACTTTCAGGAGTAATTTCCCATGGATGATTGAAGTGAGTATTAATATAAAGCGGATGATATTTTTTAAGTATAGAGCATAATTTATCAGTAATTCTATGTGGAAGAACACAGGGCATTTTAGATCCGATTCGAATTATTTCGATGTGAGGCATGCATCGCAAGCGTTGTAATATTTTTTCAAGCATTGTATCTGTTAGCATTAAAGGATCGCCTCCAGAAAGAATGACGTCGCGTATTTCTTTATGCTGTTCCAAATAATTGAATGCACTTTCAAGACCCTTCATCGAAATTTTCTCATAATCACCAACTTTACGCTTACGAGTACAAAAACGGCAGTAAAGGCCGCATTGGCTTGTCACGAGAAATAAAGCTCTATCCGGATATCTATGAGTAATATTTGGAACAGGACTCATAGCATCTTCCATCAAAGGATCTTCAGCGGCATCAAAGTCTTCAAGTTCTGCTTTATCAGGAACACATTGAAGCCAGATGGGGTCGCCTGGATATTTGATTAAGCTAAGGTAATATGGATTAATTCGGGCTTGAAAAAATTCGTCAAGAGCTTCAGCCGCATTTCTATCGATCTTAAATTTATCTACGAGCTCATCAACAGTATGAACGCTGTCTCTTATCATTCGCTGCCACAGTTCCATGACTTTCCTTTGTGATTGTTTTTACTTGCTGAAAAATTTACCAAACACCATTAGATTGTCGCCGACGGAATAAAAATCGTTTATTTCGGCGATGATCGAATAGTGATTTCTTAGATAAAAATTTCTAGCTGCAGCATAAGCATCTTTAGATGAAGTTTCTGCTAACAGCCACCTTGCATTCTTTGAAAGAACAAATTCTTCTGCATGTGTCAGAAGACTTTTCCCAATTCCTTTTTTAGGATGCTCGGGATTTGTTACAATCCAGTAGAGATCATAAACTGCATCGGTTATCGGTCTTTTACCCACGCAATAATATCCCAATATTTTTTTACTATTTTCGTAAACAAAAACATTGTAATCGGTTTGCTCTGGATTATTAGCCGCAATGTTTACTAACTCCATCGCAACACTAACTTCACTTTCGGAAAAAGCTTTAACTTTTCCGAGAAACTTTTCAATAATAGGAACATCAGCTTGCTTTAATTTGCGTATCATTTATCCGGCGGCTTAAAGCAAATTTCGTAATCGTATAAAGTAAATCCGAGTGACTCATACCGTCGGCATTTGCTGCTCTCGCGAATCCGGAGTCACTCGAAATATCAGGATTCGGATTAATTTCGATAACAAATGGTATGCCATTTTCATCTAGTCTTATATCTATTCGCGCATAATCTCTGCAACCCAGAGCATTGAATGCCTGAAGTGCAACAGACACAATTCTTTTTTTTGTTCGAGCATCAAGATCGGTTGGACATTTAGGTTTTGTGTTTTCATAATACACGCTGTCAGCAATCCACTTACCATCGTAGGTTACAATCTTAGGTAAGCCTTCAGGCAAACCTTTAAATTCAATTTCGGAAATAGGTAATACTTTATTTCCTAATATCGCTACGTTCAGCTCTCTTCCATCTACATATTCTTCGGCAATTATGTTCTGCTTATATGTACTGACTAAAAAGTTAACATGATTTTTTAATTCTTTGAAATTTTTTACAACTGAATACTCGGAGATTCCGATGCTTGCATCTTCTGTTAGTAATTTTAAGATTACCGGAAATTTAAGATTAAAATTTATTTTGCTGATACTTCCGGATTTATCTATTACCAATGCGCGGGGTGTATTAATATTGTTCGCCCGCAAAATGTCCTTCGCTCTCTGTTTATTTAGACAGTTGCCAAGGCACAGCGGCTGATTTCCTGTAAATTCTACTTTTAAAAGTTCAAAAAGACCTGCCATACAATATTCATAAGTAGAAATTCCATCAACCGATTCGACAAAGTTTAAAATAACATCCGGTGAGTAGCGATTTATTTTTGCTATGCTTCTCTCTACATTCCCATCTATAGCAAAAGTTTTTACATCGGTAAAATATTCTAGCAATGATTTGTTTATTGAGCTTATCTCTTTACTAAATCCGCTTTCAGAAAGATCATTTATCTCAGATTGTTTTTCAGCAGGTTTCCCATTGTAAATTGAGAAGACACTAACAGGCGAGTTGTAGCAAATTAATATTTTTGAATTGTCTTTCATATCAGGTTGTATCTTTTTGCTGCAACGGATAGAACTTTGTTTATCATCTGGCTATAATTCAAACCAATTGTGCGTGCTGCTTTAGGAAAACATGAGTTATCTTCCGGATTGGGAAGAATTCCAGGGAGTGGATTAACTTCTATAATATTTGGGATATTATTTTTATCAAGCCGCAAATCAATTCGAGACCAATCTTTGCAGCGAAGCACTTGATAAGTTCTTAATGTCGTTGCTTTAATTTTGTTTTCAAGAGCCATATCAAGTTTAGCTGGACAGCTAAAAACATTTAATGGTTTTTCTCGAGTGTCTAAAATCCATTTAGCTTCATAGGAGTAAATCGGAATGAAATCCTGTGGAAAATCAGCATAGCTTATCTCAACTATTGGAAGGACTTCAGCATCGCTATTATTTCCGATGATTGCAGCTGTAAATTCTCTCCCGGGTAAAAATTCTTCAATTAGGGCCGGCTGATTGTATTCATTTAATATTCTTTCCACCTCGAGCATCAATTCATTTTTATTATTTACAAACGAGGAAGAGTAGATTCCTTTGCTAGATCCTTCGCCGATAGGTTTTACAATTAGCGGAAATTCTAATCTGAACGCTTTTAGCTGTTCAAGCTCATCTATAACTATAAATTTAGCATTGGGGATTTTGTAGTAAGATAAAATTTCTTTTGTGCGAGCTTTATCCAAACAGATTGATAAGGTTAAAGGATCCGAACCGCTGTATGGTTTTTTTAGCATATCAAGTATTGCAGGAATTTGTGCTTCGCGGCTTAATCCATTGAATCCTTCAGCAATATTAAAAACGATATCACATTTAGATTCTTTAAGTTTTTCGTAAGCGTTATGATCTGCTTCAATAAGTTCTACTGTATGAAATGTTTCGATTGCATCTTTAACTGCAGTAATGGTTTCCCATGTGTCCCATTCTGCAAATGTGTCGGCAGATTTTTGAGGCTGTGTTCCGTAATTATATTGGATTGGAGATAGATCTTCTATGAAAGCGCCACCTTCTGGTTTAACATTGAATGTAAGAGCAACGTTCAATCGAGAATCACCGAAAAAAGATATAATAAAAAAATCTCCTTTAATTTTTTTTTGCAAATATAACTATTAGGAAAAAGAATTCAATAAATATTTAGAACAAAAATTTAAAACATCAGCGCTAAAAAAACTTTTTACTCGCAAAAATATTTTCTGATAAAGAAAAATTTTTTTGCTGTACTAAATTTGATTTAAAAAATATTTATATGCAACAAAAATTTTTTATTTGTGACAGCACAAAAATATTTTTAAAGGGGGTGAGAAATAATTTTTTAAGAAGATTATGCTATACTTGCATACTTTAAATTGTTCCGATAGTGCTGCAGCAAATTATTTTTTATTATCTGGTTAGATTTATGTTCAAGGTGAGGATCGTTTTCAATTATACTGAATGCGGCTTTTTTTGCGTTGATAATAATTTCCGTGTCATGAATTATATCAACATGCTTCAATTCCGGAAAGCCGCTTTGTCTTGTCCCAAAAATATCTCCTGGTCCTCTTAACTTTAGGTCTATCTCTGCTACCTTGAACCCATCTAAATATTTAACCATAGTTTGCAATCGAACGGCGGATTTATATTTATCAAGCTGAACAGGAGAGAGATAATCTGTTTCCAAATTAAGTTTGTGGTTAGCCAAAGCATATTCATCTTTTGTTACTAAAATACAGTACGCTTGCTTCTTACCTCTTCCAACTCGTCCTCTTAACTGATGAAGCTGCGATAATCCAAAACGATGTGCGTCATTAATTAAAATAATATTTGCATCGGGAATATCAATCCCGACCTCGATAACTGTTGTAGAGACAAGAACATCGAATTTCTTTTCTAAGAACAGATACATTACTTCCTCTTTCTCCTGCCAGCTCATTCTGCCATGGATTAATCCAATATTCAAATCGGGAAGAAAATCCTCTGTTAGTATTTTGAAATATGTTTCTGCAGCTTTAAGCTCAAGCTTTTCTGATTCTTCCACCAATGGATAGACAATAAAGGATTGATAACCGTCTTTTTTCTTATCGCTGATAAATTTGTAGATATCGCTAAGTTTTCCATCACCACGGAGAAATGTTTTAATTGGAATTCTATTCTTCGGCATCTCATCAATAATAGAATTATCAAGATCGCCATAGATAGTCATAGATAAAGTTCGCGGAATTGGTGTTGCACTCATAACAAGAACATGAGGAGTTTTACCTTTTGCAAGCAATCTTGCTCTTTGTGCAACTCCAAAACGATGTTGCTCATCAACTACAACCAATCCTAATTTCTTAAAGTTTACTTTTTCCTCGAACAAGGCATGTGTTCCAATAATTATATCCGCTTCTTGCAATTCAATGCTTTCAAGTTTTTGTTCTCTAACGGATTTTTTTTGTCCCCCGATAAGAAGCGCGACTTTTATTTCGCGATCTTTATGAACTTCATAAAGCTTCTTCATCATCTTAGATATGTTTTTTGCATGCTGATCGGCTAGAATTTCCGTTGGAACCATTAGTGCGGATTGGTAACCATTATCAACTGCAATCAGCATTGCTATTAAAGCAACAATTGTCTTGCCGCTGCCAACATCACCCTGTAATAGTCTGTTCATTGGTGACGGCTGCATTAAATCCCTTTTAATTTCGCTAAGAGCCCTTAGTTGTGTTTTGGTAAGATTGAATGGTAAAGTTTTTAAAAAATTAGAAACGAGATTTGTTTTTATCCCGAAAGTATATCCTTCCAGTTTTCTTTTATAATTCTGTTTTCGCAAAGCTACCAGCACCTCAAGATAAAATGCTTCCTCAAACTTAAATCGTTTTGATGCAAGTGTTAAATTTTCTTTGCTTTCGGGGAAATGAAAATTCTTAACAGCATCAACTATACTTGGGAGTTTATTCGTTTCTATTAAGGACTGCGGGAGATTTTCGGTTAGTAATTCAACATAATTATCGACAGCATATTTAAGAATTCTTCTTATACTTAAATCTCCCAGGTTTGTTACCTTTAACTCTTTGGGTATTCGATAGAACGGAATGATCTTTCCCGTGTTTAAAAAGCTAACAGACTCATCTTCTGTGATTCTGTCGAAGTCAGGATGCGTGAACTGAAGGTTACCATATTTAGAAATTGATGTTTTGCCAGAAACTGCAAAAATGTCTCCAACATTAAAAATATTTGAAAAATATTTTGCTCCCTGAAACCAAACGCACTCAAAATATCCTGTTGCATCACGAAATTGTATTTTTAAAATTTCTTTCCGGTTAAAATTTCTTTTCTCTATATCTTCAACTTTTCCAATGATGGTAAGCTCACCATCATATCCATTCATTAAGTAACCATAAGCTTTGGCGGCAGATAAAGTTGTTGTTCTATCAAGATGCCGGGAGGGAAAATAAAAAAGCAGATCGTGTATTGTTTCTATTCCAATTTTTCGAAATGATTCTGCTCTCTTAGGTCCAATTGATTTGAGATATTGAACTGATTGATTGAGCGGATTACTTTTTTCTTCTATCAACATAGCTAAAAATAAACCAAGCAAAAAGTAATTACAATAATGGTCTGTTGACTAACCCAGTTTCTTAGCAAATCATTATCCTCTCAAAGAAACTAGGTTAGTTTTTGAATTTGAAATTGTAATTTATTTGGTGATTATTAATTGTGGTTTGGAATTTCGGTTGGGAGAATTAGTGAGACGTAAAGTAGGCTTCCTATTCCATCTTCATATCACGTGTCATTAAATCGTTGGTTGCTTTTACGGGATCTTTATCCTCGAATAAAATTTTATAAACTTCATTGGTGATAGGTGTTTCCACATCAACTTTTTTTGACAACTGAGAAGCAGACCTTGATGTTTCAACACCCTCAGCAACCATTTCCATAGATTTCAAAACTTCTTTTAATTTTTTACCTGCACCAATCTGTTCGCCGACAAATCTGTTTCGGCTGTGCTTGCTCATACATGTTACAATTAAATCTCCCATTCCAGAAAGACCGGCAAAAGTTTCTGGTTCCGCACCCAATGCAACGCCAAGCCGGGAAATTTCAGCGATGCCTCGCGTCATAATTGCTGCCTTTGTGTTATCTCCGAATTTTGCGCCGTCTATAATTCCCGCTCCTATTGCAATAATGTTTTTAAATGCTCCACCCAATTCAACGCCTAGTATATCTTTTGATGAATAAACTCTGAAATATGAAGTCATAAAAGATGATTGAATTGTTCTCGAAGTATCCATGTTTTTTGATGCGGCTACAACGGCAGTTGGAATTCTTCTGCTTACTTCTTCAGCATGACTTGGGCCTGAAAGAACACCAATTTGAGAATCATCCAATTCCGGGAATTCATCTTTTAACATTTGAGACATCGTCATTAAAGATTTATTTTCAATCCCTTTTGCAACACTAACAAGTATTGAGTTTTTTATATCTGAATACTTTGCTTTTTTGATTACGCCTCTTAGAAATTGTGAGGGAACTGCAAGTATAATAAGGTTCAGCTTTGTAGTTGCTTCTTCAAAATCATTAGTGATAATTATCTCTTCGGGAATTTTTATTTTGGGGAGATAAATTTCATTTTCTCTTTTCTTATTTAAAAGTTTGGCATAGTCTTTTTTATATTCCCAGAGGGTTACTTTATGACCGTTATAGTGCAGAATTATTGCAAGTGTTGTTCCCCAACCACCGGCACCAAGCACCGAAATGTTCATTAGATAAAAGTTTTATTTCTTTTTAGAAAAACTGATTTTACTTTCGCTTCCGTTTAATAGACGGATAACATTCTTTCGATGTGTGAAAATTACAAGCAGTGCTACTAAAATTAAAAATGGTAGAAGCGTATTATAACTTGGAATATCAACCTTAAAAACGTTCTCACGTACAATTAATGTTAATGGCACCGCAACAGCTCCGGCAAGTGATCCTAAAGATATATATCGTGAAAATGTAACAACTAGAACGAAAACACCAATTGCGATGAGCATATCGACTGTAACAATCATTAAAAGCATCCCTAAAGCAGTGGCAATTCCCTTTCCGCCTTTGAAACCGGCAAACACAGTCCAAATATGACCGATGACGGCAGAAATTCCAGCAATAATTTGAACCAGAGTAAAATCATCGAATGGTGTTAAGTTTTGAAAAGGCATAGTGCCATAATGGAGTCTTGCAACAATAACAACAGCAAGAACACCCTTGAGAGCATCCAGTAAAATAACTAAGATTCCGTGCTTCCAGCCGAGAACCCGCATAACGTTCGTACCGCCAGCATTTCCGCTTCCATGCTCGCGGATATCAATGCCTTTCGCGGCTTTGCTTATAATTATGCTTGTTGGAATAGAACCAATTAAATATGAAAGGATTATTATTGTTGATAAAAGAAACATTTATTTTCAAACCTTAAAATTTGTTGCGAAAAGGTAATTATATTAGCTTAAAAACACAATGAAAAAGTTATTTTATCCTAATTTAGTCCCAAAACAAAAGAAAAACTAACTATTAGATACAAAATTTAAGCCAGAGATTCTTTCTCCATTATTTTTAGTTACATAATTAAATTGCAATCCAGAGAAGTGTTCAAAATCTAATGTTGAGTCAATAATTTCTTGACCCTCAAGAAAAATAATTACATGTTGCAATAGAATATTTTTGAGGTTCGCACAATTGGGATAACTAACCTAACTCTTTACTGGTGCTCAATAAAAATCCGCTTCTCCACTGCGGGGGGGGGTGATATGAGCAAGTTAGCTCACGCTGCTGTCGCAATCCACATGGATACAGAAGTTGCCTGATTTTTCACTTACCTTTTATACTATTCCAAAGTATTTTAATATTTGAAAATATTTATAAAAAATCACCGTTTCAATTCTCATCTGCATCGAACGGATACTATTTTAATTCTTACTCCAATCATTTATATTCTTTTAACTTTTCCAGCGGTTTTACTTAGCACAGCTAAGTTAAAGCTATGAGATTTACTTTAAAACATTAACATGAAAAGTATGATTTCAAATAAAACAAGTGACTTCAAATTAAGAATTAATAAACATGTTTTTTAAGGAACCGATATGAAAAAAATATTATTACCATCACTCGTTACATTTTTTTTATTGTGCAACATTTCATTGGCACAAGAAGGAGCTGAAATAAATGGGGAGTTGATTATATATTTTATAAATGGGCCAGAAAACTATAACCGAACACTGAAAATTCAAGCTTTTGGAACTGTTTGGGATCAATTCCATAATGTAACAACAAATTATCAGGGTGGAACTAAGACAATTACAGAAAATACCCCATCCAATCGGCACCAATCTGATTTAGATTGGAGTAACAATGAAAATTACCCAGTACTTTCTTTGGGTCTGTATGAGATTAGTATTTGGGGAGGAAGTAGTAAACACGCCTGGTTTTTTATTGATTATCGTACTTCTCATCTCCCCGAGGCAGCAGGTTTGCCCCATGGTATTGATGTCGTCCTATATTACGATGTCACCAATCAATCCTTTGAATTTATTCAACCAAATCTAGGAGTATTAAATAATGGAGATTATTACCCAATTTGGGAAATAAAAGAACTTGTAGAGTTGGAAACGGATGCCCTGCAAAATTACTGGGGCAATGCCCTCACCATAATTCCCCAATACAATATATACGAAGAGTATTATGAACCCTTACTCATATGGGGACCTTATAATGGATTTCAACCTCAAGGGTATAAAGTATATTGGCGCTATAATTCAAGTGGCAGTTATTACTTACTTCAAACTGTTTCTTCAGGCACTTACCAATATCTGCACCAGTCAGTTCCAATCGGTAAAGGCGGTTCATATCTCGAATATAAAATTCAAGCTTACAATAACCAAAGCACTTCAAGCTTTACGAATATTGCAAGCATTAATTCCTCACAAATTTTTATGGACAAAAAACCAGTTAAAGCTGAGAATAAGATTTATGAATTCAGTTTACCTCAAAACTATCCCAATCCATTTAACCCAACTACAACCATAAAGTATTCTGTACCGGAAGAACAATTTGTCTCCATAAAATTATACAACAGTCTTGGGCAGGAGATTGTAGCAATTGTTGAAGGAGTGAAGCAAGCCGGATTTTATCAAATAAAATTTGATGCTTCGTATCTTCCAAGTGGAATTTATTTTTGTAACATGAAATCAAGGAATATTTTTAACGCCCAAAAAATGATTTTACAGAAGTAAAAAAATATTCTCTCTCTATATATAAGGAGACTATTATGCTTATCAATAAATTACTGCTTATTTCTATTTTATTATTTTCATCAAATAATTACTCACAGTATAGAAGCGATTTTATAATAGCCGATTCAGCGTCAAGACCCTTTTTTGATTTTGATTACAATGGAAATATACACATGGTTTGGCAGAATGGTCAAAAAAGTGATAGAAGTATTCAGTATTCATCACTCGACTATGAAGGTAACTTTATTTATCAACCACGAAAAATTTCCAATACAATTCATGCAGCTGATCCAAAACTTGCCATTAATAAGGATTTAGTAGCATGTGTTTGGGAAGATAAAGTGGCATTAGACTTGACCATTTTCAGCACATTTATAAAGGGCAAAATTCTTAAAAACGGGCAGGATTTTTCGGACGAGGTACAAATTGATGATGGACATGGCGATGCATATCGGGGCGGACCAGAAATAATATGGCATAGCGACTCAGCTTTATATGCAGTATGGTCTGGTGATGGATCTCTCTCACCCACTGAGTATTCCGATATATATATGCACAAGCTTTTATTTCCTCCATTTCAAAAAGCTTACCCTTATGATGAAGTAATAAATAATCCGTTTGTCAAAGTTGTTGAGGGTTTACCTAAGGTAGTTAAACAATCTTCGGGACAAGGTTATTTTGTAATTTGGATAGAAAAAGATTCAATAAGCGTTTTGAAAATTGCAGGGGTGAATTGTGATAACAACTTATTACCATTTTCACCCAAAGTTGATTTAGTTAACTTTGATTCAGTAAAATATTTTATGGGAGAACCGGCAGTTTTCAAGCTTAATAATGGTAATATTATTCTTGCGTGGGCAAAAGACACTTTAAATTTTGCATATTCCAATATTTATTTACAGGAATTCACAGAGCAAGGAATACCTGTGAGTGAAGTGAAAAAAGTAAATGATACTTACGCTTCTGAGTATAGTGATGTAACGGCAGATATAGATTCCGCAGGAAATTTTGTTATTGCCTGGGAAGTATGGCCCGATTTATTTGCCCAACGCTATTCGGCTGATATGAATAAAATGGGCGAAAATTTTAAGGTAAATTCATTACAATCCGATGGAAATTCTTTTCATTGCACAAAGCTAAAAAATGGTTCTATTTACACCACATGGAGCCGTTTGGATGGTGGAAGAATAAGCGTGTGGATGAATATACTAGATTTTAATAACCCTACATTGATTGGGGAAGATAATATCTTTTCCCCACTAAGATATTCGTTGTCACAAAACTATCCCAATCCTTTCAATCCAACTACCACAATAAGTTGGCAATCACCAATTGACAATTTAGTTACTCTAAGAGTATTTGATGTTTTGGGCTGTGAGGTTATTACACTTGTAAATAAATTTATATCAGCCGGAACTCATTCTATAGAATTCGATGGAACTAACTTACCGAACGGGATTTATTTTTAT
>MHAR01000001.1 GCA_001803045.1 Ignavibacteria bacterium RIFOXYB12_FULL_35_14 | reverse complement strand
CAAGTGTGGTTACTAAGGTTAATAAAATAGATAAGGTTTTGTTATGAGAATTAGTTTTCATTTCAAATCGATTACGGCTAAAATAATCTGTAAAAGAATATATTTAAATAACTTACAGCCATTTCCATTTTAATCAACCGGACAGTACTGATTTTAAATCCAAAACAATATTGTCAATTCTTGTTCTTTATGTGGTTCATTGTGTCTCTCAATACTCCAAGCGAGCGTTGACTTAATAAATCGATTTTTACCAATCCCAAATCTTCGATACCATGCATATCTGGTTGAGTGATGATCAATCCTAATCCTTTGTTTTTTGCATACTCGAGAGCCATATAATTTGTAATTGGTTTTGGTGCAATTACAATTCCACCAGGGTGAATGCTGAGGTGTCGAGGATAATTTGCAATCTTAGTTGCAATATGAACTATAGTCTTCCATGGCTCAATACTTAAATTAAGATTTTTAGCTTCTGGAAAAATATGAGATAAATTTGGTAAGTTCTCTGCACTCGTCCATGGGATATACTTGCTGTATTTTGAAATTTCCTCGTTAGATAAGCCGAAAGCTTTTGCAACTTCACGAAATGCTGAACGTGCTCTGAAAGTAACATGTGTAGATATCATGGCAACATTTTCATAACCATATTTTTCAAAAACATATCTCACAATCTCATCCCGTTCCTTCCATGAAAAATCAATATCAACATCCGGAGGTGAGCTTCTGCCTTTGTTTAAAAATCTTTCGAAGTACAGATTATATTTCACCGGATCAACTTCTGTTAAACCTAAACAATAAGAAACTAAGCTGTTAGCTGCGGAGCCTCTCCCAATCGTCATCATTCCTCTTCTCTTAGCTTCCTTAACAATGTCCCAAACAACTAAAAAATAATCCGTAAAACTTAATTCGTCAATTACACTTAGTTCGTACTCCAATCGCTTGATTGCTTTCTCTGACATTGGAACGTACCTTTGACTTAAACCATCATAAGATATTTTTTGAAGATAAGAAAATGAAGTTTCACCTGAAGGCAGACTGAAAGTGGGAAATTTGAACTCTCCTAATTTCAAATCCACGTTGCAATTTTCAACCAAGTAATTAATATTCTGAAAAAGCTCAGGTAATTTACTCCATGATTTTTCGATCTCAAGGGGATCTTTAAAATAGCACTCACTATCGGCTACTTCATTTTGCGAAAGATTATCAAGATTTTTATTCAGCTTAATTGCTGTAAGAATTTTATGCGTTAAATGATCTTCCTTGTTAAGAAAATAAACTGGATTGGTAACTATCGACTTTAGGTTATTTGATTTTGCGAAGTCATAAAGATTTCTGTTATTATACTTTTGAGATTTAGTGGAAATTAGTTCAACAAAGATATCTTCCCTCTTTACTGATTTTAACAGCTCAATTGAGCTTGAAAGTATGAATAAATTCCTGAACGATTTTCGTAAATGCTGAATAAGTGAAAAATCCTCGTTAAGCTTTCTCAGAGTTATCAATTTACAGAGTTCCGAAAATCCTTCGTTGTTCTTAGCAAGAACTAAACAATTAATTTTAAAATTTTCTGGATCATCGACATAAGATCCAAGGATTGGTTTTATTCCATTCTCAATCGCCTTCTTAACAAAGGAAACTGTGCCATACATGCCGTTCGTGTCAGTCAAAGCAATCGATTGAAGGCTATACTCTTTTGCCTTAGTAATTAAGTTATCAATTGTAACTGCGCTTTGAAGCAGTGAATAATTAGAATGAGTGTGAAGCGGAATCATAAAGCACGTTTGAATAAATTAATCTTGAATTAAACAAACGTCTAAATGTAAAAACTATAAAAGGAAATAAAAAGACAGGTATAAAAAATTATTTGGCTTCTATCGCCTTTGAAGCGATATCTCTTCTAAAATAAATATCAGTAAACTGAATTTTTTTAATTGCATTATAAGCTTTATTTCGAGCTTCCGTAATATTATTCTCGCTTATGATTGAAGTAACTCCAAGAACTCGGCCGCCATTTGTCAATAATATATTGCCTTTAAATTTAGTTCCTGAATGAAAAATCACAATTTCAGGATCATTAATTTTCTCGAATCCGGTTATTCGATAACCTGTTTTATATGAATCGGGATATCCTTTTGAAGCAGCTATAACACAAACGGATGATCCTCCGCTATATTTTATAGATTTGGCATTTAGCGAACCGGAAGCTGCAGAATAAAGTAACTCAAGAAAATCACCTTCAAGCAATGGAAGAACCGATTGTGTTTCAGGATCACCGAATCGACAATTGAACTCAATTACTTTCGGACCATCTTTAGTAAGTATTAAGCCACAATACAGACAGCCGATAAATTTATTATTCTCTTTAGATAATGTACAGAGAATGGGTGAAATTATTTTCTCTTCAACTTCACCTAAAATTTTTGGAGTAATAATTGGTGCGGGAGAATATGATCCCATTCCACCAGTATTTTTACCTGTATCATTATCGCCTATTCTTTTATGATCTTGCGCTGATGGTAATGTTTCAAATTTTTCACCATCGGTGATTGCAAAAATTGAAGCTTCATCGCCGACTAAAAATTCTTCAATTACTATTTTGTCGCCCGATTTCCCAAATATTTTATTTTTAAAAATATCTATAAGTGTTTTTTCAGCTTCTTCCTTTGAGTTGCAAATGATGACGCCTTTTCCAGCTGCCAGCCCATTTGCTTTAATTACTTTTGGATAAGTCGTACTTTTCAAATAACCTATCGCATTCGAATATTCGTCTGATGAATATTCTACAAAATCAGCAGTTGGAATATTATATTTCTTCATCAGTTTCTTAGCGTACGATTTTTCAGATTCGATTCGCGCTGCTGTGGAACTCGGACCAAATACTTTAATCGAATTGTTCCTCAATAAGTCGCTTAACCCATTTACGAGGGGTTTTTCAGGTCCAATCACAACTAGTTTGATATTTCTATTCTTACAGAATTGAAGCACGCTTGAATTGTCGTTTATATCTAAATTTACATTTTCTCCAAGCCGGGCGGTTCCAGCATTTCCTGGAAGTATATATAACTTTTCTAACTGATCGCTATCAATTAATTTATAAGCAATTGCATGTTCACGTCCGCCTGACCCAATCAACGCTACTTTCATATGACAACATCTTTTATAAATAATTGAAACTGTTTAATTAAAGTTTCAGTCAAGAAATCTCTACGGTGCTTATCAATAAAACTTTTATCTGGTGAAGGGAGCTGTTTTTTAACATATAGTTGGTAGACTTTAAATATCACTTCTTTTATTGCATTCGCATTCTCTGGTTCTGTTATGAATGATGCTCCATATTCAGTGGCAGCAGATTTTGCCGCACCTTCGGGAACACAAGCAATAACCGGTTTTCCTGAACCAAAGTATTCAAACATTTTACCTGGTAGAATTGCATCTATATTTCTTTTACGTCCGATCATAAACCACAAAACATCGCTTGACATCACTTTGCGAACTGCTTCATCGTGATTCATATAACCAAAATCCTTAACAAATTCTTCGAGTTTTAATTTCTTAACTAAATGTTGATTTTCTTTTCTTAAATGACCGACAAAATGCAGCTCAATCTTGGAAGCGATGTCAGGTCTCTCAATGGCCAATTGTTTAAATGCTTCTAAAAAATATTTAGGTGAATTATATTCCAGAAATATTCCGGAATATGTGAGTATCATTTTATCCGTTGTTTTCGGAGTGTGTTTAATCAATGAAAAATCTTCCGGATCAAAACCATGGGGAATAATAACCACATCATCAAAAGTTAAAAATTTATAAATTTTTAATAATTTCTCCTTGATCTTTCTATTTGTAACAATCACTTTATCTGCAGCTTTAAGCGATGAATACTCCATTCTTTTATGAAGATAAGAATGAAGAGGAGTTGGATAGAATGCGAAATAACTCTTGTACCATAAATCACGGTAATCCACAACAAGAGGTACATCGAATTTCTTTTTCAGTTTTATAGATATTTTAAAAGCTGAAAATGGAGGGGCAGAAATAAATATAACATCATACGTTTCCTTAGATAAAATTTCAGACGCAGTATCAAACGCTTTCTTTGACCAGGAAATTTTGTTGTCTGGTATGAAAAAGGTTTGGCTGAACATATTCAGTACTTTTCTCAACTTTTCACCAGGCATTTTAACTGTTCCAAATTTTGATAGGATAGTATTTGGATCAAATGAACTTGTCCTGATGACATCTATATCGAGCTTGTTTAATTCATCCTGAAGGGATTTATCATGAGCATAGTAAGCAATATTTCCGGTTGTTATAACAGTTGGCTGCCAACCATGCGGGGGCATGTATTTCACAAACTTTAAAGTTCTTTGGACACCGCTTAAACCTAACGGTGGAAAATAATAAGCTATAACTAAAACTTTGAACATTCTGTTTTAAAAGAATAAATATTTATTGTAGATGAGGTATGCTAAAATCAAACCTTTGGTGTATAATAATTTGGAGGTTCGGTTGTAATTATCACATCGTGAGGATGACTTTCCTTTAAACCTGCCAACGTTATTTTAACAAATTTAGTTTTTGTTTTAAGACTTTTGATATCTCGTACACCACAATAACCCATTGCTGCTCTAAGTCCCCCTATCAATTGAAATATTGTATCTGAAAGAGGACCTTTAAATGGCACTCGGCCTTCTATTCCTTCCGGAACTAATTTAGATATATCGTCCTCAGCATCTTGAAAATATCTATCTTTACTTCCCTTTTTCATAGCTGAAATTGATCCCATCCCGCGATAGATTTTGAAGCTTCTTCCTTCGAATAAAACTTTTTCACCAGGACTTTCATCCACACCGGCAAATAATCCGCCGATCATTACTGAGTCTGCTCCCGCTGCAATTGCTTTTGGAACATCACCTGTTTGCTTGATCCCGCCATCAGCAATTATTGGGATTCCCTTTTTCTTTGCCGCTCGATAAACTTCTGAAATGCCCGTAACTTGAGGAATACCTATTCCTGCAATAACTCGTGTTGTGCAAATTGAGCCTGGTCCTACACCGACTTTAATGCCATCAACTTTACAATTTAATAGATCAAGTGAAGCTTCATAAGTTCCTATATTTCCAGCAATTATCTGTTCATATTTAAATTTTCGCCGAATCTCTTTGACCATCCTTAAAACTCCCATTGAGTGACCATGTGCTGTATCAATTACTATAACATCTACTCCGGCTTTTGTCAGCTCAGTAATTCTATCAATGCTATCTGATGTTACTCCAATAGCTGCTCCCACTCGTAATCTACCATGTTCATCTTTACAAGCATTTGGATGTCGCTTCTTATTTTGAATATCTTTAAAAGTAATCAAACCCCTGAGAATTCCATTTGAATCTACCACCGGTAGCTTTTCTATTTTATACTTTTCAAGAATTTTTTCTGCCTTCTCCAAGGTCGTTCCTTGAGGAGCAGTAATTAAATTCTCGTAGGACATAAGATTTTTGACTTTAAGCTTTTTATTCGGTTCAAATCTTAGATCTCTGTTGGTAATGATTCCTACTAGCTTATGCTTCTCATCTATTATAGGTATACCAGAGATACTGTAGTTTCTCATAATATTCAGAGCATCACCAATGGTATTATCAGGATGTAACGTGATTGGATCTCTTATCATTCCACTTTCTGATCTTTTAACTTTATCAACCTCAACACATTGAGCTTCAATGCTCATATTCTTGTGCAGAATACCAATGCCACCCTCACGTGCAATTGCAATTGCCATAGCTGATTCGGTAACTGTATCCATAGCCGCAGATATAAATGGAATGTTTAACCTAATATCTGGAGTGAGATATGTCGCTAAATTAACTTCTCTAGGCAGAACAGCAGATCTTGCTGGAACTAAAAGTACATCGTCAAATGTGAGTGCTTCTTTAATAGAATACATGAAAACTATTTTATTATTTGAAAATTATTCGAATGCAGAAATTCCGGTGATATCTTCACCAATTATAAGTGTGTGCATTTCATGTGTTCCTTCATATGTTTTTACTGACTCAAGATTAGCTAAATGACGCATAACCGGATATTCATCTAAAATTCCATTTGCACCAAGTATTTCCCGCGCAAGTATAGCGATCTCAGATGCTTTATCGCAATTATTTCTTTTAGCCAAAGATACATGATAATGCTTTAGTGTACCATTATCTTTCATTCTTCCCAATTGAAGGTTAAGCAATTGTGATTTAGTTATCTCAGTTAACATAAGAACTAATTTTTCTTGTGTCATTTGAAAGGAAGCAATTGGTTTACCAAACTGAATACGTGATTTTGCATAATTCAATGCAGCGTCATAGCATGCCATCATTGAGCCAACAACTCCCCAAGCAATTCCATACCTGGCTTGATTCAGGCACATCAAAGCATTCTTTAATCCTTCTGTTTTGGGCAACAGGTTTTTCTCAGGAATGAACACATTATCAAAAATAAGTTCAGAAGTTACTGAAGCGCGAAGGGAGAGTTTTCCTTTCATCTCCGGAGCAGTAAAGCCATTCATTCCTTTTTCAACTAGAAATCCTGTAACGACACCATTAAGTTTAGCCCACACTACAGCTACATCAGCAATTGTACCATTGGTAATCCACATTTTAGCACCGTTAAGCGTATATCCATCTTGAACTTTCTGAGCTTTAGTAATCATACCGCTAGGATTGGAACCAAAGTCAGGTTCAGTTAAACCAAAGCATCCTATTCTCCTTCCCTGTGCAAGAAGCGGAAGCCAATAATCTTTCTGTTCTTCAGACCCAAACGCATAAATAGGATACATTACTAGGGAGCTCTGAACCGAAACAAAACTTCTCACACCGCTATCCCCTCTTTCAAGTTCCTGCATGATCAACCCATAGGCAACATTATTTAATTCTGCACAAGAATATTCTTGTGGAAGAGTTACACCGAACAAACCTAAATCAGCCATTTTTTCAATTAATTGATGCGGGAACTGTCCGTCGCGGTTATACTTTTCAATGATCGGAATAATTTCAGCAGAAACAAAATCCCTAACTGAATCGCGAATCATTTTTTCGTCTTCTGACAAGAGGGATTCGATATTAAAATAATCTACACCGACAAATTTTTGCATAATGTATCGTACTGATTTAATTCTTTATTGTAAAACAAATTTACTCTAATGAGAGTAATCAAACAACAAAATGAGTTTGAATAATTCAACCGATCGTGGAAGAGTGGTATAATAATTTTCTGAATATGCCAGAATTTTTTATTCAAATATGGAAGTATTATCTTTGCAAGTAATTAAAACAAGATGACGCTTTTCAGCACTGGAGAGGTGGCCGAGTGGCTGAAGGCAACGGTTTGCTAAACCGTCGTACGGTTAACACTGTACCGCGAGTTCGAATCTCGCCCTCTCCGCAGCTCATTAAATTCCTTCCGGATTTTATTATGAATCATTTTTACGTCTACATCCTTAAAAGCATTATTCTCAATAAGCATTATTATGGTCATACTTCCAATTTGGAAAAAAGAATCTCTGACCATAATCTCGGTTTATCTAACTTTACTAAAAAATATATCACCTGGGAGTTAATTTACTTTGAGGAATTTCCTACTCGTTCTGAGGCAATGAAACGTGAAAAAGTTCTTTAAATCCTTTGATGGTTATCATTGGTTGAAAGATAATCATATAATTTAATTTTCCTTGACTGAAACCAATCCCAGTGGGACTAAACCGTCGTACGGTTAACACTGTACCGCGAGTTCTCCCAATGGGATCGCCCTCTCCGCAGCTCTATATGCACGCGTTAAACCTCATGTTCTACAAATAAAAATTTTTCCAAATTAATTTTAATGCGGGTACACCCTGAGGAAATATGCTGATTCTATTAATACGATTTTTATAAGCAGATTGAACATTTAAATGAGCCACAGCTGCACCTTAATTACCGGAATCGAATAAAAAAATCCAGTTCACTTATCATTCCCATTTACGCTTAATCTTTGGTCAGACTTGGTCCCAAAACTCACTAGGAACAATTTACTCAGTCTAATAAATGGTCTTTTACTAAAGCAATAACTGATTTTGAGAAAATGTGCGGCTGCTTCTAAAAATTAAAGAACACTTGAATGTTCCTTCTGACGGATTTATGGTAGGATTAAGACAGGTGATTGTTATATATTAACACTCCAATTAATGAGCTAATTTTGATAGGTAGAATAAAGAAATCCAATTTAATCGTACTCAGTTGATCCTGGAAGAGGAATATTAAATATCGCTCCCTTTTAAAGTGTCAACCACATCTCCAAGTATCAAAATTACTATTTTAGGACATGGGTATCTGAAGACTACTGATTTTCAAACAAGGATATATCATTTTTTAAGGTATAATGTGTGTCTTTGAATGAGCTGAAAATATATTGGATTTGACATAATCCACTGTATTTGATCTTATCTTGACCGTAGCTGTTTAAAGCTGAACACGGCTAGATTGATTAGATTATGTAATTATTTCAGCTAGACTAATATGGTTTACTGCACTTTGATCGATACTATTACAGTAATTCAAGCTGATTATGTTTTCCTTGTATAAAGACAACAAGAACTGATATACATTGGTCTTAATTACCCAGATCACATAATAAGAAATAAGGGGATTTTAACATTTATAACCATTGGTTAATTGTGCCGTAACCAATTTTTTTTCATCGTTTCTAATATTTCTAGACGCCGTGACTTACAAAGCGAAGCTATAGTAAGTCTAAATCATAAATAGATATGCCCCTATAGATTCAATCCTTTTCATTAACTTTTTCATGATTATTTAACTATTGGAATTGAAATCACCACTATAGTTTTTTTAGAAAGAAACTTCCCTTTTCAGATATAAATTTGATTGAGAAAAATATTAATTTTACTCCAGTTGTGATTTTATTATATTAAAAATTGTGACTGACTTGGCGAAGCTGAGTTCATTTGGCTATAAGGGATAGGTTTTAGCGAAGCAGGTAAAAAGTTAGAATTCTATAAAGATGATTCTGCTGGTTGTGAAAAGTCAAATAAGAAATATAAATTAGAAAACGAAATAGTCAGATAAGTTTAAAATTTCTCTCCTGCAATTCCGGGACTCGAAATTACAGAATCAAGACTCTGTTTTAAATACATTATTAATAAATTTTAAGTATTGAAAATTATTTTAGAAACAAATCATAAATTAAAATGATTAAAAAATTATCGTTCCTCATTTTTACTATTGGAATAGCTACAGTCCATATATATCCTCAGACAGAGCAGCAAATTAAGCAGAGGCTTGAGCAGGAAGGTATAAAATCCCAGGCAGATATTCAGAAAGCTCTTAAGGATAAGAACATGACCGAGGATGATGCAAGAGCACTGGCTAAGCAGTATGGTGTTAACTATGATCAATTTATTCAAATGTACATCATGGGAGAACGTGATATCCTGCTGCCGCAAACTCAAATAGAACTTCCGGCGGTTGAAACAGACACACAACAGCCCGAACAAGCTAGTGATGAGCAGAAAATTGAGGAACCGATAATAACTACACAGCCGGCAGAGAAGAAAGGCTTGGAATACTTTGGTTACAGTCTATTCGAAAAAATACCTACGGCATTTGAACCTGCAGCAGTTGGGCCCGTTGATCCCGGTTATTTAATAGGACCAGGAGATGTTTTACGGCTTTACCTTTGGGGTGCTGTTGAACTTCAATATGAGCTTAATGTAGATAATCAAGGAACGGTATTTATTCCCACTGCAGGACAAATTTTTGTTTCTGGTGTTCCGTATTCCGAACTGAAAAATAAAATGACTAGTTACTTATCGAAATTCTATGAAGGTTTAACGGCAAATCCTCCGACCGTTTTTCTAGATATATCTTTAGCAAAGCTTAAACCAATAAAAATATTTGTGATGGGTGAAGTTTCAAAACCTGGAGGTTACACAATCAGCAGCTTTGCGAGCGTATTTAACGCGCTTTACAGTGTTGGTGGACCGTTAGCATCTGGAAGCTTGCGCGAAATCAGAGTGATAAGAAATAATAATGTGATTACAAAAGTTGATTTATATGACTACCTGCTTAAAGGGCAGCTTATTGGTGATGTACGTCTTCAAAATAATGATATGGTTTTTATTCCGCCAAGAGGAAAAACCGTTTCGGTTTTGGGTGAAGTTTTACGGCCAGCAATTTATGAATTACGAGGCGGTGAAAATCTAAAAAAGCTTTTGGAATTTGTCGGAGGTTTGAAAGCAACCGCATATACAGGAAGAGTACAAGTTGCCCGCATCAAACCATTTGAACAGAGAAAGAAATTCGAGCTTGAGAAAGAGCTTGTTGATGTTGACCTCACAGATCTTTTACAAAATCCTTCTGCAGATTTTATTCTTTCGGATGGTGATTTAGTGGCGGTATATCCAATATCGGAAAAGTTTATCAACTATGTAACTATTGAAGGCGCAGTGCTTCGTCCCGGTGCGTACGAAGTTTCAAAGGTAAGAAGATTATCAGACTTAATTTATGAAGCAGAAGGCGTACTGCCAGAAGCGTATTTCAGCAAAGCAGATATTATTCGAACGCGGCCTGATGAGACTTATCAGTTTATTTCTGTTGATCTATCTAAAGCATTGGATGGCGATCCATTAAACAATATTGAACTTCAGCCGAGGGATTCCGTAAAGATATATTCTATTTATGAACTTGTAGAGAAAAAAACAGTTTCAATTTCCGGTTATGTAAAGAAGCCGGTTTCACTTCCTTTTGCAGACAGCTTGACTCTTTATGATGTGGTTTTCAGAGCAGGCGGATTGCAGGATCCAATTTTCAGAGGAAGAGCTTTTACCTTGCGAGGGGATGTGGTGAGAATTAATCCTGACGGACTTTCGACCCGCATCATACCATTTAACCTTGAAAAGCTGCTGCGTGAAAAATCTGTGAATATAGACCTTGAGCCGGGAGACAAAATTTATATTTACAAGGGCGATGTCGAAAAAGTTTTGGATAAATCAGTTCGGATTGAAGGAGAAGTGCGCAACCCGGGACAATTTCCGCTTAGCTCAAACATGACGCCAATGGATCTCATTCTTCAGGCAGGCGGATTCAATGAGAGGTCATTAAGAACTGAAGTTTATGTGAATAGGATAAAACCGAACGGTTATCAAGGTGAAAAGATCAGTGAATCACTTGTAATTCCGATGGCACCTTCTTTTTATAAAAGTACATCGGATGAATTTGAAGGTGTCGACACGGTAAACATCACTTCCAATACTTTCATTTTACAGCACAAAGACATAGTTGTAATCCGCAAAAATCCCAATTACCAGGATCAACGGGTTATAAGTATTTCCGGTGAAGTTAATAAGCCGGGAACTTATGTATTGGAATCTAAGAATGAAACACTTTTTGACTTAATGATAAAAGCCGGCGGATCAACATCAGAAGCATTTTTATTCGGGACACAATTTAACCGCGATGGTAAAAAGTTAGTTGTTGATGTAGAAGCTCTCTTTTATGATGAAGATCAAAGCGAAAATGTTTTTTTGCATGGCGGAGACAAAATATTTATCCCTAAAAAACCAAACACGGTAGTTGTTGATGGTGAGGTTAATAATCCAGGGCTTTACAGATTTATTGAAGGGCTAAGTGTAAAGGATTATATTGATAATGCAGGCGGTACTACCGACAGTGCAAACTACGCTGTTTATCGCAAAGCCAACGGTGAATCGAACAGAGTGAACTTTGGCTTCCTCACGGGTAATCCTAAAGTTTATGACGGTTCAGTAATAATTGTTACAAAAGAGCCGCCGCCGAAGGGTGAAGGGGTTGCATTTGACTTAGGCAGAACTGTATTAGACGTATTTGCTCTATTAGCGAGTGTTGTAACAGTTTGGGTACTTGCGAAGCAGTTGTAATCACTTTTTGTTTATTAAAATTATGGTTCTACCGTTAATAGTGTGAAAATAATAATTTAAAGATAT